>NZ_VMHE01000013.1 GCF_007559425.1 Allobacillus salarius | reverse complement strand
CGCGAAATGTCGTCGAGAACGTGTCTCGATACCCAAATGAGTGCTTGCTCATCGCGAAATGTTGTCGAGAACACATCTCGATACTCAAAAGAGAGCGAGCACACCACGAAATGTCGTCGAGAACGTGTCTTGATGGAAGCTTTAGGATTTACTTATCTTCCGTGCTTGATAGACACTCTCGACTACGGAAGTTTCAGGAATTGCTTATCTTCCGTGTCTGATAGACGCTCTCCACAAGGATAACTCTGCCGATAAAGTAATTCTAGCTGTCGATAAACGGTTGATAAAACAAAAGAGACGACAACTCCTGCACAACATGCAGGAATTACCGCCGTTTCCGTTTTCAATAACCAGTATTACTAGATCAACTTCTTCTTATCGTCACTTAATCTCTTGCAACAGCCCATCTCCTCGTAGTTCCACTTCCAAATCTTTCGGTACAATCAATTGAAAGCCTTGATAATAAAAGTTACTCAACTTATGCAATTCTTGATCAGTTGGTTGATTAGGATTCACGTAGTGATTGATAAATTCTTCTTTTGAAATAATTGTCCTTGATATCGAGTATTGATCATGCGGAATGTTAAGAGCCAATTCTTTACCTAATAATGTTACACCAGGATATTTGATGTTGTCCTCGGATACCTCTATTCCTTGAAAATAGAATGTTGATGGTCGATAGTATCCAATTTCAATTATTGGCTCATTATCTTCTCGTCTCTTTATACGAATATCATTTTCCGAATCTACAACCAGGTTTTCATACTCTTGATTCAGTTCATATTCCCATCTGCCTGCTAATGTGAACGCATCAATCTCTTCATATGAAACTGGTGGGTCGTCATATAACTGATCCAAAGTCGATCGATAGTCCGAATGCAACTTGATGTCTGCCGCTTCTATATCCGCTTGGGTAATAAAAATATAATAAACAACAATAGACATAGCTAGAATCACACTATAAATGAAAACGTTTCTTTTTCCACGACTCTTTTTTCGTTTAGTTCTATTTGTTCTTCTCAATAAAAAATATGCCAACAAAATTATCAAGATAAGTGGTAATATAGCCATTCCAGTCATGTACGCACCTCCATTCGTCTGGTAAAGAGCATGACGATTGTATAAATGAGAATAGAGAACCCTAGTACTTTCAAGAACAGCACCCACCATTCCGTTTCCATTGAAAAAATCATGACGAGTTGCCCAATCCCGAGTGTCCCTTCAATTTTCGTATCGAGAACGATATTCCCAATAATCAATGCAGGTAAAATGAATATAAAGGCTTGATTCCAATTTACAAGTTCTCCAACGAAATAACCGACCGTCGCAAGCAAGAAGGCTAAGCTGATGGTAACAATTGCGCCGATAAAGATTTCTTTGATTGTATATGGTTGGGCGATAATTACGGAGTCGGTTGAATAAAACAGAAAATATAAGGCCTTTCCAAGAAAAATAGAAAAGAATCCAATCAATCCTCCAATTACACTCGCAAATCCGATATATAAAATCGATGACATGTGACTTGTGAACCGATTGGATACAAAGCTGAAATCCATTTCACGAAAAGCAGGACGTGCCAATGTCCAGCCGACGACGAACGCCCAGATAAGCACAAAAACAAAAGCTAAATCGCTAGAAACATAGTCAATATCCGCTTCACCATATTCACTTGCACTAAAGGATGAACTCCCACCAAAAGTTGATGTGAGCACCGCAAACACGAGAAGGCCAATCAAAATATTGAATAAATGCCAATTCATTTGAATTTTGAACTTGGTTGAAAGCGTTATGTAATGCCATGTTTTTTTATTCAAAGACATGATCGATCCCTCCTCGTTTTGCTTTGGTTAAATACAAACAAACATCGTCAATGGAAACAGATGAAAAGCGAACATCTTCTTTCTCCAGTTGCAGCTTCGTCTCTTCTGTTAAATCGCCTAAAATCACTTGATACACTTGATTTCCGCTCAATTCTTCCTCATGTAAAATCTGGACATCACCAGGCAAATGACTGAGTGATTCCTCGCTACCCGTTAACCCGTAACTTTTCTCTTTCAACTGATCGACCGATTCCTGGATGACAAATCTACCCTCATCGATCAATAAAATCGTTTCCAACACTGTCTCTAATTCATTCAATAAATGACTGGATAAAATAATTGTCCGAGGATGCTTTATATAATCTTTCAATAATGCACGGTAAAAATCTTGACGAACAGAATAATCCATCCCTGTTGTCGGTTCATCGAAAATCGTAATTTTCGTGCGCGCACATAAACCGATTATCATATTGAATGTACTCCTCTTTCCTTTTGACAACTCACTATGCAATTGGTTCGGTCGGAATGAAAAATAATCGAATAACCGTTGAGCTAATGTTTGATCCCAATTCGGATAAAACCGGGCAGCTGTTTGTAAAATATCCGCTAGAGTAATTTCTGAAGAAAAGCTCATTTCGTCATCAACAAAGATTAAATTCTCCGAAACGAATAAGCTATCAAACGGATCTTCTCCAAGGACACGCACCTGTCCGTCCGTCGGATGATAATATCCAGCTAAACATTTCAGCAATGTCGATTTCCCTGCACCATTTCTTCCGATTAAACCGATTATTTCATTTTCTTCAATGGAAAAATTGATTGCATTCAATGCATGTAGCCCGCCGTATTGTTTTGTTAATCCCCGAACATCTATTACCGTCATTCTTCTTCCCTCTCTTCTTCATGAATTTTCCGTAACATTTCACTTAACTCATCCATCGAAACATCCAAGTAATTTGCCTCTTTAACGATCTCTCGCAACATCCGCTTCAACGTTTTATTTTTACGCTTTTCTTTAATGATGTTTACTGCCTTTTCCTCGACAAACATCCCGAGACCTCTTCGCTTATGAACAATCTCTTCCTCAGCAAGCAAATTCAGTCCCTTTGCAGCGGTGGCAGGATTGATATTGAAACGATCGGCAAGCTGATATTGTGAATAAATTTTTTCACCAGCCTCTACACGCCCAGATAAAATTTCATTCTCCAACCATTCAGCAATTTGAATATAAATCGGCTTATTGCTTGCATGATCTAACAAATCCTCCCACCTCACTTTATGTATCTAATTTAGAATCAGTACATTACTGCACTAATGCACTAGGTATATTATAACTATATATGGATGGATTCATCTTGTCAACGACTTTTGAATCGTTCAATATTAAAGAAGAACCCGTGCAACATATACATATATGCGCCTTAGTCGCATTGTAAGGAGAGAAAACAATGAAAATTATCGTTGATGCTGATGCAAGTCCAGTAAAAAGCGAGGTCATTGAGGTTGCGAATGAATTTGGGTTAGGGGTTTTGCTCGTGATGAGTTACGCCCATTTTTCGGCTGAACAGTACCCAAGTTTTGTTGAAACGGTGTATGTAGATTCAGAAAGTGAAGCGGCGGATTATAAAGTGATGCAATTGGCAAATGCCGGAGATTTAATCATTACCCAAGATTATGGGTTGGCTTCATTAGTACTATCAAAAGGATGTTCGGCCATGCACCACAAAGGCTTTTTATATACTCATGAAAATATTGACCGGTTGTTGACTTCACGCTATTTAAATCAACAAGCACGAAAAAGCGGTCAACGATTTAAAGGACCTAAACCGTTCACCGGCGAAGAAAGAGAAATATTTCGCGAAAAATTAGTTCGCATCGTAAAAGAAGCGGTCGAATAAATAAAAAACCTCTCGCCCGAACAGTCTGTTCAAGCAAGAGGTAGAGTTAACTTATAGTTTAATTTCTTTGTATTTATGGAACCACGGTTGTTCTTTTTCAATTTGATGCGCCAGCTGGAATAATAATTCATCTTCCCCTAAACGTCCAAAGAAGTGTGTTCCGACAGGTATTCCTTCCTCTGTCCAGTGCGTTGGAACACTCATCGCCGGTTGTCCAGTAGCGTTCGCAAGTGGCATGAACGGATTGTAGTTCAACATGTTTTCAAGCATTGGTCCAAATGCCTCTGTCACGTCTTTCTCTTCACCTGTTTTCTTCGGAAGCTGATTCATCGTCGGCGTCATCCAAACATCATATTCCTGGAAAAAAGACATAATCTTTTCGGATTCAATCGCAGCAAACACCCGTGCTTCCTCATATTCAGCCGCCGAAATATTTTGGCCGTACTTCATAATTTCATAGGAAAGCGGTTCGACATTTTCACGCGTGACTTCTTTACCAACCATTTGTCCCATATGTTTAATCATGACCGAGCCTGTCGACAACCAAATATTAATGAATGCATGAGCTACACCTTCATAGTCGTAAGCCGGCGTTGCTTCGACAACTTCATGGCCCAAGTCTTTCATTAATTGAACGGATTGATCAAGATTTTTTCTTGTCTCAGCATCAAGCTCTACTTTTCCACCTGCATCATAAGTGACCGCAATTTTTAGCTTGCCTGGAGATTGCTGTGATTTCTCCGCAAAGTCTGTGCGCTTCTTGAAAGAAGGATACAAAGATCGCGGCACACCACCATTTAAAACATCCAATAAAGCTGCACTATCACGAACCGAACGGGTAATCGCATGGTTGATCGGAAAATGGTTAATGTATGGTGGGTATGGCAGTCGACCTCGGCTCGGTTTGAATCCAAATAAGCCGGTTGCAGAAGCTGGAATCCGCAATGACCCTCCTCCATCATTTCCATGTGCAAAAGGAACGAGTCCAGCCGCTACTGCAGCTGACGTGCCACCACTGGAACCACCTGGTGATCGGTCTAACGCCCACGGATTCTTCGTCGGTCCAAATAAAGTCGGCTCCGTCGTTGGCAAAAATCCAAATTCCGGTGTATTCGTTTTTCCTAAAAACACAAGCCCCGCTTTCTCATAACGATCCACGAGCTCATCATTCTCTGGTGCAACCACATCTTCATGAAGCTTCGAGCCACTTGTTAACGGCTGATTTTTAATCGCATTCAAATCTTTAATTAAAAATGGCAATCCGGCAACAGGGCTTGCAGCTAGATCAACATGTTTAACTTGTTCTTTCGCTTCATCAAACATTTCATGGACGACCGCATTCAACGTCGGGTTGTAAGTTTGTATTTGTTGTATGTAAAAGTCGGTTAATTCTTTTGCGGTAATTTTCTTTTCATCCAAAAGCTTTTTTTGTCCAAGTGCATCTTTTTCTAATAATTCCTCAAAGTTTTTCATCAATTCCCTCTCCCATCAGCATATTGATTTACCAAATATTCTTTACAATAGACATGACCAAGCGTGGCAGGTAAAGAAGTAAATCGCCAAAGTTAACCAAAAGTTCCAACCAAGGATTATTTGTTTCCCGCTTCTTCTCAGACTTTTTTCGTCCATCCTTATACTTATGGTCTTCCACCAGATCGACTCCTCCTCGAATACCTTCTAATTATTAATCTTAACTGAAAAGAAACAAAATGCAAAAATCTTTGTATTAATGGTTGGGTTTTGACGTTTAGGGTAAATTTCCAGATAGGAGGTTGATGTCCGATGAAAAGAATTTTACAGTTAATTTTCTTGATTGCCTCGCTATCATTCTTTACCGCATGTGGAGATGACCAAGTTGCTAGTGAAGATGAAATTACACCAATGAACAAAGTGATTATTGAGATTCAAATGGACAACGAAATGAATGTTGGCCAACATCCCTTGAAATCCCAAATTTATTATGAAGGCGAACCACTAAAAGAAACGGATCAAATGATGTTCGAAATTTGGATGGCTGATGGTGAAAGCGACAGAGAAGTCGTGAAAGGTGAACACCAAGGAGAAGGTATTTATACAGCTGGATTTTATTTTGACGAAGAAGGTGTCTACTATGTACAAGCACGCACTGATGCAAAAAATGAACATGTTCAAACAAAAAATAAGATAAACGTTGGTCATAGGGAATAACGGGATAAAATATATGTAATAGTACTGCGTGACAGGCATACCCCCTTTACTGTTCGCATACAAATATAACCGTAGTTTATAATTTTCATCGTTACAAAATAATTTGTTAGTTTAAAAGTTTTTTTGTAGAAAAATATGCTACTATAATTATATAGGAATATTAAGGGGGTCTATTTTTCATGAAAAGAATTATAGGAACATTGCTTTTACTGTCAGTCTTGATTTTGGCGGCTTGTAACAGCGGGGATGATAAAAGTGAGAAAGAGCAAGTCGTTGAAGCATTCAAGAATACAGTTGAGGCGACTAGCTTTGAGTCGGTCAGTAACGTAGACATTAATTTAGAAGGAAACTTTAGCGACCCAACTGTCGATCCATACTTACAGATGATCAATGATATGGAAATTAGCTTCGATAGTGTCTATGATAAAGATGCTGGAAAGCAACAAGTGACATTTAACTTAAGTGGCCAAATGGCACCAATGTCAATTAACTTAAGTGTACCTTTCTTGCAAGATCTTGAAAGTGAGAAAATTTACATCCGTACAGACAGCTTAGTTGAAAACTTTGGCATGATGTTTCCGATACCACAAGAGTTGAACGGAAAATTACTTGAAGTTGATTTAGCTGAATTGGAACAAGCACAAGGTACTGAAGAGCAAATTGATCCGGAGGAATTAACGGCTCAAGCACAGCAAATTATTAAAGACATCTTAAATGAAAAGAGCGAAGATGACTTTTCAAAAGAAGACGATGTATATACAATTCAATTAACAAAAGAAGACTTGATTAGCTTAGTTGAAAAAAGTGGCGAATTGTCTGGTGATGCACTCAGCGGAGAAGAAATTGAACAAATGAGAGCTGACCTGGAAGAAGCTGCAGAGCAAACGACCATTCACAAATCAGAACTTCAACTGACAATCGACGACGATTTGATCAAAAATCAAACATTCGTTGCTGATGTGGAAGTAAGTGAAAACGGTGAAGACATGCGTATCGATTTAACATTTGATACAACATACGAAAACATTAACGGAGATGTCGAATTTTCGATTAATCCTGAAGAAGAAGAAATTATCACTCCAGAAGAACTTCAAATGTTACAAATGCAAGGATTCTAGAGAACTGAACTTATGCCTCGAGAGCCAACCGGCTTTTGAGGCATTTTTATACCCTGTTCAGCCAGGAAAATGTTTGACGTAAACCTCCGTATCGAACAAACTATTACTATGAATCTTGATTGAAAAGGAGACTTCACCTTGATTGATTGGTCATTTTTAAAGCAACTGGATGATTTCGATGTTTTAAAATCCATCGCAATCACGATAGGAATCTTTTTTGTATTTTCTATATTTCGGAAAATATTCACTAAATATATATTCAAACTCATTTTAAAAATAGCGAACAAAAGCCCTACATCGCTATTTAAAAATGTATTATATGCCTTTGAGAAACCGATGCGTTGGCTTATTGTCATCATCGGAACCTATGTGGCATTAGAGTATTTTCCATATTTTAATGAAGGCCACGAATCATTTCGCCGATTGATTCGGGCGGCAATTATCGTTCTAATCACGTGGGGATTATGGAACTTATCATCGGGAACATCTGAGGTATTTAAAAAAATCAACGAGTATTCAGATAACAAAATCGATGAAATTCTCGTTCCCTTCCTGACGAAAGTACTCCGTTTCGTCATCGTTGCGATTAGTATCTCGATTATTGCACAAGTGTTTGGGTACGATGTCAATGGATTCGTCGCTGGGTTAGGTCTCGGTGGTTTAGCCTTTGCGCTTGCGGCTCAAGAAGTCATTAAAAACTTATTCGGTGGGGTTGTCATCATTACGGAAAAACCTTTTACACTAGGAGATTGGATTATGACGCCGAGTGTCGAAGGGACCGTTGAAGATATTACATTTCGAAGCACGGCTATACGTACTTTTGCCGACTCAGTCGTCATCATACCAAACGCAACTCTCTCGAATGAACCGATTACGAACTGGAGTAAGATGGGCAAACGACAAATTAGTTATGATCTGAAAATCAGCTCCCACACACCGAAAGAAAAACTTGAACATTCGATCAAACAAATTCGCAGCTATGTAGAGAACCACCCAGATATTCATCCAGAAACAATTTTTGTGAATTTTACTCGGTACGAAACCGATAGTTTAAATGTTATGTTGTACTTCTTTACGAAAACGACTGACTGGGGAGAATTTTTAGCTATTCAAGAAGAAATCAACTTTAAAATTCTTGATATCCTCAGCAAAGAAAACGTTAAAGTCGCTGTTCCAGCACAATCTTTGCGTGTAGAAGAAGAAGGTTCTGTTAAAAGAAATCCATTAAAAGTGAAAAAAGTTCCCTCAAACAAAGGGGAAAATTAATGTATGAAGCACCAGCTGACCGGCTGGTGCTTTTTTGAATATGCATTCTTAGCCAGAGCGACTTTGCGATCTCTTTTTAGGATCACTCGGGAGGATAGAACACTTCTATTCGACTTTTCAATCTCTTTTTATGATCACTCGGGAGAATAGAGCGCTTCTATTCGACTTTGCGATCTCTTTTTATAATCACTCGGGAGGATAGAGCGCTTCTATTCGACTTTGCGATCTCTTTTTATAATCACTCGGGAGAATAGAGCGCTTCTATTCGACTTTGCGATCTCTTTTTATGATTATTCGGGAGGATAGAGCGCTTCTATTCGACTTTGCGACATATTTTTCTACTCGTTCAAGTATTTATAGCGCCTCTACTATACTTTATCAGATTCCTACCCTACCCATAATGTGAGTCTCGCTACGCTTTTTTACTTTTTCCATTAAATTTAAATATGCTATAGACGATAAGTCCTAACATGAGTCCTAAAATTAAATAACTATAAACCGGAACTTCAAATGATTCACCAAAATTAGGCATAAAGTAAATTGGTATAAAGAAAACTCCAATACTAAAAACGCTAATTAACCATAAATAAAAGAAATCCAAGTACTTATTGAGGTCCTTAAATGTTGACCACTTTAAATATTCAGTAATGACAAATAAAAAGAAGAATGCTATGAACAAGGAGAGTGTGGATTTGACGATGGCCGTGCCAAGAAAGATTTCATCCATCGGGCTTCCTTTACCAAAAATATAATACATAATCGTATCAATTAATCCGTTAAATATGAGCACGGACGCAAAAAATGAAAAACTTCCTAGCAAAAATAGATTGAACCGTTCTTTTGTCATTGATTTCGGTATTTCTCCAAGCAACTCATTCGCATACTGTTTCGGATTGTCACCGAACACCTCAGTGAATTCTTTGCCTTCTTCTTGAGCTTCCAACAAATGATCAAGAAGCTCATTTAATAACTCCTCAGTTTCCTGTTCCGATTTTAGAAATGATAAACGAAGGTAGACCAGCATGTCTTCATAATATTTTTCGTTTTCTTCATTCAACATTTCTCGTTTTTCGTTATTCAGTTTAATTAATTCTTGAGAATTCATCCCTTTTTCCTCCCCATTAATTGATCGACTGGCTTTTTAATGGCTTCCCAGTTGTATAGAAACTCTACTAGTGCTTCTCGACCTTTGTCAGTGATGTAATAATATTTTCGGTTCGGTCCGCTCGGTGATTTCTCCATCTTGCCAAAAATCAGATCATCTTTTTGTAATCTCAAAAGAATTGGATAAATGGATCCTTCACTAACCTCCAAACCTTGATCTTGCAGTTTTTTCGAAAGTTCATATCCGTAGACCGTTTCATTGGAAATAACGGCTAACAGACAACCTTCTAAAACTCCTTTTAATAACTGACTTCGCATGGACACAATAATCAAATCCTTTTTCATCTATCTTGCATTACATGATAGTATATCTTTCGGTATATTGCAATACAAGATAGCAGATTAAAAAGAAGAACCCGACACATCAATCGGATTCTTCTTCCCGAATAACTACCCGTTCAAGATAGCACCGCCATTTACGTGTATCATCTGACCGGAAACATACGTGGAATCATCACTTGCTAGATAAACATAGGCTGGTGCCAATTCGGATGGTTGGCCTGGCCGCTTCATCGGTTGGCTTCCACCGAAGTTGTCAACGTGTTTTTCAGAAAACGATGCTGGGATTAATGGTGTCCAAATAGGTCCTGGTGCGACCCCGTTCACCCGAATGCCTTTTCCGACAATATTTTGAGAAAGAGAGCGGGTAAAGGAGGTAATCGCTCCTTTAGTAGCTGAGTAATCAATTAACATCGGATTCCCTTCATACGCTGTGATCGAAGACGTATTAATAATACTGCTTCCTTCTTTCAAGTGTGGCATGACAGCTTGCGTCAAATAGACCATACCAAAGAAATTCGTTTCAAACGTCCGCTTTAGTTGGTCACTTGTTATATCCATGAAGTCTTTAAGGACATGCTGTTCTGCAGCATTATTTACGAGAATATCAATTTTTCCAAACTGGTTAATTGTCTCATCGACAATTTGCTTAGAGAAATCTTCTTTTCCGATATCCCCTGCAATCAGTAGACACTCGCCGCCTTCTTTCTCAATTAATTCCTTCGTTTTATTCGCATCTTCGTCTTCATCGTAATAAACAACGACGACCTTCGCCCCTTCAATGGCAAAGTGGAGACTGACGGCTCTACCGATTCCGCTATCTCCTCCAGTTACAATAGCGACTTTATCTTTCAGTTTATCGCTACCTTTATATCCTTCGCGAATGTATTCAGGCTCTGGGTTCATTTCATTTTCAAAGCCAGGTTGACGAGATTGTTTCTGAGCTGGAGGTGTCACTTTCCCGTTTTGTTCTTGCATTCCAGACATGTAATCTCTCCTTTATTGAAAATAGATACACATGTATTTTACCCATTTTCAAAAAGAAACAATCCCATCGTCCGGCTACCAATAGAATTACCCCTGAATATCTCGTTTCGAGTAAAACTTAAGTCCAGCCACTACAAGGATAACGGCTAACCCTATTAGAACTAGAAACGGTATAGCTTCGAAATCATCAACAGGAAGTTGTGAGACATGTCCGAATGGCGTTACGTTACTAAACCATTCATCTAATTGAAATAGATTCCCCATATAAACGACGATGAACGAATAGACTAAGTAAACCCACGTAAGGGATAGCACATTCGGCTTCAAACCTATTAATAAGGCGGATAAGCCAATCATGACGAACATGGCAGGAATATATGCGGCTGATGCACCAACTATAGATCCGAATGAAACAGGATCATCCATAACCGTTGAACCTGCTGCCCATAAGCCGGTTCCTGCAAGTACCACAGTCACAATTGCATTGATAACTGCGACCGATAAGTAACTGACCAACATCGTTTTTCGAGAGACAGACTTGGCATAAAGTAATTCTAGTCTAGATTTCTTTTCTTCACTGTTTAACTTATTTATTGAAATAACTGCAGGAATCGTAGCGATCATCGCCATGATTGTCATGATAATCGAAATAAATTGTTCCGCAATCGAATATCCTTCTTCTTGCACAAGGATTTTTTCGACCATTTCATTTCCTTGGAAAAATGAATCCAAATCACCTAATACAGATCCATATGAAACGCCTAATAAGAGCATGCCGACCGCCCAAGAAATAAAGGCTGTACGTTGCAAGCGGAATGCTAAACCAAAAGGACTCAACAGACTCTTCGAAGCATGCGCCTTTCCAGGTTTAGAAGGAAATAATCCCGCCTCTAAATCCCTTTTCGCATTTAACCGGTAGGCGAGCAATAAGACGACAAAAGAAAAAGCGAGCATTAAAAAGATTGGCCACCAATGATTCTCTGTGAAAATCATCGTTTGCATCGTCCAACCGAGCGGCGAAAATAACGACAATGTTTCATTCCCGATATCACCAATTGCACGGAGTACATAGAAAAATAACAATAGACCTATTGACCAACCCGTAGCACCGCGGGAGCTGTCGGATAACTGAGTAAATAAAGCAGCAATAGCGACAAAACAAATACCCGCCCCTCCGAGTGTGGCTCCATAAAGAAGTGACCCTTCTATCCCAAGACTTTCAATTGGCTGCAATATAAAACCAATCGCAAGAAGTACCGCAAGAACGACATTTACAAGTATTACGTACATCGTTGCTGCATGAATTGTCGCCAAGCGGCCCACAGGTAAGGCACGAATCAACTCGACTCGCCCTTCTTCTTCATCTGAACGAGTATGTCGCACAAATAACAAAATACTCATTATTCCTACAAACAACGCAGTTATTAATACCATCTGATGAGCAGACATCGCGCCAATTGTATAATTGTCCAAGTCTCCTTTACCGACCATCGCAACCATCGCAGGGTTCTCCATTGTCACTGCCATTGCATCACGATCTTGCTGATCAGGATAGAGACTTTGGAAGGAGCTCGGGATGATCAATGTGAAAAATGTCAATGCAAAAATCCAGATTGAAGCACGTATGCGATCACGTCGAATCATCAATTTGAACAATTGAAAGGATCGTTTGAATAACTCGTTCATTCAACCACCTCATCTGTTCCTTCGTAATGACGCATGAACAAGTCTTCCAGTGTAGGCGGCGCACTTTCAAACTTCTGTATCGAATATTGACTCGCAAACTTAATGACTTGGTCCATCTGCTCTGCATTGACTTGAAAACGATACGTATTGCCGTCTCGGCTCACATCATGCACACCTTCAACATCATCCAAGCCATCAAGATTCGAAGTCGTTTCTAGCAACACATGATGACGCGTTAAATGACGTAATTCTTCTAAACTACCTTGTTCAATGATTGTTCCATCTCGAATGATCCCAACTCGATCGCAAAGCTTTTCGACTTCAGATAAGATATGGCTAGACAATAATACGCTCTTTCCTTCTTCTCGTAGATTCCGCACATCTTCTTGAAAGGTTTGCTCCATCAATGGGTCCAATCCTGACGTCGGTTCATCGAAAATATACAAATCTGCTTCTGACAACAAAGCTGAAACGAGCGCAACTTTTTGTCGATTCCCCTTTGAATACGTACGACATTTTTTGGTCGGATCAAGTTTATATCGCTGTAATAAATCTTCTCGCTGTTTCGTCTGCCGCTCGCCACGGAGCTTGGCAAACAAATCAATGACCTCTCCTCCGGTTAAATTCGGCCATAGATTAACATCACCTGGTACGTAAGCAATTCGCTTGTGTATTTCCATCGAATCACTCCAAACGTCTTTTCCGAAAATCGTCGCTTGACCTTCAGTTGCTTTTAAAATTCCTAATAAAATGCGAATCGTCGTCGATTTCCCTGCTCCATTCGGTCCGATAAAGCCAAATACCTCCCCTTTCTTCACGGAAAAATCTACTTGGTTAAGAGCAGTGAAATCTCCGAATCTCTTCGTTAAACGCTTAATGTCTACTACATTCTCCATCCTTGTGCCCCCCTCTTATTGGTAATATACTTTTTTCAGCAAATTCAAATACTCATAAAACTCATCCCAATATTCTTTCAGGTTAATCGAAATAATTTGCTCACCTTTCAATTTTTGTTCTAGTTCTTGTTGGTATCCATCAAGTGACCATTTGACTAGGTTCAATGCTTTTTCAGAATCGATATCATTTTTAAATAATGAAAGATCAATATCTTTATATAACAGGTCATAGGCTTGCTGTTGTAATGTATTGACTTTTTGCTGAATGTCATTCGGTAGTTCGGCGAAATCTTGTAGAATTAGCGAACTCATGAAGTTAAATACATGGGGCTCTTCACCCATATATTCACTTTTCAAACGTGCGGTGACATAATATCGTTCAATGAAGTCCCCCTTCGCTTCTTGGATGGCTGTCTCCAGTTGGCTAACCATTTGTGAATAAATTCGATCTAAGCAATAATGCATTAAATAAGTATATAAGTCTTTTTTGCTATTAAAATAATAAAACAGCATACCTTTTCCAATTCCCGCGTTTTTAACAATCCGGTTTGTGGAGGCATGCTGAAAGTCATAGGTGCTAAATTCTTCTAAAGCCGCTTCAATAATTTTTAGTTTTTTATTTGAATCTAATTGCTCAAATTTTTCGTGCATGTGTAACTCTCTCCCTTTTCGACCACTATGGTCTATTTAAAATTAACACATGTAGACCACTGTGGTCAATATTTATTTTTGTGGTTTAATCTTTCCACTTTTAGTGAACTATTTACTTAGGGGGTGGCCGGCCATGACGACAATCCTCATAGTGACCGCATCATTAGTAGTTGTAGTTAATCTGTTTTACTTTTTCACTAATAAGTCGTATAATAAGAGTTACTTTCATTTGGCTTTATTTCTTAAATTATTTTTTGTACTAGCCGTTTTAACAGTCGCTTTTGCACTGCTTTATTATGCGATTGGGTTGGAACGAGTTTCTTTGAGACATAGCGATTCAAATGGCGATCCTGTAGAACCCACTTTTTGGAATATGCTTTATTACAGCGGGGTTACCATGTTATCTGTCGGGTATGGAGACTATGTACCTGTCGGGATCAGCCGTTTTTTCTCACTAATTCAAGCCTCTCTTGGCTTTCTATTGCCTACTGCTTACTTTTTGACGGCATTGGGCCAAAAGGAATCCAAATAAACGTTCTCTCTTCATGAGTGATCTTATCTAATGAAATGCTATCTAATTGTTAATAATAATTAATAAGGAGGAATATATATGGAATTAAAAGATTATGGAGCAAACCCATTTGTAGCAGATATTGAGGAGGCTACAAAACAAAACGAAAACTACCGCACTGCGCTTTGGACAGGCAAGAATCTACAGGTCACGTTAATGAGTATTGCTGTCGGTGAGGACATCGGATTGGAAGTACACAATCATATCGATCAGTTCTTGCGCATTGAAGAAGGCGAAGGCCTTTGTCAAATGGGCGACAGCAAAGACAACTTAGATTTCGAGAAAAAAGTAGGACATGATGATGTCGTTCTTGTGCCTGCAGGAAAATGGCATAATGTTACCAACAAAGGCGATAAGCCATTAAAGCTATATTCCATTTACGCACCGCCAGAACATCCACATGGGACGATTCATGAGACAAGAGCGATTGGTATGGAAGCTGAAGAACATCATGACCATGAATAATTTCGTTATATTTTGATAATGGCAAAACACCCGTACGACCATCGTACGGGTGTTGCTTTGTCACTTACCCTCCCTATTCTTACAATTCATCGAGGGCATCTACGACTTCTTGATCACCAGAAATCAAGTCGAAGCTTTTATATTCAGTTGATTTTTTATTTAAACACGACACAAGCACACGTGCGACATCTTCGCGTGGCACGGTACCTCGTTCAATGATGTCCTTACTGCCAACCTTGACCTTACCCGTACCTGAATCATTAATCAGTCCTCCAGGCTTCACGATTGTATACGCTAACTCACTTCGCTTCAGCTCTTCATCCGCAAAGTGTTTTGCGACATAATAATGGGCGATTTTCTCATTCCAATTTTCTCGATTATTTGCTTGAAAAGCACTGACCATTAAAAATCGGTTAACCCCTGCAACTTCGGCTGCCTTAATCATTTTAGCCGCGCCATCCAAATCAATTCTTAATGTCATATCTGGCCCTGTTTTTGGTCCCGAGCCTGCTGTGAATATGACTGCATCAAATCCTTCAACAGTTTGTTTCAATGATTCTACTGAATTGAGAAGATCTGCTATGATCGTTTGAACGCCCTTTGACTCAAAATAATTCTTTTGCTCTTCGTTTCGAATCATCGCAACGACTTCATGTTTTCCTTCTTCTTTGAGCATTTGCGTTACATGCCGACCAATCTGTCCATTCGCTCCTACGACAAGTGTTTTCATATTTGCATACCCCTTTCTTTACAACGAAACAAATAAAAGTAACTGTTCACATTCATTCCCTTCCCTAGAACATAAAAAACCGGTTCTAAGTCAACTGTTGAGGCTGGGATGAAATCCTTAAAGTTGAGGCAGACACGAAATTTAGTGTGGTGGAAAAACCCTGAAGATTCACGAATTAACTCTGAAGCCTCGCATATTAACCCTGAAGATTCATAAATTAACCCTGAAGCCTCGCATATTAACCCTGAAGATTCATAAATTAACCCTGAAGCCTGGCAGATAAACCCTGAAGATCTTCTAATTAACACTGAAGCAACGCGAATTAACCCTGAAGATCTTCAAATTAACACTGAAGACAGCATGTTTAACACTGAAGCTCTATAAACTAGCATTGAAAACGTCCCAGATGTCGACTTATTCCCCTTCAGTATAAGCAACCGCCGTAAGCGAACGCCTGACACCAACGACCATTATCAATGCCTACGCTAAGTTGTGTATTTACCTCAACAAATGTTTTAGAGCAAAAAAACCGAACCACCTATTGGTGATCCGGTTGATATGTTTCTGATGTTATTGAGCTTGCTTATTCATATGATTCTGTTCTTCTATTGCTTGAAGCTTTTCATCAATTTCTTCGTCCGTCATTTTATGCTCAATGGCGTAACGGTTACGTGGATGCACACGGCATTCATGTGAACAGCTTCTCATATAGAAATGTTCACTTTCTTCAGACATAATGATTTGTTCATTACATTCAGGATTGGCACAGTTTACATAGCGTTCACATGGCTCACCAGTGAAATAATCACGACCGACCACGACATGTTTCACTTGGTTAATCGGCACACTGATTCGCTCATCAAATACGTAACATTGGCCATCCCATAGCTCTCCCTTTACTTCAGGGTCTTGTCCATAAGTGACAATTCCGCCGTGTAATTGACCAACATCATCAATGCCTTCCTTTTTCAGCCATCCAGTGAATTTTTCACAACGAATACCGCCTGTACAATAAGTCAGTACACGTTTTCCTTCAAGCTTATCTTTATTTTCGCGGACCCACTCAGGCAATTCACGGAACGAGCGAATATCCGGGCGTATTGCTCCACGGAAGTGTCCGAGATCATATTCATAATCATTTCTTGCGTCTAAGACGACAACATCATCTCGCTGTAACTCTTCATAAAATTCTTTTGGTTCAAGAAATTCAGCTGTTTCCTGAGTTGGATCAGTATCTTCTTCACCGAGTCGAAGTGTTACGAGCTCGTCACGATGTCTGACATGCATTTTTTTGAACGCATGTCCATCAGACTCATCAATTTTAAAGACCATATCTTTAAATCGCGGGTCGGCATGCATCGTATCCATGTACTTTTGTGTTTGTTCAACCGTACCAGAAACGGTGCCGTTAATGCCTTCCTCCGCAATTAAAATTCTTCCTCTTAACCCTAAGTCTTTACAGAACGTCAAATGTTCTTCAGCGTATTCTTCTGGATTTTCAACCGTTACAAACTTGTAATAAAGCAAAACACGATATGCTTCTTTTTCCATGTCAAAACCACCTTGCAATGATAATTTTTTAATGGAAAGATGTCTTTCATAAGCATATGAAGTATATGTTTATAAAAATAAATATCTTCCTTCCAATCAGATATTGTACCACAAAACGATGATCCCCGCAATATTATCGACATCCCCTTCGCTCAAGCAAATTAAAATTCCTTTACAAAAGTGATTCGTTGAACTTTTTCGGGTAAATTAAGAGATAACTCATTTTTATACAATTTACAGCCTGACAGCAAAGGAGAGAAAAAATGAATCGGAAACTAATCGTTTTGCTACTGACCATGATCATTGCGTTGGTAGCTTGTAGTGACAATCAAACATCAGGCTCTGATGTGAATGCAAAAGACAACGACACTGAGGAAAAGCAGGATGAGAGTTCATCTAACGAATCTCAATCAGATGAAAAAGATTCGCAAGGAGACGACGACAAATCAGATGTACAACCAGCGACCGAAGTAGAGCTTAGTGAATCTTCTGAGCCTAGTAATCTTGAAGACTTTATAGAAATGGACCGAGTAATGAAGGAAATTGATGTCGATTCCTATACTTTACACCTCGTTACTGACAATCCTGGTAAGAGAGTCATTATTTACACAAAGGATGAAAATCAGTTGTATAAATCAGTTTATATAAAAAGAAACGCTCTTCTAAAGTTAATCGACTTACAAGAAAATAAACCTGTCATCGTTGAAGAAATTCAATAGATGGTTTACCCATGCCCGTTCTGGCTTGGGTTTTTTTGTATATAATCTTTGCTATAATAGAGAATAATGAAAAATAAACCAAATCTAAGGAGTTTATAATGATGCCAGACTTTAATGATTTTCATGCTTTGGATATTCGGATCGGAACAGTAACTGCCGCGGAAAATTTTGAAGAAGCCCGAAAGCCTGCGATTAAGCTATGGATTGACTTTGGTGAACTTGGTACGAAGCAATCATCTGCACAAATTACGAAGCGTTATTCACCGGATGTTATGGTCGGTCGCCAAGTCGTTGCCGTAACAGGATTTGAACCGCTTCGTATTGCTGGATTCAAGTCTGAGGTGCTTGTCATCGGAGGTGTACCTGAACAGGATGATGTCGTGCTGTTAAAACCCGATGAAAACGTTCCGAATGGCACGAAAGTTTTATAGTTAGGAGGAAAAGAATGCAATTACCCGTGTGCACGGTCTGTAAGCAACAATGGACGTGGAAAGAAACATGGAAATCCTCTCTTCGCATGGATACTCGCATTCCTTGTCCGAGATGTCAATCAAGCCAATTTGTCACGAAAAAATCCAGGCGTAGGCTAATGCTTCTCTCATGGCCATTATTCCTACCCATTCTTTTACCATTAACTGGCCTTTCATTAGTGTATATGGTTATTCTTTGGGCTCTCTTGAGTCTTTTGTACATTGTCTTTTATCCATATTTCGTGCGGTTAGCTGATGAAGAAGAAGACCATTTCACCGAGCCACTCAAAAAACAAAACTGAAGAACAGTAACTGCCCTTCACCATCCCTTTTTTGCACTAAAAAATGTTTACATTTAATTGATTGCGGGGATTGACTTGTGAGCAATCTACAAAAGGATGGTGATAGCATGTTACGTACGATTTTGATGATTATTGGTGCTATTGTAGTGATCAGTTTAATTCTATCTTTAATTTAATAAACCAAAAAAACTAACGATTTTGAAAAAGGAGCTTTCCTTCAATGCATCGTTAGGTTTACATAGACACGGCTTATGCATATGTGTACGAACACCATTTTGAAAGGGGTTTGACGATGTTACGTAAATTCTCCATCCAAACAAAACATCATAGCGAGATGGTTGATATTACCAAACTAGTACAGGATTTCATTACAGAGGAGCAAATCATTAACGGAAGTGCAGTTGTGTATTCCGCTCACACAACCGCTGGCATTACGATTAATGAAAATGCTGATCCAGATGTTAAAACCGATATGCTGAGACGTTTTGATGAAATATTTCCATGGACACATGAACTCGATCGACACGCTGAAGGGAATACCGCGGCACATATGAAAACGAGCACAGTTGGCACTTCTCAATTTATTATTATCGATAACCGAGAAATTTTATTAGGTACGTGGCAAGGAATCTACTTCTGTGAATTTGATGGGCCACGCAACAGAAACTTTTACGTAAAGATTAATGAACGAAACGACTGACTTAACAATATTGGTCGTAACAAACGACAAGTAAAAAAGGCTCGGACAAAGAGCAACACCATGTCCAGCCTTTACGCATACATCTTGGTATGAAGTGAACTTCACTCCATTTCTTCTTTCATTCTTTGTTGTAAATCTGTGTACATTGGATAGTACTCTTCTTTTATATCCTGCACAATTTCTTTCTCTACTTTTTCCGTAAATAAGAAGTACCCTAGGTTGCGACGATTAAACGCACGACTCCACGATTTCTCACTCGCAAGAACGCCTAATTTTGAACTTTCCTTAATTGCTTGCCTTGGCGTTTTAACCGATATGCCCTTTGCATCTAAATAACCATATAACGTTTTTCGCGCATGTTCCAGACACATCTCATGAAAGTGAACGAGAGTGGCAGCTTCAGATATGCTCGTTGTTTCTTTTTCAACTTCATGCGTCAACAAGAAAAAAGCTTTCTCGAAGGATTCAAAAAGTTCTTTCCATCGACCTACTTTGTAGTCCTCCAACATATACTTCCTTTCGTCACCAATTATTTACCTTAATGGTCCTGGGACCGTTCCTTTTTTAATGGATGTTTTATTTTCCTCTACCCAATGATGGTATACTTCTTGAAACCGATCTTCCTCTTCATCTTTATAACCTTCATATAAAACCTTGTCAATATTCTCTTCGTTGAAATAAAACACATTGTTTGGATCAAGGCCTTGTGGATATAAACAACCTGAATAATCATACATGATTCTTGCTTCGTCCGGGGTTTCAGCAGAAAAAATGGGCCCTCTATTCAAAATCATTATTTTGGTCCTACCTTCGTTTAAGTAAACTACTGAGCCAATCGGTAACATCGTTTTATTCCTCCTTCTCACATCCATTCATTAAATGACCAAATAAGTTCGCTCTATTTAAAACATCTCATTTCTTCTATGAATCTAACTTACACAGCTACTTTTTCATCACTTTTTATCTTAACGTTGTAATCTCCTACTCCGATTGCCAAAAGTCCGGTAAATAACGCAATAAACAAAAACAACATGCCAAATATAAGGATAAGAACATTGGCTGCTACTTGTATAAATCCGCCCCACATCAACAAAGTAAATCCAAAGAAGAATAAGTAGGTTAATAAAATAAAGAGCATATACTTAAATGATTGCGGTCTGATCCATACTCGGATTGTCGAATAATTTTTCAGATTGACGGTTTGAAGTAAGCTTTTTCGATTCTTTTGATTTATATAGAAATACACGAATATAACAAGCAAAAATGAAATCAATACGATTGAGGAATTGATGAGTGTTGTTCCTTCAATATCAAAAAAACGCATCAATGGTTGTAGGAAACTAGCTAAAAGCACCCCCATTAATCCCGCAAGCAGCCCTTCACGGGTCGTTGATTTCTGTTTTACTTTCGGTGCTTTTATTTTTTCGATCAATTCGTAATGATTAACTTGGTAAGCCGTGTTTGGCAGCATCCAATACAAAAATGGAAATAAAATTTTCCATATAGAATCTCCTAAATCTACGATGTAATCTTTTTCATCAATCGTTACGATTCTATATCTTAAATTCATATAGACGCCCTGTACGGTACATTTCATCATGCCATCAATCCTTTGTGTATAATTTAGCGGGTCTCTTATGGAAAGTTGTATTCTAGGTGAACGGATTTAACGAATCAAGACCGCTTTTAAGGCTCTCACCTATAAATTCCAATCCTTCGTCAACTTTTTCTTGTGCAGAAGTCCACGTATCCGCTACAAAATCACCTGCTTGGTCCAATTTCTGACCAGCCCAATCGAGACCATCTTGTAAACCGAGGAAATTTGCATCGTAGGCCCAATTAAAGCCCATAGTTGCAACCGTACCTACTGCAACACCTGCTACAATCGTCCATCCGACAGGGGTGGCAGTTCCTAGCACGAATGCTCCTGCCTTAATAGCTCCTGCTACAGCTACCCCACTTAATGTACCTGCACCTGTAGCTGCAGCATTTTTTGTAAATGCTTCTCCTACCGTTTTATCGGTATTTGTGTAATCCATGTAAGTTCCATAGCCGATAGTCAATGCAGATAATCCCCCGCTCACTGCTCGACCTACATTCAATATTTTGTTCCCTTTGTCTCTCAGATAACTGGAAGTGGAAGAAGGTTGGTTACCATTCATCTGTTCAACGAGCCCAGCCCGAGTAATTACGCTATTACCGCGATCTTTAATGCTTTCTTTAATGTAAGTGGCAATTGTGTTGTCTCTTAAACTGCCAGTCATTACATTAATATGATTCGCTACATATTGAATTAGGTTTTCGGAAACTTCTGCATCCTCATCCATGTCATTGTTTTGAAGGTTTCTCAACTCGTCAACGACAGCATAGTAAGTATCTTGGTCAATCTCTCCATTCTTCAAATCGGTAAATGCTTGATTTAATATCTCTTGTGAATCTTCATTCATAGTTGCAATCGCATCTGATTTAACATCCCTTGCTTCTTCAACAATGGCTTGGCGTCTCTCTTCATTGTACTTTTTTAATGCAGGCAATCCCGTACTCGTTCCATTCCCTCGATAGTTCGTAAAGCGAGCACTTCCCGAAACGGCTCCCGCATAACTGAGTGCTTTTTCAATCTGATGAATGGTTTCTTCAATTTGGTTTACTTCTTGATTTCCCGTTTGGGTAAAAGAATTAAAATTATCTTCTAATTCAGTTACGGTCTCCACCGTCTCACGGTAGTCGCGGCTCATTGAAAAAACAATTGGATGATTGGCCGTTGATATATCTGAAACACTGCTAATGACTTCCCGAACCCGGTCTTGCTCATTCTCTAAACGTTCGTATTCACTCTCTACATCGGCCCTAATCTCATTCAGATAGTCGCTTTGAACAATTGCAGCTTCGCTTTTATCCACTCTCACACCAAATGAGTGTAAATGTTTTTGTAAAGTTTCATTCAAATCATTGAACAATAAGTCAAAGGACTTAATTAAAGTTTTATGAAAGTCGTTAAAATATTTTTTGGCTTCCGTTGCTGCCATTCCTGAAAAAGAATCCAAACTACTTAGCTGATCAATCTCTTTTTCTAATTGGTTAAGTTTTGATGAAAGCTCTGAGGCTGTTGATTTCAGATCCTCTGATAATTCAATAACCTCTGGAAGATTCACCTTTTTCCCCATATAGATCCTCCTTTCTTATCGTATTGGTCGTGGTCCATCCATCGCAATCCCATTGATCTCAGATAATTTCCGATCTTGTTCCTTGATTTCTTCACCTGTTTTCATCAAAACATCAACATCTGAATGCATGAGTTCTTGATATCGTTGAATTAACTCAATCGCCCGAACAATATTTTCCAAGTCATTTGTAAATGGTTTACTGTTTGTTTGATGGAAGCTGCGATTCGTTCGTATTCCATCAATACCGGATACAGAAGCTCTTAAAGATGAAGTCAACGATTGAAACTGATCGGAATGAATACCTACTTCTTTATTCATCGAACTCCCTCCATATCAGCCTGCCTTATTTGCCATTCGATTGATGCAAGTGAGCTTTCCAAATTCATCAGACTAGTTGTAGAAGTTGCCATTTGTGCCTCATAACGTTTTATGTCTTGGTCTATGGCGTCCTTTGCATTTTCTGTTTTTGATAAGTATGCTCTCGTTGATTCTTGGTAATCACTGTAGTTCTCTTCAAATTCGGATTTTTCCTCTCCTCGCCACCTTCCTAAATCAACCGTTAAGTTCTCGATTGCCTGCTGCGTAGATTCTAATGCCGAGATACTTGCCGTTAATCGAGTAGCTGCGGTTTGGAGTCGTGAAATTTTCTCTTCTAAACTTGAAATGGAGTTTTTCTTATCTGCAATGCCTCTTAATACCGTAACTTTTTGTGCATTCAACTGGCGAATGGACGTCATTTTCTCCCCTCCCTACTTCGGGACCTTAATTTTGTAATGTTGTTGTTCGATTGCTACGTAACATTCATACGTTCCAGGGTGTGTCTCTTTTCGTATAAATGGCTGATTGAACACATCCTGGTCACCTAAACGCATGGCAACCAAACCGACCATAGATAACTTCCGTATTGATTTAGCAGGGTATTCAAAACTTTTACCTAGATAATTATGATTACCGACTACGATAAAATACACCTCGTGTTTCGGTCCCCGTTCGAACAGCTCTGTTACTTCCTCTTCCAATAAATAAGTCCGTTCAGAAAAATCTTGAAGGTCGTTTATTAAAATGATCCACTTTGT
Organism: Allobacillus salarius; assembly: GCF_007559425.1. Lineage (GTDB taxonomy): Bacteria > Bacillota > Bacilli > Bacillales > Alkalibacillaceae > Allobacillus > Allobacillus salarius. Next base: position 39,230 of record NZ_VMHE01000013.1, on the reverse strand, counting down.
TCCACTGTGATCACCTTTACCTCGCAATTCGATTTCTTGCAAGATGCTTTTTTTGATATCCTGAAGTTTTTGAGATTGATAGACATAAACGTTAACATTAGACGCTTGGTCAGCGGTTATCTTTTCTTCTGTATCAATGATCATTGTTTGATATGATCCTTCTAACAACGTTAAATTCTTCGCTAATGCAATTCTCAATTTATTCAATTCATCAGGTCGATCACCGAATACGGTAAGTAGATTGTACGCTGCCGGATTAAATGCAACCGGCTCTACATATTCAAAGTCCAGACCAAGTGGCAATTGATTCTTCCTAACAAATTCCTTCGTCATTTCATTCTGTTTAAACGTCTCAAAGTCTATTGACCCTTCTGGCATCATCGGGATAGATTTTGGTAAGTCGCCATCCCAGAAATTTCTCATTTCTATAGATAGTTGTCGAATCTCTTCAATAATCTCAAGTGTTTCTTCACCTTCAGCCGGCAGACTCGTCTGAAATAATACGGGGTCTTCTTGCTTTATAATTCCTCGTCCCGGAACTTCTTCAATTTCTAAGTCCGTTTTTCCAATGATCGTTCGCATTTCGATCGTATCAATTAAGTGGAGTGCAATTTGTTGCTTGATGTTAGAAATCAACGGCATCCTCATGGAATTTTGTCGCCCTGCACTGACACTTAAATGAACACCAATTCTTGCACCCTCTCTTGCAATCAGGGTAATCAACCGATCAAATTCTTCGCCAAAATCCGCTTCTTTCACTGCATCGTAATTGTCGATCGCAATAACGATATTCGGAACCACTTCTTCGCTTGCTTTTTCATACATAATCATATCAGCAACACCGAATTGGCTTAGCTTTTTCTTTCGCTCGACTATTTCCTTTGTCATGAATCGGATCCATTTTTCAATTTTTACCGTTTCATCAAGCAAGAAAGTATCGGCCACATGAGGTAATTGTTTGAGCGGCATTAAACCATTCGTTCCAAAGTCCAATAAATAAATATGCAAACGTTCTGGATGATGTTGTTTAACCAAATCAACGATCAAACTTTGCATAAATGTTGATTTTCCGTAGCCAGGACTTGAAAACACGGCAATGTGGCCGTCTTTTGTTAGATCAATGGTGAGTGGACTTTGTGATTGCAATTCTGGTTGGTCCATCATTCCGATTGTTGCTTGAAGCGACTTTTTAGGTGCGTTCCAAGCTTCTTTAAAATTCGCTGGATTAAGGTCAATCGCACTGATTCGGTTTGGTAAAGGCGGAAGCCAAGGTCTTGGCAGTCGTTCAATACCTTCTTTTGTCGTGAACTGGTGAATATAATCGATGACAGCTTCTAACTCTGTCGGCACACTTTCAACGACATCCTTTTTATCTAACCCACTTAAATCTTGCGTTAAAATCTCATATTGTCCGAGATCATTGATAGCATAAATTGTTGTATCCACTTGTTCATGTTTTGATTGATCAGGAATATACTCTGCACCACTGAACGCACTTTGAAACAATTCATAAATTTCATTATTGCCAACTTGTAAGTACGCTCTTCCTGGCAAGGTAATTTCGGCAGCATCCGCTGTTTTTAACACTTCATTTGAATCGCTGGCATTTTGGACTTTTAAAGCTAACTTAAATTTGGAGTTCGACCAAATTTGATCATCTACCACACCGCTTGGCTTTTGTGTTGCCAAGATTAGATGAATCCCCAGCGAACGGCCGATTCGAGCTGTTGATACTAGTTCTTTCATGAATTCAGGTTGTTCCTCTTTCAACTCTGCAAACTCATCCGAGATAATGAAAAGATGCGGCATCGCTTCGCGGACTTTCCCTTGCTTATATAATTTCTGATACTGGTTAATATGATTGACGTCATATTCCCCAAATAGCCGTTGACGTTTTTGCAACTCCGCTTTAATCGAAGATAGTGCCCGCATTGCTTGCGATCGATCCAAATTCGTAATCGCACCGAGTTGGTGAGGTAAGTTTCTAAATAAATTCGCCATACCTCCACCTTTATAATCAATTAGCAGGAAGGCTACTTCATGTGGATGGAAATTCACTGCCATCGATAAAATATACGATTGTACAATCTCGGATTTTCCAGAGCCAGTTGTTCCAGCAACTAATCCATGCGGACCGTGTGCTTTTTCATGCAGGTTCAACTGTACGATGTCGTCCTTACCGCGTAATCCTAACGGCACAGCCATTGTTTTATACGTTTCGTTGGTAGTCCATCTTACATCAATCGCTAATTCCTCGACTCTTTCAACCTGGTACATCTCCAAAAATGTTACTGATTCAGGAATCGCATTTTTTAAGTTTTGTTGATGATTCAATGGTGCCAAGCCACGAGAGATATCTTCTTTCATGAATCCTTCTGGAAAATGATCTGGCGTGAATTTTTTGTTGACCAATTCTCCATCTTCCAAAATGATTGTTCCATGATTCACATCCCGAATATCAATCACTGTAGTTACATGCTCTGGGAGTGATTGCATGACATCCTGAACAAATATAAGTGATACACCTAACTCACTCGGATCTTCACTTAAAAATTCCATGATGACATGATCTAGTAGCAACTTTTCATCTGTAATCAAAAAAACGTAGTGTGGTGAGAATAATGCCTTCTCTCGCTGATCTCCTTTTTCTTCTAGCAGTTGTCTTCTTTCTTTCAACACTTGATACATGGAATGAAGGATTTGATCACGAGAACGCTCATGATAAACAAATCCCCGGAGATTTAATTGTCGTAAAGTTGCATGCGGTAGCCAGCGCATCCAATCCCAATCCGTTTTTTCTGACTCTGGAAAGATAGCCAAAAATTGGACATCATGATAACTGTGAAACATAGATGTTTGCATAACGAACAACTGAATTTGTTCAATGACCAATTCCCTTTGACCGACATAGCCGACTGGTCCGTTCATTAAAGTCGTCACGACAGGTACTTCCTGTTGCTTTTGAAATTTTGAACGAAGCTGTCTTGCTTGGTCGATTAATTCATCTTCATCTTGCGAAAATTCTTCGTCCCGATATTCTACTTCAAAGCTCGTGTCCACTGTTCCTAACCCGGTACGGAAATGCAAAAAATCATGATGATACATCGACTTTTCATAAATGCGTGCATTGATTTCAAGTACCATTTGACGAATTTGTTCAACATTAGGATAGTGATATGTCAACGCATGCCTTTGTTCTTCTGCCGCTTGATACAATTCTTTTGTTTTATTTCGCAAATATGCTCGATAGCTTTTGTCACGGTGCCTCATATCAGCGTTGTATTGCCTAACATTTTTAATATAGGATGTAATTGAGAAGATGACTGTCGTTATTGTCATCGCCAACATGACGATAATAAATATTCCCCTCGGCTGTATGATCGAAATAATGACTAGTGCGAAAATCATGACCAACGGTGGGACCACTGTTCGAGCTAATTGTTCACTCGGTTTAGATGGTTTTGGTGAAGGTTTGGCAATGGTTCTTTTCTCTTCTGGTTCACGGTAAATGATTCTCGGTGAACGATGATATTCCGGAAAATTTTTATTCAATGTGTGATCAGGTTCCAGAAGTAAACCTAGCTTCGACGTCGCTCCTTTTCCAGATAGAAATAATTCGACCGACTCTTTATTCAAAACGAGTTTAACATCATCAACAATTAACTGATCGCCATGGAGAACCTGGCTGGATCCCTCAATTCGCTTGTAGTTATGGTATACTTCTCCTTCATGTGCCTCCAGAACAAAACCATCATGTTCCGCATCACGATAAAATAGAAGAGTTGCATTCAATCCCTCAACCATCACATCATCATAGTGCTCGCGTCCGATCGAGAAATAATTCTCTCCAGCGATATCATAAATAAAACGATTTTGCTGTTTCGTTTGATGAGAATGTTTTTCGTCCTTCACCAATAATGTTCTTTCGCTCACCGTTCTCTCCCTCTCTATGTCCACTCATCCACTTCATTTGCCGTGTCTAATGGTCGATACTTACGGGGTATCATCACTCGCATCTTGGTTGTTCGTATTTCCGTTGGTTGAATCTTCATTCGCGTCATCATCCGGTTCAACCGCTTCCCTACCAAGTGGATTTTCGTCTTCGTTTAAGTTATATTCTTCTCGATATTCTTCCAACTCACGTCGTAATTCTTTTAACCTTTCATCTCTTTCAGATCCACTTAAATTTGGGTTATTTTTGGCTTTTTCAATCTGTTTTATCAAGCCATACATAACTAATTGAGGATCATCGAGGTATTTGGCTTTATTCATTGCAGCATCGAATTTTCCACGTCCGTTATAAATCCAGTACAACAGATAGTTATCATCAGTACTTAAACTGATATTATTGGTGATTACTTGACGATCGTTATCAGACAACGGTTCGATCGCAAGGTACGCTAAAGCAAGGATATACTTTGACGCTTGTGGCAAGTCCGCCGCATCTTCATTCCTCAGCGTAGAAATGACTTCGTTATGGTCTGAGGCTAAGTGTTCTTCATGGGCATCTAATAAATTTTCTTGATAAGGAAGATTCACTAACCCGATATAGATCAGTGGAACGGCTAATAGAATGGAAATAACAATGAATATCATCGATAATCGTCTAAATAAGTTATATTGTTTGATTGGCAACAATTTTTCCGTTCGATCGACTTTTTCTTGTTCTTTATGATAGCTTTCATTTATGTATTGGATTAGTTCCTCTAAGGTGTCTTTCGAAACGATTTGCTTTTGGAATTCCGTTTCTTTTGCGTTAATCCATTCACCTTTGTATAAGTCGTCAAACGAATATTTTGAAGACATGATTGCGATACTGAAACACTTCAATTGTTTCAAGAACTCTTCCTCATCCAAATCAAAAGGAGGAATGGAGTCTCTCATTCCCCGATAGATGACATAAGGTCGCAAGCTATGATCAAAAACGATATTCGCTGGGTGAAGAACAAACGACAACCGCGAATCAATATATTTTTTCAGTTGTGATAGATTTCCTAACAAGCGTAACTTTTCATGTCGATGCAACTTCCGAATTTGTTCCCACTGTAGTTTATTTGAATCAACAAAAAATGAAAAAGTGAAAGCGTCTTGTTCCATATTCACTTCTACTGGCACAAACGATTCCTCTGGTGCATTAGTCAACAACCGGATTTGTCGAGAATCTTTGATCCGGGTTTGGGACTTGGCCAGTCTAACTTCCCAATCGTTTTCCTTAATGGAAAAGTCGATCGATAAATCTTTCATTTCGATTGTTGTGACATTCATCTTTTCATCCATAGTCCTTGCTCCTTCATCCACCATCTAACTATCTCTTTATAAAACCGCCAATAGATCTCCGTCCGTTACTGGATGATCAATCAATACGTCTTCCTCTGCTAAAACGAATCCTTTTGTTTTTATTTTCACTATAGCCGGAGTATCTTTTATTTCGTGAATATTCAATACATCGAACAAATCAATTAATAGTTGTTTTACCGTCACATTCCGTGGTATTCGTAAGTCGTACATCTCTTGAGCCCCGTAACGTGTCAAATCAACGGTCACGTTTATATGACTATCGTTCATGTGTGTCACCTCGATCGGCAAATCGTCTAAATAAGTAATAAACAAATCCGGATAAAAAACAAGCAATCGCAAACAGAAATACAATAGTCATTGGTTTTGTTGTTAATGCATTGTTGCTGTTAAAATCTTTTGTTGTTTTTGGCGCTACATAGTTTTCAGGAAATAATTGCTCTTTTGTATTCTCAATCATTGCATTCTCTGATAACTCTATTGAAAATAATTCCTGTCTTAACTGGTCGATCGACTGTTTTTGTTTGTTTTGAATTAAACTGATTTGTTGAGTCGTTTTCGATTTAAATAATTCAGGAAAACTTCTATCCAATTCCGTTTCAATATTGCTTTTATTTCGATTACTCTCAGAAATACGGTCGATTTTCCAATCAATCTTGCCTTTATCATCTTGATTATCTGCTGTAGCCACATGAGGCCACAGCAGAATTAAAAAACAAGAGAGTAGAACAATTTTACGAAAGGATTTAAGCGACATCTTCCTCATCCTTCTTTGCTGCTTGTTTTTGATGGTAAACGAATAAGTTTCCAACAAATGTTACAACCGCCAACAAAATTAGACCCAATGCTATCAATCCATAACTCGTATTTTCTAAGACAATGCCATTCAAAACTTTCTCTACATAATGGAGAGGTGAGAATTCTTTTAGGCCACTGTACTTCGAAGTCGACGAATCAATTGAATCATTTAGCATCAAATACAAGCTGACGATTGAAAGCAAGATAAACATGCCGATCAGTTTAAGCTGTCTTAACAGGTATGTTGCTGTCAGTCCCATCGCAAGCATGATGATGAACATCATTCCGGTCCATATCAACAACTGTTTTCCATCTACACCCAGTAGATAACCTGAAATGATTCCCAATAGAATGCCTTCGAAAGCACTTATTCCAGTTGTAATAGCTGTAATTCGTAGGTTCCCTCCGACTAATGTTTCTTCCTTAAACTCGTTAAGATCAGACCGCCCATGATTCATACTCGAAATTCCATAACCGGTAAAGAGTGCAACAAAGAATGCGATCAGAATGATGACATTAGGGCTGAAGACCGTTGTGTTTGTTCCTAAAATAACCCCATCATTTTTCTTTTCAACTGGACTTGAGAGAAAGTCATATAATTCTTCATTTTGCCTTTCGCCAATACGACTGTTCGCCATCACTTGTGAAAAGTTTTCCGTAAATTTTTGATCATTTATAAGTTGTGTCGAGAGATCATTCGCTAATTGGTCTGCTTGCCGCACTAAATTCAAGCCACTTTGTTGAACATCATTTGCTTGCTCATCAACCTGGTCGAGCGTTTGATAAACTGTTTCTGCTTCATTCAAATTGGTTGATGCCTGATCCGCAAGTGTTTGACTTTGAGAAAACAACGGTTGAAACCCATCATCTAAAGACACCACCATTTGTTGCTCTTCATTGTTCGCTTGAAGGACGCGTGATTGATTATCAACAAGCTGATTGCTGCGCTGTTTCCAACTGTCAACGTTTTCGAAAAGAGTGTTTAATTGGTCTTCAAGTGCAGTTGCTCTTTCTTTCGTTTGTAGAATTTTTTCAGCCAGTTTTTCTGCTTCAGCGTACGTCTCATCAATAAACAGTTGATAGTTCTCAATTAATCCTCGATACTCAACTAGCGGTTCGTTAATCTTATTTTCAATGTCTTTAATTACTTGATCGGATATATAATCTGTCAGCAACTCAGCAACATTTTTATTGAACATCGCATATAAAGAATCTTCGGTAACAAGTCCTTCGTCAGTTTTATTTATGAATTTTTCTTCATCTGCTGAAGAAGATCCTAGTATAGTGGCCGACTCATCGATGATTGTGCAACGCTTATTTGAATCGGCGTCATAACAGGACAATGGAAAACCAAAATACATTTCATACGACGATAGTAATTGCTGATACGGAGCAATTGTATTTTCAATTGAAGCGAGTATCGTTTGTATTTCTTCATCTTCAATTACAGGGTTTGTAACCGTATGGTGATAATAATGATGTTCAATGTTATTCAACTGTGTTTTATTTTCATCCGGATTACTTGTCGTCGGTGTGTTCACTGTATTGTTGTTAACATTATTGTCGTTTTGATTTTTCGTTGTAGTTTTATCCACATTTTCTGATGAAGAAGTAGATGATTGTTGAGAAGATTCAGCTTCTTCTGCTGGTGCAGTTGTTTCTTGATCGCTCGTTTGATCTTGTTTTGTTGTATTTGTGTCTTGATTACTTGTTCCTGTCCCTACTCCGCTTGAATCTTGTTTACTCGCCTGATCCGTTGCTTGTTCATCTGTTGACTCATTTGTACTTGTTTGATTCTCGTTTGAAATCTTTGTTTCTTGTTCCTCACTTGTTTTCGATTGAACAACTGTGAGTCCTTTCACGTTGCTTCCTTGCTTTGTGTCATCATTGTTAGAATCACTTGAATCCAAAGCCTCTTGATCCTTCTGGTATAAATCCCATTTGAATTGTTTTAAATCATGGATATGAATCGATTCATTTAAATAATCATCTTTAAGCTTCAACGCCAATTCAATAGTGAATTCTCCATGATCACTTGCTGGCAAGATACAAGGTTCACTCTCAGAATAATTTTTACAAGTAATTGGATCTTCAGTTGGAGGAATTACGGTTAACGTATCAATTTGAAAGCCCTCACTAATTCCATACACGCGTAGTTCTCTTAATGCCTCTTCGGAATCAGGCAACACTACTGTATCCCTTAACGTCACTCCGTCTTCATTCAGTTTTTTCTTTAATCGATTTATTTCAGTAGGAAGTGTGCCATTGTTATTTTCTGAAGAAATGTCTTTAGCAAATTCCTCTTTATATTTGTCTGTTATTAAGGAAACATTTTTGATTTCTGTTTTTAGTTCGGTAGATAGATTGGTAGCTTCTAAGCTATCTAAGTCAATTTTCGGTAAGTTTTTTATTTGCTCGTCAATTTTAGCTTCGATCATGTCCTGTTGACCTTTCAACAGAATAGACAAGTCATCGTTATTGTCAAATGCTCCGGTAATTGCTGAATTCAGTTCAGTAACAATTTTTTGCGTTGTTTCGTCTGGATCAAATTTATTTTCCTTTAACTCTACTTTTTTTGCTTCTAAATTGCTCTTAATCAGTTCAGCAAAATCAGCAATGTTCTTTTCTTGTGTGTTTTCTGTTTTAGCTTTCTGTACAACCAATTGAGCATTGATATAACTATTCGTATCTCTTAATGCTTGAAGATTTTTATTAACATCTTCGTTAACTAACGTATTCTGCAGCTCTCTCAGATCTTGATCGAACAATTCATCGATTGTTTGGTTATTTTCTTGAACTTCCTGAACTTGTGCGATAGTGGTTTGATAATCATTAAAGTAATCAAATTGATTCACGAGTAAGTCTTCATAGGTGTTTAGCGTATCTTCAAAGCTAGAGAAAGACGCTTTTGAAAACTCTGTATTTTGCTGAATCTGTCCAAATCGTTTCGTATATCCACTTAATGGTTGGTTGACCTGTTGTTGATACGTATAGGCTAAATTTTCATAATCAGAAACTAATTGCGTTACATTGTCCTGTGCTTCCTGCAAATTACCGAGGATGCTGGCAAAATAAACATCAATAATGCGACGGTTGAAGTCGTTCAAAATGGCACTCGCCGTCTCTTCGGCTTGTGCGCGAACGGTTTCATCGTCAGTTGAATTGATGCGATAATTTAAAACAACTTGTTCAGGGTTTTCAGAGTGGATGGATAAGGCTTTTTGTGTGAATTCTTGAGGTATGATAATCATCAGGTCATACGTGTTGTCTTCCAAGCCACTTTCCGCTGTTCCTCTGCTGACGACGAACCACTCATGATTATCATAATCATTCAAACTGTTAACAAACGCCTTCCCGAAATCGAGCGTCTCATCGTCGAAGCTAGCGCCTTCGTCTTCATTCACTAGCGCAATAGACATCTTTCTCGTTTTTTCGTTATTTTCTTCTGAAGAAGCAATATGATTTAACGATAAAAAAGATAGACCAATAATAAATGTTAGGATAAGTGCCAATAAAATAGGTATTTGAATAAAGCTTTTCTTCACTGTTAACAGCTCCCAGCAAAAATCTTCATAGCATAGTTTGTGTTTGAAATTATTATGTTCCGAAAAAGTATGTAAACAAATCCTCCGCTTCAGGAAATGAGATAGACAGTATAAAATGGAGCTACACAATTTGTGTCATCGTGTAGCTCTCCATTTAAATTCGTGGGTGGATCATTATCGTAAACCGAAGTTTTGTGAAAGTGCTTCGTCTTGCTCTTGCATAGCTTGAGCTGTTTTCTGTAGCTGTGTTTGAATTTCCATCAATAACTGAGAAAAGTTTTGAACTTTTGGCTCAAGTTGGCGGAACTGGTCGTCGAAGCGTTCAAACGAACGACCTTCCCATTCACCCCTTAACTGATCTTGGAGGTTTCTAAGTTTGTTAAGTACTTCGTCGATTTGATCAGATCCTTGACCGTACATTTGTGCCTTCGATTTTAACTCCTCTGGGGACATACGAATTTGTCCTGCCATACCCTCATCTCCTCTTAATAAAATTATTTAGAATTCTTCCTGTATTTACCTTAGAAGATTACAAGATTTAATTTCAACTGTTAGTTGACAATTTTTAAAAAACAAAACATTTTGCCTACTCTCAAAAATTGAATGAAACTTTTTTGATTGATTTAGTTATTAATAACTGAATAACTTACATTAATTTCTATTTCAGGCGAATGAATTATGTATTTAGTTTGTCAATTTCTAAAATATACGCATGACTTTTATGGACCTAAAGGATTATTTTTCCTATCAGCAAATTATTTGACTTTTAAAAAGTAACTAACTTGTTATATATTCAATATAAATAATTTATCGAAAGTTTTTATTGACAATGAATTCAATTCGATTTATGCTATTGAATAATCATATGAATGAAAAGCGTTGACGAAGAAGAGTAATTCGTTTTCTGTACTTCAGAGAGCTGGTGGTTGGTGTGAACCAGTGTGCGAAATGAATGAATGGCCTTCCGAGCTTCCAAACCGAAACGAGTGCGTAAGTAGGCTTTGGCGAAATGTCTCGTCGTTATCTGAGACACACATTCAAGCAATTGGGCTGGATGTCGTAAAGAGAGCTTCACGTTGAAGCTAACAAAGGTGGTACCACGGGTTCCCTCGTCCTTTATTTAGGATGTGGGAACCTTTTTGTTTTCTATAAGTCATATAACGATAAATCAATGACGAAGATGAGTAGGCTTATGCAGATCATCAAAGAGAGCTGGTGTCGGTGGAAATCCAGCATGGTCGGTAAGTTGAATGGACTTCAGAGCGTTTTTCCGAAATGAAAAGAGTAGGAAAAAACGGTTCCCCTCCGTTAACGGGGTAGAGCTGGAAGAGAATTCTCTCTTCAACTAAAGGTGGCACCGCGGTTTCGATCGTCCCTTATGAACGCATATTACATGTGTTTATAAGGGATTTTTTTATAGTTAAACGAGAAAAAGGAGTGATTCAATGTTGGATTATTTACGAACGGTTACGGAACGGAAAAGCTTATCTTTCAATGAAATGAAGCTTGCAGCAGAGCAATTATTCTCAGAAGAGATTACTGATATTGAGCGCGCGGCATTTTTATCAGCGTTACGAGTGAAAGGTGAAACACCGGAAGAGATTGCTGGATTAGCCGCAGCTATTCAGGCAAAGTCACTGCAATTACCAGTCGATTCCCCGGATATCATTGACAACTGCGGTACCGGAGGTGATGGCTCCATGAGTTTTAACATTAGCACGACGGCTGCATTCGTCATGGCCGGTGCCGGACTGACCGTGGCGAAACACGGTAACCGTAGCGTTTCAAGTAAAACTGGCAGTGCAGATGTGTTGGAAGAACTCGGCGTCAATTTATCGTTGTCTGGCCAGCATGCAAAGGAGCTACTCGAACAAAATGGAATTACCTTTTTATTCGCTCCGACCATCCATCCAGCGATGAAAAAGCTCATGACGGTGCGGAAAGCTTTACGAATCCCGACGGTCATGAACCTTATTGGCCCATTGACCAACCCTGTAGCACTCTCGTCTCAATTTCTTGGGATCAACCGTGCAGATATGGTCACGGAAATGGCTGAAGTTCTTCGACAACTTGGGAGAAAACGGGCCATAGTCGTCCACGGTGCAGGAGGAATGGATGAAGCCTCTCTTGCCGGCTATAACCAACTTGCTCTGCTGGATTGTCAAGCCATCACTGACTTCCGATTGCATCCAGAAGAAGTCGGATTACCTGTTTATCCAATAGAAGCGATTCGTGGAGGAGAAACGAAAGAAAACGCAATGATTTTAAAACGTGTTTTGCGAGGAGAAAAAGGTGCTTATCGTGATACGACATTACTTAATGCGGGACTCGGAATCTATGCGAATGGAAAGGTCTCGTCTGTAGAAGAAGGAATTCTTGCAGCAAAAGAAAGCATCGACTCTGGAGCAGCGAACGAAAAATTACAGATGTTGATTGAACATAGTCAACGTGTAAAGCGAGGTGCGTAACATGACCATTCTGGATAAAATTTTAGCGAAAAAACAACAGGAAATTACTGAATTAAAACGGTCTTATCAAAGGCATACAAATCGAAAAAAGTCTCCCGTTTCTTTATATCGAGCATTCCAGCAATCCGAGCGAATGAATATTATTGCAGAATTCAAACGTGCTTCTCCTTCAAAAGGTTCGATTAATATTGATGCGGACCCTGGCATCCATACGAAAATGTACGAACAGTTTGGCGCGAATGCTATTTCTGTTTTAACAGACCAACCTTTTTTCCAAGGGAGTATGGGTGATTTACAACGTGTCAGACAGGGTGTCGACATCCCTGTTCTAAACAAAGACTTTATATTAGATGAAATACAAATCGACCGTGCACTCGACTATGGCGCCGATGTCATCTTATTAATCGCTGCAGCCATGAAGCCAGCCCGCTTAGAGCAACTTTACCGCTATGCAACCGAGTTAGGCTTGGATGTCTTGCTCGAAATCCATACCGAAGAAGAAGCCACCATTGCGAATGATTTAAACGCGAACCTCGTCGGCATCAATAATCGTGATTTAAAAACGTTCAACGTTGACCTGGCGACAACAGAACGACTAGCTGAACGGATTCAAAATCCCGCAACACTACTAATCAGTGAAAGTGGCATGAAAACAACGGCAGACGTCGAGCGTGTTCAAAGGGCTGGTACACGAGGAATTCTTGTCGGCGAAACGATGATGCAATCCAGTGATTTAAAACAAACATTTGACGAACTACGTATTCCTTTACACGAGGTGAGCTTGCATGAACGTTAAAATTTGTGGTGTCCAGGATAAAGAGACTGCATTAGCCGTAGCTGCTTCTGGCGCTGATTTTATTGGATTTGTTTTTGCGGAAAGCTCACGACAGGTGGAGCCAGAGGTCGTCAAAGAAATCACCCCTGCCTTACCGGGAACGATCAAAAAAGTAGGTGTTTTTGTTAATGAATCACCTGATGAAATTAACCGAATTGCCGCTTACGCCGGTCTAGATATCATCCAATTACATGGGGATGAAACGCCGACGGAATGTGAACAGATCGATTATCCGGTCATCAAAGCTTCTTCAATACGGGAACCACATGATCTAGAACGACTTTCTATGTATAACGTTGCTTATTCGTTAGTGGACCATCCTGGAGGAAAATATCGTGGGGGTTCGGGTCAATCGTTCGATTGGCAAATATTGAATCAAAGAACTTCGCGTCATAGCCAGATTATTTTAGCTGGCGGACTGCACCCAGGCAATGTACAGGAAGCAATCAAAACGGCGAAACCATTTGGGGTTGACGTGTCAAGCGGTGTAGAAACAGATGGCAGAAAAGATGTTTCGAAAATCCAAGCATTTGTTATGCAAGCCAAAACGATGAATAAGGAGATGAAAATATGACAACGACTGCACAACCGAACACTCAAGGATATTATGGTGAATTTGGTGGAAGATTTGTTCCAGAGACATTGATGCCAGCAGTTCTCGAATTAGAAGAAGCTTACCTTCAAGCAAAGCAAGACCCAGCTTTTCAACAGGAGTTAGATCATTATTTACGCCAATACGTTGGTAGAGAAACACCTTTATATTATGCCGAAAGACTCTCTGAATCGTTTGGCGGGCCGAAGATTTATTTAAAGCGTGAAGACCTAAATCATACGGGTGCACATAAAATCAACAATGCGCTTGGGCAAGCGTTATTGACTAAACGAATGGGCAAACGAAAGGTTGTTGCTGAAACAGGAGCCGGGCAACACGGCGTAGCGACGGCTACCGTCTGTGCTTTACTCGATTTAGATTGTGTCATTTTCATGGGAAAAGAAGATATTGAACGACAAAAGCTAAATGTTTTCCGGATGGAATTATTAGGCGCGACCGTCAAAAGTGTCGACCAAGGAAGTGGGACGTTGAAAGATGCAGTCAATGAAGCACTGCGTTATTGGGTGAGCAACGTAACCGACACCCATTATATTATTGGCTCTGTCGTGGGGCCGCATCCCTTTCCACAAATTGTCCGGGATTTTCAACGCGTAATCGGTGATGAAACGAAAGAACAAATCGTGACACAGGAAGGAAGACTGCCGGATGCTGTTGTTGCTTGCGTCGGTGGTGGCAGTAATGCAATGGGCATATTCGCACCCTTTGTCGAGGAAGAAGACGTTCAGTTATACGGGGTTGAAGCAGGCGGATCAGGTATCGAAACCGGAAAGCATGCAGCGACATTAACCGGCGGATCTGCTGGCATTTTACACGGAACATTGACTTATTTACTCCAAGATCAAGACGGACAAATCCAAGAAGCACATTCGATTTCCGCAGGTTTGGACTATCCAGGAATCGGACCGGAGCATAGTTATTTACATGCGTCGAACCGAGTAGCCTATGATTCGATTACAGATGCAGAAGCTTTGGAAGCCTTACAGCTTTTATCCAGAACGGAAGGAATTCTTCCCGCGCTTGAGAGTTCGCACGCTATCGCTTATACGATGAAATTAGCTAAGGAGCTGACGAGCGATCAAGTGGTTGTTGTCTGTCTATCCGGTCGTGGCGACAAAGACGTTGAAGCTGTTCGCGACCATTTAGGAGGTGTCACACATGGGTAAATTAAAAATCGATGAAGCAATTGGGCACGTTTTACGCAATGGTGATAAAGCTTTTGTTCCATACATCATGGCTGGTGACGGCGGTTTAGATCAATTGGAATCGCAAATTCAATTATTGGCCGATGCTGGAGCAACCGTTATTGAATTAGGCATTCCTTTCTCAGACCCTGTCGCTGATGGTCCAACCATCCAAGAATCCGGACAACGCGCCTTGAAAAATGGTGTCACGTTACGGAAAGTATTGAATGAATTAAAACGGTTTAAACAAGACCGAGAAATTCCCGTCGTTCTAATGACTTATATCAACCCTATTTATGCTTACGGCCCAAAGCAATTTGCTGAAGACTGTGAAGCCAGTGGGGTCGATGGAGTCATTATTCCAGATATTCCTTTGGAAGAAACCGACCATGTTGCAGAAGCATTAAAGGAACACGAGATTGCATTCATTCGCTTAGCTAGTTTGACGAGTACTCCAGAACGATTGGCAAAGATCAGTGAACAAACTGAAGGGTTTTTGTATGCCGTAACGGTCAATGGCATTACAGGGACACATAATGGTTTCGGGGAGTCGTTAGGTGATCATTTATCGAACATGAGGAAGCTTACGAATAATCCTATTTTTGCTGGGTTCGGCGTTTCATCGCCAGAGCATGTGCGCGAGCTAACGGAACATTGTGATGGTGTCATTGTTGGCAGTAAAATCGTCGACCTACTTCATAACGATAATGAAGATGAAATTCGAACATTAATCCAGTCAGCGAAAATTACGCATGTATGATTATTCGTTAAGAGCGAGGTTATCAACAGTTGAGATGCTTGTATCAACAGTCAGAGCGCGGTTATCGACAGTTAGAAACCCTTTATCAACAGTCAGAGCGCATTTATCGACAGTTAGAAACCGCTTATCAACAATCAGAGCGCATTTATCGACAGTTAGAAACCGCTTATCAACAATCAGAGCGCATTTATCGACAGTTAGAAACCGTTTATCAACAGTTAGAGAGCGCCTATCAACAGTTAGAACGCATTTATCGACAGTCAGAACACATTTATCAACAGTCAGAACACATTTATCAACAGTTCGAATGTTCTAATTATCAAAGCCGTCGAATCGCAATAATTATCCACAGCAGTTGATAGCCGAAATTGAATGAACACCCATACGAAATTGTGTTTCATACCTTTATCGTATGGGTGTATTTTATTATTGAGTTAGGTTACTTTTGGGAAGAACGATTTCCAAGCTGGCCTTGTCCCAGCATATTGGAAACACCAGGAATAATTTGCTGAAGCTGACCGCCCTTTCCTGTCATCATACTGTAGGCAGCTGCACCGATTCCAATTGAAGCGACGATTGGCAACCAATCCACATTCCTCATTTGCATTCATCCTCACACCTTTCTCATATAATCACTTATATTTTGCGTAGTCCGAACAGATGCTATGTATGACAATAGATGGGATGTCTTTTAATACGTTTTTCTTTCTTCTAAGTGTATGCTTAATCACTTTGCAGAAAGGGAACGCTCATTTATGATGAGTAGAGACGATTAAAAAAGGAAGTGCTGAATAATGGATTCCAATCAAGCCATTCGATTTGACCAAGTCGATTTTGTTATTGATGACTCGTACATATTAAAAGATATTAACCACGGATTTCCACAAGGAAAAATAACGACACTTGTCGGGCCTTCTGGGGCTGGTAAAACAACGTTAATTCGTTTATGCAATGGACTGATTTCACCGACGAAAGGGCGAATTTACGTTCATGATCAACCAGTTGATGAATATAACCCAGTCGAACTTAGACAAAAAGTCGGAATGGTCATGCAAGGTGTCACAATGCTGAGAGGTACAGTTAGAGAAAACTTGGCGATTCCAAAAAATCTACAAGGTAAAACTTTGTCTGAAAAAGAAGCCAACGAATTGTTGGATATGGTAGGATTACCGGCCACCCTCTTGGACAAAAACAGCAATAACTTATCCGGTGGGCAAAAGCAACGTGTATCGATCGCGCGTTCACTCGTAAACCGCCCGAGTATTCTTTTGCTTGATGAAATTACTTCTTCTCTTGATACGGTGTCGCAACAAGAAATTGAAACGTTGATCACACGGATTAACAAGGAATATGAGACAACAATCATTTGGATTACCCACAACTTACGCCAAGCGTTGAACATCGGCGATTTTAGCTGGGTCATGATGGACGGTGAAGTCATCGAAACGGGAAAAAGTGAATTTTTAAATGACCCAAGCAATGAAAGGGTCAAAGAATTTGTAAGGAGCGAATTTGAATGAGCTTTTTAACGCTATCTTTTGCACTCATATTTGTTATCATTCCATTGATCATATCTAAAACATTAAACTTAGGGTTGGAAAAGGATACGCTCATTGCAACCATCCGCTCCATTATACAGTTGCTTGCGGTCGGATATATTTTGCAATTTGTTTTCGACTCGGATAGCTCTATTTATATATGGCTAATGGTTGGCTTAATGATTATTGCAGCCACCCATAACGCAAGAAGAAAAGGAACAAGCATTCAAGGAATTACTTGGAAATTAGTTGGGACCTTTATATTTATTGAAATTTTGACGCAAGGGGTATTAATTGGCATGGGCATTACTCCAGCCACGGCACAGTATGTCATTCCAATCAGCGGGATGGTCATCGGAAACTCGATGGTACTCAGTATCTTATTCCTCAATCGATTTACAGCTGAAATGGATGATAAGCGAAAAGAAACAGAGCTGATTTTATCGCTCGGCGGAACACCTAAACAAGCTGTCCAACGACAATTAAAAACGTCTATCCAAGCAAGTATCATTCCAACCATTGAAAGCCAAAAAACAATTGGACTCGTTCAATTGCCCGGGATGATGAGCGGACAAATCATTGCTGGGGCTGACCCTGTTCAAGCAGTTCTATTTCAATTACTGGTCTTATTTATCCTATTGACGAATGCTGTCATCACTAGTGCAATCCTTGGCTTCCTTTCTTACCCAACATTATTTAACGAACGAATGCAATTGCTAGAAGATCGAATCAAGACGGATAATTAAAGTGAGCTTAAAAAAGCAGGCATATTCATTTCAAAATGAACATGCCTGCTTATTCTTATTTATTATTTTTATCTTTTTTCTGGTCGATCGTTCCTTGTTGATAATCATCGGTAATTTGCTCATGTATTTCGGCTAGACCTTCTTTAAATTGTGAGTCATTCGCTTGGTCGTAGGATGGGTCATAGTTGTTCTCAGCAATTTTCTCGCTGTCTTTGCGGTTATATTTCTTTTCAGACATGTTTAGCCTCCATTCATGTTTTGTTCAGTGAATAGAAATTTGAAATGCACACTATACATGTTCCCGATGAAACAACTTTTTAATCTATATCTTATCCACCGAAAAATAAATCAATGACATTTCCGGCAGTAGAGGTTTTTTTATTGTATAACTCAGAGTAGCCGCAGTTTTTGCAGTAAACGACTAGAAATTTATTGTGCTGGACATCAAATACCTTCGACAGGCCCGAACCGCTTGTTGCGATTTCTTTTGTAGCTGCCTCTTTACTTCCGCACTTAATACACCCTTCTGATTTCATGCAAACATCCCCTCCCTTATTGCTTATTTTATACGCAAGAAATCCCATCTTGTCATAATACCTAAAAAACCTTCATCTTCTTTACCATTTTCAGTTATCATTAACGCATCAATCCTTACTCCTTGATCTAAATTGTCTTTAAAAATTTCCTTCGCATCGTATATGGACATGTCTCGATCGACGAACTGGTAATTTTGTTGCTCTTCTTCATGCGAAACAACCTGGTGCAACTCAGTTTCGACGAGCGAGATGATATCTTCCTTCACATTTTTTGATAACCAGTTGGTAATTCCGCTTTCGGAAAGCAGACCGAGAAACTTTCCATCTTCATAGACAGGAAATTGCGTTATTGCGTGCTCACGAATAATTTTTAAAATTTTCGCCAATGAATCCTTCGCTTGAAAAATAATGACTTCCTTTTGGAAAGTCGGAAACACTTTTTTCGGATGAATAATTTCTTCTTCTATCATTTTAATCTTTTCAACAGTCGAATCGTGTGGTTCGGCAATGGTAAATGCGGGGTTTGTTGAATTATGTACTATCGCATTTCGCAAGTCGGCAAACTCACGCAAGTCATTATCATACCGTTTTACGACAGCATTCTTCTTCGATGCCTCCCTCACCATGAAGCTAAACGTTTGATATTCATCACTCCCTACCTGCGTTCGCAATGCTTTTTCAATTCGATTAAAAGCTGCTAAGTATCGATCGGAATTATCCGGCATTGTGCCACCTCTCTCTTTGTGCATCTCTTTATTTATCTTTCGATATATACTTAAAAATATCCTACTTTCTTTAAAGAAAAGTGAGTGAATGAAAATAGAGCTATCGTTCTCTGACGATAGCTTCTAGTACTATTATTCAATTTCTCCTTTGGCATCCAAAACCAATAAAGTACCTTTAAAATTTTCATACACATAATGCCAAAGCTCTGGCTCTTCTGTGTATCTTCGTGTCAATTTCTGAATCATTGCCTTTTGTTTTTCTTTAAAATCAGGATCCTCTTTTGAAGGTAATTGTTCTCGATAGTCATCTACAATTTGTTGAACTTCTGGTGCTCTCGGACCCCATTCACCAAGTAAATCTCCTTGTTCATTTAATATGAGAACGATCGGAATCGAGCGTGATCCATTGGTTAAGTGACGGTCAATAAGATCTGTATCTTCATCGCGCAAAACGACACGCGTTTCTTTTCCTGCCGCTTCAGCCAACTTACGAATGACCGGATTAATCATCATCGCATCACCGCACCAGTCTTCCGTAATAATTAAAAACTTTACAGGAAACGCCTTTAGTTGCTCACTGAAACCATCATCTGGAAGTTGAAATTGATTATACACTTGAAAACTTTCGTCTTTTAATTTACTCATATCTTCCATATATGTTTGTATTGTTTGTCCTTCTTCAAAATACTGTTTTTCCGTTTTCATCACACTCAACCTCTTTCTATAACTAGTCTGACTAATTTCAGTATGACCGATGTTACACAAAGGAAGCAACAAGTTAGCTCGTATCTTCTGAATATTGTTTCTATTTTTTAGAAATTAAGATACATTAGAAATAACAAGTTAATCAAGGGGGAATGCAGATTGAGGAAGTACACGAAAGCAGAAAAAAGCTGGATGAAATATGACATAGCGAATTCAGCCTACTTTGTCGTCATTACAACGGCTATTTTTCCGATCTATTATAAATCAGTTGCAACCGAAGCAGGCATAAGTACCGCTAACTCAACGGCCTATTTAGGCTATACGATATCGATTGCGACCTTTATTCTAGCGATGCTAGGACCTATTCTCGGTTCTTTTGCGGATTTTAAAAACATGAGACGAAAGTTCTTCTCTTTCTTCTTTTTACTCGGTTCACTATCAACAATCGGACTCGTGCTTGTACCAAATGACCAATGGTTACTTCTTTTGTTTATTTATACGCTCTCAGCAATCGGTGCACGTGGAGCAAATTTATTTTATGATGCGTATTTGGTGGACGTCACGGAACGCGAGCATATGGACGATCTATCTGCCAAAGGCTTTGCTCTCGGATACATCGGCAGTGTCGTTCCGTTCATCCTTTCCATTTCGATCATCATTTTGAGTCAAATGGGAGTGATCCCACTTTCCGTTGGTACAGCAAGTAAAATTGCATTTTTGATCACCGCGATTTGGTGGATCTTATTCACCATCCCGTTATTGAAAAATGTTCAGCAAAAGCATTGGATTGAACGCAAGCCACGCATTGTGGCTAACAGCTTTAAAGAACTGAAGAAAACATTTCTGGAAATTAAACAGCATAAAGGGATCTTGCTTTTCTTAATCGCTTACTTCTTCTATATCGATGGCGTCGGAACGATTATATCAATGTCAACGGCATATGGAACAGATGTCGGTTTAGGTGCAACGGATTTAATTATCGCCTTACTCGCCGTTCAGATCGTTGCTGCTCCTTTTGCCTTGCTATTCGGTCGTCTCGCCCGTAAATACGGCGCAAAACAAATGATATATGTTGGCATCATCATTTATATCATTGTTTGTGTTTATGCGGTTTTCCTTTATACAGTCGTTGATTTTTGGATATTAGCGATGCTTGTAGCTTCTGCTCAAGGCGGGATTCAGGCGCTAAGCCGGTCTTTTTTTGCTCAAATGGTACCAAAAGAAAAGTCGAATTCCTTTTTTGGATTCTACAATGTATTTGGACGATTCGCCGCTGTCTCAGGACCCATCCTCGTAGGTGCAATGTCTCAACTGACAGGCAATTCATCTTTCGGCGTATTCAGCTTAATCATTTTATTTATTATCGGTTTCGTCATTCTCCTATTTGTACCTGATCCGCGAAAACAACAAACGGCTTAACAATTAACCATGCAGGTGAATGTGCTGCATGGTTTTTTATATGTACAAATCCAAGTTATTCATTGACCCAAAACTTCGCTATTGACTTTCTTTTCAATATCAAGTAAATTACCTATGGGCGAACAAATTAATTAAAATTAAAAAAAACGTTCGCTTTTAAAGGAGAATTAAGATGAATAACGTATTTGATTATGAAGATATTCAATTGATTCCAAAACGATGCGTTGTCAGTAGCCGTTCGGAATGTGACACATCCGTCAAATTAGGGGAGCATACGTTCAAGCTACCTGTTGTTCCTGCCAACATGCAGACGACAATGGATGAAAAAATTGCAAATTACCTTGCGGAGAACCAATATTTTTATGTCATGCACCGTTTTGAACCTGAAACACGTCAGGCCTTTATTAAAGATATGCATAAAAAAGGATTGATCTCTTCCATCAGTGTTGGCGTCAAAGAAGAAGAGTATGACTTTGTCCAACAACTGAAAGCCGAGCAATTGATTCCTGAATATATTACAATCGATATCGCTCATGGACATTCAGACGCGGTCATCAATATGATCAAACATATCAAAAAGCATTTGCCTTCGACTTTCGTTATTGCAGGAAATGTTGGAACGCCAGATGCTGTTCGCGATTTAGAAGAAGCTGGTGCAGATGCTACAAAGGTTGGAATCGGCCCAGGTAAAGCATGTATCACGAAACTGAAAACAGGATTTGGCACAGGCGGCTGGCAACTAGCAGCGGTTAAATGGTGTGCTGAAGCTGCAACGAAGCCGATTATCGCAGATGGTGGAATTCGTACGTACGGAGATATTGCTAAATCCATTCGTTTCGGGGCATCCATGGTCATGATTGGATCCATATTTGCTGGTCATGAAGAGTCTCCTGGTAAAACGGTTGAAGTCGACGGAAAACTCTATAAAGAATACTTCGGTTCCGCTTCAGAATTCCAGAAAGGCGAGAAGAAAAACGTTGAAGGTAAGAAGCTGCTTGTTGAATATAAAGGTAAGCTTGCCGATACGTTGACAGAAATGGAACAAGACTTACAATCATCCATTTCCTATGCCGGCGGTAAAACACTCGACGCCATTCGTGAAGCAGATTATGTCGTCGTTAAGAACACGATTTTTAACGGTGATTGATTTTCGTTCACTTTCCAAAAATACTGTTCATTGTATTTCGTAGGCTTCTTGAATGGTCGAATTGTATATATAACTGCATTCCTTTTGGAGTGCAGTTTTTTTATATTTTTAAGGTGGAGTCTACGGGGCTTCAATATTAATTTGTGAAGCTTCTACATTCATTAACATTCCTTCAACATTAATATTCGCCTCTTCAACATTAATTCTCTGAGCTTCAACAGTAATGGTTTCGTTCGAAAAAAATAAGCACCGAACGATGTCGGTACTCATGAATTTCCGGCGAACTTTCGACCATAATAGCTCGAAAAGAAAATAATCATAGGTGTAAAAACAATTGTCGGAAGAAACCAGATCAATAAGTTCACTGAATCCACTTCGAGAAGCCGCGGTGCACCAAATACGACAAAAGCCGTAATCGCTGCAATCGAGCTAGCGAGCATCCCACTAATATGTTCAACAACCCAATGAGATCGGCTTTTTGGCACGGTTATCCAATAAATGAATTGTCCTCCACCAAGAAACAATCCGATCAACGGAAAGTATTGAAGTAACGGGAACCCCACATTCCAACCATAAACCATGATGCCAATACTTGAAGTCAATAATGTAAGTGTGAATGATAAGTCGACTGCCTGACAATGCGACTTGCTTCTTCTCTTGAATTTTAATACGCGCAAACCGTGCCACACGGATGCACCACTCAAGATCGCAATATAGATTAGAAACCATGAGAAAGAGCGCGTACCGGCATCAACAGATGGCATCCAAAACAGGCGGAAACATCCCATGTAGATCGCTGTCAACGAGATAATGGTCATCGAATAAACAAACACCCAACCTGACTTTCGATGAAGTTTGTTTCCTTTCTTTGTTAAAATAGGAATCCACAAAATTAATATTGCTGTAAAACCCGCAACGATATGAATCCAAAGAGCAAATTGAAAAAGAGTAGCCACTCTATGACCTACTTCCTGCTTAATTTTTAGACAATTCAGTATAAGAATACCACAGTTTTAATTGCATTTGAGATAAAACTTAATTGTTTGAGCAGTTGAAGCATTGCTTTTACAGCAAGCAGAGTATTTCCTCATCTTAAAAATTGCTGAAAAAAATACAGCTAGGAGCAATCTCCCAACTGCATATCTCTTTTTGTGTTTATTCACTTAGTTAGCTTTCGCTTCCCAATTAATACATCCAAGTCAACAGTAACCTTTTCAGATCCGCGCTCAATAAATTGTTCAATTTCCTCTTGCTCTGCATGCCATGCTAGTGGTGCCATTTGTGCTAAATGGGCGCGTTCTTCTGAAGAAAGTAGTACTTGATCCGTTAAGGATATTTCGTCCACTATATGAAAGTGTTCCTTGAAAAGTGATGTTATTTTTTCATTGTCGTAAGCTTGTTCGTTCTTTTTTCCTAACACTTCACGAAGCTCTGCAAGGTACCCAGCACGTGGCACGACTTTAATCACCAGACCATCATCCTCTAAGACGCGTTTAAATTCCTGGTAATTGGCAGGCGAAAGAATGTTCATAATTACAGCTACCGACTGATCAATAAGGGGCAAGTTGGCCAAATCGGCAACGAACCACATTTGACTTTTATATTTTCCTGCAGCCATTTTGACGCCTTCTTTGGAAATATCAATTCCGATACCGGCATTCAAGCTTTCTTTTTGCTTCCCCGTCACCTGTTCTAAATGCGAACCTTCCCCACTTCCCGCATCCAATAGAATTTGACCACTACGCCCCTTTAAATGATTCGCTATAATCTCCGAAAGTTTTTGATGTAACAATTGATACAAGTTTGTTTGAGTAATAATTTCACGCCTTGAAGTGAAAAGTTTTTTATCGTATTGACTGTCACTAGGCTGATTCAATAAATTCACATATCCTTGTTTCGCAAGATCGAATGCATGGTGATTTTTGCAGACTAATTTACTGGAATCAGCAACATGAATTGCTTGATGGCACAATGGACAACGTAATTTCTGCTCATAATTTTGTATTAACTTTGCCATTTCTTCTTTACTGGACATTTCTATTGCTTCCTTTCACTAACGACAGTGATTGCTGATTTTCATTATACGGAAAGAAAAGCGGTGATTCCAACTTAGCGTTGTTTATCAGTTTAAAAAGAGTATGTGAATCAACATCAAAAAAGACCGGGCACTTGTCCCGGTCCAGTAAAGAAACTAACTCAGCATCTCACTTAAAGACTCTTCCTCTTTTTCTTCGTATCCCATCGCTTGCTCATGCCATATAACAAATACTAATATTGCCCAAATTTTTCTTGAATAATCGATTTTACCGTCTCGGTGTGCCTCTAATAGGTCTAGGGCGTAGTCTTTGTTAAATAAATGATCAACTTCACTTTCTTCAATAAGCTGTTTCGCCCAATCATATAGTTCATTCTTTAACCAGTAGCGAAGTGGAACAGGGAATCCTAACTTACGGTTGTAAAGCACAGAATCAGGGACAATTCCACGGAGTGCTTCGCGCATCGCATACTTGGTTGTTTCCTTTGTTACACATTGCTCTGGTGTTAATTTAGAAGCAACGTTAAACACTTCTAAGTCCATATAAGGCGACCGGATTTCTAGTCCATGGGCCGCAGTCATTCGGTTAGCTTTCACCAGAATGTCGCCGCGAACCCACGTATGCAAGTCGATATACTGCATTTTTTGAACATCTGGATAATGAGTGACCTCTTCATATAAAGGTGCTGTAATATTTCGGTGGTCATATTCCGCACGATAGTTCGTTAGAAGCATCGACTTTTCTAATTCATTAAAGAGTTTAGCATTTCCTATAAAACGGTCTTCTAACGGTGTCGTTCCCCGGTCGATGAAGCTTTTACCTTTTGTACCTTCCGGCAACTTATTTGCCAACTGATTCAATGTTGCATGCATGGATTTAGGTACGTATTGGAACATCCTGAGCGAACTCGGTTCACGATAAATGTTGTATCCACCAAATAATTCATCTGCACCCTCACCGGAGAGGATTACGTCCACATGTTTTTTCGCTTCTCTAGAAATAAAATACAATGGAATGGCAGCTGGGTCGGCCACTGGTGTCTCCATCTCTTTAATGATCTTTGGAAGCTCTGAAATAAACTCATCGATTTCAACAATATAATGATGATTATCGACACCTAATTGTGCTGCTGTTTCCTTCGCAATATCAATTTCACTATAGCCTTCACGTTCAAATCCAACTGTAAATGTCTGTATTTCTGGATGAATCTCTTTTGCTAGTGCGACCACTGCACTTGAGTCAACTCCCCCTGACAAAAACGCACCGATTTTTCGCTCTGTCTGTAAATGAGCGTGGACGGAATCTCTCACGACATCTCTTATTTCTTTTAATGGTGCACCAGTTGATTGCTCATTTGGCTCGAAGTTTGGCTTCCAGTAAGTTGCTATATGCATTGGTTCATTCGGTTTCTTTGTAAAGTAGTGACCCGGCTCAAGTCGCTTGATTCCTTGCTCCATCACTTGAGGCTCAGGTACATACTGGTAAGTTAAGTAATGATGAAGTCCTTCTTCATTCAACTCGCGAGGCCCGCCATCGACAAGGTACTTCACCTCTCCTGCGACTGATAAACCCGCTTCATCTTCTGTATAAAAAAACGGCTTAATCCCAAACGGATCACGTGCGCCGAATAACTTCTTTTCTTCCTTATCCCAAATCAATAGACTAAACATGCCACGTAGCTTCGTAAGCATTTTTTCTTCATGTTCTTTATATAAGGCCAATAGCACTTCTGTTGTCGAAGTGGTCGAAAAAGAATAACCATTCTCTTCAAGCTCGCTTCGAAGTTCTTCCTTATTATAAATTGCTCCAGTAAACACGATGCAATAGCTTTCATTTTCATAGATTCTCTCTGTTGAAGTTGCATCACCCGACATCTGTACATACCCTAGAAAAACCGAATCATCTCTGTAATGAAGTTCGTCTTCTGTCTTCTGATCGTCGACTGAAGGATAATTATGTAAATATCCATGAAATTTAGCCATTTGAACCCCTCTTTTGTTATAGATTTTGTATAAGTTAAATACGTAGTACTATTATAATAACAGATAATTTTGCTCATTTATAATAGTTTTTTACTATAAAAAGACATTTTTATACAACTTTTTATATCTTTATCTATTAGACTTAAGTTTTCATACAAAAGTTTCAAATGGCTTCAACTTTCTATAAAAATAAAACTGACTTTCGTTGGAAAGCCAGCCCTAGATCTTTCATCTCTATGTTTTTGTTAAATCTCTTCAAAACTTTTACATTTGAAATAAATGTTAAACGACAGAGTTAAATAAGCATATATTTAATATAAACTAGGTCAAAAATTCCTAAACTGATATCGCAACGCGCATCGCCATACGGATAGGTAATGCTGGGTTTGAAGATTGATTGAGGTCGCCAACGATATAGATTTCTTTTTCTGGATAATAAAAAGCGAATGAACCAGTTGAGCCTGAATGGCCCAATAATTCCCCTTTGCCTTTGAAGAGTGTTGGTAATCCTTCCAAGGGGACTCTCATATAGCCACCGCCATATTGAATGGGATACATTGAAGCTTGGAGTTTATTGTAAGACGAAAGTTGTTGGAATACTTCTTTGTCAAATAACCTTCCTTGAAAAAAAGCCTTAATAAATTCCATCAATTCGCGTGTTGTGCTCACTACACCACCACTCGCGCCACAACTCATTACGTAATTAGGGCGGTGAAGTTTTGTTTGTTTAAAATAGATGGGGGGAATTGAATCACTTTCTTTTTGTGGAATATAAGTTTGCTTGAGGTTTAATGGGTCATATACCAACCGTTTAAAGGCTTCTTCTAAAGAGGACTGACATACTTTCTCAATTATTCTACCGAGCAAATCAAAATTGATATCTGCATAATAAGCCTTCCCCACTGGTTCAGGTAAAAAGTGTGGTTTCATTTGTTTTGTTGTCGCAAGCAATTCATCGAAACTCAAATAAAAGTCTTTATGAATCACTTGTTTTTTTAGATTAACGCTTTTTTCTTCATAGGCATCCGGCAATCCACTTGTTTGAAATAACAAATGAGCTATTGTTAGATTTGGTGTATGATCTTGCCCTTTATACGTGTGGAGTCCTTGAAGCACTTCTTGATTAAAGTACTTGGTTAACCGATCATTCAAAGATAGTTTCCCTTGCTCATTCAATTTCAAAATACAAGCCGTTGTGAAAAGCTTGGTGATACTCGCCAAAATAATCTGAGAATCCATCCCTTTCCCACCGTACACGAGAAAATGTGATTGATTATCTTTCGACTCCTCAACCATCAATATACCTTCATGCACATCTTTTGACTTGGTCATTTTGTGAAAGACCTTGTCAATATACACTGTTTCAATTGGCATTTTTCCGTCCCTCTCCAACAGAATTTCTAATGTTTTCACCTAAGTATAAATCAATAATAACACAACATTCTGATAATTAATGAGTATAAAATCAAAAAAGAGGAAGCTAGGACAGCTCCCTCAATACCTTCCTTATCTGATTATTTTACTTTCATCTTCAATGCCGACTCATTCTGCTCGTTATACGTCAAAAACGTAACGACCAACAATAGTGCTATAGATAAAGGCAAACCAATAAATACTGGGTGCAAACCGAAAGGATGTCCTAGTACCTGCCAGATGACTGCAGCAATAAGACCTCCCCATATGGATGTGATTCCTGCAATCTTCGTTACTCTTTTCCAAAACAAACCAAAAAGGACCGGTGCTAACAATCCTGAAACGGACATCGCTGTCCCCGTTACCATCAGATTCACTAATCCTGGGATTGTCAAAGCAGCGACAAGCGCGATGACAGACACGATCAAAACAGAAATCTTACTGTAGGCTAACATTTTTTTGTTATCAAAGTGTTTTACGTTCGGTCTGATCAAATCATTCGCTATTGAGGACGAGCCCGCAATAAAAAAGGAATCCGCGCTTGATATGACCGTCGCCAATAATACAACAATCATGACGACGACAAGTGGGAATGGAAATAACTCGCCGACAACACCATAATAAATAAGTGCTGGATCAACATTTTCTATACCTAGGCCGAAACGGCTAAAGACACCAATCGCTACAACGAGTGCAGCCAATGAAATTGCAACAATCATTGAAATCCAATAACCATTCCTCGCTGTCTCAAGTTCAAAATAGTCGCAATCGCCACAAACTGCATACCTGTCATTGCACAATAAGAAAACAAGACACTAATCACCGTTGGAATCCGAGCCTTCTCGCCATAACGTAAAGCTGTATAATCACCCAATGTGACCATGTTATGTACTTCACCTAGACGTCTAACCCGCTTCAGCAAAAATGATGCGAAAATAATGATGGAAAATAGCATCGTGATATTGATCCACTGCTCCCCCATCCCTAAACTGTAACCATTCGCCATATAACCTAGTAAGGTTGACCCACCAACGCCTGTTCCAATAAACGTTAGCATAATCGGGAATAAACCGACTGATCTTCCTGCAACGTTATAGTCTTCATATGTTTTCGTTTTTCGACTCATGTATAAGGCCAATGCAAATAAAATAGTAAAGTAAACGAAAACAGTTACAGCTAAAATCGTTTGTTCCTCTCCGTTGAACATTTAGACACCCCTTCATTCAATTATGTAGCGATAGATTCATAGATTACAAAAAAGCGTTCTCATTTTGTAAGAACTTTCTACTCCAATTAATGCTAGCTCACCTCTTTAAAAAACATCACCTATATAAGGGTAACTTATTTTTATAAAATTTTGCACCTGTTTTTAAGAGCCTATTTGTGCATTACCTTTGGTATTGGTTGGATTCACTATGATGGTTATTTTAGTATTGAAGTAATTTATAGTTTTATGTGTAAAACTTGTTTGACACCCTCTTTCCTTTGTATTACTATGTAACCTGTAAAAGGTTCTTTACACCTTGTAAATGTGGAGGCAACAGAATTGGAGAATAAGATTAGAGAGTATAGAGAAAAAAACAGTCTTTCACAGGGTAAATTGGCGGAACTATGTAATGTAAGTAGGCAAACGATTAACGCCATCGAAAATGATAAATATGACCCAAGTTTACAATTAGCATTTGATATCGCAAAGACGTTAGATGTAGCCATGGAGGATTTATTTAACTCACATAATGGGGGAAAGAGACGTGGATAAAACTAAAAAGATAATTGCTATTCTGGCCTTTGTTGTTTTTCTGACCATAGGAGGAACAACCATATATAAATGGCTAAATTATGGAACAATCGATTCAGCCGGTATATTCTTCAGTTTTTTGGCTTTAAGCTATTTTTTTAACTGGTTGAACTGGGGTGACCACGAAGGTGGTGGTGAGAAGGATGAATTGGATCGGCATATTGAAACTCAAAGTGCCAAAATCGGTTACTATGTTTTAATGATCCTATCTGGATTAATACTATTTATCTCTGAAGGAACAGGCAGTTTCAACGAGATTAATAATTATCCACTAGTCATCGTGGTAGGTCTTACTTTCGTTACAATTCCGATTACAGAGTTTATCTATTCAAAGAAGTTTAAATAATAAACCACACACAAATTCAGTATTCTCCATAAAAAAAGAACCGAGAAGACATACCAATGGTACGCTCCCGATTCTGATTGGAGTATTACATAAATTCCGATTTACACCTGCCTCCACTTTCCCTTCCTTGTAAAACTTCCTTAGAGTTTGTAAGAAGGCTACGTGGGGGACAGAACTCGCTTATCCTTCCCTATTTAACTATTCCACCGTCACGCTCTTGGCCAAATTCCTCGGTTTATCAACATCACAATCTCGATGCAATGCTGCATAATAAGCCATTAACTGAAGTGGCAAGACGCTAACGAGTGGGGCAAGCAACGGATGAACATCTTGAATGATGACATCGTCTTCTGGTCGTTCTAATCCTTCTCTCGTCACCATGCACACATTCGCACCACGTGCTTCTACTTCCTGAACATTGCTGCGAATCAAGTTGTTCACATGTTCTTGGGTAGATAATGCGATGACTGGTGTGCCTTCTTCGATTAAAGCGATGGTACCATGTTTCAGTTCTCCTCCAGCAAATCCTTCTGCTTGGATATAAGAGATTTCTTTTAGCTTTAATGCTCCTTCAAGGGCTACGTGATAGTCCATTCCGCGGCCGATAAAAAAACAGTTCCGTGTTGTGTACAAGTATTGATACGCAATTTTTTCGAACCGATCTTTTTGGTCGCATAGGGCTTCCATCGCATTTCCGACTATAGCTAATTCTTTTAATGGATCGAAGTCTAACTCCAAATCTTTTGCTTGCGCTGTATCTACCGCAAGAATCGTTAAAACAGCTAATTGAGCTGTATAAGCTTTTGTAGAAGCTACAGCAATCTCAGGGCCTGCGTGCAAGTGTAGTGTGTGTGTTGCTTCACGAGAAAGGGTAGATCCTGGAACATTCGTTATCGTAATCGATGGGTGTCCCATTTTCTTAATTTCCACTAATACAGCACGTAGATCAGCTGTTTCTCCGCTTTGTGAGATAAAAATAAACAATGGTTTTTTAGACAGCAATGGCATGTTATATGAAAATTCACTGGCAATATGAACCTCTGTTGGCACTTCAGCTACTGTTTCAAGTAATTCCTTACCAATCAATCCAGCATGGTAGCTTGTTCCTGCTGCGATAATATAGACACGATCGCAATCCTTCATCGCATCTCGGACACCTTCATCCAGTTTAATTTGATCGGACTCATTCTGATATTCTTGGATGATTTTCCGCATGACAAAAGGTTGTTCGTCAATTTCCTTTAGCATGAAATGTGGATACGTTCCTTTTTCGATATCATCTATATTCATGTCAACTTCGAATGATTCTCGTGCCACTTCTGTACCATCAAGTTGTTGAATCGTCACTTGGTCTTTTTGAACAAGGACAATCTCTTCATCCATCAACTCGACAAATCGATCTGTCACTTGAAGCATCGCCATTGAGTCACTGGAAACAACATTGAATCCTTCCCCTCTACCTACGAGAAGTGGGCTTTTATTTTTAGCGACAAAAATCGTTTCCTCATCTTGTTGATCCAATAATGCAATGGCGTAAGAGCCTTCCAATAAGTCAATTGTTTTCCGAAAAGCATTCATCGTTGAACCTGTTTCTTTGGCAAACTGGTCCACTAGTTGAACGATGACTTCTGTATCTGTTTCACTGACAAATTCAACATCAGTTAAATATTCGTTTTTCAATTCGTGATAGTTTTCAATTACCCCATTATGAACGAGAGTATAACGTCCTGACTGGCTCATATGTGGGTGAGCATTTGTTTCATTCGGTTGGCCATGAGTCGCCCAACGTGTGTGTCCAATTCCCACTGTAGCTTCTGTGTTTTCATCAACCGCTTCACGTAACGTAGCGATACGGCCTTTAACTTTGAAAAGCTTGAGATCGTTAGTCGATTGAACAGCAATACCAGCTGAATCATACCCCCGATATTCAAGTTTTTCTAAGCCATTCAATAAAATTCCTTTTGCATCATTTTCCCCGATATATCCAACAATTCCGCACATACTATTTACCTCCAATGGAAAGAGGCAAACAAATATCCTTTTATGCGGGGCATTCGTTTGCCCCTTTCTCGTGTTTGTTATGTCCATCTGGTTTGCAGCTTTGTACATGAAGTCACCTTCATGTTTTAACCACAAACATAGCAGTTGAGATGGGCAACCGGGAGGCATCCGCCGAAGACATCGATTAACCTCCTCCTCGTCAACTATCTTCTTTACCGTACAGAAAATAGTCCAGGCGCTTTACATATAACTGTTTCTTCTATCCTCCTTGCTTTTTCCAAATAAGTGTAACGTTATCAGTTTAAAGACATTCAACCGATTCGTCAACAGAAAGTTAAAAAAGAGTATAGAGTTTTTAACTCTACACTCTCTTATAACCTATGTTATTTCAGGCCAAACGTTTTCTCGATTACCTCGACAACTTGATCGACTGCTTTTTCACACTCTTCTTTCGTTGGTGCTTCTGCCATCACACGAACGACAGGCTCAGTGCCAGAAGGGCGGACAAGTACTCGGCCTTTATCGCCAAGCTCTTCTTCAACGCGATCAATCTCTTCTTGAATGACGTTACTCGTCAGTACTTCGTTTTTGTCCAATACGCGAACGTTTTTCAAAACCTGTGGAAAAATTTCAATTTCACTAGCCAACTCGGATAGTGATTTCTCTTTTTCGACCATGACATTGATCAATTGTAGTCCTGATAGCATGCCATCACCAGTCGTATTATGGTCTAGGAAGATAAGGTGTCCGGATTGTTCCCCACCAAAGTTATGGCCTTGTTTCACCATTTCTTCCATGACATAGCGGTCGCCGACAGCTGTTTTATCCGATGTAATGCCGACTTCATCAAATGCACGGTATAGCCCAATATTACTCATAATTGTCGTTACAACCGTGTCGTTTTTCAATTGACCTTTTTCTTTCATATGTTTCCCGCAAATGTACATAATACGGTCACCATCAATAATATTTCCTTTTTCATCGACAGCAATCAACCGGTCACCATCACCGTCAAAAGCAAGTCCGATATCTGCACCTTGATCAAGTACGGCTTTCTGTAAGTTTTCAGGACTCGTTGAACCATATCCATCATTAATGTTCAAACCATTAGGTGCTGCACCGATCGATTGGATATCCGCTTCAAGATCGCCGAATAAGTGGGAGGCAATCCATGAAGTAGCACCGTGCGCACAGTCTAGTACTACTTTGATACCATCAAAATCAACATCAACTGTATCCTTCAAATGCTGGATATATTTCTGGGCGCCTTCAAAATAATCAATAATTTGACCGACGTCACCAGCAACTGGACGTTCAAGCTCGTCCTCTCCGTCAATTAATTGTTCAATAGCCTCTTCGTTTTCATCACTTAATTTATATCCGCTTGCTCCAAAGAACTTAATTCCATTGTCTTCAACTGGGTTATGCGATGCAGAGATCATAACCCCAGCTTGCGCTCCAGAAGCTTTTGTTAAATAAGCAACTCCTGGTGTAGAGATGACACCTAAGCGCATGACGTCTACACCTGCTGACAGGATTCCAGCAATCAGTGCACTCTCAAGCATTTCACCTGAAATTCGTGTATCTTTCCCTACTAAAATACGCGGTTTTTCTGTCGCATCCTTTGTTAATATATGAGCGCCATAACGACCTAACTTAAAGGCCAGTTCTGGTGTTAAATCTTTGTTTGCTACTCCTCTAACTCCATCCGTACCAAAATACTTTCCCATATTGTTCACTCCTTCATCTGAACTATTGTTCGATTTGTATACGTATTCTTTCTTCTTCAGTGCGTAGACGAATGTTTTCAGGTCCTTCTACCTTTATTTCTGCAAATACTTCGCCTTCGACATACTCACTGACGTTGATCCAAGCTCGTACATCTTTTCGCTCTAATTTTTCCAAGTCTTCTTTCGTACCAATCGCTGTTATATCAATAACTGGCTCATCGCGATCAACAAATGTAATTGTTGCATCTTCTGGTGCTTCTTCAATTTCAATTTCCATCTCTTCAAATACTTTTTCTTGTGCTTCAGATACGTTAATTTCAACTTCAACAGTTTCCGGCTCAATTTTCGTCGTATCGGATGGTCTAGGAACATCCATTTCAATCGTAGTCGATTCGGTAATCTCAGATAAATTTATTTCCAATGGCTCCAATGCGCTTATTTGATCTAATCGTTCTTCTTTTGCATGCAGCGTTGCTGAAATTGGCTGAATATTAATTGACTCTAGCACGAGGCTATCATCCAATTCTCCGACTTTTTCATATTGGATTGGATAACGGCGGTCACGCACGGATACATCTGCTTTGACGGATGCATTTGACGGTGTCACAAATACATTCAGTTCATTACCTTGATTATCGTAGACACGAATCGGAATGTTCGTCACTTCACCTTCCGTCTCTAGCTCATTAAAGTTAATTAACGCTCGTACAGTTGCGATTTTATCTATTTCCGATTTTGACCCCGTAACCTCGACTTCCTTCGGATCAATTGTCGGCTCTTCGGCAAACACTTCTGTTATATCAGCGTCTCCTTGACCGATATATTCTTTTTCCAATGGAAAGGTCTCCGTTGCTCGTTCTTCTAAAATGACCTCTACAGTTTCTGGTTCGAGGTAAACAGTTAACTGATTCGACAACCCATTATGCTGCAGGTCGACATTATGTACACCTGCTTCATATTCATTCAAATCAATATAAACATCAAAGTCTCGCTGTCTCGCTGTTTGCATGACGACACTTTTCGGACCTTCTATTGAAATATCAACCGTTTCAGGGACACCCCGTACAACGTATCGCTCGTCATCCATTGATACTTGCAATGGGATATCATTGATTGTTGTCACATCGGTTGAAGAAGAAGGTAAAAGCGTGTTACTTGGCGTTTGTGAATTCGCTTCATCAATCGCTACAGTAACGTATAACAAGATGGCTAAAAACAGTGAAACAACTCTTGTAAACCATGGGCTTTTCAACCATTTATCCATTTGATTTCCCCCTCCAGTTCCACGACTTGGATGTTGAGGAGTTTTCCAACACATTCAGCTCTTTCACAAGAATCTTACGTAATTTTTCTTCATCCAATTGGCGGTGAAGCTCGCCATTTTTTGAGCAAGAAATATGACCTGTCTCTTCAGATACAATAATCGTTAAGGCGTCGGTCACTTCACTTATCCCCATTGCCGCTCTATGCCTCGTACCTAATTCTTTAGAAATGAATGGACTTTCACTTAATGGTAAATAACATGCAGCGGCGACGATTTCATCATTTCGAATAACGACAGCTCCATCATGTAACGGTGCATTGGGAATAAAAATATTGGTCAGCAGTTCACTCGTCAGCTTACCGCCTACTGGAATTCCCGTTTCAATATAATCATTCAAGCCCGTCTCACGCTCAATAGACATTAATGCGCCAATTCGTCTTTTACTCATATAATTACAGGATTTAATAATTGCTTCAATTGAATCTTGAATCTTTTTTTCCTCGGATTGCGAATATCGAGAAAACAAACTTCCTCTTCCCAATTGTTCCAAAGCTCGCCGGATTTCTGGCTGAAATAAAATAATGACTGCTAAGAAACCCCAATCAATCGCTTGGTAGACTAACCATTGTACGGTTTGGAGTTCGAAAAATGAACTCAACAACCAAATGGCTAATATGACGAATATCCCTTGTAATAATTGAACCGCTTTCGTTCCACGAATCACGGAAAATAATTTATAGATAACAAACCAAACGAGGGCAATGTCCACAACGATTCGCAAAATATCGAGGAGGTTAAATTCTTCCCAGCTCATGCCCACACTTCCTTCATCAATATCAGTTTACCGTTCTCTCAAATGTACCCTTTATTATAGCATAACTATATCCCTCATTTACATTTTCCGTTAGAATAAATATGAAAACGTCCAATTTCTTCAAATAAGAAAAAGGACGTTTGAGTATATTTACTATGTGTTTCATTGATAGCTGAACTGCTGAAAGAAATCAGAGACTTGCCGCGAAAAACGGATCGCTGCCCATTTCAAAAAACGATTCACTTGTACGATTTCCCCACTGATATTATTGTTAGCCTGAGCAAGCTCACTATTTACAAGTGTCACATTTCCATTGACATGCCCTTTAATTTCAACGATTGCATTTTCAATCGTCAAATCGCCATGGATTACTTTACCTTCTGGCACAATCACTCTATTTCCTTCTACCTGAATTCCTTCATAGCTTGATACATATACATCTTGATCTGATTGGAACTCAATGAAAGCCGATGTCATTAACATAACCAAAAACACGGCACAGGCTGTAATCAAAGGGTGCTCTTTTATCGTTTTGACAAATTTCGTTGATTTCGATTCTATCGGCAGACGGTCAATAATGTCTTGTTTGAATGTTGAAGGCTGCGAGACGGCAGGTGAGTTTTTTAGTTGTTTTTCAACATCTTTCAATTCTCGAAAATGTTGTAAACAAAAATCACAATTCATTAAATGGTTTTTCAATGAGAGCTCCTCATTGTAGCTCATTTCTTGATCGATATATTGATGGATTTTTTCTTGATATCCATGTGTACAAGCCATCTCGTCACTGACCTCCTTTCGATTGTCCATGCATTAACTTTCGTAGTGCTTCTCTTCCCCGGTGTAAATGAGTTTTAATTGTTCCTGTAGGTAAATCAAGCGTTTCTGAGATTTCTTTTAACGAAAATTCATCCATATAACGCAATACAAGTACAACGCGGTACTTGCTTGGTAACTGTAATAAGTATTGCTGCATCTCGTCCTGATTTTCTTTCTGTTCAACGGTCTCTTGCGGTGTTTCTGATGTATTTTCTATGTGATCTAAATATGTTATGTTCTCGCCTACAGCCATTGGTTGATCTAGTATGTATAGCGGCTTTTTCTTTCGCATCCAATCAACTGCAGTGTTCGTCGCAATTCGATAAATCCACGGTGCAAAGCTTTGCTTATTTTTAAATGTATGGATTTTTGTATAAGCTTTAACGAAAGCTTCTTGGGTTACTTCCTCAGCCTCATGAAAGCTACCTAATAAGCGGTAACAATGTTGATAAATCCGCTTTTCATACGTATCGATAATAATCCCAAATGCGTCCTTATTCCCCTTTTTCACCTGTTTGACGATTTGATTGATTTCATTTTCCATAAACATAACCTCTGTTCGCCACTTTGGCTAGATAATAGTAATACGTTTACCTGATCATTTAAGTTTCAGTTACTTTAAAATATGTGCTTATTTAAGTTTACATGCTACCGACTGCGTTGTGAATACATCGAATAATAAAAGAACTACCTGCTCAAACTCAGGTAGTCCTTAACTTAAAGTTTATTATATATATCTTTCACCTAATAACGAACCAATCAGTTCAACCGTTCGCTCAGCCGTTTGGTTTTTAACGTCCAATAACGGATTCACTTCAACGAATTCCGCTGAAACGATTTTCTCAGATTCATTCAACAATCTTAATGCATAATGTGATTCTCTTATTGATAAGCCACCTTCAACCGGTGTCCCAGTTCCAGGAACATAAATTGGATCCAACGAGTCGACATCGAAGCTCAAATGAATTCCGTCTGTACGAGTCGATAAGTCATTCAAGGTTTCCTTTATAATTGATTCAATCCCTTGTTGTTCAACTTCATGTGCTGTGTACACTTTAATTCCTTTTTCTTTAATCAATTCTCTTTCACCAGAATCGATTGAACGAGCACCAATAATAATTACATTTTCAGGTTTAATCTTTGGGTTGTTTTGTAAAATTGAAGTCAACTTTTCATGTCCCATACCTAAATTAACAGCAAGTGACATGCCATGGATATTTCCTGAAGGTGAAGTTTCCTCCGTATTAAAATCAGCATGTGCATCATACCAAATAACACCAAGATTATTATAATGCTTCTGCACTCCAGCAATTGTTCCGATTGCCATACTGTGGTCCCCACCTAATATGAGTGGAAACTGACCGTCTTCGATAATTTCTGAAACCTTATTAGCCGCCAGTTCATTAGCAGATGCAATCTCATCTAGATTTTTCAAATTTGAAACGTGATCTGTAGTTTGGGACTCTTTGTTTTCAATCTGTACGTTACCGTAGTCTTGGTAAACCGCTTTCAAGTTTTGTAACACTGTATACAAACCCGCATGCCGAATGGCATCAGGACCGAGATCGACACCTTTATTCGGTTGTCCTATCGTAATTGGTACACCTAAAATTCCAACGTTTTTCATTTGAGTTTGCCTCCTCTTGCTGCAATCATTTTAAACATATTATTCTTTTGGTTCAACTGGACAAATTGGTGAATATTTATTCAAAAAAACAATTAATACTACTCAATATGGTTTACTACAAACCTTAGAATCACACACATAAAAAAGTGCTATTCAGTCTGAACCTTGACTGAATAGCACTTTTCATTAAATGCACTGGGCTACCAGGATTCGAACCTGGGAATGACGGGACCAAAACCCGTTGCCTTACCGCTTGGCTATAGCCCAATAAAATGGAGGGGGAGAGATTCGAACTCCCGAACCCTGAGGGAGCGGATTTACAGTCCGCCGCGTTTAGCCACTTCGCTACCCCTCCGCTTTAAATGGTGCCGGCCAGAGGACTTGAACCCCCAACCTACTGATTACAAGTCAGTTGCTCTACCAGTTGAGCTAGGCCGGCATATATGGTGGAGGATGCAGGACTTGAACCTGCGACCCCCTGCTTGTAAGGCAGGTGCTCTCCCAGCTGAGCTAATCCTCCAATAAATATGACCCGTACGGGATTCGAACCCGTGTTACCGCCGTGAAAGGGCGGTGTCTTAACCACTTGACCAACGGGCCATGTGCTACATAAAAGCTTCCTGCCGGACTTGAACCGGCGACCTCATCCTTACCATGGATGCGCTCTACCGACTGAGCTAAGGAAGCAATGGCTCCAGCGGCAGGATTCGAACCTGCGACCAATTGGTTAACAGCCAACTGCTCTACCACTGAGCTACGCTGGAATGTAGTAATGAAATCTCGTGTGGTGCACGCTTCGCTTAATATGCTCAGTGCTCGTCGTGTGTCCACTCCTCGCAAACCTACTCAGAAGATTCTTCAGGATGTTTACGGTTCGCTACGCTGGAATGTAGTAAACGAATAAAAATTTGCACTTGCTTCCTAGCTATTAATTATACAAAAAAATAAAATATAAATCCAATTATATTTTAGCTAATCACCTATTAAGATGATCAAGAAGTGACTTACTATGTATATTGCCCGGCAACGTCCTACTCTTGCAGGGGAAAAACCCCAACTACCATCGGCGCTAGAGAGCTTAACTTCTGTGTT
>NZ_VMHE01000012.1 GCF_007559425.1 Allobacillus salarius | reverse complement strand
CGGGCGGTTCGACTCGTTTGTCGGGCGGCTGCAACCGATTGACGGGTGGTTGGACGCGTTTGTCGAGCGGTTACCTCAAATTGTCATGGCTGTACAAATTATTGCACAGCCGCCAAATGTCCGACACTTACA
Organism: Allobacillus salarius; assembly: GCF_007559425.1. Lineage (GTDB taxonomy): Bacteria > Bacillota > Bacilli > Bacillales > Alkalibacillaceae > Allobacillus > Allobacillus salarius. The sequence goes on along the minus strand of NZ_VMHE01000012.1, from coordinate 64,961 downwards.
TTATATATTTATTTATGCTTCCTTCATTTCCGTCAATAACGGATAGACGGCTTCAACGCCATTCTCAGCAATCTGGCACGCAATCCCCAATGGTGTTTCCCAAAATGATTCTGGGATGATTGGGTTTTTAAGTGCTGCCGGTTGAAATAGCGATTGATATACTCGTTGAAGATGTTTTCTAGTTACTTGACGTTCGATTTCCATCTCGCCACGCGCAATCAGAAACAAATAACGCATCGATTGAAAAATGTTGTCACCTGGCATAAATGTAAATTCTTTAAAGAGATATAATTGCTTCTCTGCTTTCCTGGAGATTGCTTGATTGATCGCCAAGTCATCTAGTCGTTCGTACAGTTGGCGATGGAGCATTTTAAACACACGGCGTTTTTCTTGTTGCATTACTTGATCGTCATACACTTCTTTCAAGAAATCGAACGCTTCTTCCCTTGTCCACTCCATCTTTTAAGCCTCCTTACCGTTCAGTTATCTTTCTTTTCAAATTTAACTTCATCATTTTCCAGGACTACTTCTAAATCATTTCCGTCGAAAAACCAAGCATCTTTTTCATCCACTTGAAAAGTAATCTCTTTCTTTTCAACGGTTGTTTCCGGTGTCGGGGCCGTTTCTAACCCCATACCGACTGAGAACCCTTGTTGAAACACACTGTCTCCTCCATATTTCGGGAAAAACCTGACTTGATCTCCTGCTTCTAAGTCCATTTCTTCTATTAACCAATCAACTGCTTCATCGGTGATATAAATTTGCATGGGTTAGCCTCCTTCAATATATTCAGTGTATCGAATGTTCCCCCTAGTCACAACAAAATAACGTGTTGAAAAATTCAATCAATTGTTTTAAGATTGCTTTAAATCGATAAAATGAGGACAGTTAAATGAATGAAGAAAGAATAGGCATCCTATATGGATTTTCTGCATATTTGCTTTGGGGATTCCTTCCACTCTATTGGAGGCTAGTTGAATCCGTACCTGCATGGGAAGTTTTAGCACACCGGGTAATCTGGTCATTTGTTTTTATGCTTTGCTTCATTCTGGTTATCCGTCGGTGGCAGCTTTTCAAGGAAGAAACCAAGTATGTTTTTGCTTATTGGAAAAGATGGCTTGGTATTTTAGCTGCATCGGTTTTAATCAGTTTAAATTGGGTGACATATATATGGGCTGTCAATGCCGGTCATGTGTTAGATGCGAGCCTTGGCTATTATATCAACCCGCTTTTTAATGTTGTGTTAGGTATTCTTTTTTTACAAGAGAGATTTTCTCCATTGCAATGGATCGCTGTTTTCTCTGCCTTCATCGGTGTAAGCTTTATGACGTTTCATTTCGGTTCGGTTCCGTGGGTGGCAATCGTTCTAGCGATGACTTTCGGCTTGTATGGGTTTTTGAAAAAAGTCGCTGACTTGAATCCGATATTTGCGTTAGGCATTGAAACGATGTTTATTACTCCTATTGCTTTCATTTATCTTTCCGTTATCGAATGGAATGGCACAGGTTCGTTTTCTTTCGATTTAGTAGGAGTTTTTTTATTTGGAACTGGTGCCATCACGGCAATTCCATTATTATTGTTCGCCCAAGGTGCGAAACGAATTCCTCTTTCGCTAATCGGCTTTTTGCAATACATCGCGCCTACAATTATGTTATTAATCGGTGTGTTTTTACTCGATGAATCTTTTACATACGTTCACGCTGTAACGTTTCTATTCATTTGGGTCGGTTTAATTCTTTATACGTATGAACGGTATAGTGGAAAGCGTCAACAAAAAGCTGTGACCACATAAGAGATAATTAGATATAAAAACTTCAGAAGCGGATGTGTATGCATCCGCTTCCTTACATGCTATTTTCCCTATCTAAAGACTGCTTACACTCCCCGCCAAATAATTCTCAATAATTTTATAAACACAAGAAAGCGCTTACAAAAATATGTTATACTAGACAAAAAGGTACGAGGAGGAGTTTTTCATGAAACGGAAATTCGAAACGGAAGTCATCCACCACGGTTATGATTCAAAAGATTTTCTTGGCAGTTTATCGGCTCCTATTTTTCAAACATCGACGTATACATTCGAGACGGCTGAACAAGGAGAGCGTCGATTTGCAGGCGAAGAAGAAGGCTATATTTATTCACGCCTTGGTAACCCGACAGTTAACATATTAGAAGAGAAAATGGCTTTATTGGAAAATGGCGAAGCGGCTTTGGCGTTTTCATCAGGAATGGCTGCGGTGTCTGCTGTATTAGTTAAATTGACGAAAGCGAATGACCACATTTTATGCTCTAAAGGGATATACGGTTGTACATTTGGCTTGTTAGATTTGATGAATGAAAAATACCAAATTCGTTCGGACTTTATTTCCATGGAATCCGAAGAAGAAATCGAAGTAGCCATCCAACCAAATACAACGTGCATTTATATCGAAACACCAATTAATCCGACGATGAAAATCATTGATTTAGAAATGGTTGCCCGTGTCGCTGAAAAGTATGAAATTCCTGTAGTCGTTGATAATACGTTCTCATCACCTTATTTACAGCGACCACTAGATTTAGGGTGTGACATTGTCATTCATAGTGCAACGAAATATATTTGTGGTCATGGCGATGTGATTGCTGGAATTGTTGTCGGTAACAAGGACTTCATTAGTGATGTTGCAATGACGACGCAAAAAGATATCGGCGGAGTCATTTCACCTTTCGATTCTTGGTTATTATTAAGAGGATTGAAAACCTTGCCGCTTCGTATGGATCGCCATTCTTCCAACGCTGAAAAGGTTGTCGAAAAGCTAAAGGAACATCCAAAAGTGAAAAAAGTATTCTATCCATTTGATTCAGATAATCCCGATTACCACATCGCTAAAAAACAAATGAGTCAAGGTGCCGGCGTCATTTCTTTCGAGATTGAGGGCGATAAAGCAGAGGCACAGGCATTGTTGAATCGGTTGACCTTTATGAAAATTGCCGTCAGCTTAGGTGATGCTGAAACGATTATTCAACACCCGGCAACGATGACACACGCAGTCATTCCGGAAGAAGAACGATTGAAAATGGGTATTAGTAATTCGTTGATTCGGATGTCTTGCGGCCTAGAAAATTGGGAGGATATTTGGGAAGATCTACAAGCAAGCTTGAACCTTGTTGGCGAACACGCCCATTCTTCATAAATAAATCATTGAGGACTCATAGCGAATCTATGGGTCCTTTTTTAAATAATTTCGAGTCAATCTTTAGTAGCGCTTCAGTGTTATTTCGCGTGACTTCAGTGTTTATTTGCTGAGCTTCAGTGTTCATTTGCGCGGCTTCAGTGTTCATTTGCGATACTTCAGTGTTTATTCGTACGGCTTCAGTCTTCATTTGCGATGCTTCAATGTTGATTTGCGGAGCTTCTACATTAATTTGCAATGCTTCAACATTAATTTGCAAACCTTCAACATTAGTTCACAATGCTTCAACATTAATTCACAATGCTTCAACATTAATTCACAATGCTTCAACGTTTAAGAGAAATCCAACAAAAAACGTTCGCAACTACGCGAACGTGGCTTATCCTAATATTTTCTTGATGTATTTCTGTGTTTCTTCAAAAGGTGGGACGCCGTTATGGCGGTCAACATTTCCTGGACCTGCATTATAGGCAGCTAGGGCGAGTGTGACATTGCCATCATAACGATTCAGCATATCCTTTAAATATTTGACCCCACCTTCTATGTTCTGTTTCGGGTCAAATAAATCTGTAACGCCTAAGCCTTTTGCGGTGGCAGGCATCAGTTGCATTAGGCCGGACGCTCCGGCATAGCTGACTGCGTTCGGGTTAAAGTTAGACTCTGCTTGGATGACACGCTTAATCAATGAGATGTCGACATTGAACTTATCTGCTGCTTGTTGGATCAACTCATCGAAGCTGCTCGTTTTTTGATCGCCTTCATTCATCGTTGGAATGGGTGTCGTCTGATGTGTATACGGTAGTTGACCAACTGCGAATCCTGGTTGTTGAGGACTCGGCTGATTTAAGTAAAGCGATTGGTTGTTACTCGGTTGCATATATGTAGAAAAAAGTTGTTGGAATAATTGGCCGGTTGACGTGTGATTCCCCGATTGATTGACCGAAGAAAAATGATTCGTTCTTGAAGTTGCTTGACGATAATTCATCATCATTTCGAATAGTCGAGACTCTAGCATGGTCTTCACTACCTTTAACTAATTAATACATTCATCATACCACAAAAACGTGCTTCATTCGTCACGTTTTTTAACATTTCTTAGTAGACTCACTTTCTCATTCATGAACGCTAAATTTTATCTGAATATATGATATATTTAACGTAGTCATAGGAGGTATGAAAATGGTTCAACCGACAAAAGAGTACGCTGAACAACTAGATCAACAAGATGCTTTACGAGATATGAAAAAAGAATTTTATGTACAAGAAGGTCAAATTTACTTAGATGGTAACTCTCTAGGATTAATGCCAAAACGCGCAGAAGATACATTGAACGAGGTCATTGATTCTTGGAAGAATTTTGGCATTGATGGCTGGTCTGAAGGGAAATACCCTTGGTACTATTTATCTGAAAATCTAGGAAAACAAGTGGCTTCATTGATTGGGGCCAAACCAGAAGAAGTCATCGTGACGGGTTCGACGACAACGAACTTGCATCAACTTGCTGCTACTTTTTACCGACCGGAAGGAAAGCGCACAAAAATTTTAGCAGATGAGTTGAATTTTCCTTCCGATATTTATGCATTGCAAAGCCAGCTTTTATTGCATGGTTATGACCCTGACGAGCATCTCATTCAAGTAAAGAGTGATGATGGTCGTACGATTGATGAAGACAAAATTATTGAATCGATGACTGATGAGGTTGCATTAATTATTTTACCGACAGTCCTTTACCGGAGCGGTCAGCTATTGGATATTGCAAAAGTGACCAAAGCAGCAAATGAACGTGGAATTCCTATTGGCTGGGATGGATGCCATTCGGTCGGCGCGATTCCTCATCATTTTCATGATCTTGATGTAGATTTTGCGTATTGGTGCCATTATAAATATGTCAACAGTGGCCCTGGTGGTGTTGCCGGTTTATTTGTTCACGAAAAACATTTGGACAAGCGCCCTGGCCTGACGGGTTGGTTCGGTTCGGATAAAGACCGTCAATTTGATATGGAGCATACGTTTACGAAAGCCCACACGGCTGGTGCTTATCAAATCGGAACACCGCATATTTTCAGCATCGCCCCGTTAATCGGATCTTTGCAGCTATTTGAAGAAGCTGGTGGGATTGAAAAAATTCGTGAAAAGTCTTTGCAACAGACTCGGTATATGATGGCGCTTGTTGAAGAAAAATTAATGGCTTATGGTTTCGAGCTTGGGAACCCAGTTGAAGATGAACGTCGTGGTGGCCATATTTGTTTGGAACACCCAGAAGCCGCGAAAATAGCGAAAGCCTTAAAAGAACAAAACGTGATTCCTGATTTCCGTGCACCGAACGTTCTTCGAGTAGCGCCGATTGCGTTTTACACGTCTTATGCAGATATTTATGAAGCGGTTGAACGGTTGCAGTCTATTATGGAAAAAGAAACATATAAAGCATTCCCTAACGAGCGTGGAACGATTGCATAACGATTCGGATTTAGTCCAGAGGAGGAATTCCATGATTATCGATATTTCTAGAAAGTTGAATGCCCATACGCCGACATGGCCAGGAGACCGTCCTTTTTCTTATGACCTCACCTGGTCTAAGGAAGATACCGGGTCCGTCAATGTCGGTCAAATCGCATCAAGTTGCCATACAGCAACGCATGTTGATGCTCCTTTTCACTTTAATTCGCATGGGACAACCATCGATCAGTTGCCACTTGAGTTGTTTATTGGTCGAGCAAAAGTTGTTGATGTTTCAACTAAATGGTTAATTAAACCCGAGGATCTTGCTTTCATCGATTTCTCACAGACGAAGCGGTTGTTGTTAAAAACCAATGCATGGTCTGATCCTTCTACTTTTCCGAAAGAAATTCCACAATTAGACCCGAGTTTAGGGGAATACTTAAATCGTCACGGGGTGGAATTGCTCGGTGTTGACTTGCCTTCTGTTGACCCATTAGACAGTAAAACACTCGATATGCACCATGCATTGGAAGAAAATCATATTCATATTTTGGAAGGGCTTGATTTGTCAGCAGTCGAGCCTGGTGATTACCGGTTGACTGCATTGCCACTATTTATCGAAGGTGCGGATGGAAGTCCTGTTCGAGCGATTTTAGAGACCATCGACCAATCATAGCGTCGTGCGTAAACTCCATAGTTCTGGGAAAAAGTAGTGATCAAGAACTTGTTTCAAATAACCGACACCGGAAGATCCGCCCGTTCCTTTTTTGTGGCCGATGATTCGTTCGACAGTTTTCATATGTCGAAATCGCCACTGTTGAAAGGCATCTTCTATATCGACTAATTTTTCGGCTAATTGATAAAGGTTCCAATACCGCTCTGTGTCTCGGTACACTTCTTCCCAAGCTCTTTGAACACTTTCGTTCACTTCGTATGAATTTCTGACGTCTCGTGTCAAAACTTCTTGATCGATTTCAAAGCCCTCTTTTTCCAATGCTTTAATACTTACATCGTAAAGACCTGGTGCTTCATAAGCTTTTTGTAAAGTCTTATGAAGTTCTGGGTCTTTTTCATAAATTTTTAACACGTGTTTGGTTTTATAACCGAGCGCAAATTCAAGCATACGATATTGATAGGATTGAAATCCGGAAGCTTGGCCAAGATAATCACGAAACTCCATATATTCAGAAGGCGTCATCGTCGCAAGAACATCCCATGCTTGGATGATCTGTCGTTGAATAGAAGATACGCGCGCCAACATTTTAAATGACGGTTGGTAGGCCTCTTGCTGAATCGCCTTAATCGCTGCGTTTACTTCGTGAAGTGCTAACTTCATCCAAAGTTCGCTTACTTGGTGGATCACGATAAATAACATCTCATCATGATGGTCAGATAAGCGGTTCTGACTCGCCAATATTGAATCCAATGATAAATAATCACCATAAGTCATTCGTTTTTTAAAATCTGTATGAATTTCTTTTTCATTTTCAAACACCATATCGTTCGCCTCCTTCTACTGTTTATTTTATCATACAGTATAAGAAGGATATTGTCGGTTCAATCAGTTGAATTATAATAAAGTCTATTGGTAAACTAGGATTAAAGCTTATCAAAATGAAAAGGAAGTGAATCAGCATGCGTGTCGTAAATAATATTGCCGAATTAATCGGAGATACACCGTTAGTTAAGTTGAATAAATTAAGTCCTGCCGATGGTGCAGATGTTTACGTGAAGTTGGAATTGTTTAATCCGAGTGGAAGTGTAAAAGACCGGGCTGCTTTTAATATGATTCTTGAAGCAGAAAAAGCCGGGCATTTAAAAGAAGGTTCAACAATCATCGAGCCGACGAGTGGTAACACCGGCATCGGACTTGCGATGAATGCCGCAGCGCGTGGTTATAAAGCAATTTTGACAATGCCAGATACGATGACAAAAGAGCGTATCAACTTATTGAAGGCCTATGGTGCTGAAGTTGTTTTGACCCCGGGTGATGAAAAAATGCCTGGAGCTATTGAAAAAGCGAAGCAGCTCGTTGAAGAAACACCGAACAGCTTTATGCCAATGCAATTTGAAAACGAAGCAAACTCAGATGCTCACCGAACAACAACAGCTGTAGAAATTCAAGAAGCGATGGAACAGCTAGATAAGCCTCTTTCCGCTTTCGTTTGTACATCTGGAACTGGTGGTACAGTCACTGGCACTGGTGAAGAGTTGAAAAAGATGTTCTCTGATGTGACCGTTCATATCGCTGAACCGGCTGGCTCCCCTGTATTAACGGGTGGAAAGCCAGGAAAGCATAAATTAGTTGGAACAAGCCCAGGCTTCATTCCACCAATTTTGAACCAAGAAGTTTATGATGAAATTATGTTAATTGAAGACGATGAAGCTTATGATACGACACGTCGCTTAGCGAGCGAAGAGGGAATTTTGGTCGGTCCATCTTCCGGCGCCTCTGTGTATACCGCGATTGAAGTTGCTAAACGGAAAAATCCTGGTGAGATCGTTGTCTGCATAGCTCCTGATACGGGAGAACGTTATCTTTCTGGTGATTTATTCGATTTCTAATACAAGCTTATGACATAGGCTAAACCTCTCAGCAAACTGTTTGCTGGGGGTTTTTTCGTTCCCCGGGCGGACAGTGAGCAAATCAATCGACTCGGTTTGCATTGTTTGCTATTATTTAGGTAGTCGAAAGAAACGGGTATCGAAATAAAATGAAAGAAGGATGTACATTGGATCAAGACAAACAAGCAAAACGGAATTTGGCGATCATGTGGTTCGCCAATTTTTTTATTGCTGGTAGCATGACGATGGTAATGCCGTTTCTATCTCTTTATATAGAAACTTTCGGTAACTTCTCAGAAACCTATGTACGTAATTGGTCTGGTTGGGTATTTGCCATTACATTCTTAACAGCATTTGCCTTCTCCCCTTTTTGGGGAAGATTCGGCGACAAGTTTGGCAGAAAGCCAATCTTAGCCATTATGGGATTCGGACTCGCCGGTAGTATATTTTTAATGGGGATCGTTGATTCAGTTCTCCAACTGTTCATTCTACGATTTTTCATGGGTGTTTTCGCTGGATTTATATCTACATCTCAAGCATTAATTGCTACACAAACTCCGAAGAACATCTCTGGTCGAGTATTAGGTACGCTTCAAACTGGTAACGTCACAGGAACATTGATGGGACCACTACTTGGTGGCATGCTTGCCGATACAGTCGGCTTCTCACAGGCCTTCATGATTACTGCTCTCATCATGTTAATTTCCGGATTTCTCGTAACGTTCGGTGTGAAAGAGCAGCGTGTGAAGGATGAGGAATCCACAAAAACATCCTATACAAAAAAAGAAGTACTCCAGCACATCTTCAGTAAACCGATGTTGATTATGGTCATCGTCATTTCCATGTTCATTCAAATCGCCCATTTTTCTGTCCAGCCAATTTTAGCACTGTATGTGAGTGAATTGAATGGACCTGCGAATTTGGCCTTTATCTCGGGTATCGCCTTTTCCATCACCGGACTCGGTAACTTGCTGATGACTAGAAAGTGGGGAATGATCGCTGACAAAGTCGGCTATGAAAAAATTATTATTCTTTTGCTCATGCTAGCTGGAATCGTTTATTTACCAGGCGCCTTCGTTACAGAAGTTTGGCAACTTGTCATTATCCGCTTCTTGCTTGGTGTCACGCTAGGTGGAATTATGCCTGTTCGTATGGCTTATATTCGACAAGCTGCACCAGTGGCGATTCAAGGTGAGGTTCTTGGTTATAGCACGAGCCTCCGCTTCCTCGGAAACGTCATCGGTCCAGTGCTCGGTGGCGTCGTCGCCGGTTTCTATGGCATTAGTTTTGTATTTATTATTACAAGTACGCTTCTTATCCTTAGCGGATTTGCTTTGCTATTCACAAAATGGAAAGAAAGTGAAGCAAAAACAAGACGTACAATTCGAACGAGCACGAGACTTCGGAACCAAAATAATTAATAGATATTTTAATGACTCCATTCGCTATTCGCGGGTGGAGCTTTTTTGCGTTTGATATTCCTCTTTCTGAGTTGAGTCGCGCTATCATACACGGAAGATTCCATTTTTTGCGGTCTTCCGTTCCTGAGAAAGCCTATCAAACACGGAAGAACATATTTTTCGTGACCTTCCGTACTTGAGACAGCCTATCAAACACGGAGGAACACATTTTTCGCGGTCTTCCGTTCTCGAGACAGCCTATCAAACACGGAGGAACACATTTTTCGCGACCTTTCGTTCTTGAGACACGCTATCAAACACGGAAGAACACATTTTCTACGAGCTTCCGTTCTTGAGACACGCTATCAAACACGGAAGAAAACATTTTTCGCGGTCTTCCGTTCTCGAGACAGCCTATCAAACACGGAGGAACACATTTTTTGAGACACGCTATCAAACACGAAAACCCAATTCTTGTGATCTTCCCCGTTTGAGAAGCGCTATCGACAATCACAATAGGATACGAGCTCTAAAAAATTTCTACGAATCTTCTACCAAAAAAGCAGAAAAAACCAAAGATTCAACCACAGAGGACATGCTCCAACCCCCGTCACGAAAGCAATTTACAAACTCTTAACGATTTCTTTACATGAACTTTACAGACATTTCTAAGAATACGAACTATGATGAATTTGTAAGACGAATAAAACATATCCAGAGGGGGAGTTTTACAAATGAAGAAATCACTCAAGTTTATTATTTTGTCAGGATTGATTTTATTGCTTGCTGTATTAGCAGCTTGCGGAAGTGATTCAGAAAAAGAAAGTGCCGCTGAAGAAGCTGACACGTCAGGATCTTCAGAAGAAGAATCAGCTACAAATGAAAACATTGAAGGTAGCGTTGTCGTTGACGGTTCAGGTACGGTTTATCCCTTAATGGCATTACTTGCTGAAAACTACATGACGAACGAGCAGCAAGGCGTCTCTGTCGAAGTAGGACGCGCAGGAACGAGCGCAGGTTTTGAGAAATTTTTAATTGAAGATGGAACAGATTTCAACGATGCTTCTCGACAAATCAAACCGGAAGAAAAAGAGAAAGCTGACGAATTGAATATTGAAGTGAAAGAACTGAAAGTCGCCCTAGACGGTTTAACCATCGTCACACATCCAGAAAACGATTGGGCAACGGAACTTACAGAACAACAAGTCATCGACATTTTCTTAGCCGATGGCGGCATTGAAACTTGGTCTGATGTTAACGCTGATTGGCCGGATGAGAAAATCCAAACGTATGGTCCAAATGAAAACCATGGAACCTATGAATTTTTCTATGAAGAGATCATGGATGAGCAAGATTTAAGAGATGATGTCAACTTACAACAAGAATATTCTCAGTTAGTTAACTTAATCTCAGAAGACAAAAACGGCATTGGGTTTTTCGGCTTCGGTTACTACGACAACAATAAAGATCAAGTACAAGCTGTCAGCATTGACTTCGGTGACGGCCCTGTTGAACCTTCATTAAACACGATTGATGAGAATGGTGAGTATGCAGGATTTACCCGTCCAGTGTTCACTTATTTGAATATGAACCATGCAAAAGAGAAACCACAAGTACTAGACTATGCGATTTACGTAATGAATACAGTAAACGATGTGGCAGGTGAAGCTGGTTTTGCTCCAATTCCGGAAGAGGAAGCCGAACAACTAAAATCTGAATTGGAAGAGCTAAAGTAGAAGAATCTTAACTGATTAATAAATAGTTTTACCCCCATTGATTGAACGATGAGAGGCAAATGTTCCCTCTCATCGTTCCCATCTTTTTTTTCGATTGGAGGTTCATCATCATGACGACAAAAAATGTGTCCGTTAGCACTGCGAATCTTTCAACGAAACAGTTAATGAATGAAAAGAAATCAGCGGCCTCAATTAAAAATGTTTTTGAAAAAATGGTTCCTGCCGTTTTATTTTTATTCGCAGCTGTTTCCGTGCTAACGACAATTGCCATTCTGTATACACTCATCACAGAAGCTGTCCATTTCTTCCAACGTGTATCGTTCACGGAGTTTTTTACGAGTACAAATCTTAAACCGTTAAGTCAAAACCCATCTTTTGGGTTGCTACCATTATTAAGCGGAACGCTCTTGTCCACGATTATTGCCATGGTTGTTGCAGGTCCCATCGGCTTGATGGCTGCTATCTATTTAAGTGAATATGCTAGTGATCGCGTCCGTAAATTGTTAAAACCGATGCTTGAACTGTTGGCTGGAATTCCGACAATTGTTTATGGTTTCTTTGCTTTTACTTTCGTCACTCCATTACTACGATCCATTTGGCCAGAAATCGAATTGACGAATATTCTAAGCCCTGGTCTCGTCATGGGAATCATGATTATTCCAATGGTTGCTTCGTTATCGGAAGACGCAATGAACTCTGTTCCGAATACAATGCGAGAAGGCGCTTATGGATTAGGCGCAACGAAGTTAGAAACGGCAATCAAAGTCGTCATCCCTGCAGCCATTTCCGGAATTGTTGCGTCATTTGTCTTGGCAATCTCAAGAGCGATTGGTGAAACGATGATTGTCACGATTGCGAGTGGTAGTACGAAAAATTTCTCTTTCGATGTTACAGAATCGATGCAAACGATGACTGCGTATATTGTTGAAGTCTCCAGTGGTGATGCCGCAGCCGGAACGACTGTTTATTACAGTATTTATGCTGTTGCTCTGACGCTATTTACGATGACATTTTTAATGAATTTACTCGCCAAAAAAATAGCCCGCCGTTTCAGGGAGGAATATTAAAATGCAATATATCGATCGTTTACAAGTAAGGAAGAGAATTAATTTTCGCCTAAGGCTTAACAGTATTCTCAAATATGTTTTTCTTGGAGCTACTCTCTCCGGCTTAGTCGTATTGGCAATTCTATTAATACGCACTGTTTCACAAGGCTTCGCTTGGATTGATTGGAACTTTATAACAGGGCATTTATCCATGGACCCTGAAAAAGCAGGAATTATGGGTGCAATTCTCGGAACGTTCTGGTTGATGCTTGTCGTTGTATTTTTCACACTGTTTCTCGGTATGGGTGCTGCCATTTACCTTGAGCTGTATGCGAAGAAAGGACGAATTCATTCCTTGATTCAAACAAACATTGCCAACCTTGCAGGTGTCCCATCCATTGTTTACGGGATTCTTGGGCTAACTGTATTTGTTCGCTTAATGGATTTCGGCAGTACGGTATTGGCTGGTGGCTTAACCTTATCTTTGCTCGTTTTACCAATTGTCATCGTCTCTTCTCAAGAAGCATTGCGTGCGGTCCCTCAAACACTTGGTGAAGCATCGTATGGATTAGGGGCAAGCAAATGGCAAACCATTAAAAGCATTATTTTACCAACAGCGTTGCCGAGTATTTTAACAGGTTCGATTCTCGCTTTATCTCGTGCAATCGGAGAAACAGCACCACTCGTCGTATTAGGTATTCCGGCATTACTGATTCCATTTCCAGGTGGATTTATGGACCGGTTCACAGCACTGCCGATGCAAATTTATTACTGGACATTGGATGCAGCGCTCGTTGAAGAATACGCGAATCTAGCTGCTGCTTCGATTATCATTTTGTTGTTGATGTTATTCATTCTAAATTCAATAGCGATTTACATTCGCAATAAATTCCAACATCGTTTTTAGAAAGGAGATCAATGTATGGCTGTTCAAACGCAATTATATGCTGTTCCAGCGATTGAAAAGAAAGAATCTAAGAATAAAAATGAAGTCGAAAAGGAATCGATTTTTGAAACAAAGTCTTTAAACTTATGGTACGGAGAAACGCAAGCTTTAAAAAATATTGATCTTAAGATACCTGAAAAGAGCATTACAGCGATTATCGGTCCGTCGGGCTGCGGAAAGTCAACGTTTATTAAAACATTAAATCGAATGGTTGAACTCATCCCCTCTGTTCAAACGAAAGGCGATATCCATTATAAAGGAAGCAATATTTTAAGTAAGGATTATTCAGCTGAAGCTTTGCGTACGGATGTTGGCATGGTATTCCAGAAACCAAACCCTTTCCCGAAATCCATTTATGATAATGTTGCCTATGGACCACGTATTCATGGAATCAAGAAGAAAAGTATCCTCGATGACATCGTCGAAAAAAGCCTTAAAGACGCATTCATTTGGGATGAAGTAAAAGATCGTTTAAAGGAAAATGCATTCGGTTTATCTGGAGGACAGCAACAACGATTATGTATCGCTCGCTGTCTTGCCATTGAACCTGAAGTCATTTTAATGGATGAACCTACATCTGCACTAGACCCAATTTCCACAACAAAGGTAGAAGAACTCATCCAATCATTAAAAAAACAATATAGCATCGTCATTGTCACACATAATATGCAGCAAGCAGCTCGAATTTCCGATCAAACGGCCTTCTTTTTAAATGGTGAAGTCGTCGAGTTCGGTAAAACCGAAGAGCTATTTACCGAACCTAAAGATTCCCGAACAATGGATTATATCAACGGCCGTTTTGGATAAATATGTCTTTCATTCGCTCATGAAGCATTTGCTTTATGGGCATTTTTGCATTTCAACGATTTGCCGAAATGAAAGGACGTTTTTTCAGTATCATCTAATTGTCAACATAAATCGAAACGTGTAAAATAAAATTATTCTTTACTTATGTAACAAACTTTAACGTTTGATCAGACTTCAAAAATGATACATTTATCTATCCATTCATCATTTTTCCCGTCTGTGGAATTTAGCTACACATACGAAGGGGGAAGAACGAAATGAAAAAAGTTCTTATTATGGCAGGATCTGATACAAGTGGTGGCGCAGGTATTCAAGCAGACCTTAAAACAATGGAAGAGTTAGGTGTGTATGGGATGACCGCACTGACTACAATGGTTGCGCAAAATCCAGAGAGCAATTGGGCACACGATGTCTATCCAATTGAAATTGACACCGTCAAAGCACAGCTTCGTACGATTTTAGACGGCATTGGTGTGGACTTAATGAAAACAGGGATGATCCCAACAACTGAATCCATCCAATTAGCTGCAGAGACGATTGACAAATATAACCTTGAAGCTGTAGTCGATCCCGTTTTAGCTTGTAAAGGTGTTGATGAGCCCGTTCATCCAGAGAACGCGATTGCATTACGAAAAATTCTTGTACCGAAAGCTGTTATTACAACACCGAACCTTTTCGAAGCTAGTCAGTTGACAGAAATGCCTTTATTGAGAACGGTTGACGAAATGAAAGAAGCAGCTAAGAAAATCCATGATCTCGGCGCGAAAAACGTCGTCATTAAGGGTGGATCAGATATCGATGAGAACAAAGCTGTTGATGTTTTCTACGACGGTAGTGAACTCACTGTTTTAGAGGGTGAGGTTATTCAGTCAGCTTATACACATGGCGCTGGCTGTACATTCGCCTCAGCTATCGCCGGTTCTTACGTTAACGGTAAATCTCCACGAGAAGCTGTTGAATTTGCAAAAGAATTTGTTTTCAATGCCATCAAAGGTGCAGAAAAGCTGAATGAGTATGTCGGCTCCGTTAAACAATATGCAAACCGCAAATAACACGACAAACTGCTCTTGAATGGAAGCATTCGAGGGCAGTTTTTTTATGAATAATTCCAATCAGAAAGAACCACCTTATAAATGTACTTTACACAAAGGAGGATTCTTTCATGCAACAGCAACAAAACCCGAACAGCCAAATGCAGAATTCGAGCAATTTAGCTGCAAACAAAAGTCATGGCGCCCATGAAATCATGGATGTTCACGAAACATTATCTACGTTAACTGGCACGCTTGAGCATTATAAAATGTACCAACCAAATATTCAATGTGAACAACTGCAAAGTATTTTATCTAGACAAACTCAGTATTTGAACCAACTGTATAACACGATGGTTAATACGTATCAATCTGGAACTCGTCCACAGCAACCAACAACGACATATAACTTTGAACTTTCAAATGACGTCACGTACGGATTAAGTCCTAGTCAACCGACACAACCGCAACAATCCCCACAATCATTGAATGAACAAAACTACTCAAGTTATATGATGGGTCATATTAAAGCATGTGCGACAGCTTGTACGACATCTGCATTGGAAGCAACAAATCCAGTTATGCGTCGCGTTTTGCAAGATAGTGTACCGAACTTATGTGAAATGGCTTATGAGCTATTTTTGTATCAAAACGATCGAAGCTTTTACCAAGTACCGCAGTTTGATGATCAATCGATGACTCAATTACTGAACAGTTTCACAGCTATCCCGAATCCGCAGCAGCATTAATTTTATAAGAAAAATTTTAATGTAAAAGACGAATATCTAAATAACAATAAAGTTAATGTATAGGAGCGGAATCAAAACACGTAGACGCCTGCGGGAACAGCACGTTACTCGAGACCCCGCAGGCCATGGTTTTGAGCCGAGGAGGCTCGAGTCGTGCCCGCGGCAAGCGAAGTGTTTTGATGGAGCGTTATCCAAATAGAAAACCCGAACGATTTACTTATATCTAAATTGTTCGGGTTTTTATTTTTACTTATAAACTTTTCCCAGCTTTTCTCTAGTTTTTCTCTTTAATTAATTCTTTTAATTCCCGAATTTCTTGTTTCAATTCAGCTATTTCATTACGAACATGCTCTTGGTCTGCTTCATCCTCTTCTTCTTTCTCCCATGCATCAATCTTTTCAAAATTATTGACGATGACACCGACAAATAGATTAAGGACGACAAAAGCGCCGACAAGAATAAAGACAACAAAATAGATCCATGCCCACGGCGTTATCTCCATAACTGGACGCATAACTCCACTTGCCCATGACTCCAATGTAATCATCTGAAATAATGTCAATGCTGTCAGTTGCAGATTTCCAAAGTACTCTGCACTGACATCTTGGAAGAGCATTGTACCGATTACACTAAAAATGTAAAATACGATGAATAACAGTAACATGATTGTTCCTAAAGAAGGTAAGGTCATCAATAAAGCATTCACTAATTTTCGTAATGACGGTATGACGGATATCGTACGGAAAACCCGCAGTACACGTAAAACTCGTAACACCGTAATAAATGGTGACCCGATAAAAATATAACTTGCAGCAACAATCAAAAAATCAAAGACGTTCCAATTATCTTTAAAGAAATTTAAGGTCTTCTCTTCTGCAATCATCTTCAAAATGATTTCAATCGTAAATAAAACTAAAACGATGATATCAAAAGTCAAAAACAACTCTCTATATTTTTCATATAAACTTCCGTACGTTTCAACGCCGACAAAGATAGCATTCAATAAAATAATGCCGATTACAATTGGTTGAAACAACGAATGTCCCACAATTTTTCTACTAAATGTTTGCAACAATTCCAATCCCCCACCTTTAATTATGCCTGCTTTATTTTATCATAAACAGCTTGTCATTTTGGAGAAAATATTTGTGTTAAATATGTACATTTGTAATGGCGGTTAAACGGTAAGCGGAATCGTTTGAACAGTCACGCGCCCTCTCAACGCTCACTAACACACTTTCATATAGTAACAACTAATTAAAATCCTCATATAGTTTTTTTCGACTAATCATGATAAAATACGTGGAATAAAGTAACGGATTCTTTCTAATTAGGGGTAACAGCATATGCCAAAACAGGTATGGATTTTAATTATCGCAACATCTATTAACGTCACAGGCGCATCATTCATCTGGCCGTTAAATACAATCTATATGCATAACGAGCTTGGCGAGTCGCTGACTTTTGCTGGGCTTATTTTGATGTTTAATCAAGGAGCTGCGATTGTTGGTAATTTAATCGGCGGAACGCTTTTTGATAAAATAGGAGGATATCGAACAATATTGAGTGGCGGAGCTTTAACGCTAATTTCCGCAATTGTGTTAACTCAATTCCATTCTCTTGTACCTTACTCGATTTTATTAATTACGATGGGATTAGGTTCAGGTGTAATCGTTCCTGCGATGTACGCTATGGCAACTTCGGTATGGCCTGAAGGTGGAAGAAGGTCATTTAATGCAATCTATGTGGCACAAAATGTCGGTGTCGCACTCGGAGCTTCACTTGGAGGTTTTGTTGCCTACTATTCCTTTTCGTATATTTTTTGGGCAAATGCTTCCCTTTTCATTTTGTTTTATTTGCTTGTGTATTTTACCTTTAAGCCAATGGAAAAAAAGGTCGATGCGAATGCTTATTCGACAGTCTTTAGTTCAGGGATGACGATTAAAAACAAAAAGTCTTTCTTGGCTCTTGGTTTTTTAAGTATCGGATTTTTCATCGCTTGGGTTGCCTATACACAATGGCAAACAACGATTGCTTCATATACTCAAGACTTAGGAATCCCAATTGATCGGTATAGTATTTTGTGGACAATTAATGGTGCCATGATTATCGCTGGCCAGCCATTGATGAAGATACTCACGCGTTGGATTACAAGTCCAAAAACGCAAATCGTCGTAGGAAATGCCATCTTCCTTAGTTCCTTTATTTATATTCTTAAAGCGGAGTCTTTTGCTGAATTCGCAACAGGCATGGTTATTCTTACATTTGGTGAAATGTTTGTTTGGCCTGCCGTCCCGACAATCGCAGGAAGCTTAGCGCCGAAAGGCAGAACAGGTTTTTACCAAGGAATTATCAATAGTGTTGCCACAGCAGGCCGGATGACTGGTCCCGCATTTGGCGGTTTAATTGTCGACCATTACTCCATTCATGTTCTGTTTATCATTTTGGCACTACTACTTCTGATACCGTTCCTTTCTATCTTTTTATTGTCATTAGCTGAAAAAAATCGAAACAGACAGCGATCCAGTAGGACAAATTGAATAACACAAAGAAAGCATTCCGACATCGATATAATCGACGTTGGAATGCTTTTTATACGGTCATATCTTTCACAGCTTGCTTTAATTTCTCAGCGGTCTCTCTGTCAGAACTCGTCCCTAATTGAAACGGTTGCTTGTATGACTCGTGGCCTTTTCCTGTTACTAGGACAATATCTCCTTCACCTGCAGCTTCGATGGCTTCTTTGATCGCAAGCGTTCGGTCTGGTATGATCTTACCTTGTGAATGGCCATACTTTTCATGGTAATCATACAACACTTGTATCATTTCTTCCTCAGTTTGTTCATTGAGGTCATCTAAAGTCAAGATATATTGGTCACTGTACATCGCAGAATTAATTAACATATCAGCTCGTTTCGATTCGTCACGATTCCCTCGAAATCCAAAAACATGAATGACTCGCTTGGCGACACATTCACGAGCGGCTTTCAGACAATAAATAATACCTTTTGTCGTATGAGCGTAATCGATGACGATTCGTTTATTTCCCGGGAAATGAATCGACTCAAATCGACCTGGTAATGAAGCAAAATGACGCAATACATCCATCGACTTTTCACGATTCAAGCCGAAGTACTCACAAACGAGCAAAGTCATAGCGGCATTTAATCGATTGTGTTCACCAGGCATCTTCAACTCAAACGGAATAGCTTTTTCGTTTGAAAATTGAATGGTCGACTGCTCGAAATCCAACAGAATGGATGCATCCGCTTCAGTGCTTATCGTTTTTAAATCATAAGATTGTTCCTTTAATCTCCGATATACGATTTCACCCCATGAATTGTCTCGATTCACGATTGCCAGACCGTTTTTCTTTAACTGTTTAAAAAGCTGATATTTTGTTTCAAAGTAGTCTTCCATCGTTGCGTGATAATCTAAGTGCTCTTTTTCCAAGTTCGTAAATATAGCCACATCAAAGATGACGCCTTTGACACGGTCTTGCTTTAACGCGTGCGATGATACTTCAACGATCATCACATCATCTTCACTTTTATGAAGTAGTTGGTGTAGCTTAAGTGGGTTCGGAGTTGTATTAATCGTTTTAAAGGCTTGTCCGTTAACAATGTTTTGAATTGTCCCTACTACGCCACACTGATAACCTTGAGCCTCCAATGCTGCCTTCAACATATAACTTGTCGTCGTTTTTCCATTTGTTCCTGTAATTCCAATGATCTGCTGTTTTTTATTAGCCGTATCGTAAAAGTTTTTCGCTATAATTCCTAAAACTGATTTAGACTGTTCTACAGATAAATAGACACTTTTCTCCAACGGTTCAGGCCGTTCACCAACAATCACTGACGCTCCATTTTCGATCGCTTCGTCAATATATTGATGCCCATCAATTTTCTCACCATTGACAGCGATAAACATAAATCCTTCTTGTACTTCACGTGAATCATCGGTAATCCCTAGGATATCTATGTGATCAATCGACTCATTGTATGGATTTTTATATGATATTCCATTAAGGATCTTTTCGATGTTCATGACTGCCTCCAAAATGACACGGTAATTTTGTATAGTTTACCCTCAATGGTTCGTTTTAAAAACTATTCTTAACGATTAAGTAAAAAGACCTTGTTCGCTTGTTAGTCGAATGTCCTATTCTAAAGAATTCGTGTCGTTTTATCAACAGTAATTAAAGATAGTAATTATTTATACATAGAAGAAATCACAAGATACATGGTGAAGGTAGAAGCCTCAAAAATCTTATTTTTGAACCCAGATAAATTCCATCTAATTGTTATCCTAAAAAAGATTACCGCATAAGTAGGTGAACATGGGCAATGACTAATATAAATTAATCAAAATAATTTTCGTAAAGCTCTTTGATTTTCTCATCAAACTTTTGCATAAACACCGAACGAGCTTCCCGATGATATTCCTTACCGTCTACAAATAGTAAAAGAACAGGCACCGTAAAAATATGAAATTTACTTGCCACTTCGGGAGCATCATCTGTACGAATCTCAGCCGTTTGGATTTTTGGATACTGATCCATTACTTTTTTGACTTGAGGCTTCAGACCATGACATACGCTACAGTTTTCTTGTGAAATGTACAAAAAAGCCACATCGCTTTCTTCTATGAACTGTTCTGCTTCTTCAACGGTTGCCAATCGCTCGAAATATTCCATCATAATCACTCCAATTTACATAACCATAATTTTACGCTCCAATTAGCAACTGCCCAGCAAGACTTGCTTACCGGGCAGCATAAATCACTCATATTATTATTTATCTGACTGCTCATATAATTCATCAAAATAATGTGCCATTTCAATATCCAAATCAGTAATGCCCTGCATTTCCCAAGATGAAATCTTAAGCGTCACCACTTTATAATCAATTGCAATATTCGGATGATGTTGCTTCCCCTCTGCATAAGCCGCTACTTTGCTGACAAACTCGACACCCAATAAATAGTTATCAAATTTGTAGCGGCGACGAATCCATTTTTCATCGATACGTTTCCACTTCGATAGCTTCTCGAGTTCTTGTTCAATCTTTTCTTCTGACAATAATTCCATAAATTTTCCCTCCTGATTTTTGTTTACCCTTCGATCAAGGAAGTTAATAACGAAAATGAAATGTTCATCAATAAAGGATTATTGATCGTTTTCTTCAATATATTGTTTCATCGCTTGTAATTGTTCTCCATCCTCTTTTTTGATCATCCTCGTGATTAACGGTTTATATAACTTGTTTTTAATTCCGGACGGCTTCAGCTTACCGATAAATTCTACCTTCGTTCCGTTATCCACTTCTGAGAAAAGGTACGTGTATTTCACGAATAATTGATGCTGCTGACTTTCAACCGTAAATCTTTTGTTTGGTTCAAATTCAGTCACTTTCAAAATATTTTCCACTTTGAATCCACGAATATTTCTTGTTTCTTTAATTCCAGTATTCAATGCAACCGGTCCGTCTGTTATGACTTCGATATCTTCAATGTGACTCATTTTTTCCGTATATCGATAGTTTAATGCTACATCAAAAACTTGCTCGATTGGTGCTTCAATAACTGTTTCTAATTGAATCGCCATTTAAGCTCCTCCCCATCCCCATGTCTACTTTACATCATTATATCATTTACCAAATGATGACTCAGCTTAAAAGCAATCTTCAAAAAAACGTCCCAACCTCTAGTAAGGTTAGGACAAATCGAAAAAGGGAGTAATATACAAACCAATATTTAGGTAATTAGCGTTATTCATACGAGCTGTTTAGCAACCTGTTGCTTAATTTCCTCCAATTTAACTGGGTGGCTGAAGTAAAAGCCTTGAAATATCTTACACCCGTAATTTCGGATGATTTCATAGTGTTCCTTCGTTTCGATCCCTTCAGCCAATAGCTTTAAGTTTAAGTCTTCTGCGAGCTGTATAATTGTTTTACAAATTCGTTGATCGACTGGATTGTCGATGACATCTCGCACAAAGGAACGATCAAGCTTAATCATATCAACGGATAGATACTTCAAATAATTCAATGAAGAGTATGATGTTCCAAAATCATCAATCGATATTTGTACACCTAGCTGTTTAATTTGATCGATTGTTTTGGATACATGACCAATTTGTTGCATTAAAGCCGTTTCAGTAATCTCCAATGCCAAAAGTTCACCAGGAAAATTTGTTTTCATTAAAATGTTCTTTAGCTTTTTTGAAAAGTCTAATTGTGTAATATGAATGGCTGAAATATTTACAGACAAGACGAAATCTTGGTTATATCTCTCCTTTAACTGTTGAATATCCATACAAGCTTGCTCAACGACGAGGTCATCGATTAAATCGATGATATGATGGTCTTCTGCAAACTCGATAAATTCATTTGGTGGAAGGATCCCTTTTTGTGGATGATCCCATCGAGCTAATGCTTCAAAACCATAGATTTGGTTCGTATCCATCTGATATAGAGGTTGATAGAATGGCTTGATTTCTTTATTTTCAATAGCTTTCAGAAGCTCACACTTAAATTCTTCATCAGCTTGCGATACTGGCTCTTTAATTTTATCGATCCACGGAAAGTCAACTCGCATTAGTTCGGACTGTATATAATTTGTAATTAACAATGTTAATAGCGAACGGAAGGATTTGACGATTTCTACTTCACGATTGGTAGGTGAATGAGATTGCTTCGAAAAAATAGTAAATACAGCAAGCACTTCATTATCGCGGTAGTCGAAGATCGGTATAGATCTACAAGAGCTCAACTTAAGTAAATCAGGAATATCACTGAAAACATCCCCACGTAAGTCATTCGAAATGTTTTCTGTAAATGTGACTTTGCCTGTCCGAATGGACGTAGCACTGGAGCCTATTCCTTTATCAATTAACATTCCGAAAAATGCCTTCTTGAATTCTTCAGTTAATCCATTGGAGATACATTCTTGAATAAATTCTTTCTTTTCATCGACAATCATGATTGCACTGTATGTGCCAGTCAGTTTACGGTCAAAGTATTTTAATATGTGATGTAGGGCGTCTTCGTAGGAGTCTGATTGATTCATCGCTTCTTCAATATAACGATATCCTTCCAAGAATTCTTCTGGTGAAATCTTTAATCGATTCTTCACTTGTTGGTGAACCATAAAAGAATCCTCCCTCGCTATGAATTAGTAGTAGATGACCATTTTTCGTTTTTAGTTAAACAGTGTATAATATATTTATGTAAAAATGAAAATTCAGTTTTTTTAAAAAAGAGGGCTACCAAAATTGCGGGGTAGCCCGATATGGATGGTTGTATCTTTTGTAGATCTGCAACTAACAATTAGTCAAGCGAACCGAGATCTTTGTTCCCATTTCCAATTCCTTGAATGGAAACAAATGCTTCTTCAGACGTATTTTCTTGGCTGACGTCAAAGCCATAAAGACTAGAGACAATAAGAACAACAGCAACAAGGCTCAAAAACTTTTTCAATCGAGACCCTCCTTTGTTAGTTGATTTAAATTAAATCTATCATACTATCAAATTAGGTGGATTTGCGATTTAACCCGATTTGAGCCGAATAAGAGGTGATTTTCTTTCATTTTCTACGTTTTTCTCAAAAAGTATAAACATCGGAATATTTTCAGGAAAATTTTGTAAGGGAGTGCGGGAATTTTGATAGATAATCGAGAGGATATCGGATCCAAAATCTATGATTTACGAAGATACTTTCATATGACACAGAAGGAGTTATGTGACGGTATATGTACACAAGCATATATTAGTAAAATTGAAAACGGTTCTCTTGCTATTGCAGCGGATATTTTATTCAAGATTGCCGAACGGCTCGGTGTGGATGTGAATTACTTTTATGATACAACTTTTCCGGAACGTATGGATTACTCGCTTGAAGTAGAAATCCAAGCAAGGGAAATGGTCATACAAGATAATTATATTGGACTGAAAGCATTAATTGAAAAAGAAGAAAAAACTCCTTTATATGAAAATAGACGATTTAAACAATTCATCTTATGGCATAAAGCTCTGTGTAAAAGGTATGTTGATAAAGACTTGGAAGCATCGCTAGATTTACTTAATGAAGCTTTATTTCTATTCAACACGAACCAAAAGGTCAAGTCCGAACGAGAAATTGAAATTTTAATCAATAAAGCAAATATATTAGTAGACTTTAAACAATATAAGCAAGCAATTGACCTTTATGAAGATCTGCTTTTCTCTGTTAAAAAACTACCAATCATTCGTAATCATAATATTGAAATTATGATTCGATATAATCTGGCTCGTTGTAACCTAATGATCTCAAATTACGAAAAAACGATCGATCACGCGAAAAAAGGGCTAACTTCTTGTAGAAATAATCGATCTTTATATGGAATGGGCCATTTATATTTTATTATTGGAAGAGCATATGAAGAAATTGAGCAAACCGTTCAAGCACTTGAATTCTTTCGAAAAGCAAAGCAAGTTTTTGAGCTAACTGAAGAAAACCATTATTATCAAAAAGCTTTATTCAATTTGAACGAGTTGCAAAATTTACATAAACAAGTTTAATATACCACAAATCGTTGTTGTTGTTTATAATTATTTTTACTTTTTCTAAAACTTTTTAGCTGTATAAATAGAAATCGAACCCTGGCTCGTATAAGAGTCAGGGTTCTATTGTTTATTATGGTAGGTTTTATCCCTTATTCGCAAACGTATCAGGCATAACCGCAGCTACAACTTCTCCTTTTACAACTACTTCATCATTTGCATATACGTTCGTCGTCACTTTGAATTTTTTCGGATGAATCTCTTCAATGTCGCCAACCGCTTTCAACGGAACGCCTTGAGGTGTAGGTTTTAAATAGTCTACATGCAATGAGGCAGTCACAAAGCGTGGTGCTGGTTCGCCATCGCCTGGCTCATGACCATTCTTCCTATGTAAAAAAAGAGCTGCTGACCCAGTTCCATGGCAATCGACCAAGGAAGCAATTAATCCACCATAGACAAACCCAGGAATCGCTGTATGTTTTGGTTCAGGCTGATAAATTGTTATTGACTGATCACCTTTCCATCCTGTTCGAAATAAATGCCCATCCTTATTTTGATGACCACAACCATAGCAATGAGCAAAATCATTTGGATAGTCATCTTGAATCGCATACTTTACTTCTTCCATCATCTCACCTCTAAATTGTATTCTCTTCTACAATGAATAGGTTTCTCGGTTGGTGTGAAGAATTCCTTCTTTATATTAAATGAAAAAAGGACATTCAATAAATGAACTTCAAATGCCCACCAAATTTCTATTGAATTGGATTGCCAATTTGTTCAACCTGTACGATTGTGTCGGTCAATGTTTCTGTCACGCTGATCATATACTCACTTTCTTAAACCACTAATTGATGAATAGCCTTTACTTGATTGTTATTGTATTCATATACTTCAGCCAATTCTGTTGCAATACTTTGTTGTATGATTTCAATTTCTGCTTCTTCGTGGGAAATCGATTGAACAGACAGATCCAAAATCTCATAATCCATGTCGTAGTTATTAAGCAAGCCTTATACATTCGTCTGACCTTCGTCCGTTCGAACTGACTCTACGAGAGTAGCCGTTTAGGCTTCGAAATTTTCTTCTTCAGCATAACGAAAATTTTCCATTAGGGTTTTCTCGACTAACTTTTTTAACTCTTGTGCTGAAGAATCTGTACTAATTTAATCAGTTACTTCATTAGCAGATTCTTCTTTCTATTCAGATGCAACGAATTTTTTATATTACCATAACTTTCTTGAAAACTTTATACGTTTATTGAAAACGAAAAGCCACCCGATGAACCGAGTGGCTATCAATCATCTTATTCAATAAATTGTTTATCGACTAATCCTGATAAATCAGGCTGTTCATCCAAGAAACCTAAGTCGTAAGAAGAGTTTGCGAACTCCTGCAACACTTCTGCGTCAACTTCATAGGTGAAATCAATTCTTTCCCAAGCTCGATCGATGACCTCTGAGGAAAGTTCTTGATCGGTAATGTCTTTGATTTTTTCAATCGCGATTGTCTTGGCCTCATCTGGATTGTTTTGAATAAATTCTGTTGCGTTCTTGTGTGCGTCAACGATATTTTGAACCAGCTCGGGATCATTTTCAATCAACTCATTAGAAGTAACAAATACAGCAGCCGGTAGCGTTTCCCCATAAGCAACTTCCGGTGTATCAATCAACACTTCCCCTGTTCCTTCTTCTTCAATAAAGGATGCCCATGGCTCTGGAACCGTCGCGACATCGACATTTCCTGTCGCAAACATATTGGAGTAAGTCGCTGGTTTACCTGTAACGTGTTTGATTTCACCATTCACACGATCGGTTGTCATGCCAAAGTCTTCTTTCATTTGCGTTTCGAATTGAACATCATGTGTGCAACCTACACGTGGTGAAATGAAGTTTTTTCCGGCAAGATCTTCAGGTGACTCAATGCCTGCATCTTTTCTTGCCATAATGACCGTTCCACCAGCCGAACCTGCTGCGACAACACTTACTTCAGCACCACTTGTGTAGTGGTTCATTGCAGGACCGGGTCCGACAATACCTGCTTCAATATCTCCGGTTTCAAGCGCTGTCATGAACGCTGAACCATCCGGGAAATACTGATAGTTAACAGTTGTGCCGTCTGGTAATGACTCTGAATATAGTTCTTTTTCCTCTGCAACCATGCCTGCAACGTGATTAATATTTGGAAAGTAACCGATAGTTACTTCTTCACTATTTGAACCTTCTTCCGCATTGGAACTACCGCAAGCTGCCATGAACGCACCTAACAATACGACCATTGCGAATAAGATTATTTTTTTCATAAGATGACTCTCCTTTTTATGATTTTAATAAGCCCCAACGTTTGAGAACATTTTTCTCTAATTTCGAAAATACTAACTGATCGACGACGGCCCCAATCGTACCGATGATAATGATGATGCCAATGACTTGATCCATCCGGGCAAAATCCGAGGCAAATTGTAGGGAATACCCCAGTCCTGGACCATTGCTCAATAATTCCCCTGCCATCAACGCTCTCCAGCTGAAGGCCCAAGCAAGTCGGACACCGGTCATGTAATACGGGATACTCGCAGGAATCTCAACCCGATAAAACAACTCTGCTCCACTCGTGCCCATTGTTCGGGCAGCTTTCACCAATTGCGGTGGAACGTTTTGAATCGCCGACCGGACATTCAAAGCCATAACGAATGTACCACCTAGTACGACAACAAAGATGACGGCGAACTCTGTAAAGCCAAATAACATCAGGGACAAAGGTACCCAAACGATACTTGGAATACTTTGAAGAGCAATTAAGTACATTCCAGCCGTTTCATCCGCTTGACGAGATTTTCCGAGAATAACTCCTAGAATTGTCCCGAAAAGCAAGGCGAGCGACAAACCAATCAGCAGATGTTTAAAACTTGCTCCGAGTGCTACGAGTAAACTCCCACTTGCAAAACCGTCAAATAAAGCTTGCATTACTTTCACCGGACCAGGCAAAACAACTTCCGGGAAAATATTCATTGATACAACCAACTGCCAAATCCCAACAACGACAACGAGAAACAGTGTCCGTTTAATTGCTAGCTTCATAGTCTATTTCTTCCTTTAATACTTTATCGATTTCTACTTTCAGTAAGTCCATGACTTGGGTTTCTAACTCAACGACATCCGGGTTATTCCGCTTCCTTGGTCTAGGCAAATCGACGTTGATATCGGCAATGATGCGACCTGGCCGGATGCCCATGACAATAACGCGATCGGAAAGCTTAATGGCTTCATGTATACTATGGGTCACGAACAGAATCGTTTTATTCGTTTCTTGCCAGATCTTTGTCAATTCATCTTGCATCAAATCTCGCGTTTGTTCATCCAACGCGCCAAATGGTTCATCCATCAGCAACACTTTTGGATCCATTGACAATGCTCTGGCAATCGCAACGCGCTGTTGCATTCCACCCGACAATTCATAGGTATAATGATCCGTGAACTTACTTAAATGAACCATCTTCAAAAAGTGCTTGACGCGATCTTCCGCTTCGTTCTTTGGCAATTGTTTCTTAATCGGATAAAGGACATTATTCTTCACATTCAACCAAGGAAACAATGAAGGTTCCTGAAAAACCATCCCTCTGTCGGAACCTGGTTTGCTGATTTCTTCCCCTTCCAACAAGATGGTGCCATCCGTGATTTTCTCTAAGCCTGCGATCATCGAAAGCAAGGTGGACTTTCCACAACCCGAAGGACCTAGAATGGAAACAAACTGATTCTCCTCGATAGATAAATCAATATCGGAAAAGACTTCAAAACGTCCTTGTTGATCTTCATAACTTTTACCTACTTGCTTTAATTCCAAAAACATATATCCACCATTCCTTATTAATCCGATAAACTTACTATGTTTTTATTGCAATAATAGATTATACAGTGGTAACTGAAAGTGTGTCAATTATTTGTTTAGGTTTCATGAAAATATTCTTTTACCTAAGATAATAGTTGATTTATCAGGACACTCATTGCCTGACTGTTTAATCGAGAAAAATACGATTTTTGGCAAAATAAAAAGCACTCTTTTTAAGATAAGTAGTTCAATTAAAGGTACAAATTCCAATTTTGTATTCCAGAACTGAACTACTTGTTTTTAAGAGTAGCTATTTTATGGTCGTCAACAGAATGAATCTTTCGGTTTTGGAACGGATAGCCCGAACAATGGCCGTAAATATAGCGCGACAAAGGTTCCTGCAAGTGCAAGTAATCCCCAAACATAACCATGCACACTGAACGATGCGATGCCACCGAAATAAGCACCGATATTACATCCAAATGCAAGACGTGCACCATATCCCATTAATAGTCCACCGATGATTGATGCTGCAACATTTCCTTTCGTCAGCTTGGAAAACTTAAATAATCCACCCGCGGCTGATGCGAGAAAAGCACCTAAAATGACACCAAGATTCAAAACGGTCGTTGAATCTGTAAAAATGCTGGACTGTAAAACTTCCGCATTTGCTCCTTGCCAATATCCCCAGCTAGCAACGTCAAAGCCAAAAATTTGTGCAGTTTTAGATCCCCATAATGCAAATGCTGATGTGATTCCCCATGGTTGGCCTCTTGTCATTAATGTTAGAGCATTTAAAACCGCTAAGCCGATTGCAGCTGCGAATAGCGGCCAAGAACCACGGAAGATCCGTTTCCAACCAGCAGTCTTTGGCAATGGAGCCATACGTGGTGGTTGTTTTTTTCTTTCAATGACTAACGTAATCCATGCAATGAATCCAAATAGCGCTAATGAAACAATCCATGCACCACCATAGCCTAAACCTGTCGAAGTCGCCAGTGAGATTGGCTCAAAAGATGGTGTTTCATCCGTCCAAAACGGCAAATGATACGCACCGATTGTTGATCCTACGATGAAAAAAAGCAAAGTAAACAACATGACTGTGCGTCCTCCACCAACCGCATAGAGCGTACCAGAGGCACAACCTCCTCCTAACTGCATGCCAATCCCAAATAAAAATGCCCCTAAAATGACACTGACACCAACAGGGGCCACATAGCCAGATGCTCCTGTTCCAAAGAAAGAGACGCCAAACGCGAGAATTGGTGCAAATAACGTGACAGCGACCGCAAGCATAACCATATGAGCTCGAACGGCTTGCCCGTTCCCTACTGATGCTAAGCGGCGAAAAGCTGATGTAAAACCAAAACGTGCATGAAACAGCGTATATCCGAGTAATAAACCGAGAATTAATAAAATTGGTTGCATCGCAACTTGTGTGAACAGTAAATACACCATCAGTATTGCTGTTACAACCAAACCAGCTACAATCAAAGGAGTTTGTGGCCGATTCAACTGCTTATCTTCTCTTTTTATTGGATCTAAAGCCTCGTTAACGGGCTGTACTTTTGTTTCCATTTTAATCCCTCCATTTCCGATTGATTTAATCGGGTTTAACATAATATCTATCATATTCTCCTGACGACTTTTTGTCAATGAAAATTTACCAAAACAAAAAAACCGAGCATTTATCTCGGTTTTAAAACGGATCTATATTTTTTATAAATTATTGTTTAGACTTATTCTTCTCTAAATAATCTATAATTCCTTGCGCACAAACTTTCAAATCAACTTCTAACAATTGATAAACAGGGTGATCATCACTCACTTTACGATCAACTAAATGGGAAGCAGCAGATTCGATCAGTAATTCATAGAGCCGCTCGGCTTTTTCTGACGATGATTGTTCTTCATCTTCTTGCTCGACCTTTCTTCCCCGGTCCATAAAAATAGGTAAAAAATAATTGATTTGGCGATAAACATTTTCGGGGTCTTCTGACACGCCATAATGGCCAAAAAAGATTCTTGAAACACCTAAACCTTTGATCCGTTGCATCGACTGAATCATTGAGTCAGGGTTAAATTGATTTGGCGAAGTAGATGGCAAAATAAACTCGTGTTCATCCGCTATTTGGGCATAACGGACACCGATCGTATCTCCTGTAAACATACCGTTACTAACGGAATCATGTATAGAAAAGTGATGCTTTGCATGGCCTGGTGTATCGTAAAAAGTTAACACTCGATCTTCACTTAGTCGAAGTTGTTCACTGTCTTTCATTGTAATGATTCGATCTTCTGGAACAGGTTTAATGGGATCAAATAATCGATCGAATTGGTCACCGTAAACCGCTCGTGCTCCTTGAATCAATTTCGTCGGATTAGCGATATGCCTAGCACCACGTGGATGAACGACGACCGTTGCATTCGGACAGTGCTCAAGTAAAACACCGACTCCTCCAGCATGGTCCAAATGAATATGTGTCACAATAATATATTGGATTTCTTCTGGCTGAATTTCCAACTGTTCCAAACCGTTTAATAAGTGAGGGATCGATGGACTTGCACTCGTTTCGATAATCGACGGTTGCTCTTCATGCAGAATATAACTCCCCGTTCTTTCTGGAACAAACAAGTCATGTAAATCAACCATTGAAATCTTGTCACCCAAGTCTGTGATGATCGACATTTTATCGCTCCTTTTTTTAAATGATTTTCACACCCTAATGACTATATTCAACAAAAACTGCAAAAACCCTTTAAAATGACTTTTCATTGAATAATGCTACAGCCTACCCACTTTTTTATAATCAGACTAAAAAACTAACAAGCACATTTGCCTATTGAATGAATACCTTATGGGTGAAGACTAAAGGAGGGATTTATGATGAGTCATAAAGATGCTTATCAGCCAAAGAAACAGCCAGAAGGGATGTATGGAAATTATAATAATCAAGGGATGATGTATGGACATCAAGGTAATCCAA
Organism: Allobacillus salarius; assembly: GCF_007559425.1. Lineage (GTDB taxonomy): Bacteria > Bacillota > Bacilli > Bacillales > Alkalibacillaceae > Allobacillus > Allobacillus salarius. The sequence continues at coordinate 33,717 of NZ_VMHE01000012.1, read as the reverse complement.
GTATGGTTCAAGGACAGCAATATATGGGCCCTGGAATGGATTGCAATCAACAAATGATGCCTGCGCAACATGGTAGTATGCCGAAACAAATGGATGAAAAACAACATAAGAAATATATGTATGACCACTGCAACAAGCACAAACTCCATTTCATGCACGCACAATTAAAAGATGGTTCAATGGTCGAAGGTATTTTAGATGAATATGATGAAGATGGTGTCACGCTAATTATTCCTTGTGGTGATGAAATGAGAGGTTCAGCCGAAGAGCCGTTTGATGCTACTCGACAGAATTATGGACACGGTGGATATGGAGGCTATGGACCTGGTTACGGTCATGGCGGTTACGGTGGTTATGGACCTGGTTACGGACACGGTGGATATGGAGGCTATTATCCAAGAAGATTCCGCCGATTCCGTCGTCGTCGATATCCATTCATTAATATTTTCCGATTGTTCACTCCATTTTTCTATTAATTACAAGCAAAAACCGCATAGCTATGATAGCCATGCGGTTCATTCTACATATTACAAGAGTCGTCATCACAAAATTCGGTTTTGGAACCGAGTACTTGAATTTTTGATTCTTGGTTTTCTTCCTCATGTACCTTTTGTAATACTTCCAAGAATGTCTCACTTGGTTGTGCTCCAGACACACCATACTTGTCGTTAAATACGAAAAACGGAACTCCTTGTGCCCCGATTTGTGAGGCGGTCTGTTGTTCTGCAATCACTGTATCTTTAAACCGATTGCTTTCCAAAACTTGTAACGATTCTTCTTTATCAAGATCCACATCTCCTGCGAGCTCCAGTAAAACATCTTGATCATTAATATTCTTTCCCTCAGTAAAGTAAGCTTTTAGCGTACGATTAACGAATGCTTCCATCTTCCCTTGCTCTTTTGCATAATGGCTCAAACGATGAGCATTTTCCGTATTAGCTGGACGAGCTCGATCTAAATTGAACTCCAAACCTACTTCTTTTGCTTGTTCGCTAATCGAGGCATTCATCTCTCTCGCTTTATCAACCGACATTTGGTATTTTTTAGCCAATGCTTCATCAAGGCTCAAATCGGTTTCTTTCGGGCTGTTCGGATCTAATTGAAAGCTTCGATAAGATACTTTTACATCCGATTGACCAGAAAACTTTTCCAACGCTGTTTCAAAACGCACTTTTCCTATATAACAAAAAGGACAGACCATATCTGAATAAATATCAACTCTCATATTTATACCTCCGTCTTCACTTACATTCAATCATTTCTCTAAACATTATTTAAGAAATCCCTTTAAAAATCAACCATTTGAACTTATCGGGCCACATGCATTTCATTCGAAAAACAACATTCTGTAATGAGACACGCACCTATTTCTCACGTAAACGACTTTAACGAAAGGTATGAGAAAATACCTGATCCTCTCGCGTTTAGTTTACTTCCAATGAAGGAATGCTTATGTATATAATGTTTTTCAAGAGGTGATTTTTTATGGATACAGAAAAACATGTGCAGCATATTGTTCATTGGTTACAAGAATATAAAGACCAAGCTGGTGCAAAAGGTGGTGTCGTTGGCCTAAGTGGAGGACTGGACTCCACTGTTGTCGCTTACCTCATGAAACGTGCTTTCGGCGACAACGCTCTAGGTGTGTTATTACCGATTCACAATTCTGTTGAGGCAGAAAAAGACGCACTACTCGTCGCGAGGGAATCACAAATTAATCATATTGGTATTGAACTGACGGATACTTTTAAAGAAGGTTTCGGTCAAATTGAAAAAGCACTTGGTGACCAGTGGAATAAAGATTCCGCTCAATTGGTCGGCGCAAATTTCCAAGCGAGATTACGTATGTCAACTTTATATGCCATTGCTCAAAATAATCAATATCTAGTCATCGGTACCGGAAACTCTTCTGAGCTCTTTACCGGTTATTTCACGAAATATGGTGACGAAGGTGTCGATGTCAATCCACTCGTTAATTACAGAAAAGAACAAGTGAAAGAAATGGCAAAATACTTGGGTGTACCTGATCGTATCCTAGATAAAGCTCCAAGCGCAGATTTATGGGAAGGACAGACGGATGAAAAGGAAATGGGCATTTCCTATGCTGCCATTGATAAATATCTTCGTGGTGAGGAAATTCCACCCGAAGATGAAAAAACACTTATGAGGCTACACAAATCTTCAGAGCATAAACGCTATCTGCCACCTGGGCCACCTAAACTAGACGCGTAAGCTTGAAGGAGAGTTCCTATGAAAGACAACACAGCATTGATTTTAATTGATATGATCAATAAAATGGATTTTGAAGGTGGTGAGGATCTACTTGAAAACACGAAACCGATTGTAGATTCCATCATCAATTTAAAAAGGCAGGCTAAAGAGTCAGGTTTACCTGTCATTTATGTAAATGATAATTTTGGTTTATGGCAAGAAAGCGTTGAAAATGTCATTGAAGTATGCAGAAATGAACGTGGACGAGAAGTCGTTGAGCAAGTTCTTCCCGATAAAGATGACTTTTTCATCATCAAACCGAAACACAGCGGCTTTTATAGTACCCAACTCGATATTTTGCTCAGCCATTTAGGCGTTAAGAACTTAATTTTGACAGGGATTGCTGGAGATATTTGCGTACTGTTTACAGCAGATGATGCTTACATGCGCGAATATAATTTATGGGTACCAAGTGATTGTACAGCTTCAGAAACCGAAAAAAACAACGATAACGCTCTCCGGTTGATGAAACGATCAATGTTCGCGAATATACAACCGACTTCGGAAACGAATATTGAAAATGCCTTTCAGCAAACAAAACAATAATCTAAGGCCTCCTCTGAACGTTCAGAGGAGGTTTTTTCATATGAAAAAACGAATTCAGTAGGATTTGATTAAATTACTCTTATAATAACATTAATTTATTCGTTGGAAATTCCCTAAATATTTATTATCTTTGATACAATATATATATATAGACATATCATTCATTACATGAAGTGAATTAGAAATGTTATTGAGGGAGGGAAAGCATATGAATGAAGTATTAAGTGTAAAAGGGCTTGGCAAGTCGTTTAAGAACACTCGTGTCGTGAAGAATATCGACTTTGACGTACATAAAGGCGAAATCATGGCGGTTCTTGGACCAAACGGAGCCGGGAAATCCACCACAATTCGTAGTATTATGGGAATTCTATTGCCTGATGAAGGAAGCGTTACCTTCCATAATCATGATCAAGATGGGGTGCCGAGGCATAAAATCGGCTATTTACCCGAAGAACGTGGTCTTTACAAGAAGGTGAAAGTCATGGATATCCTTCTTTATTTTGCGGAGTTGAAGGACTATCCGCTGGACCGGGCCAAAGAACGTGCACTTGAGTATTTGAAAAAATTTGATCTTGAAGGGAAAGAGAATGTTTCTGTCGATGAACTTTCCAAAGGGATGGGACAAAAAGTTCAGTTCATTGGATCTGTTATTCATGAACCGGAGCTATTAATTTTAGATGAACCGTTCTCCGGGTTGGATCCTGTTAGCCAAGAAGTATTTAAGCAAGAAATTAAAGACCTTGCCAAAAAAGGAACCGCCATTTTACTAAGTTCTCATCAAATGAACTTAGTAGAAGAAATGTGCGATCGTCTGTTTTTAATTCACCGCGGTCAAAAGGTCGTTTACGGTTCTATGGACGAAGTGAAGGAACAGTATGCCAACTTCAAATGTACAATTCATGGAGATAATGATCGCTCTATGCTAGAAAAAATCGATCAAGTTGAGCGAGTTGAACAGAAAGATGATATTTCCATCTTATACTTATCTTCTGATGTTGTAGTTAGCGATTGGATTAAACAATTACCGAGCAATTTAGATATTCAAGAGTTATCTGTCGACCGTATTTCGCTTCATGAGATATTTGTTGACATCGCGACAGATCGAAGTTTAGCACAGGAAGCAGGTGTCGTTGATGCGAAATAGTTGGAAAGTCGCCAAGTGGGAAATCAAAAGAAACCTTAAAAGTAAATCTTTTTTAATATCATTATTTTTAACACCAATCATTTTTGCGATTTTCGCAACCGTGCCAACATTGCTCAGTGACTCAGGCGAAGATCAAGATAGTCAACCGGCACAGACAACCGTCTATTTGAATGACGAGGTTGGCATATGGGACCAATTGGAACCGATGGTCAGTAAAAGCGATGACCTTCATTGGGATGTCGAATTAACTGATCAATCATCCGATGAAATGACTACTACTCTTGAAGAAGAAACACGGGCTGTTTATATACACCTTGGTGAGTCTGCTTTAGAGAGTGGAACAGTGGATTATTATACATCTGAAGAAGTTCCAGACAGCTTTCAATATGAAGTGCAGCTATTTGAGCAACCTCTTCGTTATGTTCAGCTTGAACGAACAGGTCTAGACGAATCAGAGATCCAATCAGCCATGACTCCCATATCTTTCAATCAAAATGAGGTAAAAATGGAAGCGGAGAATGACGTTGAGGATGAACAAGCACAAGGGGTGGAAGCCTTTTTAGAAAAATTTATTCCAGGTGTCTTTGCTGGACTTGTCCTCTTCTCCATCGCCATTACCGGTATGATGGTTTTCCAAAGCGCTTCAGAGGAAAAGAAAGAGAAAGTTGCGGAAATTATTTTATCTTCGGTAACAGCTGGCGAGTTGATGCAAGGTAAAATTATCGGTTATTTCGTTTTAGGAATTTTACAAGTGACGGTTTGGATCGGCATGGCGCTGCCAGTTGCGCTCGCTTTAGTCGATTATCCGATTATCAAGTACTTACTTGTTCCTGAAACATTGTTATTCCTACTTATCGCTGTATTAGGTTACTTGATGTTTGCATCGATATTTGTAGGTTTGGGCGCAACATTAGAAGACTCATCCAGTGGAAGCAACTTCCAAGGATTTGTTTTCATGATTCCTTGGCTGCCATTCATTTTCTTGGGACCAGTCATTTCAAATCCAGAGAGTACATTATCTCAAGTTTTATCTTATGTACCCTTTACATCACCAGGAATCATGATCCTTCGATTATCCATCTTGGACGAATGGCCATGGGTGCAAATCTTTATCAGCCTTGCCATCTTAATCGTATCAATTTGGTTACTGATGAAGTTAGCTGGTAAGATCTTTAGAATTGGTATCTTAATTTACGGTAAAAACGCAACCTTACCTGAAATTTGGAAATGGCTACGTTCATAACTTAATAATTCATTCATTTTTCGAGCAGCTGAAAATGAGCTGCTCGTTTTTATTTTTCGATAAACGAGAGCTTCAAATTTCTTTCTTTAGCCTTTTGTAGGTGCTACGATTAATCTAGATATAACGTGGAATAACTTGGTGGGAAAACCAATATAATCACTTTAGCGTAAAGGAGCGATTATAAATGCCGCAAGGAAAACATAATGTTGACATAAATGTTTCCATCGAAGAGGTTTGGGATTTTGTCAGTTCTATAAATAATTGGGCACCACTTGTACCTGGTTACATTCATCACGAAATCATTAGCGATACCGAGTCTACATGGGAATTTAAAGGTGATCTTGGTTTCATGAAAAAGACAGTAAAATTGAAGGTTGATATCACTGAGTGGAGAGAGCCAACCCTCGTTACTTTCAACTTAACAGGGATATCAGATAACTTTAAGGGACATGGTTATTTCGAAGCGACAAAAACAAGTGATGCGTCTACACAAGTGACCGGGATGTTAAATATAACAGCCGGCGGTGTCAGAGGGCCGATGATCAACCGTGTTTTGAGAAACTTTGTTCCAGCAACTGCAGTGGATCTGACAGATGCTGTCGCTAATGAAATTGTAAAAGTTAAAAAGAACTAAAGAGCGGGCATAATTATTATCTATAGCCTGTCGAGACATTTTAACAGTATCTATGTTCACTGGTAGTAATCATAAAAAAACTGAGCTGAATACAATCAGCTCAGTTTTTCTTTATATTTATCGATGCCCTAATTTCATATCTAGATTTTGAGGTGCTTGATCTATTGGAAGTGTTGCATCGGTATCATTTCTGCGATTTCTCACTTGTGTCACCAAGCTGTCCACCGCGTACAACACGAATAATGTGGAAAATACTGAGAGCGATACAATGATTAATGATGTCGTCATTATCATCAAACCCCTTTCTCCCTTAAACTTTATATATTTTTGTTTCTATTTATATCATACCAAATTTGGGCATTATTACAACCTTATTGCTCACATACGTATCATTTGTTCCATTTTCGTCAACATTCTGCCATATACTCCGAACTCACTTTTGCTTTAATGTTTAAAAGTAATGCATTGTAAAATTATCTATATTGCCGTTTAAAAAAGTTAATAATGGGTAATTTATAAATATAGCGATTAACACCTTTTATAGGAGGCTAATGCATGAATGTAATTCGCGCACAAGAAATTTCCGATCTACCGGATATGAAGCATGTGGAATATAACGGAGAACGTGTCTATATCAAACACGTCGATGAAGAAAACCAAACAGCCGTCATCAACTATTTAGAAGATGTTGATAAAGATGTCGAGGTAAAAGTACAAGACTTAGAAGAAAAAAAATCATAATGTTATGATCTCTCCCCCTTGAGTTCATATAAAAAAATCTGGGCCTAAATGGGCCCAGATTTTTATTGTTCTTTTGGTGAGACGCCTTCTCGATGACAAATTCATTCGTTTTCTATCTAATATAGGTGTTGAAGTGCACTCTCAATAACATTTCCTTTCTATTTTCAACTCATTTGCGTATCGAGACGCGCTCTCGATGACATTTCCCACCTCTGCTTAACTCATTTGCGTGTCGAGACGTGCTCTCGATGACATTTCCCACCTCTTCTTAACCCATTCGTGTGTCGAGAAATAGACAATTTCAAGTTCAAGCCGTATTTTGCATCAACGACTAGTAAATATAAAAAAACAGCCGAGCATTCGGCTGTTTTCTTTGTTTACACGGTTTCTTTTTTCTTCCGTGCCTTTTCTTTTTTAATTTGCTTGCTTCGTAATTGTCCACATGCAGCGTCGATGTCTGTTCCTTGTTCAACCCGCACACCACATTGAATGCCATTTTCAAGTAAGATTTCATAAAACTTAAGAATGTTTTCTTTGCGGCTTCGTTCATACTGGTTGTGCTCTTCGACTGGATTGTATGGAATTAAGTTAACATACGACAAATGCTTTTTATCCTTCAGCAATTTAACCAGTTGTCTTGCTTCTTCAGGATGATCGTTCACATCATGCAGCAAAATATATTCAAACGTGATGCGTCGATTCGTTTTTTCTAAATAGTAATCGATGGCTGGCATCAACTTTTCTAGCGGATACGCTTTATTAATCTTCATGATCCGTGTGCGAAGTTCATTGTTTGGCGCGTGAATGGACAATGCCAAGTTCACTTGCGATTGTTCATCAGCGAATCGATAGATCTTATCAGCCAAACCACTCGTTGAAACAGTAATGTGACGCGCTCCAATTGATAAACCTTTTTGATCGTTCACGATATTCAGGAATTTCATCGTGTTGTCATAGTTATCAAATGGCTCACCGATTCCCATGACAACAATATGGCTGACGCGCTCATCTTTTTGTTGTTGATCGAGATGGTGTTGCACATTCATAATTTGCTCAACGATTTCACCGCTCGTTAGATCACGGTTTTTGCGAAGCAATCCACTCGCACAGAAGGAACATCCAATATTACATCCGACTTGTGTCGTGACACATACAGACAGTCCATAGCTGAAACGCATTAAAACCGTTTCGATATGATTACCATCCGGGAGTTCGAATAGGAATTTGATTGTGCCATCCTTAGACTCCTGCTTGATGACTTGTTCCAATGCTTGCACTTCAAAGTTTTCTTCAAGCAGTTCAATGCATTCTTTATTCACATTTTTCATATCTTCAAAACGCTTAATTCGTTTTTTATACAACCAATCCCACACTTGGGATGCACGAAAGCGTTTTTCTCCGTTTTCAACTAACCAATCTTGCAGATCATTATATGTCAAACCATAAATTGATGGTTTTTGCATGCTTACCCTCTTTTCAAATTTGCGTATTTCCTTTGTCAATACTACTGAAAGTTACGTGAATAATCAACTGATAGTAAACAAAAAATCCCTGGAAACCAACATGGATCACCAGGAATTTTTCCATTATGAAAGTAAATTATCGAAGAAAACACGTAAGACGTCAGCACCGCCAATGAACGTGCCTAACGAGCTTCCAATGTTCGTAAGTACGACAATCAATAGAATACGCGTCACTTTATTGTCCCAGAAGCCTTTTACAGAAAGCACATCATCTGGGAGACTTTCAAAATCTGATACATGCGGTTTCCGAATGAGTGCCTGGACAATCCCTGCAAACCACCCAGCTGCGAGTAATGGGTTCAATGAACTGAACGGCGCAGCTAAAAACGCGGTTAATACCGTTAGCGGATGGCCTAAAGCGATCGTTGCACCTAGAGCAGATAATCCACCGTTCCATAATACCCAGCTGATGGTTTGTTGCCATCCCGCTGAAGGATTCATGTAAAACGTGTAAGCAATCACTGATAAAATAACAATCGGAATTGACCAACCGATAATTTTAGGCACTTTCGATTTTTTCGGAACAGTAGAAAGTTTTTCAAGATCATTTTCTTGATAGATTTCTTTCTTAATCCCAGGAACGTGCGCTGCACCTAATACTGCAACCACTTTGTTTCCGGGTGCTTTTTTAATTTTTTGAGCCAAATATTGATCCCGTTCATCGATTAATGGCTTTTTCAATCGTGGAAATTCTCTCGTAAACTCTTCCATGACGGAATTCAACATGTCTTGAGATTTCATTTTTTCTAACTCTTCTTCGGAAATCTCTTCTTTATTAAAAATACTGTAAAAGATACTCATCATTAACTTCGCGCGTCCTGACAGACCGATATTGCGCCAAATCCGTGAAAAAGTCGTTTGGATATTTCGATCGGCAAGTACAAGCTCGGCACCGATTTCATCGGCCGATTCTATCCCTTGAATCATTTCCTGACCTGGTTGAATCCCAAATTGCTTGGCAACTCGATTTTGAAATGATGAAATCATCATGTTCATTAATAGTAACGTCGCTTTCTTTTCTTTGACGACTTTAAAAATGTCCATGTTTTCCCACTTGTTTTTATCTTTCACAGATTCATAGCGTTGTTCGTCTAACTCGACACAAACAGAATCCGGCTGCTCTGCTTCGATTACCTCTTTCACTTGTAAAGCACTTTGTTTCGATACGTGTGCTGTACCGATGAGGATAATCTCTTTTCCGTCCAAATCGATTCGCGTTATATTTTCTTCTGACATAAGTGACTTCCTTTAAATAAAATTTCAAATAACTTCTTCATTTTACCACAAAAGAGCCCGTCCCTAGAATGGAATGGGCTCTTTTTTAAAAAATCTTCTCATTTACCAAGTTGTTTACGCGTACCCTGGCTTTCCAAGCAATTCAAAAATTTTCGTTTTATAATCTTCAACACCCGGTTGATCAAACGGATTTACATTCAGTAAGTAACCGGAATATGCACAAGCAAGCATATAAAAATAAAGCAAATGGCCGATGTGGTGGGCGTCTAATTTTTTCATTCGTAAGCCAATTTGCGGAACGTCTCCAGCTAAATGGGCTTCAGTGACACCTTGATAAGCCTTTTCATTAAACTCTTGTAAGCTGCGTCCTGCCAAGTAGTTAAGCTGATCTGCGTCATTGTCTTTTTCAACAATAGTCATATCTTTATCGACTTCATCAAATACGATAAAAGACTCAAACAATGTTCTTTCCCCATCTTGAATATATTGCCCAAGCGAATGCAAATCTGTCGTATAAGAAACCGAAGCAGGAAAAATACCCTTTCCTTGCTTACCTTCACTTTCGCCGAATAATTGCTTCCACCATTCTTGGACATAATTCATCTTCGGTTCAAATGTTGCTTGTACTTCCGTCTTGTATCCTTCCTGGTAAAGCGCATGACGGATTGCCGCATAGCGAATTGCTGGATTTTGTTCCAAATCGAACGACTTGTATGCTTGTTCCGCTTCCTTCGCACCCGCAATCAGCTCGTCGATTGAAAAGCCAGCACTGGCGATTGGTAATAAGCCGACCGCTGTAAATACAGAATACCGTCCACCGATATCGTCTGGAACGACAAAGCGATCGTAGCCCTTTTCTTTCGCTACTTCGAGCAAAGCGCCCTTCTTCTCATCCGTCGTGACATAAATTCGAGAAGCCGCTTCATCACCATATCGTTCTTCCATATACTGCTGAAGAAAACGAAAGGCAATCGCTGGTTCTGTCGTTGTGCCTGATTTCGAGATGACATTAACAGCAACTTCTTTATCATTAAGGTATGCTAACAGCTCTTTCAAATATGCACCGCTTACTTGATGCCCCGCAAAAAGAACTTCGAAATCATTGTTATTGGAAAAATGGGGAGACAAGGCTTCGATCACTGCCTTCGCCCCTAAATAAGACCCACCGATTCCGATGACCACTAACACGTCCGCTTGCTTGCGGATTGTTTCGGCTGTTTCGTTGATTTGATTTAAAAATGATTCACTCAGCTGGCTTGGCCAATCGAGCCAACCGAGAAACTCTGATCCCTCACCTTTTTTATCATATAAATTAGCATGAATTTGTTGTAGTGCATCTTTGCGTTCATTCAATATTTGTTGTTCATCACCTGAATAAGTCAGTTGAATCATCTTATTCCCTCCGGTTACTCTTAACGAATTGTAAAGTTAAAGTTCGTTGTTGATATTGCGATCCGCTATCGGTGGACGCTTTCCGCGGGCACGGCTCGAGCCTCCTCGGCCCAAGACCAGGGCCTGTGGGGTCTCGAGACTCGTGCTTTTCCCGCAGGAGTCGCCACCTTCGCTTCTCACAAATTTCAACAACTTATTGCTTTATATGTTTAAAAATCAACATTATACTTTAACAAAGCTTAATGAATATGTTCTACCTCATAACCTTCATCTTCCAAAATGGAGACGACATGAGGCTCTAGTATCAAATGTAAGCTTCCGACAATGACAAAGTACGTTTTTTCTTCTCCAGATTCAAGGAACTTCGTAATCTCTTCTGCCATTCCGTAGTTTCGGTTATCGTTCAATGCTTCCATATAAGCTTCTTCTTCTACACTCATAGCAGCGTCTGTTTCAAATAAAACATCCAATAATTCATCGACGTTCCCAGTTTTGTATATGTCGATTAACTGTCGCAAGTCTTTTTCATATGTGTCAATATCAATCAATGACTCTTCTAACAGTTGCACTTGGTAATCCATCGACAAGTCTGCAAAAATGCCTAATTGATCTCTCGCCGTTTCCAAGGCAATCACTTCTTTGTCGTCTGCCTTCGCTTTTGATAGGAAGTACATATCGACTCCCTCTGTAAACCCGAGTTCTTGCACCATCAATTGAGAGACCATGGTAGAGACAAGCCATGGTTTGTACGTATCGATAACAGCCATTGGAAAACCTTTGCCTTCGAAAAATGCTTTTACTTCCCCGTAGGTGTCTTCAGGAAGATGGTCTTCGAGCGTTGTGCCATCTTGAAATGTCCCCAACTCCATCTGTAACTGGTTCATTTCAGCCATGTCCAAATTGAATAAATCAATTTCGGGAACGACGACATCTGATTCCACGTAAGCTTGTTCGATTTTTTCATGCATTGGGAAAAGATCCGGTTCGCCTAAATGGACTGTCCCTTGAAGATAAACTGTTGTATCGCCATTCTCAACTTTCCACAAAAATCCGCCCGGTCCATCTGGCAGACCGACTTGCTCTGCTTCGAATACTACTGCAACACCGCTCTCTTCCAATGTCGTGATCGCTTCATCTTCCAGTGGATTACCAGTCAGTTTAACTTCTCTCAATTCTGGTAGTGTTGTTAACGGGTCAATATTGGTAATTTCATTATCGGTTAAATTGATTTCTTCGATTGATTCGAGAGCTTCAATGCCTTCTAAATTTTCAATTGCTTCTCCAGACAGATTTAACGATTTTAAATCACGTACGTCCGATAAATATAGTTCATCTTCCGTTTGATCCAGCTCGGCTCGGATTGCTTCTTCCAACTGTTGATCAGGGAAATCTACTTCCGTTTCCGATTGGCAAGCAACAAGCGTTAAGGATATGAACAGGAAGAAAATAGGCTTTAAAATTTTCACGTGAATTCTCCTTTAAATAATCTTAAGTCACTATTGAATATTTTCGATAACTACCGCAATTCCTTGGCCGCCACCGATACACAAGCTAGCAACGCCATATCGCTTGCTCTGTCTCTTTAATTCATATGCCAAACTCAATACTAATCTTGTTCCACTCACACCTACCGGATGTCCGAGAGCGATCGCTCCACCATTCACATTTGTTTTTGCACGATCCAATCCAAGTTCTTTCTCAACAGCTAAATATTGAGCAGCAAACGCTTCGTTCACCTCAATTAAATCCATATCTTCCAAGCTCATATCAGCACGCTTCAACGCTTGTTTGATGGCAGGTACTGGTCCGATTCCCATAATCGTTGGGTCTACTCCTGTAATCCCCCACGACACGATTTTTGACATCGGTTGTAATTGATGGTTTTCTACAGCTGACTCAGAAGCAATGATGACAGAAGCTGCCCCATCATTGATGCCGCTTGCATTACCTGCTGTTACCGTTCCGTCTTTTTTAAAGGATGGTTTAAGCTGAGCTATTTTTTCTGTCGTCGCATCCGCTTTAATATGTTCATCTTGTTCAAAAATGATCGAGCCTTTTCTCGTTTTCACTTCAAAAGGAACAATCTCTTCAGAGAAGCGTCCAGAGTCTCTCGCGTCATCGGCTTTTTGCTGGCTCTCAAGCGCAAAAGCGTCTTGTTCTTCACGCGAAATTTCATACTGCTCCGCAAGCTTTTCAGCAGTCAAACCCATGCCGCTTCCAGCATATTCATCTGTTAACGTACTCAACAACATGTCTTCGAACTTGAGCGCACCCATTTTTTACCACCGAATCGTTGTTCGAAATTCGAAAAAGGTGCCATCGACATATTTTCCGCTCCGCCAGCTAAGGCGATCTCACCGTCACCGACCATTAACGATTGAGCTGCTGAAATAATCGACTGAGCACCAGATCCGCACAAGCGGTTTAATGTTAATGCTGGCACCTCTTGTGGGATTCCTGCTTTCAGACCAATATGTCTTGCCAAATAAGCCGCATTCGTGTGGGAATGAATAACGTTTCCATAAACAATATGATCAATGTGCTCTTCTTTTACTTTCGACCGCTTCAACGCTTCCTTTGCCGTAACAGCGCCTAAGTCGTCCGCCTGTTCGGATTTCAATGAACCACCAAATGTTCCAAAAGCCGTACGTGCACCATCAACCAAATAAATTTGTTTCATAATATCCCCCTTAGTATGTAAAACTATCCTATCTTCTATCATACCTTATTTATGAGTGAATTTCTGCTCATAAAAAAATCCCCCTGTGACATTCACAGCGAGATTTTCTATTGCTATTCCCATATATACTGTAGCGTTAGGCTTCCTCGTTCCATTTCTTCTTTGGCATTGAGCTGTACTTTTAAGCCAGTCGGCGTGTAAGTCACCGAGCTAACAGAAAAGTCGAGTGATTGATCCAATAAAGAAACCACTGTTTTATGGTCATTTTTCTGAGCAGCTCCCATAATTGCACGAGCATGAGATTCTGAATCAAAAATGGACGTTGTCAGACGACCAGCTTCCTCAATCAATCGAGCCATTTGGGAGGCCGAAGTCTGAAATGCTTGTGGCTGAACTTCAGGGTATTGATGATTAGAATTTTGTTGCCGGAAAACAGGTGTCCAATACGTAGGATTCCCATGGATAACCACTCTTATCGACCTCCCTTTTCTTATACTATCTTATGCGAACAGCTTATCCGTGTTACTTATTTTTACGCAGGTGACTCCATACAAAGAAATGATGAATAACGGTTAAAAGAATAAGTAGCGTATTCTGATTGATGATACAATTCAACTTCCTTTTCACTGAATCCCTCCATTCTTCTTATTAAAATTGTGCCCGATCTGATTCGAAATTAAGCATTGCAGTGAAGTACGAACAAATCCTTTTAATTGACTTTCCATCACTTGCCAGGTTATACTTAGACGTCTGATAGGTTTTTAACAACAACGATTGGATAGTTACAGCTGAAAATGGGAGTAACACTTTTTCGCCTAATTCAGCATGTGCTATTTTTTTATGGAGATAATAGATATTAGGCATTTTACATTATAGGAGGAAAAAGTTTGAAAACATTTAACGAATTAAACATTGAAGCAAGTGTTTTGAAGTCGCTTGCGGAAATGGGATTTGAGTCAGCTACGCCAATTCAGGAGCAAGCAATCCCAACTGCATTAGCCGGTAAAGACATGATCGGACAAGCGCAAACGGGTACGGGTAAAACGACTGCTTTCGGGGTGCCGATGATTCAAAATATTGACCCAAGCAACCGTTCTATTCAAGGAATTGTCATTGCACCAACACGTGAGTTAGCGATTCAAGTGGCTGAGGAATTAAACCGGATTGGACAGCATAAAAATGTGCATACCGTTCCAGTTTACGGAGGTCAAGATATTCAACGACAAATTCGTGCGTTGAAACGACGTCCACAATTAGTCGCAGCAACACCTGGCCGCTTATTGGATCACATTCGTCGCAAAACCATTCGTTTGGATAGCATCCGTACAGCCGTATTGGATGAAGCAGATGAAATGTTGAATATGGGTTTCATTGAAGATATCGAAGCAATTTTAGCGGAAATTAAACAGGAACACCAAACATTGCTTTTCTCGGCAACGATGCCGAAACGGATTCAGAATCTTGCAGAAAGATTCATGAATGAACCAGAGATGATCCGTGTAAAAGCAAAACAGCTTACAGTCGATCATATCGATCAGTTTTACTTCGTCGTAAAAGAGAACGCCAAATTCGATGCGCTATGTAGATTATTAGATACGGAGTCACCGGATTTAGCGATTATCTTTGGTCGGACGAAAAAACGTGTCGATGAATTGACAAGTGGTTTACTGAAGCGTGGTTATTCTGCAGAAGGAATTCACGGGGACATTCAACAATCGAAACGTGAGAAAGTCATTTCTCGTTTTAAAGAACAAACGACTGAAATTCTTGTCGCTACCGACGTTGCAGCGCGTGGTCTTGATATAACTGGAGTTACCCATGTGTATAACTTCGACTTACCTCAAGACCCAGAAAGCTATGTACACCGAATCGGTCGTACTGGCCGTGCAGGTAAGAAAGGTCAAGCCTACTCTTTTGCAACACCGAGAGAGATTGATCATTTACGTTCCATCGAAAAATTGATTAAGCGTAAAATTGAAGAAAAAGCAGTTCCATCTTATTCTGACGTCGTAGAAGGACTTCAAGAAACAGCAGTAGAAGATCTTCTGCAAACGATTTGGACAGATGAAAGCAAAAAATATCATCGTTCCGCTGAAGAAATCTTATCTAAAGAAGATGCAGTGGACGTCGTTGCAGCAGCGATTAAACTACTAACGAAAGAACCAAATCAAGCACCGGTTAAATTAACCGCAGTAGAACCAATCCGTGCGAAGAAGTCTTACGGTGGTAATCGCAAAAATAGCTACCGAGGTAATCGTAGTGGCGGCCGTGGTAAAGGAAACCAAGGGCGCAATGACCGACGCGGTGGTAGTAACCGTGGCGGCAGTGGCGGCGGACAAGGTCGCGGCAGAACTTCTAAAAATCAACGAAAATTCACTCGCTAAACATCTTAAAGTGCTGACAGCTGTCGGCACTTTTTTTTATTGTTAGGTAAATGACCATTCTGAATTGAAAGTGAAACTTATGATTCATGATGACAGTCTTATAAGCGAGAGGGGGACAGAACGTGACTGAGACTCAGGAGAAAAGATTGATTCGCCAGGCATTAGAAGGAAACGAACTAGCATTCCGCGAGTTAATCGAAGCTTATTACAAAACAGTAGAACGATTCGCTAGGCAAATTGGCGTGCAAGAGAACGACCTGGCGGATGTTACTCAAGATGTTTTCATTAAAGTATATCGATTTTTAAACAAATACTCTCGCGGAAAGTTTACGACGTGGCTATATAGCATCACACTGAATGTCTCGAAAGACCTCTTTAAAAAACAAAAGCGCGAATTGGAGAAACACAAAAAATTAACGCATGAACCATTGACTGAATCATATTTAGAAAACCATAGCCTCACTGAGGATGAACGAATTTTACACAGCACAATTTTACAAATGGAAGATAAATACCGTATTCCAATCGTCTTGTTTTATTTTCACGATCAGTCGATTACCGAAATAGCAGCGATAACAAAAACAAAGGAAGCAACAATCAAAACGCACTTAAAAAGAGGTAAGGAAAGGCTCAAAAATGCGTTAAAGGAAGGAGGTTTCATTTATGAAGGATGATTTCTTTGAAAAACGTATGGAGCGGTTGGACGATAAATATAAACAAGCAGAAAGTAAAACTTCTACAAACGAGATTTTCCAAGCGGTTATGCAAGAAAACGACCGCCGAAAAAACCGAACACTTCTTCCTGTCATCGCCGCTTCAATTGTCGCTTTACTTGCTGGAGGCATCTTTTTTAGCTCTTTGTTTTTCTCCGATGAAGCGAGTGACAATGAACCTCAACAAACAAGTACGCCAGGTGATCAGGACGAAGATAAGGAAACCGCAAATGAAGGCGATAACGAAACGTCTAAACCGAATGAAGAAGAGCAATCAAACGATGATACACCAAATGAATCTGAAGAAACGGATACTGCAAAAGAAGAACAAAATACCGAAGATAACGCAGAAGAAACTGGCGAGATTCAGCCTTACCAAGAAAGAGAAAATACGATTACAGAAACGGTATATCCAGAAGGTATGGAAGAGCAAATTACTATGCGATTGATTGTCAATGAAGAGTTAGGTTATTCTTCTTATGTTCATCAACCGATGATTCATCAAAATAAAGAAGAAGACGCAAAATCGATTGATTACTTCTACCCTGATTTTGCAGAAACAGGGGAAATCCAATTTGAAAATGCGTTTATCCGTGTAGAAAAGTTTGAAGGTATGACGGTTGATCAAGTAGTTGAAGAGCGCGAACAGATCATTTTGAATCATGGATTCGAAGAACAAAATATACACGAACAAATCGGCATGTCTTCTTATCACGCGATGTATATAAACGAAGATTTAACGAGATATGTAACGATTGTTGAAGACGGAAACAATCTATATGCAATTGACTCCCAGCTTTTTGGCGCCATGGGTGATGGTTCTTTCCCGTGGATTATTGATCAGTTTGTTCAGCAAATGCAGTTCAGTGAATAATTAAGCAGGCTGAGACAAAATTTCAAAGTTGACACAGAAACGAACATTCTAATTTAGCGTGACAGAAATACTCGCTTCGGAAATATACTGCGCTTTTACCCACAGGGCATAAGGCGACATCTGCGATAAATCGCAGTGTCTTCTTTATCGCGGGCAGCTGTTGAGCCTCCTCGTGCTTTGCACTGCGGGGTCTCACCTAGGCTTCAGCTCCCGACGCCCAGGACGGGCTAGTGTCAACGTTGGCCACAGGACGTGGCCGCATTTAGTTGACCGCAGAAGTCTCCGTATATTTCCTACGCTCAGCTAGATTGTAAATTGTGATTCTGAGTTTATAACTTTGATTGTCTCAGCCTATTTTTCATTGATACAACATTTATTTTTTCGTCATTTTCTTATCTAAGTTATCGAACACTTGATTCGCCACGTCTTTTTTCTCTTTACTTTTCACCGCTTCCGCTTCTAACTCTTGTCGTTCTTCTGGTGAAAGTGAAAAGAACTTTTTCTCATTGCTCTGTTGCTCGTTTGGCATTTGTCTTCTTCCTCTCTGAAGAATTTACTCACCCCTACACGACTACTCATTCAGCTCCTTATTAAAATAGCTTTTCCTTTTCACCCAAACGAATCCGTCACCTTTAGATATGACCGCAACATCAATCGGCGGCCCAACTGACTCCGTTGCACGCGTTAGTTTCCGCTTGAATGACGTCAAATTCATCAACGTTTCTGCCATATTGGCGAGTTCATCTTTTGGCAAAGATCGTACAATCCCTAAAAGTGGTTGTAAGTAGTTTCTCCTTTGGTAATCATCTAGCGTGTCTTTGATCGACTGATATAGTTCATTACCCATTTCTTTCAAATTGCTAACCTGTTTTTCATCCAAATCAATGCCTATATGACGTTGAATCTGTTCAGGGTATTCTGATAATACGCGGTCAATAATTCCAAACATCGTCTCTTCCATATGTGGTTCAATGCCTACCATGAAAGAATCGACCATTTCGCGTTGTGCAAACGCCTCTATGACTGCGGTACCATCATTCTTATTTTGTCGGTAATCGATTTTTCGTTCTTTCAGTAATTTATATTTCAACTTGCCTAAAACAAATCCTTCCAGTCGATAATTCAATAAATGAGGAAAAATTTCTTCTTCACCGTAGCCAGCGATCACAAATCCTGTACTACCTCGGCTGAAAAAATCGTTTTTTACACTTTCAAATGCAAGCCGACATAGTTTTTTGGAAAATGTTTTGGACGTTTCAAATTCAATATATTCGTCTTTAATCTCTTGAATCGTATCAAAAAAGGTAGCTTCAAATGCCTTATATTCAATATCGAGAAATGCTTCTTCTGTTAAGAAGTCTTTTGTCTGCCGTTCAACTTCTTGTTCGAGCAGCTTTCTCACTTCGCGTTCATCGTCTGTTTCATCGTTTTTTTCTTCAATCTCTGTCTCGACGCGTCGAATCATTTGCTTCAGTAAATCCGAAAAGGTTCGATATACAATAATATCTTCAAGTTCTTCATTTTTAAACCGTGGATCTTGGCGTAAAAAATCCATGAAATCATCGAAGTAGTCTTGTACATTATTAAATCGTTTATTGCCTAAATAGTCCCGATACGATTTAATAATGACCTCCCATGGAATTTCCATAAAAGAGGCAGAACCGTATACCATAAAGCCAATCGGATGCTCCTTTGATAACGGGAATAACTTATTTGCAGAATTATATACCTTTGGCACACCGTCAAAGCCACTTGTAATGGCACTGTCAGCAGCCATGGACATTCCATGCTTATTCATAATCGATACTTCGGCTGTCATGATTGTCCCACCTTTATTACGTATTACTATTATGTCTATCACTTGTGGCGACAATTCAAACCAAACTTGCGTCAATTGTAACCGTTATAGATCACTCTTTAGACCGATTTAATACATTCAAGATTACTTCATTCGTTAAATTTGGAACAATCTCTAAAGAATATTTTATTTCGAGTCGTTCCAACTTAGCATGCGCATCCATTCCGTAAGGCCCGATATTGATGACCGGGACATTCAAATCACGAATATCTTGATAGTCGACAAAATGCTTTTTACCCCAACTTGGATTATTGTTTTGAACCGCTTCAATCCCTGCCAAATCATCACTCATTGCCAAAAAACTCATATCCGAAATATATGGAAAGAAGTTTTTTGTGACGATTGGATGTTTATAATGCGGCTGAATTTTTTCAACGGCTTCATCTAAAGCAGACAAAAGGACTCGCTCTTCTTCCGTTTTCCCGCTCAATTCAATGCGCGGTGAATAAAGAGACGAATAGAATAAAATCATGGCTGGCGATTTATCATCCATCCACTTCCATGCTTCTTCAACAATACGAGCTGCATACATGCGCGTATCCAAGTCTGAATCATTTACAAGCTCTTTATGGAAATTATTCATATGGTCGGTAAACTCATCCCCATGTGACTTAATTAGCTCATGTTCCATTTCTTCAAAAGTCATCACACGCGTTTTCCAAGGTAGCTCTCGATAAGGATGGCCACTGATCTCACAGAAAAGTTGGTACCGTTGTTCATATAATTCGAGTGCATTTTCGAAAGCAATCGTTGCATGATCGTTTAATTTCTCTAAAACGTCTTTCGGTGACCATGAATGAATGAAGAAATTGTAATAAACATAAGCAGACAGAGCCGTCTGAACTGTGTAACTTGGCTTTAAATCGGTCTGTTTTAGGGAGACCGGTGGTATTGTCATCTCCCCTAGCGCTTCGTTGCTAAGCTTTGGATTATAATGGATTTGTCTCGTCAATTCAGCTGCCAGGAAATTCGGGTCCAACCCTTCAAAAGCAGCACCAACATGACTTTCATGCCCCGTAATAAAAAATGAAGGCAGTAGCTTTCCGACAGTTCCTTTATATATATAACGATTTTCATCTCCTTCATATAACGGAGAGACAAAATCAGCATTTATGGCAGCGACGTATTCAAATTCTTGCTCCTCTTTCCAACGCTTTAACGTTTTCAAACTTGATAAAATTCCGTTTGAACCATCTTCCTCATCACATTCCGATACAAAAACTAAATTCCCTTCCAATTGATCTGGGTGCATCGAATAATAATGCAATAGATAAATGTGACTGGCTAATCCACTTTTCATATCAAGTGCTCCTCGACCGAACAACCATTCACCGGACGCCAGATGTTCTTGGGCTGGCGACGGTAACTCTTGATCACCGAATGCTTCCATTAATTCATCGGGAGAAAACGCAAGCTCCTTCAGTTGATTAAAATCGTCGACACCGACAGTATCCATATGACCAAACAAAATAACTGTCCGATTACTCTTCTTTTTCGTCCCTCTAACAAAACAAAGTACATTATATCTTTCTTGATCGTCATTCACCGTTTGTTCCAACATGACCTGGTCAGGATTTTTCGTAAAGTAGTCAAAAGTAGAAATCAGCTCATAAAGGGAGCGAGCAATCGCCCTTTCACCTGGTGTATTGACGATGCTATCCATCTGTACTAACCGCTTTGTCAACGACAAAACGTCCTCCCGTGTATTTAGCATGTAAATCCCCCACAATCATTGATTTTCTTTAGTATATGAAAGATTGTTCTGAAAAGAAAGAACAGTTCGTTTCTTTTTTGGTTGTATTTTTGTATACTAACGATTAACCATGATTTAACCTGGAGGGACCGTGATGACTACAATTCGTTTAATGGAAAAAAAGGATATACAAGATGTCCAGCATGTTGCACATATGAGTTGGCATGATACATATGAAGGAATCATTCCAAAAAAGGTTCGGAATGTTTTTTTAGAAAAGGCTTACAGCAAACCGATGCTAAAGAAAAAGTTAGAGAATAGTATCATTTTCGTTGCTACTGACGAGGAGAATGTCATTGGATACGCTCACTTTACCCCTGTAGATGAAAACGGGGATTCATTACTGGCAGCAATCTACCTTCTCCCTACTGTTCAAAATAAAGGAGTAGGAAGTAAGCTATTGGAAAAGGGGATAAAACAACTCGATGGGATACGAACGATTACGCTTGAAGTCGAAGAAGAAAATGAAGCTGCAAAACGATTTTATAAAAGAAAAGAATTTATTGAAGTCGAAAGGTATGTTGAACAATTTTTCGACTATGACTTGCACACGATTCGGATGAGGAAGTATTTATAGGTAAAATTCGTTCGTTGGCATTATAATGCATATAAATAACCCCGGTAATATACTCTAATTTCGGCGCGAAATTCTATATATTACCGGGATCATTATTGTACGTATTCATTTTTCTCATATGTTTAGTTATGATGTTCCGAACTTACCGGATTCCTCATCAATAGACACTGATTACTCGAGACTAGCCATTGGATTTTGCGTGCGAGACATCGATTTTTGTGCAGAAGCCGTCGAATTAACACTGCTAGACATCGAATTTTGAACGCGAGCCGTCGATTAATCACTCCCACTCGTCGAATCCGTTTAAGCTTCTTTCTTCTTCGTCCGAATCGTTTTAATGATTGGGAATATGAAAGATAGTACGGACAGGATAATCAATACGAGTGAGATGTTATTCTCAAAAAAGATGGAAATATTTCCACCAGAAATAGTCATCGACTGTCTGAATGATTGTTCCATCATGCCACCAAGGATAAATGCAAGAATAAATGGTGGTGCAGGGAATGCAAACATCCGCATTAACAGCCCAAGTACACCGAAAGCTAATAATAGATACAAGTCGAAGACACTAAAGCTGATTGCATAGACACCGATAAAGCTAAACATGATAACCAATGAAATCAACATCGGTCGTGGGATCGTCAACAGCCTTGCGATATACGGAATTAACGGTAAGTTTAAGATTAATAGAAAAATATTACCGATATACATACTCGCGATAATGCCCCAAAATACTTCCGGGCGATCCGTCATCATCATCGGTCCTGGTTGTAGACCAAGCACGAGAAAAGCACCGAGCATGACTGCCGTCGTTCCTGAGCCTGGAATACCTAAACTAAGTAATGGAACGAATGCCCCGCTCGTCGCTGCGTTATTTGATGCTTCAGGTGCAGCCAGTCCTTTAACAGAGCCTTTTCCGAATTCATCTGGGTTTTTCGCAATTTTCTTCTCAGTGATATAACTGATGAATGATGCAATCGTTGCTCCAGCACCTGGTAAAATACCTAGGATGAACCCTAAAAAGGATTGTCTGCCTACTGGACCACTCATCTCTTTCATATCATTTTTACTCAAACGAAGGCTTCCAATTTCTTTTGCTGTACCAACAGATTTCTTAGCTCGATTCATAATCAAGTAACAAACTTCGGCGATCGCAAATAAACCTAATGCGATGACGAGAAAGTCGATTCCATCCAATAAATTTGCACTACCAAAATTAAATCGCGCTGTTCCTGTTTGTGGGTCGATTCCAATCGTTGCAATCATAAACCCGACAACAGCTGAAATCATCGCTTTAATCGTTGAACCTTCTGATAAACTTGCGATCGCTGATAAACCTAATAGCATCAAAGCAAAATAAGCCGGAGGACCAAATGAAATCGCCACACTTGCAAGCATTGGTGCAAAGATCATTAATAAAACAACACTGATCGTTCCACCAACGAAAGAAGATAACGCAGCAATGGCTAATGCCTTCCCTGCTTTTCCTTGTTGGGCCATCGGATAACCATCAAATGCTGATGCCACTGTCCCGGAAATACCTGGTGCATTTAATAGAATAGATGATGTTGAACCACCAAAAACAGCACCATAGTAGACACCTGCCATCATGACTAATGCCATCGTCGGATCCATCCCATAAGTAATCGGGATCATAATGGCTATCGCACTAATTGGCCCTAAGCCTGGCAACATTCCAATGAACGTACCGACAAACACACCAATTAAAACAAACATAATTCCTTCTAAACTCAATGCGACTTGAAAACCAGTCGCAATTCCCTCAAGCGCTCCCATTATATCCCTCCTTTAAAATGGTAAGATTCCTGCTGGCAATCGGATTTGAAGCATATAAACGAAAATACTATATAAAATAATTGGAAATAATATAGAAACAATCGCATTTACCATATGTTTTTTATAGCCTAAATACCATGTACTACTAAATACAAATAATACCGTCGCTAAAATAAATCCGAGTGATTCAAAAAACGTAATATACAAAAAGACCAATAAGAAAACGACCAACAAACTAATCACATCTTTTTTCGGAATGTGTCTTTTTGCTTTTTGTTCTTCGGAATCCCGATCTTTAGAGAAAAATAAACCTACAGATAAAGCTAGCAATAACCAGCCAAGTGCTTTTGGGACACCATCGGCATCCACAGGAATATATGGATACGTCGGTAATTGATAACTCAAGACGAGATAAAAAGCTGATAGGACTGCCAATACGATCGCTACCCGTTGGTTCACGTTTTTCAACATAGGATTCGCCTCCCCTCACACATTAAACTTCACATAAATAAACAATCAGAAGTCAACAGGGAACCCCCTGCTGACTTCATAGGATCATAAATAATTGTTATTGAAATCTATTATTCATTCAATAAATCTAGCTCTTCCAATAATCCTTTTAAGTTCTCTTTTTCTTCATCTAAGAAGTTTTTGTATTCTTCGCTGCCCATGAACATTTCATTCCAGCCGTAGTTCGTACGAATTTCAGCGAATGCGTCGGATTCACTTAACTCTTTGAACTTCTGCTCATAGTATGCTACTTGCTCTTCCGTCATACCTGCAGGTCCAAAGAAGCCACGCCAGTTAATGAACTTCTCATCAATTCCTTGCTCTTTCGCCGTCGGGAACTCAGATAGAGTTTCTCCTTCAAGTCTCTCTTCAGAAGTTACGGCAAGTACGCGAATTTCGCCAGCTCTCGCTTGTTCAACTACTTCCCCGACACCCGTTGAGAAGACGTCAGCACTTCCGTTAAGAACTTGAGTGATTCCTCCCGCGTCTGGAGCAGATACGTACTTAATTTTCGTAATATCAACACCCGCTGCTTTTGCAAAGCGAACAAACTGGATATGGTCCATACTTCCTGGTGATGACGTTCCTACAACCGTTACGCTAGAAGGATCTTCTTTCATTTGTTCAAATAACTCACTTAAATTTTCCCATTCAGCATCTTCACGTACAGCGAATGCACCATAGTCAGCAATGACGTTTGCAATTGGTGTGAAGTCTTCGTGCCCATGATCGGATTGACCGCTTAATGGTACTAATAAGATTGGAGACGATGATACGAATAAGCTATGTGGATTTCCTTCTTGGTTTGCAATGTATGACCAACCAATAGCTCCTCCAGCACCTTCTTTGTTCACAACCCCAATGCTTTCTTCAATAATTCCTTCTTCATTCAATACCTTTGCAGCCATACGTGCAGTCGTATCCCATCCACCGCCTGCTCCTGCTGGTGCAACCATTTCAATGTTTTGCTCAGGTGTCCATTCGCCACCTTCTGCACTACCTTCCGAGCTTTCTTCCGTATTTTCCTCATTACTATCTGAATCATTTTGAGATTCTTCATTATCCTCGCCGCCACAAGCAGCTAGAAAACCAAGCAAGAATACAAATAATAAAATTGCTAAAAACTTCTTCATGCTTTTACCCCCTAATAATTTTTGTTAAATTCACAAAATGTTCACTATTGGTTATATTAGCACTGAGTTTTCTGGTTGTAACCGTTTTCATTATAAGTAAAATTAAATCTATTAAGTTGTTTTTGTTCATTTTGTTCACGGAAGACATAAAAAATCCCCAACCCGAACAACTGGTTGAGGTAAGTTTCATATATCTAATAATTAGTTATTTGAGTAATAACGTCTTTCTGGTCGACCGACAATTCCGTATTCCAATTCTGCGTAGCATTCACCAATCGAAATCAAATACTCCAAATATCTTCTTGCAGTCGTTCTCGACGCTCCCATTCGCTTCCCCATTTCTTCTGCTGTAATCCCTTTTTCTTCTTTTAGAATTTTGTTCACCTTTTGCAGGCTCAAGGGATCGATTCCTTTTGGTGTATCTTCTTTCAGTTCGCTTTTTGATTGGAAGCCAAAATACTGATCGAGAAACGTTTGATCGACTTCTTCCTTTTTCCCTAATTCCAATTGAAACTTTCGATACTTTTCAATCGTTTCAATAAACCGATCCATTGTAACAGGCTTTATAATATAATCAAACACACCTAATTGAAGTGCTTGCTTCACGACTTCTTTTTCAGTGGCTGCACTAATCATGATAATGCCAAGCTCTGGTTTAATCTTCCGAATGTCATTAATCAATTCCGTCCCGAGGCGATCAGGCATATAAATATCCAATAACAATAAGTCAATCTCTACGGATTTGATTTTCTTCATCGTATCTTCTGCATTTAATTCTTTGAATATGATCTTCACGTCGTTCATTTTAGATAAAAATCCTTCATGAATCGAAGCGACCCGGAAATCATCTTCAGCTATTCCAATCCGTAACACATTAACCCACCTCGCTTTGTTGATCACTTAAAATTTTCGGTAAATAAACAGTAAACACAGTTCCGTGTGAATCGGTATCAAAACTAATCGTACCTTGTAAATCCGCGACTACTTCTTCGACAATTGGCAACCCAAAACCTCTGTTTTTCTCTTTTGTCGAGAATCCTCTTGAAAAGATATCCGTTTGCTTATCTTCTGGAATACCTGGACCGTTGTCACTGACTTCGAAAATGATATCCTTCCCAAGGTCTGTCGCAAAAAACGTAACCTGACGATCTTCTTGCGCTTGAACAGCATCCATCGCATTATCAAATAAGTTACCTAAAATGGTCGTTAGCTTCGATGTCGTCAAATGCTCGGGCAATTGATCAAGCTGACTATTCTCGTCCACAGTGAATTCAATCTTTTTCTCTGAAGCTTTTCCAAGTTTCCCGAGTAAAATCGCTTGTACAGGTTCATCTTTAATGTGTTCAAATAAGCTTTTTGTTTGTTGTTGGTAGAAATAAGATTCCTCTTGAATTAAATCAATTGCTTCTTGATAATGACCGAGTTGTAATAACCCCGACAAAACATACAGTTTATTCGTAAATTCATGTGTTTGTGCACGTAGATCTTCCGAGTAACTTTTCACTTCAGATAGTGCATTGATCATTTGCTGCATCTCCGTTTTATCTCGGAAACTAGCTACAACACCTACCGTCTCGCCATTATCATGTAACGGAATCCGGTTGACGATTACATGCCGGTCTCTCAAAATAATTTCTTCATCAATGTGTGGTTCTCCACTTCGTAAGACTTCTTGCATTTTTGTATTCGGTAAGACTTCTTCAATATGTTTATATTTGGCACGTTCATCGAGGCCGAGCATCTTTCTCGCTGAATGATTCAAAAGCGTAATCATTCCATTTTGATCAACTGCGATAATCCCTTCTTTCACCGAGCGTAAAACGGCTTTTCGGTCTCGATATAGACTGACGATTTCACGCGGCTCAAGCCCTAATATATCTTTTCGAATGCTCCTAGCAAGGAATATCCCGCCAATTGCTCCGATTAATAGTACGAGCAAGGAAAATAAAAACAAGTCATTCAATCGGTCGAAAATCTTTCCTTTAATATCTTCGATCATAAAACCGACTGAGACGATTCCGATAATTTGTCCGTCTTGATTGATGATTGGCGCTTTTCCTCTTAAAGAAGGACCTAGTGAACCGACTGCTTCTGATTTATAGTATTCACCATGAACTAGCGCTTTGTCGTTATCCCCACCGACCATCTTTTTACCGATTTTATGTGTTTCAGGGTGAGCAATTCGAGTACTTTCAGCATCACCGACAACAATAAACTCAGAGCCAATTCGCTTCCGGATATCTTCCACAATTGGTTGGATTGTTTCTGTCGGATTTTGATCATCAAAAGCTTTGATTACTTCCGGCATTAATGAGATGGAAGTAGCTACATCAAGCGCCCGTTGCCCCATATGATCTTTAATCTGATTGTATTCTATGTATGAATTGATAGCCGTTAATGAAAAAGTAACGATAAACAAAAGGGTAATGAGCATCGTCATAATTTTTGTTTGCAATGAAAATTTACTTGCCATAGTCTTGTTCCTTCCTTAATCTATTATCAATAGATTAACATGGTGAGCCTGCAAATGTTAGTAAGCTTTTAATATTTTGAAATTGATTTTTTCGGAAGAGGTGACGACAAATGACACAAAACTTAACGAAACTTTTCGCGGGTATTCTTTTAGTGTTATTTTTAATTCGTTTGTTTAATGACCAGTTACAGATCCCTTCTTTCCTTTATTACATAGTAGGTATGTTCTTCCTGTTGATCGTTTCCTTTACTTATTGGAAAGATCAACGAGTCGGGTTAAGTCTATTAGTTTTGATTATAGCTATAATGACAGGATTCGTTGCAGCTTTTGAGAGTATTCAAGTCGTTAATTAGATTCAAAAAACCCTCGAACAACACACGGACATCCGTATATCATTCAAGGGTCTTCTCTTAATCTACAAACAATTCAACAGGGAATAAAATCAATTCTGGGATATACGTGACAATAATCAATACTAAAATGAGTACACCGACTTGAGGGAATAAATATTTGAACATCTTCGGTACTGTAATTTTCGCAATGGAAGATGTAACAAACAAGCAAACGCCAAGTGGTGGTGTCACCATTCCAATCGTTAAGTTCACGGATAAAATAATTCCGAAATGGATTGGATCAACGCCCGCCGCTAATGCCAATGGCAAAAATAATGGCGTAAAAATAGAAACGGCACTAATCGTATCGATAAATGTACCCGCAATCAACAGAATAACGTTAATCAATAAGAGCAACAGAATCGGATTATCTGCTACCGGTCCGAGCATATCCAACAACTGGTTCGGAATCGAATTAAATGATAAGAACCAGATAAATAAAGAAGCTGTTCCGATTAAGAAAATAATCGTCGCTGTCGTTTTAGCCGTTTGGAGTAAAATTGGCCAAAAGTCTTTGATTGTGATTTCTTTATAAACAAACATACCAATCAGGATGGCATAGACAACGGCAATTACACCTGATTCAGTTGCTGTAAAGACTCCACTAACGATACCACCAATAATGATGATTGGCATAACTAATGCCAAAACAGCATCTTTCGCGCCGACGATGATTTCTTTAAATGTCGCACGACGATCACTCGCACGATACCCTTCTTTTTTACCGACGAAATAGCTGTAAATCATTAATCCAAGTCCCATTAAAATACCAGGAAGTACCCCAGCAATAAATAGGTCACCAATGGATACACTGGCAATGACTCCGTACAGAATCAATACGATACTCGGCGGAATAATTGGACCAATTGTTGAAGATGTCGCAACAATACTGGCAGAAAATCGTTTGTCATAGCCTTCTCTGTCCATCGCAGGAATCATCATACCACCAATTGCCGCTGCTGCAGCAATCGCTGTACCTGTTAAGGCCGAAAAGAACATACTCGCCAAGATAACGACCATCGCCAAACCACCTGGTAGTGGACCGACCAATGTTTTCGAAAAATTAATGAGACGTTTCGAAATCCCACCTTGTGTCATCAGCTCTCCCGCTAAAATAAAGAGCGGTACAGCAACTAAAGTGAAATTATTAATGCCTCCGAATATTTGTCTTGGAACATTAATTAATAGATCTGCGTCAGATAATACGATACCAAGAATGGTGACCGAACCTAGCGCAAAGGCAATTGGTGTTCCAAGTAGTATGAGTACGAATAGTACTCCAATTAACCATATCATGTGAACACCTTCCTAACATGATAGTATGCCATGAATACTGAGCTGATCGGCAGTGCCATATAGACATACGCCATTTTCACTGGCAGCATGCTCATCGTCTGCCCTGATTTCAAATTATTTTGCACCAATTCAGTACCATAAAGAAACAGAACGACAATTAATACCCCGACAATGATAAATTCAATGCTTTTCAAAACAATATTGATGCTTTTCGGAACTTTCTCGAATAAATCAACCTTTAAATGTTCTCCATTGCGAATGGCCAAAGCCGCTCCAAAAAGAATGCTGTAGACGAACGCAATCATTAAAGCTTCCTGCGACCATGTTAAAGGTTGACCTAAAACATATCGAAAGATTACTTGTAAGAAGGTAATGATGACCACTGACCCTAAGCAAAGTGTAATCACTACCTCAAGTAATTTTCCGATAAAGTTATCTAGGCTTTTTAAAGCAGTCATACGTATCACCTTCACTTCAAAGTAGAATACCCAGGAGAGAGTATCGCTCCCGGGTAATCCAATTACTTATTGTTTTCAATCTTTTCGATTAAGTCTTGAGGAACTTCTTCAACCGTATTTTTCACATCACTTGTTGCTTCTTTGAACGCTTCACGGTCTGGCTCAGTAATCGTTACACCTTCGTCTTCAAGCATTTGAAGAATCTCTTCTTCTTTGCTAGCTAGCAAGTCTCTGTGATAATCCGTTGTTTCATCTGTTGCTTCTTGAATCGCTTGCTGATGTTCTTCACTTAATTCATTCCATAGATCCAAGTTCATTACAGTAATTGCTGGGTTATACGTATGTCCTGTCAAAGAAACATATTTTTGCACTTCATAAAACTTCATTGAATCAATAGTTGGCAATGGGTTTTCTTGTCCATCAACAACTCCTTGGTCAAGTGCAGAGTATAATTCATTAAAATCAACTGGAGTTGGGCTCGCACCGATTGCTTTCATGTGCTCTTCCCAAACTGGAGAAGGCTGTACACGAATTTGTAATCCTTCAGCATCTTCTGGTGTTACGACTTCATTTTTATTGTTCGTCAAATGTCTAAAGCCGATTTCCCACCAGCCAAGACCTTTCATGTTGTGTTCTTCAGATAAAGCGAGTAATTCGTCACCGATTTCGCCATCTAATGTGCTGTATGCATGGTCACGATCTTCGAATAAGTACGGAATACCGAAAACGTTCATTTCAGGTACCGTGTTTGAAAAGTTACTATCTGGCGCAACCGTAGTCATATCGATGGAACCATCCATAACTTGCTCGACTGCTTCCCCTTCACTACCTAACGTCGCGTTCGGGTGAATTTCAACTGTAATTTCACCATCTGTTTTTTCTTCAACTAACTCCTTGAACTTTTCTGCAGCTAAATGATATTGGTGAGATTCAGATCCTGTATGTGCTAATTTTAAACTTTGTGAATCTCCTGAATCACCAGATCCTTCTGAGTCAGAACCTCCACATGCTGCAAGCGTTACCATTAATAAAATGAGTGATGCACTGAATAAAAATTTCTTCTTCATTTTAAAACTCCTTTTCTCTATATTTAATTTACAACCACCCTGTCCTTCAAGGATTTTGATATCTTTCCGAGGCGCTATCTATTTTATTTAGGGCATTATTTAACACTATCTTTTTAAATAAACTCATTTTTCTTACTATTTTGTTAAAAATCTTCTAGAAATTATTTATAGTATCTGACTTCATACATTGTACAGCCGCTCGGTGATTTCCAAGGTCCGTGTTTCATCCCTGGAGGCCTTGATGCTACCATCCCTGCGGTGAATTCTTTGTTCAATGTCAAATCAATGAATGAACCGTCTATAATGAAGACTTCCTCCCAGTAATCGTGCGACTGTACTCCATTTGGCGTAGTATCCGTACCAGGTTCAAATTCCATGATTCTCACTAAATCTCTACCTTGGTCATCTTGAGCAATCATTCGTTGGTATAGTCCATCGACCTTGCCATCAATTTTTTCTCTTTTAAATTGGTGGTAATCTGTGAACTCCACTGATGGCCGGCTCATTCCATCACCTCCCCAAAAATTATTTCTTTTAACTCAGTAAAGATGTGGCACTCGACTATCGAAAATCGGTACTTCTTTTCTGACTTCCAATACTCTATCTGGATTCAACGATCCTGTAAGTATTTCTTCCTCATTATCAGATCCTTGTGCCAATACATCTCCCCATGGATCAATAATCATTGATGCTCCGGCGTATTCAACACCATTCAATGATCCGATATTATTAGATGAAACAACATACATCTGATTTTCAATGGCTCTTGCAACTTGCAAGCTCGTCCAATGTCTTCTTCTTGGTGTCGGCCACTCTGCGACGACGAACAACACTTGGGCACCGTCCAAAGCTAGTTGGCGAGCTAATTCAGGAAAGCGAAGATCGTAACAAATGATGACGCCCATTTTGACTCCTTCTAGCTCAAAGGTTTTGACCTTTTCTTGGCCCCCACTTAGATAAAGTGGTTCGTTTAACATTGGCACTAAGTGAATTTTGCTATATTCGTGCACAAGCTTACCTTCACGGTTGAAAACGAAGCTTGTGTTGTACACTTTTCCATCAACTTTATTGGCTACAGAGCCTCCGACAATATTGACGTCATACTCTTTTGCCAGTTCACTTAAGAAGGAACGAGTTGGCTCTCCTGCATCGTCGGCAACATCTTGAAGCTGTTCCAACGTGTAAGAGGTCGTCCACAATTCCGGTAGAACGATTGTATCAGGCTTTTCGCCTAGCGCTAACTCTTTCACCCACTGCTGGACCTTTTCTCTATTTTTCTCCGGGTTACCCGCAACAACTTCCATTTGATAAATCGCGAATTTCATTGTTATTTACTCCCTTTCAATATTGATGATGTCGTATTCTGATGAGATTTCGTCATTTTTGACAGGGTCTCTAAATGTCATCCGGAAAGCTGTTCCGTATTTAAAGCCATCTTTTAATTGCACAGTTCCTGAAAAGAAGATACTGTTTTTCTTTGGCGCTTCTACTTTATCAATATATTGAACGATCTCTTCATAAGGCATAATGGCTTTCAAGGAATCTTTTTGGTAATCAACCCATTCGCCATCCAAGTATACTTGTGAAGTCAATTCCAGTTCATCCCAATGATCGAGAACATCTTGAAGCTTCCATGCTTTTGTTGCAAATGGTTTCCCACAGACTTGCTTTGATTTATTGATATCAACTGTTTCTAACCCTCGGTCAGTGTGGTCACTTCCAACGGTTACGTAAACTTCATCCGAAGAATCACCGAAAATAAGAACGACTTCTGCTTCTCCGCTTGTTTCCTTACCAACGACTTCCATTGTTTCATTTTGAAAAATAGTATTGCCGCTAACTGGGTAAAGCATTGGTACTTCCTTCGGTTCAGGAATACCAATTTCAGCAAGCTCTTTAATATGAGCATAAGTGTTTTCTTTGCTTCGTCCTGTGTAACCGATACAG
This sequence comes from Allobacillus salarius, assembly GCF_007559425.1. GTDB lineage: Bacteria > Bacillota > Bacilli > Bacillales > Alkalibacillaceae > Allobacillus > Allobacillus salarius. Next base: position 1,075 of record NZ_VMHE01000012.1, on the reverse strand, counting down.
AAAGCTTTATGAATGGCTAACTGTTTCGTTTCTCCTGCTACCTCGAGTTGGTAAATTGCTTTAGACATCTTAAAGACCTCCTATTGAATCGCTATTTCCATTGTTGTTTTTCAATTGTTCGCGTTGTTTTTTGACAGAAGATGCTGTTGTCAATAAGTGATGTCTCATTAAATCTGCAGCTTTTTCTTCATCTCTTTCACGCAATGCATTAATTATGTCTCGATGCTCTTGGATGACCTCTTCCATCCGTCCTTCTTTAGAAATGGCCGCATGTCCAATAAGCCGGGTTAGATTATAGAGCTCCTGCAAAATTTGCTCCAATATATTTTGATTCGAAAGTTTAAGCAAATGGCGATGTAGCATTTGGTCCAGTTCGATATAACGAATTCGATCATTATTTTGAATCGCTACTTTTTGTTCATCAACCAATGCATCTAGCTTCTCTAATTCTTCATCGGTAATATGGTCGACCAGCATTTTCACGCTTCTCATTTCGATCGATATTCTCAAATAAAGAATTTGTTCCATATCATCCTCATCGATCCGTCGAACTTTAAAACCTTTTCTTGGGATTTGGATGAGTAGCCCTTCTTTCGTCAAATCACCTACCGCTTCCCTAACAGGTGTACGGGAGATATGTAATGATTCAGCCAAAGAAGTTTCTGTCATCGTTTCATTTGGCTCTAACTCCCCACTGAGAATAGATCGTTTGAGCTGGTCATATACAATTTCTTTTGTCGTTTTCCTTCTGGCGATGGGTTCCAATAGTTTCACTCCGAGTTAATAGTTAAATAAGAATAACTTCTTGTTGTTAAAACGCTTTCATGATGAGACTAAAAATAACTTTTTGTGTGCACTGTATTATGTATACAGTATAAGTGAGAGACTTCTAAATTGTCAAACTTATTTGGTCAAAATTTTTTAGGGATGGATTTTGGATTATTTTTAGTGATTTTGTTGGGGGGACCTCTATCGAGTACGGAAGACGGTCCATTTCTCGTGCTTCCGTCGTTGAGAGGGCTTGTCGAATACGGAAGAGATTCTTTTTCTCATGCTTCCGTTGTTGAGAGCGCTT
>NZ_VMHE01000011.1 GCF_007559425.1 Allobacillus salarius | reverse complement strand
TGTTTCTTTCCCAATCAATAAGAAAGAAACCGAATTGACTTCAGGCTATTTTGTTTAGTTTTCAAGGTTCGAAATGTATGTCGTTTTTTGCGACAAGACTTAATTTATCATAGCTCCAAAACGTTGTCAATAACTTTTTGAATTCCTTTTTTAAAAAGAGTCAAACCGCGTTATCTCCTGACAACGCTAATAAATATATCATATCTATTTAGACGAATCAATACTAAAAATACAAAAATATTTTTTGACTGAATTTGTGCTATTAAGTCGCTGTAATCAAACTGTGTTCTAGTAGTTCCCAGCTCTAATATGACTGCTTCTTGGATGGGCTTCATTGATCACTTCTTCATTCGCTGAGTGGTCAGCTTCACGGGAGGATCTACTCTTAATTTCCCACCTCCCTTCCTCACTCATGTGTAAGAAGGGAGGCGTCTATGCTCAAAAATTAAGTTACTTCACGTGGGGAAAATTCTTTCTTGGGGTGTAATTCACTAATTCATTTTGGCTTGCAAACCTCTTGTATAAATTAAACAACGTTATATATCTTTTCTTGATTGCATTCTTTATCTCCGCATTAAAGTCATCAGCTGTGACCTCAAAGAGTAATTCGTCCATTTCTTTCTTTAGTAAATACTCCAGCTCTTTCTGTTCTGTTTCACTAATCATTAGACCTAACAATGATGTTCACCCATTTCTATATATTTTAAAGTTTTCACTGTATTGTTCTTCCTGCTTTATGTAATATAACCATTCTAAAAATATGCAAACATTCATATAGATATTTATAAAGAGAATTTCTCCTTAAAAGAAAGTGTCTTACACCTTTAAACGAACGGTTGTTGAATCAATTACGCGATAAATTTCCATCACATCTCACCAACTCTTTATTTAAATGATATGTGTTTTGTTGATGTTCAAGCGTAATTAATAGAATTCAAAGAAGGAATGGGATCTATGTTTTACACGTTCAATTGGACAAGCTGGAAAAAGTGGGTTGCCGTGCTTTCATTACTTTTATTATTTACAATTACCATCCAACTATCTAACGATTACATATTTGAAAACGCCACACAGAATCAATCTGTAAATGAGGGTGCAATAACGAAAAGTTTGAAAGAGGAAAAAGAAATTGCTTTGACCTTTAATGTGCCATGGGGTGACGATACGATTGTCGATGTCATGAACGTATTAGATGAGAAGCAAGTCAAGGCTACATTTTTTGTGAATGGGGAATGGGCGCTACGGAATGAAGAGTTAGCTGAATGGATTATTGAAGAAAATCACGAGCTCGGTTTGCTCGGTTTTTCGGATCAAGCTTATGAAGGCCGTTCACTGGATTACATTAAGCAAGATATCGAACGCGGAGAAACCGTTTTAAAAAATTTGGACTATGAGCCGCTTCAGTATGTGCGTGTACCTGAAAATAAATACTCCGAATTGGTGACAGAACAAATTCACAAACTAGGTTATCGAACTGTTTTTTGGAGTGTATATGCAGATGTAAGTAAAAACCAAGATACGGAAACGATTAGTAAGCAAATTACCGATGGAATAAGTAGTGGTGACATTATCGTGATGCCCATACGGGATGATTTAGAGAAAGCCTCTGAGGTCGTCAAACAAATCATTGAGCAAAAAGAAACTGAAGGATTTCAATTTGTGACCGTTACCGAGCTTCTTTCACCTGCTCAAATTGAACTGCAGCCAATCAACTAACGAAATTGGACGACTATATTGCTCACCGTCTATTGAAAAAGGTCCCCAAGTGATTTCTTGGGGACCTTTTTGTTTATTTCTTTTTGTTTTTTTTCGCATTCGTTGGTTTTCTTTTTTGTACTTCGTCCGCTTTATTTGGCATGCCAACCTCTTCGCCTTTTTCGTTTGTATAACCGACAATATGGTGCAAACGCAGTAATTGATAGGTATTACATGCGACCAATGGGACAATCATGATCATCATCGTATCCGGGTCATTCGTACGCAGTCCTGGAATCCATTCGAGCGCAGTCACAACGGTCATAAAGAAAACTGCAGGCAGGAATGCTCTCGGATGAGTTTCCTCTTTTTTAACGTAGGCGACCGCAAGTGAATAGATAAACAACACACCCGCTACAACTATGTACGGAAATATACTCCCTGGATCTTCTGCTCTCGTATAACGTAAGTAAACGAGATCGAACAACACAATTGCAATAATTACGATTTGTGCGTGTTTCCAAAAGTAACCGAAAAATCCTTTTCCGAACTGGTGCACGGTCAAATAGGCGAAGAAACCCATTTGGCTAATGACACTATAAAGAAGTCCCAATACAGAAAACCACAAAAACGTTCCTGTAAGTTCCCAAAAATCCAAAGGGTGCATATATTCCAGATAAGCGTCTGCTCTTACAAAGAAACTTGTGATGACAGCTCCTAAAAAGCCTAGCAATAAGGTGACACTTGAAAATTTTAACCAATTGCGAATCGTCACTTGCTTTCCCTCCAACATTAAACACATCATTTATCCATTGTATTTTACCACGAACCGACATTTTTTGCCTGACCCTAATATGTATATTTTTTCACAACTTCATCAAGATAAAAAGGAAACTACCTTCAGAGGGAGCAAAAACCATGACGCTAAAAAAACTTACGGGGTTTATACTATTAGGCTTATTCATTTTATTGACTGCCTGCACCCAAAGTGATCAATCCTCCCAAAACACCGATTATGAAACGACGAAAAAAATGGTTGTTGATATTCTAAAAACCGATGACGGAAAAAAAGCAGTTAAGGACCTACTGACTGAAGAAGACATGAAAAATGAATTAATATTAAATGCACAAGTCGTCAAGGACACGATTGAACAAACGTTACAGAGTGAGAAATCGATAGAATATTGGACAAAATTATTCGAAGATCCTTCATTTGTTCAAGCTTATACAAAAGCGACAGAAGATAGCATGAAGGAACTAATGACCGGTTTACTCAGTGATTCCACATATAAAGAACAGTTAATCAAGATCTTTCAAGAACCAAAAATGCAGGAAACCATCGTTCAAGCTTTATCCAGCCAAGCATTTAAAGCTCATTTAGAAAAAACAATACAAGAGACTTTGGAAAGTCCACTCTTTAAAGCAAAAATGACGGAAACGTTACTGAAGGCCGCTGAAAAAGCACAACAATCCGAAGGTGGCCAAGGCCAAGGTCAAGAACAAGGTGGCGGTGATAGTGGCGGTGGACAATCAGGTGGCGGAAGTGATAGTAGCGCCGGCGCTGGAGGGTAATATAAAAACGAAAAAAGAGCTGTCAAACATTCATCTGTTGACAGCTCTTTCGCTTATGCACGTTTAATCATTTGATTCGCAATGGACAAGAAAATCTTTCCTGTTGGATGATCCTCTTGGTAAATGCCTGGTGCAAAAATATCTTCTTCATCATATGGTTGTTGTAACGGAATGCGGCCTAGTACGTCTGTATCGAGTACTTCAGCCAGCTTATCGCCGCCACCTTCGCCAAATACATATTCTTTTTGACCCGTTAATGTACTTTCGAAGTAAGCCATGTTCTCAATAACGCCTAAAATTTGATGCTCATTTTTCAAAGCCATTTGCCCAGCACGAGCTGCGACGAATGCAGCTGTAGGGTGTGGCGTTGTAACGATCAGCTGTTTAGACGATGGCAGAAGTGATTGCACGTCTAATGCGATATCTCCTGTACCTGGAGGCAAATCCAATAGAAGGAAGTCCAAGTCGCCCCACTCCACCTCTTTAAAGAAGCTTGTCAGCATTTTTCCAAGCATAGGTCCTCTCCAAATAATCGGGGAGTTATCTTCAACGAAAAAGCCCATCGAAATAACTTGCACACCAAAGCGCTCAACTGGGATGATTTTTTCTCCACGTAGTTGTGGACGATTTTCAATCCCCATCATGTCCGGAACACTAAAGCCGTAAATGTCGGCATCGACAATAGCTACTTTCTTACCGAGGCGTGCCAAAGCAATTGCCAAGTTGACAGTAACCGTTGATTTACCGACGCCACCTTTACCACTCGCGACCGAGATGAATTTCGTGCCTTTTTGTCCGATTAGATTTGCTTCGCTTTCTTGATCAGCGGCTTGCTTATATTCCTCTGGTAATTCAGTGAAACGCAAACCGACAGTAGCAGCGCCTTCTTCTTTTAACATACCGACAATTTCCTGCTGTAGCTGAAGCTGTTCACCAGAATTCGGATTGGCTAAGGCAATCTTGACACTGACGTGGTTCTTATCTTCTTTAATCTTAATATTCTCTATTGCACCCGTTTCTTCAAAGGTTTTATGTATATGTGGGTCTTTGACCGGGTTTAATATTTCTCTTACTCGCTCTTCTGTTACCAAATGTTACACCTTCCCTTTCAAAAAGTCGTGCAAGGTTAGTATAACATAAAGTTCAGTGTTTTCTTAACTAAGAGGCACCGTTATCTTCATCTTCTTCCATAATGAATTCAACAATTCCTTCAGCGATCGATGTAGCCAGCCGCTTCTGATAACTCTCTTGCGTCAGTAGTCGCCTTTCATCTGGGTTCGATAAAAAGCCCAGTTCCACTAAAGTTCCTGTCGCACCCGCATGCTTCAATAAATAAATTTGATTTAATCCCAAAGCGACACGTGTTCCTTTTGTTTCTTCACGCAAACGCTTTTGGATCGATTTTGCCAAGGCTTCACTTTGGCCTTCTTCATCCGGGTAATAAAACGACTGTGCCCCTGACCACTGAGAACTCGCAATTGAATTGAGGTGAACACTAATAAATAAATCGGGGTCTTTTTCCTGAATGAATTTCACTCGATTCCGAATATCCTCGGATTTTCGCTTGGAAAGCCCTCTTGTGCCTTCAGCTGCGAGATCTATATCTGACTCACGTGTCATATACACTAACGCACCCGCTTGTTGTAAGTAATCACGTAATAACAAAGATGTATCCAATGCGATGGATTCTTCATAAACCGAATCATGATCCGCCCCGCCATCTGGGCCACCGTGACCTGGATCGATGACGATTACTTTATTCGCAAGCGGCATCGTTACATTCGTAGGTGAAAAAAATGATGGGATCGGATAGCGAATCAGATATATGAGTAACACTAGACCGACTAACCATAACAATATGAACCATAGCTTTTTCAAGAGCTCCCCTCCCCTCTTGCTATTTTATGGACAAGGAAGGGTGATTATGACTTACATTAAGCCGAACAACTAAAAAACAAATGACCTGTTTCAAAGTATCGGTTTTACCTATTTTCCTCCTTATTTGGTCTAAACAATTGATAAAAACAGAAAAACCCGCAAGCATTGAAAACCGCTTGCGAGTCTAATTCATTAAACTTATTTCGCTGTATAACCACCATCTACAATCAAACTGGTACCTGTTATAAAGCTTGAGTCATCTGTCGCCAGGAACAATACGGCTTTTGCGACATCTTCTGCCTTGCCTAGACGTCCGAGCGGTGTAACTTTAGCCAATTCCTCAATATCTCCCTCTTCTAACTGCTCCATTAGCGGGGTTTTCACATAACCCGGACATACAGCATTCACGCGAACATTATATTTGGCATATTCCAAAGCAGTTGTACGCGTGAGATTCACTACACCAGCTTTCGATGCCGAATAAGCCGCCGTTTGAGATTGACCGACATGGCCAAGCATTGAAGCCGTATTGATGATGATGCCACTGCCTTTTTCTCTAAAATGATTAACCGCATGCTTGATTCCGTAAAAAACGCCATTCAAATTCACTTCAATCACACGGTTCCACTGATCATCGTTCATCTCAGCCGTATCCATGACAGGACCGACACCTGCATTGTTAAAGAGAATATCGAGCTTTCCAAAATTATCAACCGTTTGATCGATCAGTCGTTTGACTTCCTCTTCTTCAGTGACGTCCGTGTAAATATATGTCGCACGATCGCCTAATTCATTTGCAAGCTCTTCACCTTTCGGATTATTGACATCCGCAATGATGACATTTGCTCCTTCTTCGATAAACAATCTAGCTGTTGCTTCGCCAATTCCGCTGACGCCTCCAGTAATGATTGCCACTTGCCCATCTAATCGCACAAGCATCCTCCTCATCGATTTCAGTGAATAGATACTTTCTAATTTTTGCTGAATCGCCAAAAGTATTCATTCACTACATCCATACCCGATTTTGAGGTTACTGATCGCGATAGGTCACCACAGTTTGGCAAATATAATCATGAAGAGCTCTTTTTCGATCGGTCCAACCTGCCATCATAAACCCAATCATTAAAATGATTGCAGAGAGAATATAAGCAAAGTAACGACCGAGCGATTTCAATATGCTAATTTTCGAGCCATCTTCATTGGTCACTTGAATTCTACAAATCATCTTACCCGGCGAGCCTTTGAAGCGAGATGCCGTAAATAAAATTACGAAAAATATACTGTAGATAGAGCTCGAGAGTTGTTCGGCATTTGTTTCTGTTTGCTGCTGTGCTTGCTGTAATTGTTCCACTTCTCCTGTAATTAACCCGGCTACCAACCAAGTGAGGAGCGAAACGAAAAGGCTGTCTATAAAAATAGCTAAGAATCGAATCCAAAATCCAGCCGGTTTGTTTTCAATCACTCAAAAATCCCCTTTCAGCTAATCACTCATCTGTTCCCATTATATAGAAAACAGTCCCTGAAGTGAATTCAGGGACTGTTGTATAAACTGAATGATTAAGCGGTTTGCTCTTTCGATTGCTGATATTTCCCCTTGATTAACTGTAATGCAAGCAATATTGCTAACAAGACGATTCCAGCTACATCCGTCACCCAGTTATTTTGAATAAACAGCAACGCCGACAATAAAGCAATAATTCGCTCATACCATGCGTATTTATGAATTAGCCAGTTTTGAATGAATGATGCAAAGGCGATCATTCCAACCGTCGCTGTAATGATTGCGAAAATGACTTCATACCAGGATGCGTCAGTCAAAAATAAAATAGTTGGATTTAACGTAAAGACAAACGGCAACAATAGTGCAGCTGAGTCAAATTTAAATCCTTGCACACCTGTTCGAACCGGTCCGGCATTCGCTATTCCTGCCGTCGCATACGCCGGTAAGTTGATCGGAGGCGTATCATCCGCCAGCACACCGTAATAAAGAACGAATAAGTGAGCGATTAATACGTGAACACCCATATCCGTTAAGATTGGTGCAACAATCGCCGCAAGAACGACATATGTTGCAGTCGTCGGTAATCCAAGACCGAGCAGTAAACAGGCAAAAACAGTTAATACTAATGTGAAATAAAGCTGCGTGTTATCCGTCACCATGAAGCTTGGCAGCATATTTGTCAATGTCTCTGAAAAGCCGACAACGATTCGTGTAAACTTCGTTGATAAACCAGAAGTCGTAATAACACCGATCAAAATTCCTGCCGTCGCACAGGCAACGATGATGGAAAGCGCATTTCGAGAAGCTGTTTCGAAACCTTCGACAACATTTCTCCAGCTATAGCGAAACGGCGTCGCGCCTAATTTAGACTTACGCTGAAACACTGCAAAGACTAATGCAACGACCAGACCGAGTATGACGAGCATTGTCATTTCTGGTTTCCAACGAACCGTTTCTGTTCCGAATACATCCGTCCCGAATAATCCATTCAACTGATACAAACCACTATTTAGCGTACCGACAATAAATTGGAAGCCAAATACAATAGCAATTAGTCCCGCCGCGTACAGTAATGAGCGTCCTAAGCTTTCTTTGAACCGGTGGGCAAAGAATGCCATTGCCAATAAAACAACAATCGAGAAGAACGCGGAGTTATTAACCGAAATTCGCTCAACAACCAAATAATAAAGTAAAACAAAAATCGGAAATAACAGATAACCTTGTTGTAGTAATAACTTACGACCTTTCGGTAACTCGGCTTTTGGTATTCCTTGAATGCCATTTTTAGATGCTTCGAAATGAACCATAAAGAGAATTCCCACATAAGCCAACAATGCCGGGATAATGGCACTTTGAATAATTTGATAATACGGGATTCCCGTAAATTCAACCATGATGAAGGCTGCAGCCCCCATAATTGGTGGTAGAAATTGTCCACTGGAAGAGGCCGCTACTTCAATTCCTCCCGCGACATGCGGTTTGAATCCAACTCGTTTCATCAATGGAATCGTAAATGTACCTGTCGTTACCGCATTCGCTGTAGAACTTCCTGAGATACTTCCCATCATTCCACTCGCTAATACAGATGCTTTTGCTGGACCACCTTTAAAACGCCCGAATGCACGGATCGCTAAATTGATGAACATTTGTCCAGCTCCCGTTGACTCCAAAATTGCCCCGAATAAAATGAAGATAAAGACGAACTGCGCGGAGGCATAAATCGGAGTCCCAAAAATCCCGTTGTTACGATATGAAATTTCATAGACAAACCGTTCAAAATCACCACGATTATGAAAGAACTGTCCAGGCATATATTCCCCAAGGAAGAAATACCCGATAAAAATTAACGCGATAATGACAAGCGGCTTTCCGACCACACGTCGCGTTGCTTCCAACACCAAAATAATCAAGGCTAGCCCTATTGCCAGATCAAAATCCGTCGGGCGGCCTGAAATGATTGAAGAAGACGTTTGATTTTGAATAATATACATACCGACACCAAACGACATAATTGCCAACAATGCATCATACCAAGGAACCGTTTTTTGATTTAGCCCTTTTTTAGGTGGAAAGATTAGAAAGACAAGTACCAAACCTAATGTTAGGTGAAAAATTAAAAAAGTCTTCGAACCGATCCCCGGCAAACCAAAACCCGCGATATAAAAATGATACAAAGAAAGAAACACGGCTACAGCTATCGTTGTGAAAGCCCAAAATCCTCTCACATCACGGTCGCTACCTTCAAGTTCATTGATCATCTCTTGTTGTGTTTGTTTATCCATCTGTTGTCTCAACTCATCCATATTATGAACCTCTCTCTCTTTTAAAACTCAAATTCACCTAACCAACTTCTAGCTATTTTGAAGACATCTGGTTAATTAAATAGATTAGTAATTCGTTCAAAACCAGTTAACTCACTAACCTTTATCTCTATCACATTTTTTATAAATGGCTCTTCAGATAAAGTAATTTCTTGATCTTTAAAATAAAACTTATGCGGAAATAAATCGGAAGGTTGCATCAATAACTTATTGTCGTGAATCGGCTTATTCAAGTCCTTAATGACAAAATAGCCATCAACCATTTCCACTGTGCCTTTTCGTTCGTAAGGCATTCCTGCACCGAACGATTTTGTCCAGCTTTCCATTGTTAAAATCTTTCCAGATGAATCATATTTAAATTTCTCAATGACAGGGGATTTTTCTACAGAATGGATATACTCATGTGCGAACCACTCATTCTCTTCGATTTCAGCTTCCCAGAGAATTTCACTATTCTCTACTTTTTCTATTTGTAATAGATATGTAGATTGTGAAAATAAAATGACCGCCAAAAAGATGATGAAAAGCAAAATGATGAGAATAAGCCATTTTATCTTTTTTAAAAAGGCATTGCTCGAAAGCAATGCCTTTCTGTTTGTTGCACGATCGAGAGAATTACTGCTCATCATAGAACTTTTTAGCTCCAGGGTGCAAGTCGATAGACATTCCATCTTGAGCTGATTCAAGCGTAATGTCCTCACCACGTACGTGTGCATTCGCTAAATCATCAAGATTGTCAAAGATAGCTTTTGTTAGCTCATACACCTGATCTTCAGGCAGATCATCACGTACAACTAACATCGCAAGTGGAGCGACAGTAGATGCTGTAGCATCAAAGCTATCGTACGTGTTTTCGTCTAAATCAACACGCGTGTAATATGGATACTCTTCGATTAGTTGATCGATCTTTTCATCGCTAAGACCGACAATCTTCACGTCCGCACTTGCTGCCAATTCTTGAATACTAGCTGTTGGTGTACCAGCAGTTACGAAAGCTGCATCAATGTTTCCATCTTGTAGTGCAGTTGAAGCGTCACCGAAGCCCATGAACTCTTCGTTAATGTCTTCATAAGTGATGTCATAGGCACCTAAGATTTGATTCGCGTTCGCTTCTGTACCTGAACCAACGTCACCTACAGCTACACGCTTGCCTTTCAAATCTTCTACTGTTTCAATTCCAGTATCAGCTAATGTCACAATTTGAATTGTTTCTGGATACATCGTAAATACACCACTGAATCCATCTACAACTTCCTCAAACATATGAGACCCATCATGTGCATAGTAAGCGATATCATTTTGCAGTAAACCGAACTCTGCGTTTCCATCACTTAATTCGTTTGCGTTAACAACAGAAGCACCAGAAGATACTCCGTTAGCGCTTACACCATCGACATTCTCAGTCATGATGTCAGCCATTGCTACACCAAGTGGATAGTACGTACCCGCTTCTCCACCTGTCAACAACGTAACGTTTTCTACCCAATCTTCACCAGCTGAAGCTTCTTCTCCACCTGATTCTTCAGATCCAGAATCTCCTTCTGAACCACTGTCCGATTCGTTTGCATCATCGGCGTTGTCACCGCCACATGCTGCTAAGAACAACAGTCCAAGCGACAGAAGAAGTACAAGCAATAAATTAAATTTCTTCACAAAAAATCCCCCCTAATAGATTTTTGAATGTAAATGATAGTATTTCTTGTTGTCTGAAAATATTATACATTATAAATAGTAGATTTAAAACAAAAATAAACTTTATTTCCGTAAATTAATTTTATATATGGTTAATAATGCTAATTATTTCTTTGGGTAAAAGGTCATGTTTTCAACTTGTCGTATGGCAATTTATTGGATAATTTTCGTAATTATTATAAAATAATAACTATATTATTCAAAAATAGCTATCAATCTACCAAATAACTAAAGGAGTTCATCCATGAATCTAAATGATTTATTGAAAAACCCCGTATTTTTTATTTCCGCTTTCGTCGTGGGTCTGTTGGCCATCTTAGGAGCTATCATGCCGAATCAATTTGCATCTGTTTCAGAGACACTCTACGGCTTTACCACTACCTATTTTGGTTGGTTTTACCTCATTGCTGTATTTATGTTTACCGCATTTTTGCTTGTCTTAGCAATCACCCGCTTCGGAAAAATTCGCCTTGGAGGAGAGAACGAACGTCCTGAATTTCCATTCTTCACATGGATTGGCATGTTGTTCTCCGCCGGTCTCGGTGTTGGACTTGTATTCTGGGGTGTCGCAGAGCCAATGAGCCACTATTTTGAATCCCCTTTTCCTGACATTGAAGATCATAGTGTGGAATCTGCCCGAGTCGGGATGGGTTATTCATTTTTCCACTGGGGCATGAACCAATGGTCGATTTTCACCTTAGTCGGTTTAATCATCGCTTATCTTCAATACCGAAAAAAACGTGACGGGCTTGTTTCAACAGCTCTTGAACCAATCACTGGCAATAATGCGAATATCAAAACAACCGTCGATTCTTTGGCTGTCATCGCAACGGTGATCGGGATTGCTACTTCGATTGGCTTAGGCGTTCTGCAAATGAATGGTGGACTTAATGCCGTATTTGGTATCCCGAACAACGGTTGGATTCAAATATTGATTATCGTACTCATTTTTATCGCTTATATGATTTCATCTACTACCGGTTTGCATAAAGGAATTAAATACCTCAGTAATGTAAATATGAGCTTAATCGTTCTTTTGCTATTATTCGTTTTTATAACTGGACCAACTGTATTCATTTTAAATTCTTTTGTCCTTGGTCTCGGTGACTACATCACGAATATCATTCAATACAGCTTACGATTAACACCTTATGAAGGTGGCACATGGGTTCGTGATTGGACTATTTTCTACTGGGCGTGGGTGATCGCTTGGTCACCGTTTGTCGGAGCATTTATCGCCCGCGTTTCTAGAGGACGAACCATTCGAGAATTCATCTTCGGAGTCATGATTGTTCCGCCACTCATTTCGTTATTCTGGTTCGCAACATTCGGTGGAACTGCGCTTCATAGTGATTTAAAAAATGGAACAAATATTGCAGAGGCGGTCAATGCCGATGTAACTGTCGCGTTGTTTGAAATGCTTCAAATATTGCCGCTTCCGACGCTTTCATCGTTACTTGCTATTTTACTCGTCGCGACATTTTTAATTACGTCAGCCGACTCAGCCGCTTATATACTCGGAAGCATGACGACGAAGGGAAGCTTAACCCCTCCGATGCGTGTAAAGATGATTTGGGGTGTGTTACTTGCAGCAATTGCTGGGGTACTTTTATTCGCCGGAGGATTAGAAGCTTTACAAACGGCTTCATTAATTGCCGCCCTGCCATTTGCCTTAATCATGCTTTTAATGATCGCAGCGTTAATTAAATTATTACGAAAAGATGTTGTACCAATCAGTAAAAGAGAATTAAGACGTTATAAACGGATGCAAGATCGTTTGGAGCAATTGGAAGAAGACAAAGACAATCAACCAAAATCTTGATTTAAATTGACACGCACAACATCCTGCATTATAGTAAATGAAGAAGAAAACAAGGGGAGTAGCGACCGCCCAAACGGTTGATGAGTCGTCAATTCGGTACTTTTTAAGTACCCGGCTCATCAAATAAATCGCAAGACCTTGGCCGAACCGATGGCCAAGGTTTTTTATTTTCTCAAAAATAGGGAACCTAGTTTACAGGCCTTCAATCGTTCGGCTTTCCTAATATCAAAACGGAAATCCGTTAGGAGGAGTTATTCTTGGTATTATTTTTGTTTATTTTAGCAGCCGTTATTGTTGTGTTTGCTGCCGTTCAACTAAATAAATATGGGGATGTCATCAGCGAGAAATCTTCCTTAAGTGGCGCGATGGTTGGTGGATTACTGATTGCCGGTGCCACTTCACTACCTGAGCTGACAACGAGTTTAACCGCTGTCTACATCGATAACCCAGATATCGCTGTCGGTAATATGCTCGGGAGTAATGTGTTTAACTTATTGATTTTGGCGAGTGTCGATTTGTTTTACCGTAAAAGACGTGCTTTTAATCAATTGCATTCCAAAGATCAAACGCCATCTATAATTGCAGGGATTTTATTTACGAGCTTCGTCGTTGTAGCTATTCTTTGGGTTCAGGTACCATCCATTTTTAATATTGGCTTGGAAATGTACCTTTTAGTGATCGGTTATATTTTTGTGTTAAAAATGTTCGAAGGTAACCCAGCGAGTCAAACGGAAGAAATAAAGCCAGAGAGCAAAACCCTTCAAATTACATTAAAGAAAGCCGTCACAAACTTTGTCGTTTTCGCTGTTATCGTTTTTGCTGCAGGAAGTGTGCTTTCAATCACTGGTGACCGACTTGCAGAAATATCCGGTATGAATTCAAGCTTTGTGGGGAGCGTGTTAATCGCCGCTTCCACTTCTCTTCCTGAATTGGTCACAGTGGTCGTCGCTTTTCGCATGGCGAATTATTCAATGGCGGCCGGGTCAATCCTAGGTAGTAACCTATTTAATTTAATGCTACTAGTCGTTACAGATGCCTTTTATCGCGAAGAGGCCATCCTCAAAGGAACTGACCCTACGATGATCTGGACCGCTTTACTCGGAGTTCTAATGATGATTGTCATGCTCTATATTGTTAAGAGACAGAAAAAACAATCCGGCTTTTCATACGCTTGGCCTTCTATAGTGATCATTTTGATGTATCTCGTTCTTTCGTATATGACATTTTAATAAAGTAGATTAGCGGTAGGGATATTATGAATCCCTACTGCTTTTTAATTTCAGCGATCATTTTCGTCTCTTCAGGGTTATTTCGTGTGTCTTCAGTGTTAATTTGTTAAGCTTCAGTGTTATTGCGAGAACCTTCAGTGTTAACTCGAGCTACTTCAGGGTTAATCTGGCCTCCTTCAGTGTTAATCCAATTCCCTACAACGTTCATCTATTCATATAACATGATATAATTACATTATTAAGAAAAAGGGAGAGATGGACATGTTGAAAGACTACGAAAATATTTTAGTTGCTGTAGATGGCTCCAAAAACGGTGAGAAAGCCTTTAACAAAGCATGCCGAATTGCAAAAAATATTGATGCTAGATTAGTGATTGCGCATGTGGTCGATTACCGGACATTTGCAACGATTGAGCATTATAGCCAGACAATTTTACCTGAAGTCGAACGAGTCGGTAAAGAGCTACTGAAGGAATATGAAGAAAAGGCAACGCAATCAGGAGTCGAACAAGTAACAACTGTCTTGGAATTCGGCAGTCCCCGTCAAAAAATCCCGAAAACAATTGCGAAAAAATACGAAATCGACTTAATTTTAACTGGTGCAACCGGGCTAAACGCGGTGGAACGTGTTATGCTCGGAAGCGTTTCTGAGGCGATCACTCGCACGGCACCTTGTGATGTGTTGATTGTGCGCAGTGAATAGTTTTATGAACAGTCTTTTAGGTTACATGTACTGCAGAGGTGATTATACATGACAGTGCAAGTTAAGCGAATCTATGAAGAATCGGCTAAGTCAGATGGCAAACGTGTTCTTGTCGATGGCATTTGGCCAAGAGGCGTTTCCAAAGAGGAAGCAAATCTCGATGAATGGTTAAAAGAAATAGCTCCAAGTGATGATTTACGTAAATGGTTTGATCACGACCCAGATAAATTTGATTCATTTAAAAAGAAATACAAAGAAGAATTACAATCCGAAGAGGAGCAGAAGAAGGCATATTCGGAACTACAAAAGATGATACAAAAAGAAGATGTTACATTGCTGACCGCAACTAAAGAAGAAGAATATAATCATGCGCAGGTTTTGAAGAGTTTGTTGTGATTTGAATGCCACATTACCTTAAAAAAACCGAACAACATCTTGTTTATATGAGAAACAAGATGTTGTTCGACACTACACTTATAATCTCATATTTTTCGCTATGATCCCTTTCATGATCTCATTAGTTCCCGCATAAATAGATGCAACAGCCACATCTCGATACCTTCTCGCAATCTCATATTCTTCGATATATCCATACCCACCATGAAGTTGCATACTTTCCACAGCAACTTTTTGAGCTAAGTCAGTCGTCCACCATTTAGCCATGGAAACCTCATTCACAATGTTCCCTCCAGCCATGTGTTCTTGAATTAATCGATCCACGAAGGTTTTGCCAATCTCAATTTCTGTTTTCATCTCAGCAATCTTAAACTGGGTGTTTTGGAATTTGCTTATGCTTCTTCCGAAAGCTTGCCTTTGTGTCACATAGTCAAGCGTCAAATCCAACATTCTCTCTGCATTGACAATTGATGATATGGAGACCATGAGTCTTTCCTGCTGTAATTTATCCATGAGATAATAAAATCCCTTGTTTTCTTCTCCTAGTAAATTTGCAGCCGGGACTCTTACATCTTCAAATATTAATTCACACGTATCATTCGCATGCTGGCCAACCTTATCCAACTTCTTCCCTTTTGTGAATCCTTCCGCTTCAGATTCAACAACCAACAAACTGATACCTTTATGGGGTGGGTTTGCTTGCGGGTCTGTCTTACAAACAACAATGGTTAAATCGGCAGAATGACCATTCGTTATAAATGTTTTTTCTCCATTAACAATATAATCATCTCCATCTTTAACAGCTGTCGTTCTAATACCAGCTAAATCTGACCCTGCACCTGGCTCTGTCATCGCAATGGCAGAAATAATTTCCCCTGTGACTGCTTTAGGCAACCAACGAGACTTTTGGTCTTCATTACCAAACGCCTCGATATAAGGTATGACGATATCATTATGCAGTCCGATTCCTAATAAACCTGTACCGACCCTTTCAAATTCCTCTGATAAAACCACAGCATAACCAAAATCCGCCTCTACACCACCATACTTTTCTTCTACTTGCGGACATAAAAATCCTTGCTTTCCCGCCTTTTCCCAAAACGATTTTGGTACTTGTTGGTCTTTTTCCCATTTTTCATAAAAAGGTACAGCTTCTTTTTCAAGGAACTTTTTTAATGATCTGCGGAACATTTCGTGCTCATCAGTCAAAAATGTACGTTTCATTATTTAATTTCCCCTCTAAAGCTACTAATTTTGTGCACTATAAGAATGTTACTTAATAAGAAATACAATTTTATATATCTATGTGTCACTTCATGTTGTTTCTTTTGTTAACGACTCTCGAAGTCGGTACTTCAATACTTTTCCAGATGCATTCCTTGGGATTTCTTTTTCAAATTTGAATTCGACAGGTATTTTATACTTGGCAAGATAATCTCTACAAAACTCTTTTAATTGTTCTTCATCAATCGATTTTCCTTCTTTTGGTACGACAACAGCAACAACTTTTTCACCCCATGTTTCATCAGGAAGTCCGATGACCGCGCACTCTAATAAATCTGGATGCTGATATAGCACATGCTCCACTTCCGTTGAATAAACGTTTTCTCCTCCTGAAATGATCATATCTTTTCTACGGTCAACAAGCGTAATAAAACCTTCCTCGTCAATCGTCGCTAAGTCACCCGTGTAGAGCCAATCGTCCTTCAACGTTTTACTCGTTTCTTCCGGTTTATTATAATAATATTTCATTATTGTTTCGCCTTTAAGAACAAATTCTCCTACTTGACCTGGATGAACATCTTCACCACTCTCATTAACTACCCGTGCTTCAGTATTCAGCATGGCCTTACCACCTGCACCGATTTTATCGTCATGATCTTCGGGCGTCAGCATAACACCTCCAGGTCCTGCCTCGGTCAATCCGCACATATTGTAAAACTGTTCCATTTGAAATAGTTCCATAACTTGTTTCAATAGAGCTATTGGCATAGGTGCAGCACCATAGCCACAACGAGTGACTGAGCTTAAATCATATTTATTTGGTACTTGAAGTAAGAAGTTATACATCGTTGGTACAGCAAAAAATATACTAATTTTATGTTTTTCAATATCTTCAAGAACTTTTGTTGGATCGAAACTTTGGTGGATCACTTGCTTACAGCCTAGGTATGTCCCTGAGATTAAAAATAAATTAAGCTGTGCTGAGTGAAAAAGTGGAGCAACGTGAAGTAAATTATCGGATGGAGTTATGCTCATCATAATAGAGGTATTAAATGCTACATGTAAAATTCGATGATGGTCGAACAAGGCACCTTTTGGATTGCCTGTTGTTCCTGAAGTATACAAAATTTGCGCGTCATCATCTTCATTTACGATAATAGAAGGGTCTGTCTCATTATCTGTAAGTATTTTATTGATCGTAAACTGCCCGTTTGAAGCACTTTCATCTGTTGATATTTTCAATTTAACCTTTTTATTCTCGGCAACTGCATTGGCGATTAGCTCTGCAAATTTACCATCAAACAATACTGTCCCCGCATCACAATCATTCACAATATAAGCGACTTCTCTTGCGGTCAAACGAAAATTCACAGGAACTGCAATCGCACCGATTTTCATAATTGCATAATAAACCATAACAAACTTATCGGAGTTTTCCATCATAAAAGCGACTTTGTCGCCTTTCTTTACACCATGACCAATTAACCCATGTGCAAGTTTGTTTACCTCTTTGTTCATCTGATCATACGTATAGGATTTATCCTTGTAAATATATGCTGTTTTATTTGGTAGGCGCCTAGCATTACGTGATAATGATAAACCGATATCCATATTATTACCTCCGTGAAATAATATATTTTACTGCTAGCATCTTTCGAAGAAACTATTTACCGATTTGTAAAGACTGGTTTACGTTTCTCCCTAAAGGCTCGTATTCCTTCTCTTGCATCCTCTGTTGCAAACAAATCATTAAACAATTGCTTTTCCAACTGTAGACCTTCCTGTAAAGGATATTCACTTACTGAATTAATTAGTCGCTTAATCCGGCTTAACGCCTGTACAGATTTAGCAGCATATGTGGCAGCAAACTTTTCTGCCGCTTCTTTCCCTTCTCCCTGTGGTACAACTTTGTTAACGATTCCTAATTCACTAGCTTCTTCTGCTGAAAGTGGATCACCTCCAAACATGATCTCCTTCGCTTTAGCCGGTCCAATGATTCTAGTAAGTCGTTGTGTTCCACCAGCTCCAGGAAGTAATCCTAAATTGACTTCGGGTAAGCCTACTTGTGCATGCGCCTCGGCAATTCGAATATCACAAGTTAAGGCAAGCTCTAATCCACCACCAAGCGTATAACCATTGAGCAAAGCGATCGTTGGTTTAGGTATATTTTCAATAAAAGAAAATACTTCCTGCACATCTGGTGTTTCTGTTTGTTCATTCTCTTCTTCTGCAAATTCGTTAATATCTGCACCAGCCATAAACGCTCGGTCCCCTGCACCCGTTAAAATAATTACCTTCACACTTTCGTCTTCACGCAGCTGGCGAAAAGATTGATCGAGCTCTGCAGTTACTTTTGAGCTCAAAACATTCATCGGGGGATTATCGATCACGACTGTTGCAATTCCGTCATTCTTTTTTATCGAAAGTAAATCAGCCAAGAACATCTCTCCCTAATCATTTTTATAAATAATTGTTTTATAGTGATTTATTTCACTCCAATAATTCCTTTTAACACTTCCTGCGTATGTTCGCCTAATTTAGGTGCCTGTGTTTGAATCGCACCAGGAGTCTCGGAAAGTTTAATCGGAATACCAATTTGTTTCATTTCCCCTAAAGTATCATGCGCTACTGTACGAATCATTTCTCTATCATTCACCTGTGGATTGTTTACAAGTTCTTCAAATGACAGAAGTGGAGACACACAAGAGTCAACTTCATTAAAAATTTTCATCCATTCGTCAATGGTCTTCGTTGATATGATTGCTCCTATTTCTTCTTTCATTTGTTCTTGAACAGCAGGTGGTGCGTCAAGTTTAGGAATTAAATCATCTCGGTCGATCGCTTTACAAAATGCCACCCAAAATTTCGGTTCCAATGCACCGACGGATAGCCATTTTCCATCTTTTGCTTGATATACTTCATAACAAGCCAATGCACCGCTGAGCATCAGTTCCCCTCGTTTCGGCTGACTATCTTTAACTAGGAATCCCGGAAGCAAAAATTGTAGCCAAGAAATGACCCCATCCAGCATGGAAATATCTACAAACTGTCCTTTTCCTGACTTCTCCCGTTCCAGAAGGGCTAGCAAAATACCAATTACAGCTGGAAGTGCCCCTCCCCCGATATCGGCAATTTGTGTTGCAGGAATTACTGGTTTTCTGTCTTTCTCTCCCATGAGCTGAAGAAGACCAGCATAACTAATATAATTCACATCATGACCTGGCCGGTCGCGGTATGGACCTGTTTGCCCATAACCGGTGATTGCACAGTAGATGATTCTTTCATTCACTTGTTTGAGCTTTTCATAACCAAGACCTAATCGCTCCATAACTCCTGGTCGAAAAGATTCTACTACTACATCAGCTTTTTCAACTAACTTCAGAAAATTGTCCTTCCCGTCTTCGGATTTCAAATCCAAGCAAATGCTTTTTTTGTTCCGATTCAGGGCATGAAAATAAACACCGTCTTGATCTAATTTCGGTTGGTAATCTCTTGTATAGTCTCCTTTTGCAGGGTCTTCTACTTTAATGACTTCCGCACCGAAATCTGCTAATACTAATGTACAATAGGGACCTGGTAACAGTCTGGTCAAGTCGAGTACGCGAACCGATTCAAGTGGCAATGACATTAGCGTTTCCCTCCTGCTTTAATCAAGTCTTTCAACAATCGTTGCATTCGCCATACCATGTCCTTCACACATTGTCTGGAGTCCATAGTGTCCACCAGTGCGTTCTAACTCATGAAGCATCGTTATCATCAACCTTCCACCACTTGCGCCTAGTGGATGCCCCAGTGCAATAGCACCCCCATTAGGATTAAGTTTATTCGGATCAGCACCTGTCTCTTTTAGCCAAACTAATGGAACCGAAGCAAACGCTTCATTGACTTCAAATACGTCGATGTCATCGATAGTTAGACCAGCTTTTTTCAATACTTTTTTTGTTGCCGGTATAGGGCCTGTAAGCATTAGTGTCGGATCTGATCCAACAACAGTTCGAGTCAATACTTTGAATCTAGGCTTTAATCCTAATTTTTCTGCTTTTTCCCTAGACATTAATAGAATCGCATTAGCTCCATCACTGATCTGACTAGAGTTTCCTGCCGTAATCTTTCCATCTTCTGCGAACGCAGGTTGTAGCCCTCCCAGTTTTTCGAGATTTGTATCCTCTCTTGGTCCTTCATCATCGGTAATTAATTTTTTCGTACCGTCCGGTAAAGTTACTTCTACTGGCATTACTTCCTTCTTAAAACGGCCTTCTTTTTGCGCTCGAACTGCTTTTTGATGACTTTCTAAAGAAAGTTCATCCAACTCTTCACGCGATAAACCCCATTCGTCAGCAATCCTGTCGGCTGACAACCCTTGATGAATGACTTCATATTTTGAAGTCAACTCTTCACTAAATCCTGTTTTTTTGCGACTGCTACCCATTGGTACGCGAGACATGCTTTCTATTCCACCCGCAACCACAACGTCCATATCTCCACTAATGATGGCTTGCGCCGCAAAATGGACTGCTTGTTGGCTGGAACCACATTGTCTGTCAATCGTTGTTCCTGGCACTTCAACCGGATATCCTGCTTGGAGTGCAGCAACTCTAGCAATATCAAAAGACTGTTCTTCTACTTGTGAGACACAACCAAAAATGACATCCTCCACCAACCCTGCTGAAATGCCTGCTCTTTTTACGACCTCAGCTAATGGTTTAGCAGCTAAATCTTCTGCCCGAACACCACTTAATACTCCATTACGTTTCCCAACAGGTGTTCTAACCGCTTCAACAATTACAGCTTCACGCATTTAATAACTTCCTTTCTTGTTTGAATATTCAGTTATTTTATTTTATATTTGATCTAATACTGTATGTAATATCTAAGTTGTAATATTTTTGTACCTAATCAACCATGCAACTCACAGTCCTTGATTCTACACTTCTTCCATAACGCTATCGATTCACATTGAAACTTCTCGCAAATTCTACTGATCTTAACATTTTCATAAGGTTTAAATTGTGCTTATTCAATCAACCTCTTACTTTGGTTGCATTCGAATCGCACCATCAAGACGGATTACTTCTCCATTTAACATCGAATTCTCTATAATGGATTGAGCCAATTTTGCATATTCAGCTGGTGTACCCAACCTTTTCGGAAACGGCGTCATTTCGCCGAGTGCTTTTTTAACGTCTTCAGATAGACTTCCAAATAAAGGAGTTTCAAATAAGCCAGGAGCAATTGTCATTACTCTGATACCAAGATTAGACAAATCTCTAGCAATAGGTAGCGTCATCCCTACAATACCTCCTTTAGAAGCGCTATAAGCTACTTGACCAATTTGTCCTTCGAACGCTGCTACAGAGGCAGTGTTTATAATGACCCCTCTTTCTTGATTATTATTTGGTTCTTGTTTACTCATTTTTTCCGCAGCTAAACGGATTACATTAAAGGTTCCTACCAAATTCACTTGTACGACTTTGGAAAATATGTTTAAATCGTGAGCACCCTTTTTCTCACTATATGTTTTTTGCGCAGCACCAATGCCCGCGCAATTAACGACTGTGTTGAGCGTCCCATATGCTTCTACTGCTTTGTCCAGCGCATTTTGAACACTGGATTCATCTACTACATCGGTTTTAACAAATTGAACATTTTCGCCTAACTCTTTAGCTAACTCTCTTCCTTTCTCTTCCTGCAGGTCTAAAATTGTTGCTTTACCCCCATGTGCTACGATATTTCTAACTGTTGCCTCTCCTAAACCAGATGCTCCTCCAGTAACTACCGCTGATACTTCTTCTAATCTCACTTTACATTTCTCCTTTTTCAATTAATTATTTCAAAACAATCTTTAACAAATAATTAGATATGGATTTCGCCAAAGTCGTTTTATCCATAGGTCCATTAGGCGAATACCATGTAACAACCCAGTTCATTGCCCCAAGAATAATATTCCTGACTATTTTTTCATCAACCTCGGTAAAAACCCCCTCCTTTACACCTTCTGCAATTAATTGCTTAATATAATTACCATACCTATCTCGTAACATAAGTATGGTTTCTAACTGTTTACCAGAGAAAAATTGTTCAGGATTTGTTCCCATAACAAAACCTGATTGTTCTGTGATCAGATACTCAATATGTACAACCATTACCTTTTTAAGTTTCTCATCATAAGGTAAATCTTCGCTTAATACTTCCTCGATATTTTCATTGCTTTGCTCCAACAATATTTTTTGGCTTTGGTAAACTAAATCTTGTTTATCCTTAAAATAATAGTATATTGAACCTTTAGTCATGAGCAGTTTGGAAGCAATCTCCTCCATCGTTGTCGAATGGTATCCTTTCTCACCAATAATCGCGATTGCTGACATAAGCAAATCTTTTTTTCGTTTCGCAACTTTCTTCTCACGTAATGACAAGATGATCACTTCCTTTTATTCGCATTTCTTTCTGGCAACTGTTGGAATCATATAAACGTCTCTGCTTTTTTTATGAGATAGCATTCAATGACAGTACAAATCGTCGACAATTTTGCTTTCCAACTCATATCTATTGATAAAATTCTTCTGAAGCATAAGCACTCGTTTTAACTTTATGGTTTATTTTTGAATATATGTTCAAAAAATTGATATAAAAAAACTTCTTGCTGATTATATTTTTTTATCGCGACATGAAAGCGATTACAATTTCTTATTAGAGATAATAACATTCACAAAAATTAATGTCAATGTTAAATTCTGAAAAATTATACTTTTCTGTTTTTGTCAGCTTATCTAAAAGTATTCTAATCCAAAAGATTACAAATTAAATTATATTTTTTTATAGAAGAACCTTCATTGTTTATTTCTTTTATAGGATATAGCTAAACTGAGCACCCACGCAAGCTTGTTATTTGAATCTGGAACTCTCCCTAAAGATGTACAAGATAGACTCGGACTGAGGATATTCAAACAACGTTTAACATTTATACTCATGTTTTTAAAAAAGATGAAGTCGCTAAAAACTTTGCCAAATATATGTCTAATTAACGACTAAATTATTTTTGTGAGTCAATGTGCGTCATTTGTGAGTCATTTTCACAAATACAGAAAAAACCTCTCTTCCATTTGAGAAGAAGAGAGGCTCTGATTCCTTGTATGACAAGGGTTTTAACGTTTTGAGAACTGCGGTGCACGACGAGCTTTCTTAAGACCGTATTTCTTACGTTCTTTCTCACGTGCGTCACGCGTTAGAAGTCCTTCTTTTTTCAAGACTTTACGGTATTCAGGATCTGCTTCAAGCAATGCACGAGCGATTCCGTGACGGATTGCTCCCGCTTGACCTGTGAATCCACCACCATTGACGTTTACTAATACATCGTAGTTACCTACGTTTTCAGTTGCTTCAAGTGGTTGGTTAATGATTAGACGTAATGTTTCATATGGGAAATATTCTTTAGAGTCGACATTGTTGACCGTTACTGTTCCGTTACCTGGAACAAGGCGAACACGAGCGACTGATCTTTTACGACGGCCAGTTCCGTAGTATTGTACTTGTGCCACGATTGATTAACCTCCTTTTTTTCAATTACCCGCGAAGTTCGTAAACTTCTGGCTGCTGTGCTTGATGCTTATGCTCTGCACCGCGATAAACGTTTAATTTTTTGATCATTTTACGTCCTAGCTTGTTTTTAGGAAGCATTCCTTTAACAGCTATTTCTAACATTTGTTCAGGGTATTTCGTACGCATTTCGTTTGCTGTACGTGATTTCAAACCACCTGGGTGATTTGAGTGACGGTAATAGATTTTATCGTCTAGTTTGTTACCAGTTAAATGAATCTTTTCAGCGTTAATGATAATGACGTGATCGCCAGTATCGACATGTGGCGTGTATGTTGGTTTGTGTTTTCCGCGAAGCAGGCTAGCTACTTCTGTAGAAAGACGACCTAATGTTTGTCCTTCTGCGTCTACCACATACCACTTACGCTCAACATTGTTTTCATTTGCCATGAAAGTTGTGCGCATGTGCTTTCCCTCCTATATTTCAATCCGTTTATTTTGCGTTTTTTTCATTTATCTCACACGAATAGTTTTCCGGGGCTATTGCGTGGTTATGATAAAATGCCATAGAACATATTATAATACTTTCACCAATATTGTCAAGCTTTTACCTTGTTTTTTGTGATTAATTAAGCCCGACTCGTTCAAAGATCATATCGACACTTTTCAAATGATAAGTTAGGTCAAAACAACTGGCTAATTCTTCTTGCGTTAAGGTTGATTGAATCTCTTCATTTGCTTTAACGAGTTCAGGGAATGACCGCTTCTCTTCCCATGCTTGCATTGCCAATGGCTGTACAAGATCGTACGCTTTTTCTCTGGAAAAACCTTGTTCGATCAACGTCAATAAGACACGTTGTGAGAAGATTAAACCATAAGTTCGTTGGATATTATCAATCATTTGGTCTTCATAAACGACTAGATTGTCCAAGATATTGGTGAACCGGTTAAGCATATAATCAAGCGCAATCGTCGTGTCTGGTAAAATAATGCGTTCTGCTGAAGAATGGGAAATATCCCGCTCATGCCATAGTGGAACGTTCTCAAACGCTGTAATGACATGACCACGGATGACTCGCGCCATTCCAGTCATATTTTCTGAACCTATTGGATTTCGTTTGTGCGGCATAGCTGAAGAACCTTTTTGCCCTTTAGAGAAAAATTCTTCCGCTTCACGCGTTTCACTCTTTTGAAGATGGCGGATTTCTACCGCCATTTTCTCAATCGACGTCGCAATTAATGCGATAGTTGATACATAATGCGCATGCCGGTCACGTTGTAGCGTCTGTGTAGATATCGGCGCCGGCGAAAGTCCAAGCTTTTCACAGACGTAGTGTTCCACATACGGATCGATATTGGCATATGTCCCGACAGCACCAGATAGCTTTCCAAATTCAATGCCTCTTGCCGCTTCTTCAAAACGTTCTAAGTTCCGCTTCATCTCTTCATACCAAAGTGCTAATTTCAATCCGAATGTCGTAGGTTCTGCATGAACACCGTGCGTTCTTCCCATCATGACGGTATGCTTGTGTTCAATCGCACGCTTTGCTAGCACGTCGATAATCCGATTTAAATCGTTACGCAAAATCTCGTTTGCTTGGCGGATGACATAAGACAACGCCGTATCGACGACATCCGTTGAAGTCAGCCCATAATGAACCCATTTTTTCTCGTCACCCAAAGATTCAGAAACGGCACGCGTAAACGCGACGACATCATGCTTCGTCTCGGCTTCAATTTCCTTAATCCGGTCTGTTTGAAAAGAAGCACGTTCGCGTATTTTTTTAGCATCTGATTCAGGAATGATACCAAGCTCAGCCCATGCCTCACAAGCTAAAATTTCCACCTCGAGCCAAGCTTGAAAACGATTCTCTTCTGTCCAAATACGGCCCATTTCTTCTCTTGTATAGCGTTCGATCATTGATGAAAACCTCCAATTTTCCTTAAAACTCATTTTGAGTAAAAATTACCGATTGTTTTTCTGTTTATGTTGTTTAAATGCAGCTTGTTTTGCATCTTAATTAAATTTCATCAAACTTGTATTTCGAAGCCAACCTGATAAAATTAATGTACACATAATGCAAACATAAGTAAAGGAGGGAACCTAGTATGTCAGAAAGTCAATTACAATTTATCGTTCAAGCCGTTAAAGAACTTTCCGAAGGGCAAAAAACGATACTAAACCGGTTCGATGAACTTGAAAAAAGCCATTACAATCTGGCCAACCGGTTTGACAAGCTCGAAAAAAGTCATTACAACCTTGCTAACCGATTTGAGCAGCTCGAAAAAAGTCATTACAACCTTGCTAACCGATTTGAGCAGCTCGAAAAAAGTCATTATAACCTTGCTAACCGGTTTGACAAGCTCGAAAAAAGTCATTATAACCTTGCTAACCGATTTGAGCAGCTCGAACAGAATCAGACTGAAACCAACGAACGTTTATCGCGAATTGAGGATCAAATGCGATTCGTGAAGTACAAAACGCTCAACCACGAAGAAGAGATTTTTTTCTTAAAGGAAAAGCATAATTAAACTCTAATAATTAACCTTCCACAAAAACAACCCTTGAGGCGGTGCAGTTTGGCCAAGCACACGACGATCGTTTGTTTCAAATGCTTCCTGAATGCACTGAAGGTTCTTCCGCTTGCTGCCAATATCGACTAATGTACCGACTATAATTCTCACCATATGAGTCAAAAAACCATCACCAGTCACTTCAACCACTACATGTTCATCCGATTCATGTAGTTCAATGTTATGGATTGTCCGTGTTTTGTCTCCTTTTACGTTCGTCTTGGAAGCTGAAAATGCTGTAAAGTCATGCGTACCTTGTATTTGTGATGCCGCTTCTCTCATCTCTTTAATGTCCAATCTCTGACGAACATGCCATTCATAATTTCTGTTGAACACATCGTAATCATCCGAAAAACGAATGATATAACGATACGTTTTGTCCAATGCATCTTTTCGAGCATGAAAATCTTGAGGCACTTTCTCAACTTTTTCAATTGATATGTCGTTTGGCAGTGTCGTTTGAAGTGCTCTTTGCCAGTTCGATTCGGTAAGGTCTAATGGGCTATCAAAGTGCATAACTTGTGCTCTCGCATGCACACCTGAATCCGTCCGACCCGATGCATAAATTCGAATGGCTTGTTGATGAATTTTCATTAAGCTTTTTTCAATTTCTTCCTGAACAGTTCGCGCATTTACTTGGACTTGGAATCCCGAAAACAAGGTTCCATCATAAGCTAATTGTACTTTCAATCGTTGCATAGTCTGACTCCTAACCATTGAAATAAAAGAATCCAATAACAATGATGATAAATAATAGAAAAACGATTAAATCAAGCGACGTAAATTTCAATTCCCGGAATTTCGTTCTTCCATAATCGCCTCTGTATCCTCTTGCTTCCATAGCCATCGCTAAATCTTCCGCTCGTTTAAAGGCACTAATAAAGAGCGGAATTAATAATGCAAAGATCGCTTTCAACCGATCGCGCCATCTCCCTGTTTGAAAATCAATACCTCTCGATGCCTGTGCTTTTGAAATTTTATCTGTTTCCTCAATTAATGTAGGAATGAACCGCAAAGAGATGGACATCATCAAGGCTAATTCATGAATGGGTAGCTTAAGGGATTTCAACGGCTTTAATAATGTTTCAACGGCATCGGTAATTGAAATCGGTGTCGTTGTTAACGTTAGCAGTGTCGTCATTAATATAAGCAAAAATAACCGAGATGAAATAATTGCCGCTTGGATAACGGCTTGGTCGTAAATTGCGTATCCGAAAACCGTGAATAATACCTCTCCCTGTCTTTGTATAAACAAGTGCAATATAAACGTCAATATGATGATAAACCAGATCGGACGCAAGCCTTTCACAATAAATAACGGGTGTACGCGTGACACGATTGCACCACATGCAGCAAATAGAAATAAGATCAAGTAGCTACTCAATGTCTCTGCAGAAAAAGTCACGAGGACATAAAAAAATACGATTATTAATTTGGTACGTGCATCTAATGCATGGACAGGTGATTCCTTTGGTACGTATTGACCAATGATAAAGGATTGATTCATCGGTTGCCTCCTGCGTGTAATGCTTGTGCTATATCCTTCCCTAATTCGCTAGGACTTTGATGATGATAGGTTATTGGTAAACCTAATGCTTGTTGTAATTGATTGATTAGCTGTAATTCTTCGGGTATGCCGAGTCCGATGTCTTGGAGACGTTCTTCTTCTTGGAAGACTTCTACCGGTTCGCCTTGCATCACTAGTTCTCCTTCACTTAACACAAACGCTTGATTCGCGTGACGGAGAACATCTTCCATGTGATGGGTCACTAGAATGATTGTCATTCTTTTTTTCTTATGTAGCGAGTCGATTAAACTCATGATTTGCTTTCTACCTCGTGGGTCGAGGCCGGCCGTCGGTTCATCCAAAATTAAGACGTTTGGATCCGTAATGAGTACTCCTGCGATGGCTACCCGACGCATTTGACCACCACTTAATTCAAATGGCGAGCGCTGGAGAACGTCTGTCGGTAATCCGACTTCTTCTAAAATAACTGGCAGCTTATGTTTCGCTTCCTCCATATCCATACCAAAGTTTTTAGGACCAAATAAAATATCTCTCTCAACTGTTTCCTCGAATAACTGATGCTCTGGGTATTGAAAAACTACACCGACTTTTCGACGTAACGATTTAATCGCATTGTTCTTCTTTGTTGTCAGCTCAAAATCGCCAATACGAACTGTCCCTGAAGTTGGGCGTAAAATTCCATTTAAGTGTTGCAACAATGTTGATTTGCCTGATCCTGTATGTCCGATGAAAGCAGCATAATCTCCATGTTTTATCCTCAAACTGATATTTTTTAACGCTTGGTGAGAAAATGGACTATTCGGTTGATAAGTAAAATCTACATTTTCGAAGACAATTTCCATAGCTGGTCCACCAATTCTTTCATATGTAATGGTTCTTTCTCCAGTTTAACTCCGTGCTTGTTCATACCTGAGTAAATGCTTGATATGAGCGGTATTTCCAATCCAATCTCAGAGAGTTCATCTCGGTATTGGAATACTTCTCTCGGTTTACCACTCATCCACTGCTTTCCTTCGTTCATGACAATGATTCGATCTGCATAGGCTGCTTCACTCAAGTCATGTGTTATATATACAATCGTCATCTTTTTTATTTTTCGAAGCCCTTTAATCGTTTCCAATAACTCTTTCTTTCCATTCGGGTCCAACATTGTCGATGCCTCATCAAAAATGATGACTTCTGGCATGATTGCTAGAATACCAGCGATGGCGACACGCTGCTTTTGCCCGCCAGATAGACGGTTCGGCGCTTGATCTTTGAAAGCATACATATCGACTTCTTTTAATGCGGAAGCGACTCGTTTGACCATCTCTTCACGGGGAAAACCTAAATTCTCCAAACCAAAAGCAACATCATCCATGACAGTCGTCCCAACAAATTGGTTCTCTGGATTCTGAAAGACCATACCGACTTTTTTACGGATATCCCAGTAAGTATCTTCAGACAATGGGAGTCCACTCACAGAAACGTTTCCTTCTGTAGGAAGAAGTAAGCCATTCATAAGCTTTGCCACTGTAGACTTCCCTGAACCATTATGACCAATCAATGCAATCCATTCATTTTGTTCAATAAACAAACTTAATTCATCTACTGCATTACCTCTATTTTTGTCATATGAATAGCTCACTTTGTTAAATTCAATCATCACTGTTGCTCCCTTGGAACCGTACTCTTTCACTAATGTTAGTTTATCATACCGACAAGTCGATTTGGTAATAGATCATGTACTAGCTATTCATTTAAAGGGAACTCTATCGTTTGGTAAACGTTTCGTATTGAGCGTTATTTCGTAATTGATGATAGAGTTAAATTTTGATGTCCTATCTTAGAATAGAACGTTCCTAATCGATGATAGAGTTGAAATTTGATGCGCTACCCTCGAATAGAGTGTTCATAATTAAAGTCAGGTTCAATTTTGTACAAAATAAAAAAGGGCTCAGTCCAAAGTTTCTGGTAACTGACCACCCTTTTTCCTTTAATCATTCAATTAGTCAACTAATTCAATAATCACCGTTTTCGCACCGTCACCTTTACGTTCACCTAGTTTTAGGATACGTGTGTAACCGCCTTGGCGGTCTTCAAATCGAGGTGCGATATCTGAAAACAATTTTTGTAAAGCAGATTGTGACTCTTCTTCGTCCGCTTTTGCATTGCGGATAACAGAAGCTGCTTGTCGACGAGCATGTAAGTCACCGCGTTTACCGAGTGTGATTAGTTTTTCGACAACAGAACGTAATGCTTTCGCTTTTGATTCTGTTGTTTCAATGCGTTCGTGCACAATTAGATCAGTAGCAAGGTTACGTAGCATTGCTTGACGTTGATCTGTTGGACGGCCTAATTTCGCTTTCGCCATTCTCAAAACCTCCTTTACCAGAAAGATTTATCGCTGTCTTGATTAATCGTCGTTACGTAGGCCTAGGTTTAAATCATTCAATTTGAATTTAACTTCATCCAATGATTTTCTTCCCAAGTTACGGACTTTCATCATATCTTCTTCGGATTTTTGTGTCAGTTCTTGAACCGTATTGATTCCTGCACGTTTCAGACAGTTGTATGAACGCACAGAGAGATCTAACTCTTCAATGGTCATTTCTAACACTTTTTCTTTTTGGTCTTCTTCTTTTTCTACCATGATTTCTGCTTTTTGAGCTTCATCAGTCATATTTACAAATACATTTAAGTGCTCTGTAAAGACTTTAGCTCCTAAGGAAATTGCTTCCTCAGGTCGAATACTACCATCAGTGCTTACATCCAGTGTTAGCTTATCGTAGTTTGCTACTTGACCAACTCGCGTGTTCTCTACTTGGTAGGTTACACCCTTAACTGGAGTAAAGATTGAATCTACTGGAATAACGCCGATCGGTTGATCATCACGTTTATTCGCATCAGCTTTACGGTAGCCACGGCCTTGCTCAGCAAAAATCTTCATGGATAAACTTCCGTTTCCTGTGATTGTTGCAATTTTAAGGTCTGGGTTCAGTATTTCTACGTCACTATCATGCTGAATATCACGAGCGAAGACTTCACCCTCGCCTTGAACATCAATTTCAAAAGTTTTCTCTTCTTCAGAGTAAATCTTTAACGATAACTCTTTCAAATTTAAAAGAATAGTCGTTACGTCTTCATAGACGTTTTCAATAGTTGAAAATTCATGAAGGACGTTTTCAATTTGGACAGACGTCACTGCAGCGCCAGGTAGTGAGGATAATAGAATACGACGAAGGGAGTTCCCTACCGTAGTTCCATAACCACGCTCTAACGGTTCAATGACGAACTTTCCGAATGTAGCATCATCACTAATTTCAATCGTTTCAACTTGCGGTTTTTCAATTTCGATCATTTACCCAAAACCCTCCTTCAAAACGTCGAAACACTTATGCGGAGTTCCCCACATTCTCTTTCATGATCAGGTATACTGCTTTATAAAAACAGCCTGATGTTCCGTGCCTGCTTATTTAAGCTATCATAACCCATTATAGACGGGCTGACAAAACTATATACGAATAAATTAAACACGACGACGTTTTGGTGGGCGGCAACCATTGTGTGGAACTGGTGTTACGTCCACAATTGCAGTGATTTCAAGACCAGCTGCTTGTAAAGAGCGGATTGCTGCTTCACGACCAGCACCAGGGCCTTTTACTGCAACTTCAATCGTTTTCATGCCGTTTTCTTGTGCTGATTTCGCCGCTACTTCTGCTGCCATTTGCGCTGCAAATGGCGTGGATTTACGGGAACCTTTGAAGCCTAGCGCTCCCGCACTGCTCCAAGCTACAGCATTTCCGGCTGAGTCTGTAATTGTCACAATAGTGTTATTGAATGTAGAGCGGATGTGCGCTGCGCCAGACTCTATATTCTTTTTCACGCGACGTTTTCTACGAGTTGTTTGCTGCTTTTTCGCCATAATGCTTCAAACCTCCTTCGATTACTTATTTTTTCTTGTTAGCAATTGTACGACGTGGGCCTTTTCGAGTACGAGCGTTGTTCTTAGTCTTTTGACCATGAACAGGCAATCCTCTACGATGGCGAATTCCACGGTAAGAACCGATCTCGATCAATCGCTTAATGTTAAGGGATGTTTCACGACGAAG
The DNA here is from genome assembly GCF_007559425.1 of Allobacillus salarius. Lineage (GTDB taxonomy): Bacteria > Bacillota > Bacilli > Bacillales > Alkalibacillaceae > Allobacillus > Allobacillus salarius. The sequence continues at coordinate 46,916 of NZ_VMHE01000011.1, read as the reverse complement.
ATCCCCTTCAACTGTATAGTTCTCTACACCTTTACGGATGCTAGCTAATTCGTCTTCTGTTAGATCACGAACACGTGTATCTTCAGAAACACCAACATCTTTTAACACTTGTTGAGCTGTAGATTTACCTACACCATAAATATACGTTAGCGCGACAACGATACGTTTGTCACGAGGGACGTCAACTCCTGCAATACGAGCCATTAGTGGATGGCACCTCCTTTTCGATTATCCTTGTTTTTGTTTGTGTTTTGGATTATCACAAATCACCATAACTTTTCCTTTACGGCGGATAACTTTACACTTTTCACAAATAGGTTTAACAGATGCTCTTACTTTCATGTTCTTACCTCCTCTTAGATCGGAGTCTTCATTTATTTATAACGATAAGTGATTCGTCCTCTTGATAAATCATACGGTGACATTTCCACCGTTACTTTATCACCTGGCAAAATTCGAATATAGTGCATGCGAATCTTACCGGAGACATGGGCAAGGATTTCGTGTCCATTTTCCAACTCTACCTTAAACATAGCGTTAGGTAAAGTTTCCTGAACCGTTCCTTCCATTTCAATTACATCATCTTTAGCCATTGAGAGAATCTCCCTTCTTCCAATCTGCCAATAATTCATTAACAAATTTCGATATTGCGAAACGGAGCTTACCATTTGTCACCCGGTTAGTCTCTTTCAAGCTCTTTTCAACCTCTGGGGAGACATAATCAATCAGCTCCACATGGTGAAGATTTTTCTTTTTCGGTCGGTCAAATTTCCTTTTCTCGCCATCCGCCAATAATACGAATTTTTCATCTAATATGTCGATGATAATCGCATACTGGCTTAGTTCACGACCACGTTTAACCTGAACCAACTGGCCTATTCTAGGACTTCCCGATTCTCCATCGTTCAATCACAATCACCTTCACTTGATTTAAGCTTTTGTTAAGATTTCATAGCCATCCTCTGTCACTGCAATCGTATGCTCAAAATGTGCGCAGTTCTTCGAATCTTCCGTAACGACTGTCCAACCATCTTCCAGCGTGCGAACATAACGTTCTCCGAGGTTTACCATTGGTTCGATGGCCAGCACCATACCTTTTCTCAATCGTGGTCCTTTGTTTGGTGGACCGAAATTCGAAATATGTGGGTCTTCATGAAGGTCTTGGCCGATTCCATGGCCTCCATACTCCCGCACTATGGTGTAGCCGTACGGTTCGACATAGGATTGAATGGCATGTGAAATATCGGTCAGACGTTTTCCGGGAGCAATCACGCTTAATCCTTCAAACAAAGATGCTTCAGTGACCTCGAGGAGCTTTTGCGTTTCTTCGTCAATTTCTCCGACAGCATATGTCCAAGCCGAATCTCCATGATAACCTTTATATTCCGCGCCGATGTCCAATGTGACGATGTCACCATTTTTCAACTCGCGACCACTCGGAATACCATGTACGAGTTCTTCATTGACAGAAACACAGACACTCCCTTTAAAGCCATTATATCCTTTAAAAGATGGTAGTGCATCCATACTGCGTATAAACTTTTCAGCAATGTCATCTAGTTTTTTTGTTGTTACGCCAGGTTTAATACGTTTCTGAAGTTCCTGGTGTGTTAACCCAACAATTTTACCTGCTTGGCGCATCAATTCAATTTCACGTGGTGTCTTTAAAATGATCATTTAGGCCAAGCCTCCGATAGTTTCATCAATTTTATTGAATACTTCATCAATATCTTGATCACCATCTATAGCAACTAGATAACCTTTATCTTCATAGAAGTCCAACAAAGGCTGTGTTTGTTCAATGTTTACGTCTAAACGGTTTTTCACTGTTTCCGGTTGATCATCCTCGCGCTGAATGAGCTCAGTACCGTCATTATCACAAATGCCTTCCTGTTTAGGTGGATTGAATTCAACATGATATGTCGCTCCACAAGTCGGGCAAATACGACGTCCTGTCAATCGTTCAATTAACTTTTCAGTTGGAACTTGAACGTGCAATACATAGTCGAGCCTTGTATTTAACTCATTTAACAAGGTTTCGAGCGCTTCAGCTTGAGCTACTGTGCGAGGAAATCCATCTAATAGAAATCCTTTTTCACAGTCCGGTTTTGATAGACGTTCTTTGACAATTCCAATGGTTACTTCGTCAGGAACCAATCCACCTTTGTCCATGTACGTTTTTGCTTCATTTCCTAATGCTGTTCCTTCTTTGATCGCAGAACGGAACATATCTCCAGTTGAGATATGAGGGATTGCATACTTTTCTACGATTTTTTCTGCTTGAGTACCTTTTCCAGCACCTGGCAAGCCCATCAAAATTAGATTCATACCTTTCCCCTCGCTCTCACAATCTAACGAAACTTATTTTATAAAGCCTCGGTAGTGTCGTTTTACCAACTGGCTCTCCAGCTGCTTCATCGTGTTCAGTGCAACACCGACGACGATTAGTAAGCTTGTTCCGCCGATTTGTACGGCTGCTGGAAGGTTAGCAACACTGCCTAGAATGATCGGGAAGATAGAAACGACTGCCAAGAACAGTGCTCCAACAAAAGTTAAACGGTAAATGACTCGAGTCAAATACGTTTCGGTGTTTTTACCAGGTCGAATACCAGGTACATAACCACCTTGCTTTTGTAAGTTTTCAGCCATTTGCTCAGGGTTAACTTGAACAAATGTATAGAAATACGTAAAGGCAATGATCAATCCGACGTATATAACCATACCAATTGGTTGTGTGTAATCAAATATATATTGTACCGTTGAGGCAAATTCATTTCCTTCAAAAAATCCTGCTACGGTCTGAGGTGCAATGACAAATGAAATTGCAAAGATAATTGGAATAACGCCTGCTGCGTTTACTTTTAATGGTAAATGTGCAGAGTGTCCTCCAACAGGTGAACGATTAACCGTGCGTTTTGCATACTGTATTGGTATTTTACGCAACGCTTGTTGGATGAATATGACACCAACAATAATCGCAACGACAACTAGTAATATAATAGCCAAGATGGCAAGATTAATGAATAACTGGTCGCCTGCACCTGAAATAAATTGTTCATATAGCTGGTTAATTGCATTCGGGAATCCGGCAATAATACCAGCAAAAATGAGGATGGAAATTCCATTTCCTACCCCATACTCAGTGATCTGCTCTCCTAACCACATTAAGAAAGTCGTACCGCCAGTCAATACAATGGCTATGACAAAGTAAGTCATAATGCTTGGATCCTGAATAAGTGATCCGTTAGTCATCGCGTTGAAACCGACAGACATCCCTATTGCTTGAAGGAAAGCTAAACCGACTGTTCCGTAACGCGTAACTTGAGTCAGTTTCTTTCTGCCTTGCTCTCCCTGTTTACGCCATTCCGTAAATTTCGGTACGACGTCCATTTGAAGCAACTGCATAATAATCATCGCTGTAATGTAAGGGAAAACTCCCATTGCGAAGATTGAGAACTGACTTAACGCTCCCCCACCAAAGGTATCGATAAATCCAAAGGAGTTAACCTCATCCATCATCGTTAATGCATTTTTATCCGTAAAAGGAACAGGAATAAAAGTTCCTAAACGGAAAATAATGAGCACACCTAAGGTGAAAAGGATTTTGCTGCGAATGTCAGCTACGCGAAACATATTGATAAATGTGCTGAACATTAGATCACCTCAGTTTGACCGCCTGCAGCTTCGATTGCCTCTTTCGCCGAAGCAGAGAATTTATGCGCTTTAACAGTCAATTTTTTATCTAAGCTACCGTTGCCTAGAACTTTCACGCCTGCTTTCAACTTACTGACAATACCTTCTTCAAGTAGAAGTTCTGGAGTTACCTCTACACCTTCATCAAATCTATTTAATGTCTCTAAATTTACAATGACATATTCTTTACGGTGAATATTTGTAAAACCACGTTTTGGAAGACGTTGGAATAATGGTAGCTGTCCACCTTCAAATCCTGGACGAGTACCGCCTCCGGAACGAGCATTCTGACCTTTATGTCCACGGCCTGAAGTTTTTCCGTTTCCTGTTGCCATACCGCGACCTACACGGTTTCTTTTCTTACGGGATCCTTCAGTACTTTTTAGTTCATGAAGTTTCATTCGAGCACCTCCTCTTTGAAAAAATCTTGTTATTTTTCGTTCACTTGAACAAGATGGGATACTTTATTGATCATACCGCGAACAACTGGTGTATCCTCACGAACGACTGTTTGATGTCTTTTTCTCAGCCCAAGTGCTTCAACTGTTCTACGTTGGTCTTGTTTGCTTCCAATGACACTCCGTGTGAGGGTAATTTCTAATTGTTTAGCCATGTAAATCCCTCCTTATCCTTTCAGTTCTTCGGCTGACTTACCACGTAATTTACTTACTTGTTCTGCCGTTTTTAGTTCACTCAATCCTTGGATTGTTGCACGAACCATGTTAATAGGTGTATTTGAACCTAATGATTTAGAAAGGATATCTCCTACACCAGCAAGTTCCAATACAGCACGAACAGGTCCACCAGCAATAACCCCTGTACCTTCAGCGGCTGGTTTCAAAAGGACGTTTCCAGCGCCGAGCTGACCATGAATTTGGTGAGGAATAGTTGTGCCGATGATTGGTACACGTACCAAGTTCTTTTTACCATCCTCAATCGCTTTTTTAATCGCGTCAGGTACTTCTTGTGCTTTCCCTGTACCGAAGCCAACATGGCCATTTTTATCTCCAACGACAACGAGTGCTGTGAAACGGAAACGACGACCACCTTTCACAACTTTCGCTACACGGTTGATTGTTACTACACGTTCTTCAATATCAAGCTTGCTTGCGTCGATTTGTTTACTCAATTCATTTCCCTCCTTTTACGATCACGTTTAAAATTCCAACCCATTTTCACGAGCTGCATCCGCTAAAGCTTTTACGCGTCCGTGATAAAGGTAACCTCCACGGTCAAATACGACAGATTTTAGATTTGCATCAGTCGCACGTTTCGCGAGAAGTTCACCAACTTTTTGAGCTGCTTCAACATTACCTGTTGCATCCAATTTCAATTCCGGGTCGACAGTAGAGGCACTTGCTAAGGTTTTGCCTGCTGTATCATCGATCAATTGAGCATAAATGTGTTTATTTGAACGGTATACGTTTAAACGCGGACGCTCGGCAGTGCCGGTAAGGTCGCGGCGTAAACGATAATGACGTTTTTTACGAGTTGCATTCTTATCCTGCTTCGTAATCATTTAAGTCACTCCTTTCTGTCTCTTAACGGAAGTTATTTCGCAGTTTTACCTTCTTTTTGGCGTACATACTCGCCTTCATAACGAATACCTTTTCCTTTATAAGGTTCAGGTGTTCTGATTGCACGAATATTTGCTGCGGTTGCGCCGACTTTCTCTTTATTGATCCCTTTAACAACGATTTTCGTGTTCGTTGGGCATTCGATTTCAATGCCTTCCATTGGATCTACTTCAACTGGATGGGAATATCCAGCGTTAACGATTAGTTTGTTACCTTGCATTTGTGCACGGTAACCAACACCATTGATCTCAAGCGCTTTTTCAAAGCCTTTTGTTACACCTTCTACCATGTTCGCAATGATCGTACGTGTCGTACCATGCAATGAACGGTGTAGTTTACTTTCACTTGGACGCTCAACAACGAGTTGATTGTCTTCAATGTTGATTTTCATATCTTCATGAATTGTACGTGACAATTCACCTTTAGGTCCTTTTACATTAACTGTAAGTCCATCCACTTTAACTTCAACGCCTTCTGGCAAATCAAGTGGTTTTAAACCGATACGTGACATATATTCCACCTCCTGACTACACTTTCTATTACCAAACGTATGCTAGTACTTCGCCGCCGATAGCTTGCTGACGAGCTTCTTTATCTGTCAATACACCTTTTGAAGTTGAAACAACAGCGATGCCAAGTCCGTTTAATACGCGAGGCAGTTCGTCTGCTTTCACATAAACACGAAGTCCTGGTTTACTGATTTTCTTAATACCAGTGATTACACGCTCGTTGTCTTGGCCATATTTCAAGAATAGGCGCAATACACCTTGTTTACTGTCTTCAATATATTCATAATCACGAATGAAACCTTCTCGCTTCAAGATATCTACGATTTCTTTCTTCAAGTTGGAAGCTGGAACTTCCAGTTGATCATGGCGAGCCACGTTTGCATTTCGGATTCTAGTTAAAAGATCTGCAATTGGATCTGTCATTGCCATTAGATTTTACCTCCTTCCCTACAATGGGGTTTACCAGCTAGCTTTTTTGACGCCTGGGATTTGTCCTGCGTGAGCTAAGTCACGGAAACAAATTCGGCATAGCTTAAATTTACGGATTACTGAATGTGGACGTCCACAACGTTGGCAACGTGAATATTCACGAACGGAATATTTCTGTTTGCGTTTTTGTTTAGCAATCATTGATTTTTTCGCCACGATTTATCCTCCTTTTTACGTTCATGTTATTGTTTGAACGGCATTCCGAATTGCGTAAGAAGTTCACGGGCTTCTTCATCTGTCTCAGCAGTTGTCACAATTACGATATCCATTCCACGAACTTTATTTACTTTATCGTAATCAATTTCTGGGAAGATCAATTGCTCTTTGACACCAAGCGTATAGTTTCCACGTCCATCAAATGCTTTGTTGGAGATTCCGCGGAAGTCACGCACACGTGGCAAGGAAACAGCGATTAGCTTTTCGAGGAAATCGTACATGCGCTCTCCACGAAGTGTTACCTTGGCACCAATTGGCATTCCTTCACGTAGACGAAAACCTGCAATCGATTTTTTGGCACGTGTAACTACTGGTTTTTGACCTGATAGTGTTGCTAGTTCTTCAACTGCGTTATCAAGTGCTTTTGAATTTTGAACTGCATCACCGACACCCATGTTGATCACGATTTTCTCAACTTTCGGTGCTTGCATTACTGAACTGTAATTGAATTTTTCAACTAAGTTAGAAACGACTTCATCTTTGTATTTTCTTTTTAATTCATTCATTCTGTAGCCCTCCTTTCACTGCTAGACTATTTATCTAAAGCTTCGCCCGATTTCTTTGCGATTCGAACTTTTTTACCGTCTTTCACTTCATAACCGACACGTGTTGGTTGGCCACTTTTCGGATCGACTGGCATAACGTTCGAAACATGAATTGGTGCTTCGATTGTCAAAATTCCACCTTGTGGATTATCTTGAGAAGGCTGTGCGTGTTTTTTAACATAATTGACGCCCTCAACCAAAACACGTTCTTTCTTAGGAAACGCTTCTAAAATCGTTCCTTCTTTACCTTTATCTTTACCGGAAATAACGACTACTTTATCGCCTTTCTTTACATGCATGAATCGTGCACCTCCCTTGAAGGGTCTAATTTCTATTTTTTATAAAACTTCTGGAGCTAATGAAACGATCTTCATGAATTTGTTGTCACGAAGTTCACGAGCTACCGGTCCAAAAATACGTGTACCACGAGGACTCTTATCATCACGAACGATTACTGCTGCGTTTTCATCGAAACGGATATAAGAACCATCCTTACGGCGAACACCGCTTTTCGAACGAACGATTACTGCTCTTACTACTTCACCTTTTTTGACAACGCCCCCTGGTGTAGCGTTCTTAACGGAACATACGATGACGTCACCGATATTCGCTGTCTTACGCCCTGAACCACCAAGAACCTTGATCGCTTGAACTTCACGAGCTCCGGAGTTGTCAGCAACTTTTAAACGGCTTTCCTGTTGAATCATATCAATGAAACCTCCCTTCGGATTCAATCCGAGCGAACTATTATATAATTACAGCTTCTTCTGTAACTTCAATTAAGCGGAAACGTTTCGTTTTTGATAACGGACGAGTTTCCATAATACGCACAACGTCACCAGTTTTCGCTTGGTTGTTTTCGTCGTGAGTTTTGAATTTCTTTGAATACTTAACACGTTTTCCATATAGCGGATGGAATTTGTACGTTTCTACCAACACAGTGATTGTTTTATCTGTTTTGTCAGATACTACACGGCCAGTGTAAACTTTACGGTTATTGCGTTCACTCATTTGAGGTTGACCTCCTCTCAATTGTCAATTAATTAACGCCGATTTCTCTTTCACGAATTACTGTTTTCAAACGAGCAATGGATTTTTTGACTTCACGGATACGTACCGTGTTTTCAAGCTGTCCTGTCGCTAATTGAAAACGTAGGTTAAAGAGTTCTTCTTTTAAAGATTTTACTTTTTGTTCAATTTCGGCAGTGGTTAGTTCTCTGATTTCATTAGCTTTCATTGCTTTCACCACCAATTTCTTCACGTTTTACAAACTTAGTACGGATTGGAAGTTTGTGAGACGCAAGACGAAGTGCTTCACGAGCAACCTCTTCATCAACTCCGGCAATCTCAAATAAAATTCTTCCGGGCTTTACAACTGCTACCCAAGATTCAGGGGACCCTTTACCGGAACCCATACGTACTTCAAGGGGTTTTGCTGTTTTTGGTCTGTCCGGAAAGATTTTAATCCAAACTTTACCGCCACGTTTCATGTAACGAGTCATTGCAATACGGGCAGCCTCAATTTGTCGACTTGTGATCCATTCACCTTCAAGAGCTTGAAGGCCATATTCTCCAAATGCTACTTCAGTTCCACCTTTCGCACGACCTTTTAAGCTCACGCGATGTGGTTTACGGTATTTTACACGCTTTGGCATTAACATATTGCTAATCCCCCTTCCTTATTTTTCGTTTTTTGTTGGAAGGATCTCACCACGGTAAATCCACACTTTAACACCAAGTTTTCCATAAGTGGTATCAGCTTCTGCAGTTCCATAATCGATATCTGCACGAAGTGTGTGTAGTGGTACTGTTCCTTCACTGTAGTATTCAGCACGAGCAATGTCTGCTCCGCCTAGACGTCCGGAAACCATAGTTTTAATTCCTTTAGCGCCAGCACGCATTGCGCGTTGAATGGACTGCTTTTGAACACGACGGAATGAAACACGGTTTTCCAATTGACGTGCGATATTTTGAGCAACTAATGTTGCGTCTAAGTCAGGTTTCTTAACTTCTACAATGTTGATATGAACTTTCTTGTCTGTCATGTTGCTTAGCTTTGTACGTAAAGCATCAACTTCAGATCCACCTTTACCGATCACCATTCCTGGTTTAGATGTGTGGATTGAGATATTCACTCGATTTGCTGCTCTTTCGATTTCAACGTTTGATACGGATGAATCAGCTAAGCGTTCTTCAATATAATCACGGATCATGATATCTTCATGCAATAGGTCAGCGTAATCTTTCTCTGCGAACCATTTAGAGTCCCAATCACGGATGATTCCTACACGAAGACCATGAGGATTGATTTTGTTACCCACGAACTATCCCTCCTTCTGTTCTGTTACCACTACTGTAATGTGGCTGGTACGTTTATTAATTGCTGTAGCACGACCTTGTGCGCGCGGACGAAATCTCTTCAATGTAACACCTTCATTGACATATACTTCTGATACGATCAATGAATCAGTATCCATTTCATAGTTATGCTCTGCGTTTGCGACAGCAGAGTAAATAAGTTTTTCTACAATCGGTGAAGCAGCACGGTTCGTGTGCTTAAGAATTGCGATAGCTTCGCCTACTTGTTTTCCTCGAATTAAATCAACGACTAAACGAGCTTTACGAGGAGCAATACGGACTGTTTTAGCTACGGCTTTAGCTTGTTGCATCATGCAAACCTCCTCTCAACTAGCGTTTTGTTTTCTTATCGTCACCAGCATGACCTCTGTACGTACGTGTCGGTGCAAACTCACCTAGTTTGTGACCGACCATATCTTCCGTGACATATACTGGTACATGTTTGCGTCCATCATACACAGCAAAAGTGTGACCTACGAAATGTGGGAAAATGGTAGAACGACGAGACCATGTCTTGATCACTTGTTTTTTATCATTTTTATCTAGCTCTTCGACTTTTTTCATCAGATGATCATCTGCAAAAGGTCCTTTTTTCAAACTACGACCCATAAATAAACCTCCCTTCGTGACTAAGCAACTTGTTGCTTTTCATCGTTATTTCTTACGACGACGCACGATATATTTGTCTGAAGCTTTGTTACGTTTACGTGTTTTAAGTCCAAGTGTCGGTTTACCCCAAGGTGTAACTGGAGATGGCATACCGATAGGTGCACGACCTTCACCACCACCGTGTGGGTGATCGCTAGGGTTCATAACAGAACCACGTACAGTTGGTCGGATACCTTTCCAACGACTACGTCCAGCTTTACCAACACGAGTTAACTCATGTTCAATGTTTCCGACTTGGCCAACAGTAGCTCGGCAAGTACCTAAGATCATTCTTGTTTCTCCAGAAGATAAACGTACAAGTACGTACTTATCGTCTTCACGTCCAAGAATTTGAGCTTGTGCACCTGCAGAACGAACAAGCTGTCCGCCGCGGCCTGGTTTTAACTCAACGTTGTGAATTGTTGTACCTACTGGCATTTTGTTAAGTGGTAATGCATTACCTATTTTAATGTCAGCTGTTTCACCAGACATAATTTCTTGACCTACTTTAAGTCCTTTCGGTGCAAGAATATATCGTTTTTCACCATCTGCATAATGGATTAAAGCTATATTTGCTGAGCGGTTTGGATCATATTCGATCGTAGCAACGCGTCCTGGTATACCGTCTTTGTTACGACGGAAATCAATTACGCGGTACTGACGCTTATGTCCACCACCCTGATGACGAACCGTCATTCTCCCTTGGTTGTTACGTCCAGCTCTTTTCTTGAGTGGAGACAAGAGACTTTTTTCAGGTGTAGAAGTCGTAATTTCATCATTTGTTAATGTACTCATGTTACGACGACCGTTACTTGTCGGTTTATATCTTTTAATCGCCATCATATTTCCCTCCTTTTGAATTCGATTTAAGGTTTAGGCACCTTCAAAGAAATCTAGATCTTTACTGTCCTCAGACAATGTAACGACGGCTTTTTTCGTATTCGGACGATAACCACCGTGACGACCCATTCTTCTGAATTTACCTTTTTTATTCGCTGTGTTTACTTTTACAACATCGACATCAAAGATTAATTCTACGGCATCTTTAATTTCTGTTTTGTTCGCTTTTGTAGAAACTTCAAAAGTGTACTTTTTATCAGCCATTAAATCCGCAGAGTGCTCTGTAATTATCGGGCGCTTAATAATATCTCGTGGGTCTTTCATTATGCAAGCACCTCCCCTGCTTTTTCAGCTGCTTCTTTCGTAATAAGAAGCGTGTCATGCTTCAATACATCAAGAACGTTCAATTGAGTTACTGTTAGAACTTCTACGCCTTGAAGATTGTTAGCTGAACGCACAACGTTTTCATCTTGCTCTGTTGTAACGATCAACGCTTTCCCATTGATATTTAAATTACCTAAAAGATTAATAACGTCTTTTGTTTTTGGTGTTTCTAGCTTTAAATCTTCCAATACGTAAATGCTTTCTTCATTTACTTTTGTAGCTAAAGCTGAACGAATTGCCAAACGACGTACTTTCTTCGGTAATTTTGTACTATAGCTTCTTGGAGTCGGACCAAATACAGTTCCGCCGCCAACCCATTGTGGGGAACGAATGGAACCTTGACGTGCACGGCCAGTTCCTTTTTGGCGCCACGGTTTGCGGCCTCCTCCTCTTACTTCTGAACGGTTCTTAACTTTATGCGTGCCCTGACGCATAGAAGCTCTCTGCATAATAACAGCATCGTGAAGAACAGTTTTGTTCGGCTCAATACCAAATACGTTTTCAGCAAGTTCTACGCTTCCTACTTCTGATCCCGCTTGGTTATATAGTGCTACTTTAGGCATGACATTTCCTCCCTTCATTCGTTATTTGTTACGCCTGATCTGCACCAGTAATTTGTACGTAAGATTTTTTAGGACCTGGAACATTTCCTTTAACAAGGATTAAGTTGTTTTCAGCGTCCACTTTCACAATCTCCAAGTTTTGAATAGTTACTGTTTCTTTACCCATTTGACCTGGAAGCTTTTTGCCTTTGAATACACGCATTGGGTCAATAACACCCATCGCACCTGGTCCACGGTGATAGTGAGAACCGTGTGTCATAGGTCCACGTGATTGATTGTGACGTTTGATAGAACCCTGGAAACCTTTACCTTTGGAAGTACCAGTTACGTTCACTTTTTCTCCTGCTTCGAATACATCCACACTTAGATCTTGACCTACTTCATACTCGTCAAGATTTACGTTACGGATTTCGCGAACGAAGCGCTTAGGGTTCGTGCTCGCTTTCTCAGCATGACCTTTTTCAGCTTTGTTCGAACGACTTTCCTTTTTGTCTGTGAAACCGACTTGGATCGCATTGTAGCCATCATTTTCTTCGGTTTTCTTTTGAAGTACGACATTACCTTCAGCTTGAATGACAGTAACAGGGATTAATTCGCCGTTATCTGCGAAAAGCTGTGTCATGCCGACTTTACGTCCTAAGATTCCTTTCGCCATCCGTTACACCTCCTAAAAATTTATAATTTAATTTCGATATCAACGCCAGATGGTAAATCTAAACGCATTAATGAATCCACTGTTTGTGGTGTTGGGCTCAAAATGTCGATTAACCGTTTATGTGTGCGCATCTCAAATTGCTCACGAGAATCTTTGTACTTGTGTACAGCACGCAAAACAGTGTAAACAGCACGCTCTGTTGGTAGTGGTACTGGACCTGATACGTTAGCACCTGAACGTTTTGCTGTCTCAACGATTTTCTCAGCTGATTGATCTAAAACTCTGTGATCATAAGCCTTTAAACGAATACGTATTTTTTCATTTGCCATTACTTTCCCTCCTTTTTCGCCTATATTAAAACAGACATACTCTGCGAAAATTTCCTCAACACCCGCCATGGCAAAGGGGCCGGGTGTTTCAGCAACCTTTCGCTTCATCGCCTTGGTTTTCTGCAACATTACTAATTATAAAGAATTTCAGCTTTCAATGCAAGGAAAAACTAGAATTCTTTCTGTTGCAAATACCTTTGCTATTATACAGAGATATTTCGCTGATTTCAAGGGGTTTGTGGATGATTTTTTTGGTAGTGGAATTAAGAGATTACTGATAGGTTTTCGATTATATATATTGGATTTTTTAGGTTTGGAAAATACGCATTTCATTCTAAAGAAATTTCTTTGTTTATTATGTTGTTGCTTGGCGACTTTCGTGATCACTTTTTGTTTCGTTCGGAGATTTTGGAGGTTTCTATAAGACTTTTTAACTTATTTTCCGGATCGTTTGGGTGGATAAAGTACTCCTATTCGACTTTTTGGCTCTTTTTCTTGTGCGCTCGGGGGTATAGAACGCCTCTATTCGACTCTTTGGCTCTTTCTCTTGATCGTTCGGGGGTATAGAACGCTTCTATTCGACTCTTTAGCTCTTTTTCTTGTGCGTTCAGGGGTATAGAACGCCTCTATTCGACTCTTTGGCTCTTTCTCTTGATCGTTCGGGGGAATAGAGCGCCACATGAAAACACTGTATCAAAAAACACCGCCTACCCATAAACTGGATAAGCGGTGTTTGTAATTTTGTACAATAATTATTTTTGGATAGACGCTACAACGCCTGCGCCTACTGTACGTCCACCTTCACGGATTGAAAATTTAGTACCTTCTTCAATCGCGATTGGGGAGATTAGTTCAACGTCCATTTCAACGTTGTCACCAGGCATTACCATTTCAACGCCTTCTGGCAATTGGATAACACCAGTCACGTCAGTTGTACGGAAGTAGAACTGTGGACGGTAGTTAGTGAAGAATGGTGTATGACGACCACCTTCATCTTTTGATAGTACATAAACTTCAGCTTTGAAGTTTGTGTGTGGAGTGATTGAACCAGGCTTAGCTAGTACTTGACCACGGTTGATTTCTTCACGGGATACACCACGTAGAAGAGCACCGATGTTGTCTCCAGCTTCAGCATAGTCTAGAAGCTTACGGAACATTTCAACTCCAGTGATTGTTGTTTTAGAAGCTTCTTCGGCAAGACCGATAATTTCAACTTCGTCACCAACAGAGATTTGTCCACGCTCAACACGGCCAGTTGCAACTGTACCACGGCCTGTGATTGAGAATACGTCCTCAACAGGCATCATGAATGGCTTGTCAGTGTCACGCTCTGGGTTTGGAATGTAGTCATCTACTTTTTCCATAAGGTCAAGGATTGCTTTTTCGTGCTCTTCGTCACCTTCTAGTGCTTTAAGAGCAGAACCTTGTGCAACTGGAATGTCGTCGCCAGGGAAGTCGTAGTCGCTTAGTAGGTCACGAACTTCCATTTCAACTAGTTCTAGTAGCTCTTCGTCGTCAACTTGGTCAGTTTTGTTCAAGAATACAACGAATGCTGGCACGCCAACTTGGCGAGAAAGCAAGATGTGCTCACGAGTTTGTGGCATTGGGCCATCAGCTGCAGAAACAACTAGGATCGCACCATCCATTTGAGCAGCACCAGTGATCATGTTTTTAACGTAGTCTGCGTGTCCTGGGCAGTCAACGTGTGCATAGTGACGGTTTGCAGTTTCATACTCAACGTGAGAAGTAGCGATTGTGATTCCACGCTCTTTCTCCTCTGGAGCACCATCGATTTGATCATAAGCCATTGCAGAACCTTCACCGTAATGCTTGTGAAGTACAGTAGTGATTGCTGCAGTTAAAGTAGTTTTTCCGTGGTCAACGTGTCCAAGAGTACCAATGTTAACATGGGGCTTGGAGCGGTCGAATTTTTCTTTAGCCATTTATATTTCCTCCTTAAATGAAATAAAAGTTTTTTTATATTGTCATGTTGTCTTTTGGCATTATACCAAAAGACAACAACTTACAATACTTTTATAAGTGATTTATTGATAAAAATCAATTATTGTCCACTATTTTTCTTAATGATCTCTTCAGAAATCGATTTTGGAACTTCTTCATAGTGATCGAAGTACATAGTGAACGTTCCACGTCCTTGCGTGTTAGAACGAAGTGACGTTGCGTAACCGAACATTTCAGCAAGTGGGACGAATGCGTTAACGACAGATGCGTTTCCGCGGCTACCCATTCCTTCAACACGGCCACGACGAGAAGTAATATCACCCATGATGTCTCCCATGTATTCTTCAGGAACAACGATTTCTACTTTCATCATTGGTTCCAATAGAACTGGGTTACATTTGTTTTTAGCTTCTTTAAGAGCCATTGATGCTGCTACTTTAAAGGCAGTCTCGTTAGAGTCAACATCGTGGTAAGAACCGTCATATAGTGTCGCCTTGATATCGATTAATGGGTATCCGGCAAGAACACCATTTTCCAATGACTCTTTAATTCCTGCTTCAACAGCTGGGATGTATTCACGTGGAACAACCCCACCAACAATATTGTTAACGAATTCGAAGCCAGCTCCTTCTTCGTTTGGTTCGAATTTAATCCAAACGTGACCGAACTGTCCACGACCACCCGACTGACGTACGAATTTACCTTCAGCGTTTGCAGAGGCACGGAACGTTTCACGGTAAGCAACTTGTGGAGCTCCCACTTGTGCATCTACTTTGAATTCACGTTTCAAACGATCAACGATGATATCAAGGTGAAGTTCACCCATACCGTGAATGATTGTTTGACCCGTTTCTTCGTTTGTTTCCGTTTTGAACGTTGGATCTTCTTCAGCAAGTTTCGCTAAAGCAGTACCCATTTTATCTTGGTCAGCTTTTGATTTTGGTTCAATCGCGACACCGATAACTGGGTCAGGGAAGTCCATTGATTCTAGAATAACTTGACTCTTCTCGGCACATAGTGTTTCACCTGTACCAGTGTCTTTCAGTCCAACACCCGCAGCAATGTCTCCTGCATAAACAGTGTCTACTTCTTCTCTGTGGTTTGCGTGCATCTGTAGGATACGTCCAACACGTTCACGTTTATCTTTGATTGTGTTTTGGACATATGAACCACTAGATAACGTACCTGAGTAGACACGGAAGAATGTCAACTTACCAACATAAGGGTCAGTCATAACTTTAAATGCCAATGCTGAGAATGGCTCGTTATCATCAGATTTACGCTCAACTGTTTCCTCAGTTTTCTTATCGAAACCTTGGATTGGAGGTACATCTAATGGTGATGGCAAGTAGTCTACTACACCATCTAGTAGAAGCTGAACACCTTTGTTTTTAAATGCTGAACCACAGAATACTGGGTAGAAATCAACATCTACAGTTGCTTGACGAATTCCTGCTTTCAATTCTTCTTTGGAAATTTCTTCACCTTCCAAATACTTATCCATTAGGTTTTCATCAAGTTCTGACACAGCTTCAACTAAGCGATCACGATATTCTTGTGCTTGCTCTTTGTACTCGTCAGGAATTTCTGTATCTGATGCTTTCGTTCCTAGGTCATCTTCATAGATGTAAGCTTTCATTTCAACCAAATCGATAATTCCTTCGAATTGGTCTTCAGCACCGATTGGTAGCTGGACTGGGTGAGCATTTGCCCCCAATCTTTCTTTCAATGTGCCTACGGAATAAAGGAAGTCAGCCCCCACTTTATCCATTTTGTTAATAAATACAATACGCGGTACGCCGTATGTTGTTGCTTGGCGCCACACTGTCTCTGTTTGCGGCTCAACTCCAGACTGTGCGTCTAACAATGCTACAGCACCGTCAAGAACACGTAGGGAACGTTCAACTTCTACTGTAAAGTCAACGTGTCCTGGAGTATCAATGATATTGATACGATGGTCATTCCACTGAGCTGTTGTCGCAGCAGAGGTAATCGTGATTCCACGCTCCTGCTCCTGATCCATCCAGTCCATTTGAGATGCACCTTCGTGAGTTTCTCCGAGTTTATGAATTCTACCAGTATAGAAAAGAATCCTTTCAGTACAAGTAGTTTTACCGGCATCAATGTGAGCCATGATTCCGATATTACGATATTTGTCTAAGGAGAACTCTCTTGGCATAATCATTTCTCCTTTCTGCATAACTGCTATGTTTTTTTATTAAATGATTTTTACCAGCGATAGTGTGCGAAAGCTTTGTTGGCTTCAGCCATTTTATGCATTTCTTCACGACGTTTCACTGCTGCACCTGTATTGTTGGCTGCATCCATGATTTCATTCGCAAGACGCTCTTCCATCGTTTTCTCCCCGCGGAGTCTTGAATAGTTTACGATGAAACGTAAACCTAGCGCTTGACGACGTTCTGGACGAACCTCCATTGGTACTTGGTAGTTAGACCCACCAACACGTCTAGCACGAACTTCAAGAACAGGCATAACGTTTTTCATTGCTTCTTCAAATACGTCCATTGGGTTTTGACCAGTACGTTCACCAACAAGATCAAACGCATTATAAAGAATTTTTTGGGCAACACCTTTTTTACCGTCAACCATAATTTGGTTGATTAGACGTGTTACTAGTTTTGATTCGTGAATCGGATCTGGCAACACATCTCTTTTTGGTACGGCTCCTTTACGTGGCATAGCTACTCCTCCTTTCCTCATCGTTTATAGTTGTTACTTATTTTTTAGCTTTTTTCGCACCGTATTTAGAACGGCTCTGTTTACGTCCTTCAACACCGGCAGTGTCTAATGCACCACGTACGATGTGGTAACGTACCCCTGGCAAGTCTTTTACACGGCCACCGCGAATTAATACGACACTGTGCTCTTGCAAGTTGTGCCCAATTCCAGGAATGTAAGCTGTAACTTCAATCTGGTTAGACAAACGAACACGTGCATATTTACGAAGTGCTGAGTTTGGCTTTTTAGGAGTCATAGTAGCAACACGTGTACAAACTCCGCGTTTTTGTGGAGCATTGTTATTCGTAAATTTTTTCTTGAACGAGTTGAAACCTTTATTAAGTGCTGGAGAGTCAGAACCTTTTGTTTTGGATTGACGTCCTTTACGCACCAATTGGTTAATAGTTGGCATGTTGTTTCCTCCCTTCTTGTCTCGTTTTGTAATCCCACACATCCAGGTGGTTCATCTTTAAGCAAAAAACAAAACTTAACACGAACAGGTCGTGCAAAGTTTATTTTTTGATTGCCACTGTAGCTGCGCCTACTTCAATACCACTTGCTTTCCCCAATTGTTTCATCGATTCGACAAATACAACGGGTACGTTCATTTGGTCAGCAGTAAGCAGTATGTGATCCGTCACACGTCGTTCAGCATTTTCTGCAACTACGACTTCTAGTACTTCGCCATCTTTCATGGCTTTTTGTACTTGTTTCGCTCCAATGACTAAATTATTTTTAGCTTCTGCTACTTTTTCATAAGACATTCTCGTAATCCTCCAAAGTAACAACTTTAGTATGAAGCACCTTGAATATATTATCATTGTCTAAAAATGTTGTCAATGATAACATCAATCTTTTTCAAGGTGCTCCAAACCTTATATTTCTTGTGTTTGTTCTTCTAAGTTTTCTTCTTCTGTTTCTTGGAAAGCTTCATCTTTTTCAGCTTCTAAGCGTCGATATCTTTGTAACCCCGTACCTGCTGGGACAAGTTTACCGATGATGACGTTCTCTTTCAATCCGAGCAATTCATCGTACTTACCTTTTATCGCTGCATCTGTCAGGATACGAGTAGTCTCCTGGAAGGATGCCGCAGACAAGAAGGAGTCTGTTTCAAGTGATGCTTTCGTAATACCAAGAATGACCGGTTTGGCTGTCGCTGGTTGTTTACCTTCCAACAACACTTCTTGGTTAGCTTCTCTAAACTGATTGACTTCCATGAGTGAACCAGGAAGCAATTCTGTATCTCCGGCGTCGTTCACACGGACTTTACGAAGCATTTGACGGACCATGACTTCAATGTGTTTGTCACTGATCTCAACACCTTGCATACGGTATACTTTTTGTACTTCTTTAAGCAAGTATTCCTGTACGCCTTGTGTTCCTTGAACAACAATCAATTCTTTCGGATCGATTGAACCTTCCGTCAACGCCTCGCCTGATTCGACGACGTCTCCAACTTCTACTTTTATACGTGCATTGTACGGTGTCGTGTACGTCTTCGTTTCCACATCACTTTGTACAATGACTTCTTTTTTATCTTTTTCACTATTAATATCCGTAACGGTACCGTTGATTTCTGTGATAACTGCTTTACCTTTCGGATTACGTGCTTCAAAGACTTCTTGAATACGCGGCAAACCTTGGGTAATATCATCACCTGCAACCCCACCTGTGTGGAAGGTACGCATTGTTAACTGAGTACCTGGCTCACCGATCGATTGAGCTGCAATAATACCAACTGCTTCACCAACATCTACTTGGTCGCCTGTCGCCATATTACGTCCGTAACACTTATTACAAGCACCATGTTGCGTGTTACATGTGAATACAGAACGGATCGTTACTGATTCAATGCCCGCTTCTAAAATTTCAGCGGAAATATCTTCAGTAATTAACTCATTACGCTGAACGATGACATCGCCTGTTTCTGGATGTTTCACAGCTCTGAACGCTGTTCTTCCAACTAAGCGATCACTTAAAGGAACGATGACCTCGTTTCCTTCCTGTATAGTGGAAACCGTCATGCCACGGTCAGTACCGCAATCCTCTTCACGGATGATGACATCTTGTGCAACATCTACCAAACGACGTGTTAAGTAACCAGAGTCTGCCGTTTTCAGCGCCGTATCTGCAAGACCTTTACGTGCACCGTGCGTGGAAATAAAGTATTCCAAGACAGTTAGTCCTTCACGGAAGCTCGATTTAATTGGTAGTTCGATAATTCGTCCAGATGGGTTAGCCATCAAGCCACGCATACCTGCAAGCTGCGTAAAGTTAGATGGGTTACCACGCGCACCCGAGTCACTCATCATGAAGATTGGGTTCAACGGTTCCAATGACTTCATCAGTTTTTCTTGAATGACGTCTTTGGCATCTGTCCAAATTTGAATGACACGGTCATAACGTTCGCTGTCCGTGATAAGTCCTCGCTTAAACTGCTTCTGAACGTTATCTACTTTTTCTTGTGCTTCATCCAAGATCTCATTTTTATCTGCCAGTACAACGATATCGGAAACACCAATGGTAATCCCGGCTTTCGTTGAGTACTTAAAGCCTAAGTCCTTCAAACGGTCAAGCATCTTAGACGTCTCTGAAAGTTTATAAAACTTAAAGACTTCCGCAATGATATCTCCGAGAATACCTTTTTTGAATGGTAAATTCAGCTCGCGTTCTTTCAACGCTTCCTTCACATTGACGTCTCGATCGATAAAGTGATGATCTTCAAGTCCATCATGTAGATTCGATTTGGACGGTTCGTTCATGTAAGGGAACGTTGGCGGCAAGATATCATTGAAAATTATCTTTCCGACAGTTGTTAGCAATAACTTTTTGTTTTGCTCTTCTGTAAACTTCGGATTTTTCAATGATCCCGCATCGATTGCAATCCGGCTGTGTAAATGTACATAGCCGTTATCGTAAGCGAGTCTTGCTTCATCTGCATTACCGAATACAAAACCTTCACCAAGTGCGTTTTCTCTCTCAAGCGTCAAGTAGTAGTTTCCTAATACCATGTCTTGAGAAGGTGTAACGACTGGTTTTCCGTCTTTCGGATTCAAAATGTTGTGTGCCGCAAGCATAAGAATTCTTGCTTCTGCTTGTGCCTCTGGTGAAAGTGGTACGTGAACAGCCATTTGGTCTCCGTCAAAGTCAGCGTTATATGCTGTACAAACGAGCGGGTGCAAACGGATGGCACGGCCATCTACCAATTTAGGCTGGAATGCTTGAATCCCTAAACGGTGCAGTGTTGGTGCACGGTTTAATAAGACAGGGTGTTCTTTAATGACATCTTCCAACACGCCCCAGATTTCTGGACGTAATCGTTCAATGTTTCGTTTGGCTGACTTGATGTTGTGTGCTAAGCCGCGCTTAACGAGTTCACGCATAACAAATGGCTTGAATAATTCAATAGCCATTTCTTTCGGCAATCCACACTCATACATCTTCAAGTTCGGTCCAACGACGATTACTGAACGTCCGGAATAGTCAACACGTTTACCTAATAAGTTTTGACGGAAACGCCCTTGTTTACCTTTCAGCATATGTGAAAGAGATTTTAGCGGACGGTTTCCTGGTCCAGTAACTGGACGACCACGACGACCGTTGTCGACGAGTGCGTCTACAGATTCTTGGAGCATCCGTTTTTCGTTTTGAACGATAATGGATGGTGCACCAAGATCTAACAATCTTTTCAATCGGTTGTTCCGGTTAATAACCCGGCGGTATAAGTCGTTCAAGTCAGACGTTGCGAATCGACCACCATCCAACTGAACCATTGGACGTAGTTCTGGAGGGATGATTGGCAGTACATCTAAAATCATCCAAGACGGATCGTTTCCAGAATTACGGAAAGATTCAAGAACCTCTAAACGCTTGATGGCTCTCGTACGTCTCTGACCTTGAGCTGTTTTCAACTCTTCTTTTAATTCGTGAACTTCCTTCTCCAAATCGATATCTTGAAGAAGTTTACGGATTGCTTCCGCACCCATTTGTGCCTTGAAGACATTACCGTACTTATCATAATAAGTTCGGTATTCTCTCTCTGAAAGCAACTGTTTCTTTTCGAGAGGTGTGTCACCTGGCTCTGTAACGACGTAGGAAGCAAAGTAAATAATTTCTTCCAACGCACGTGGTGAGAGGTCTAACACTAGTCCCATACGACTCGGGATCCCTTTAAAATACCAAATATGAGAGACAGGGGCAGCTAATTCAATATGCCCCATACGCTCTCTTCGTACTTTTGATTTCGTTACTTCAACGCCACAGCGATCACAAACGACACCTTTATAACGAACACGTTTGTATTTACCACAGTGACATTCCCAATCTTTTGTCGGTCCAAAAATTCGCTCACAGAAAAGACCGTCCTTTTCAGGCTTCAACGTACGATAGTTAATTGTTTCTGGCTTTTTCACTTCACCGTAAGACCAAGAACGAATCTTATTCGGTGAGGCTAAACCAATTTTCATAAACTCAAACTTATTGACATCTATCAAGGAGCCTACCTCCCTTATTTTATCCTGCGATAGGTGGTTTTATCTTCTGGCTTTATTCATCTGATGTTTCTTTGTTCTCTATATCGACATTCAGCTGTTCGCCAGCTTGCTCATCATCTTCTAAATCTCTCATGTCGATTTCGTTCTGTTCATCTGTCAGCATCTTAACGTCCATCCCAAGACTTTGAAGCTCTTTGATCAAGACGCGGAACGATTCTGGTACACCTGGCTCTGGCAGATTTTCACCTTTGACGATCGCTTCGTATGTTTGTACACGTCCAACGACGTCATCCGATTTAACGGTTAAGATTTCCTGTAGTGTATATGCGGCACCATATGCTTCCAATGCCCAAACTTCCATCTCACCGAAACGCTGTCCACCGAATTGAGCTTTACCACCAAGTGGCTGCTGTGTAACCAATGAGTATGGTCCAGTGGAACGAGCGTGCAATTTATCATCTACCATGTGTTCAAGCTTGATCAAGTACATGACACCTACGGATACGCGGTTATCAAATGCTTCGCCAGAACGACCATCATAGAGAACTGTTTTACCATCTCTAGCAAGGCCGGCTTCTGTCATCGTTTCCCATACATCTTCTTCGTTCGCTCCGTCGAATACCGGTGTCGCAACATGAATGCCCATTTCTCTAGCAGCCATTCCTAAATGGAGCTCAAGAACCTGACCGATATTCATACGAGATGGAACGCCAAGCGGGTTCAACATAACGTCTACCGGGGTACCGTCTGGCATAAATGGCATGTCTTCTTCAGGTAGAATTTTTGAGATAACACCTTTATTACCGTGTCTACCAGCCATTTTATCCCCTTCTGAAATCTTACGCTTCTGAACGATATACACACGAACGAGTTTGTTCACACCAGGAGAAAGCTCATCACCGTCTTCTCGGTTAAATACTTTCACATCGTGAACGATTCCGCCACCGCCATTTGGCACACGTAGCGACGTGTCACGAACTTCTCGAGCTTTTTCTCCGAAGATTGCATGTAATAAGCGTTCTTCTGCAGATAGTTCAGTCATACCTTTAGGAGTTACTTTTCCGACAAGAATATCGCCATCCACGACTTCTGCACCAACGCGGATAATTCCGTCTTCATCCAAGTTTTTCAGCGCTTCATCTCCAACGTTCGGAATATCACGAGTGATTTCCTCCGGTCCGAGCTTAGTATCTCTCGCTTCTGATTCAAACTCTTCGATGTGGATTGAAGTAAATACGTCATCCTTGACGAAGCGTTCACTCATGATGACCGCATCCTCGTAGTTATATCCATCCCAAGTCATAAATGCAACGAGAGCATTTCGACCAAGTGCCAATTCACCATTATCCATCGATGGACCGTCAGCAAGGATTTCTCCTTTTACGACGCGGTCGCCTTTTGAGACGATCGGCTTTTGGTTGTAGCACGTTCCTTGGTTCGAACGGATGAACTTCTGTAAGCGATAATGATCTAAATCGCCTTCTACTTCTTTTCCGTCTACTTCAGAAATGCGACGAACGTAAATTTCTTTCGCATCTACTCTTTCAACAATCCCATCATGCTTGCTGATGACTGCAGCACCGGAGTCTTTTCCTGATACGTATTCCATGCCTGTTCCTACTAAAGGAGCTTCGGCTCGCAACAATGGTACAGCCTGACGCTGCATGTTCGCACCCATCAATGCACGGTTTGAGTCATCGTTTTCCAAGAATGGAATACATGCTGTCGCAGCTGATACAACTTGTTTTGGAGAAACGTCCATATAGTCAATCTGATCACGATCGACGACAATGTTTTCACCACGGAAACGAGCGATGACTTCTTCGTTTTGGAATGTGCCATCATCATTCAATGGTGCGTTCGCCTGTGCGACAATATAGTTATCTTCTTCGTCTGCTGTTAGATAGTCAGTTTCAGTAGTAACTACACCTGTTTCGTGATCAACTCTACGATATGGTGTTTCAATAAAGCCGAATGGATTAACACGCGCAAAGGAAGATAATGAGTTAATCAACCCAATATTTGGACCTTCTGGCGTTTCAATCGGACACATACGACCATAGTGAGAGTAGTGAACGTCACGCACTTCGAAACCAGCACGTTCGCGCGTCAAACCACCAGGTCCTAACGCTGAAAGACGTCGTTTATGCGTCAATTCAGCCAATGGATTCGTTTGATACATAAACTGTGATAGCTGAGAGCTTCCGAAGAACTCTTTAATAGATGCAATGACCGGTCGGATGTTGATCAGTTGCTGCGGTGTAATCGATTCACTATCTTGGATGGACATTCTTTCTCGAACGACACGTTCCATTCTTGACAGACCGATTCGGAACTGATTCTGAAGCAATTCACCAACAGAGCGCAAACGACGGTTACCTAAGTGGTCAATGTCGTCTGTGTTTCCGACTTCATGCAAAATGTTAAAGAAATAGTTAATGGAAGCTAAAATATCTTCGTACGTAATATGCTTAATGTCTTGGCTGACATTTCCATTACTCACAACATTTAATGTTCTTTCGCCCTCTGGGTCTGTCGGATCGAAAATTTTAATGGATTGAACTTTAACTGGTTCATCTAACACGCCATCTTGCGGCTCTAGAATCTTTTCGCCAGCTGCGTCTTCTTCCTTCTCAAAGTAAGGAATCAATTTATCCAGTAAACGACGGTTCAATTTGTCACCTTTTCGGGCGAGCACTTCACCAGTCTCTTCATCTGCAATCGTCTCTGCCAACACTTGGTTGAATAAACGATTTTTAATATGAAGCTTTTTATTCATTTTATAACGTCCTACCCGTGCTAGGTCATAGCGTTTCGGGTCAAAAAAGCGTGAGAACAATAAACTACGTGCGTTTTCAGCCGTTGGCGGTTCTCCAGGACGTAATCTTTCATAGATTTCAATAAGCGCTTTATCGCTATCTTCAGTATTGTCTTTATCTAACGTATTACGTAAATACTCATTATCACCGATTAGGTCGATAATTTCTTCGTCTGAGCTGAATCCGAGTGCACGCAATAAAACCGTGATCGGCAATTTACGGGTTCTGTCGATTCGTACATGAACAACGTTTTTCGCGTCCGTTTCCATTTCCAACCATGCACCACGGCTAGGAATGACGGTTGATGTGTAACCTTTACGACCGTTTTTATCAATTTTGTCATTGAAATAAACGCTCGGTGAACGCACAAGCTGGGATACAATAACACGCTCTGCGCCATTGATGATGAATGTTCCGTTTTCTGTCATTAACGGAAAATCACCCATAAAGACTTCTTGTTCTTTCACTTCCCCAGACTCTTTGTTCAAAAGACGAACTTTTACCCGCAACGGGGCGTTATATGTCACATCTCTCTCTTTCGCTTCATCCAATGGATATTTAGGCTCGCCTAAACTATAATCCACAAATTCCAAAGATAAATTACCGGTGAAATCTTCAATCGGTGAAATATCTTTGAACATCTCTTTCAAACCTTCTTCCAAGAACCATTCATAAGAAGCGGTTTGAATTTCAATTAAGTTAGGAAGCTCTTGAACTTCACTAATTCGCGCGTAACTTCTACGCTGGCGGTGTCGACCATATTGGACTAGTTGACCTAACAACTGCTTCACCCCTCAACTACCAGATTTAAAAGAAAGAGCTCTCTCATCCTAACTGATGAACCTCCACATTCATCGGAGAGGACTTTTCAGAAAGAGCTTAAGTAAAATAAAAATGGTCCGACAAGAATGCATGCCGAACTTGCTTGCTTTAAAAGGCTTAATGCAAGCATCTATTTGAACATTCCTAAGAATGTCAAGTTATAAAGTTATAAGTTAATAGAAGAAGTTTCATGTACCATTAAGACCTCAATTCATGTTTAATGAACGGTACCATTATCGGTTTATCTGAAGAATATTATACATCAGAACAGTAGAATCGTAACTTCATCTGTTTTTACCATCCAGATCTGCCGACAAGTATTTTTTCAAAAAACACTTGACAAAAAAATAAATCTATTGGCATTTTTTAATGTTATCACACCGTATGATAGCTAGTCAAACTTTTGGGCACGCAAAATATAGTACCCTTTATCTTTGCTGACTGTATCCACTTGTGAAAATAATGATTCTAGCTTTTTCTTTAATGAAGGTGCGCCTTGCTTTTTCTGTACAACAACCCATAGTTCGCCACCAGGTTTTAATACATCAAAGCTTTCTTCCATTATTTGATGAACCACTTTCTTTCCAGCACGAAATGGTGGATTCGTAATGACCGAAGCAAATTGTTCATCTTTAACAGCAGATAATGCATCACTGAAACGAACCTTCGCATTTTCCAAATCGTTCAATTCAATATTCTCTTGTGCTAAGCGGATCGCACGCTCATTGACATCAACCATTACAACAGATCGTCCCGGAAACTGTTTTGCTAACGTAATTCCGATCGGACCATATCCACAACCGACATCTAAAAATTCACCCATAACCTTCGGCTGCTTAAATTGTGCCAATAACGCTTTTGTGCCATAATCAACTTGTTTTTTGGAAAATACACCATCATCTGTTTGGAAAGTAAATGTGAACGTGTTTAATATTGCGTTGAAAAAAGTAGGATTGCTTTCACTTGTGGGGTGACGCTCATAATAGTGCTCGCTCATTTAACCGACCACCTTCATTGAAAATTCATCTAGGAATAACTTTATTTGAATTTGTTCAATCCATGAAAAATCAAGCTCGCTGAACTGGTTCAGCGAGCTTATTGGAGTTTGTTGACTATTTAAGTTCGATTTTCGCGCCAACTTCTTCAAGTTTAGCTTTCATTTCTTCAGCTTCTTCTTTAGCTACGCCTTCTTTAATAGCGCCTGGTGCGTTGTCAACAAGTTCTTTCGCATCTTTCAAGCCAAGGCCTGTGATTTCACGAACTGCTTTAACAACTTTAATCTTAGAAGCACCTGCATCTTCAAGTACAACGTCGAAATCAGATTTTTCTTCAGCAGCTTCTTCTCCGCCACCGCCAGCAACTGCAACTGGTGCAGCAGCTGTAACACCGAATTCTTCCTCAATAGCTTTTACTAGATCGTTCAATTCTAGAACGGACATTTCTTTAATCGCATCAATGATTTGATCTTTAGACATGTTAAATCCTCCTTAGTATTTTTAGTTAACGTCTATACGATTAGGCGCTTATATTTAGGCACCTTCTTCTTCTTTTTGCTCTGCAATCGCTTTTGTTGCGTATGCAAAGTTTCTGACTGGAGCTTGTAGTACGCTTAAAAGCATAGATAGAAGCCCTTCGTGAGATGGTAGTTCGGAAAGTTCTTTGATTTGATCGAGTGTCGCAACGTTTCCTTCAACAATGCCACCTTTGATTTCCAAAGCTTCATGCTCTTTCGCAAATCCACCTAACACTTTAGCTGGTGCAACTGCATCGTCTTCAGAGAAAGCGATGGCTGTCGGTCCAACTAAAACTTCGTGTAGTTCTTCAAAGCCTGCTTTTTCAGTTGCACGGCGTGTCATTGTGTTTTTGTAAACTTTATATTCAACGCCCGCTTCTCTTAATTGTTTACGAAGTTCAGTGACTTCTTCAACATTCAATCCACGATAATCAACTAATACAGCTGTTTTTGCATTTGAAAACTTCTCAGCGATTTCTTCCACGTGCTGTTTCTTTTGCTCGATAATTGAGCTCATCGTTCCACCTCCTAATTGAAAATTGATTCCTCATACCGTGAGCGTGTCAATCACTTTTATCCATTAAAAAAGCTCCCATGTAGACATGGGAGCATGATTGTTTACACATTTACGACTCAATCCACGTTTGATAGATTGAATGCAAAAATCACACACCTCGGCAGGATTTGTTTAAGCAATTGAAATTGCTCCTGCTGTCTACGGTATAATTCATTCATTTATTTAATTGACAAGACATAGTATATATGCCGTTTATCAAAAAGTCAATGATTTCTTGATTAATTGGTGAAACTTGATACGTCTACGCGTACACCAGGTCCCATCGTTGATGAGATGGCAGCATTACGCATATATTTACCTTTTGAAGCTTGAGGCTTTGCTTTCACTAGTGTTTCAGTGATTGCAGCAAAGTTCTCTACCAATTTGTCGTCTTCGAAAGAGACTTTTCCGATTGGAACGTGAACGTTACCTGCTTTATCAACGCGGTATTCAACTTTACCTGCTTTGATTTCCTGAACAGCTTTTTCAACTTCGAAAGTAACTGTACCAGTTTTCGGGTTAGGCATTAAACCTTTTGGTCCAAGTACACGACCAAGCTTACCGACTTCAGCCATCATGTCTGGTGTAGCAACGATCACATCAAAATCAAACCAACCTTCATTGATTTTGCTGATGTATTCCTGATCGCCTACGTAGTCAGCGCCTGCCGCTTCAGCCTCTTTAGCTTTGTCTCCTTTTGCAAAGACAAGAACACGACGTGTTTTACCAGTACCGTGTGGCAATACCATTGCGCCACGGATTTGTTGGTCAGCTTTCTTAGGGTCAACACCCAAACGGAAAGCAGCTTCAACAGTTTCATCGAACTTAGCTGTAGATGCTTTTTTCACAAGCTCAATAGCTTCTTTAGAATCATAGCTTTTTGAACGATCAACTAATTTTAGTGCTTCGCTATATTTTTTACCTTTTTTAGCCATTATATTTTCCTCCTCATTGTGGTTTTAACGGTTAAACCTCCCACTTACGAAAACTTACCGGAGTAAATCTTCGGGTAAAGACATTCGTCTCTACTGGACTTTTGTTAACCTGTAATAAAGGTTGCGAAAGTAATCATCCGCAACCTTTCATAGCATTGACATTAGTCTTCAATCGTAACACCCATGCTGCGGGCAGTACCTTCTACCATACGTACTGCAGCATCCACATCAGCAGCGTTTAAATCCTGCATTTTTGTTTCAGCAATTTCACGTACTTGATCGCGTTTAACTGTTGCGACCTTGTTACGGTTTGGTTCACCAGAGCCGGATTCAATACCTGCTGCTTTCTTAAGAAGCACAGCAGCCGGTGGAGTTTTTGTTATGAAAGTAAATGAACGATCTTCAAAAACAGAAATTTCAACCGGGATAATCATGCCAGCTTCATCTTGTGTTTGCGCGTTAAATTCCTTACAGAATCCCATGATATTAATACCAGCTTGACCCAATGCAGGACCGACTGGCGGTGCAGGGTTTGCTTTACCTGCTGGAATTTGAAGTTTAATAACGTTAACTACTTTTTTAGCCACGAGACACACCTCCTTAAAGTCCGTGATGTGGTAATTGGGGCTTGCCCCTCCCACTCATTTTTATCATTAGCCTATAAGGCCATGAGAAACATAAAAATCTTAGCATTTTTCAACTATGAATGCAAGTGGTTTGTTATAATTTTTCAATCTGATTAAAGTCTAGTTCGACAGGGGTTTCTCTACCAAACATGTTGACGTGGACTTTGACCTTCAGTTTATCCGTATCGATATTCTCGATTGTACCAGTGAAATTTGCGAAAGGGCCTTCTGTCACGCGGACCGTCTCTTTTAATTCAAAATCAATTTCAGGCGCTTGATCTTTGACACCCATTCGTTTTAAAATCCGTTCCGATTCTTCTGGCAATAATGGTGTCGGCTTTTGCCCAGCTCCTGTTGATCCCACGAACCCTGTGACGCCAGGTGTATTTCTGACGACAAACCACGAATCATCCGTCATGATCATCTCTGTCAAAACATATCCCGGGAACACTTTCTTCAAAGCTGTCTTTCTTTTGCCATTTTTAACTTCCGTCTCTTCCTCTTCAGGAACAATCACTCTAAAAATCTTATCTTCCATGCCCATTGATTCGATTCTTTTTTCCAAGTTTAATTTAACTTTGTTTTCATAACCAGAATACGTATGAACCACATACCAGTTTTTCTCCATAATTACAGGCTTATGCCTTCCCTCCTATTCGATGACCCTATCGATTTCCAAACATCTCAATCTATTGCAACATGAGAAACCAAAGAGATCCGAGTAGCTTCTGCTTTCTCATCTTCCAACAGTCTGAACTCTCATCTCAATGCCTTACTTGTTGTTTGAATGATACGTTGTTAAGCAAAAAAATGTATAATAAAAAACCCGGCAAGCGGGTTTTATGTCATTAGCTATTATAGCACAACACTCTGTCATTAAACCATTGAATTAAAAGAGTTCTAAAATTTGAGATAAAACTAAATCAGTTACGGTGAAAAAGACACCAAAGAAAATAACAGTTACCAATACGATCACAGTATATCGAGTTAGCTCATTTCCTTTAGGCCACGATACTTTACGCATTTCTCGATTGACATCTTTTAAGAACTTGACCATTTACATCCCCCTTACCTTGCTGCACACTATTTCGTCTCTCGATGTAACGTATGACTACCACACGTTTTACAAAACTTTTTTATTTCAATCCGTTCACTAGAATTTGTATTTTTGTCTGTTGTATAATTACGCGACTGGCAAACTGAACATGCCAGTGCTACTTTTTTTCTCATAAAGTTAACCTCAATCTGATTTCATTCATACCCAATAAACTTACCACGAGGGTAAGAGTGTGTCAAATTATGTTTAAAGCGTTACTTCGCTCACTTGCAAGTAACGTTCCAACTTTCTTTTCACCCTCTGGAGAGCATTGTCAATCGATTTAACGTGACGATTTAATTTTAGTGAAATCTCTTGATACGAGCATCCGTCTAAATAAAGGTTTAGAACTTCTTGCTCGAGCTCACTTAACACTTCACGCATTTTGATTTCCATATCACCATTTTTCTCACGGTTGATCAATAGCTTCTCCGGATCACCTAGTTCATCTTCCGCAATAATATCAATTAATGTACGGTCAGAATCTTCGTCATAAATAGGTTTGTCTAACGAAACATAGGAATTCAACGGAATATGCTTCTGCCGAGTGGCTGTTTTGATTGCCGTAATAATTTGGCGTGTTACACAAAGCTCTGCAAACATCTTAAACGATGAAAGCTTGTCCGGTCGGTAATCACGGATTGCTTTATATAAACCGATCATCCCTTCTTGAATGATATCTTCTCGATCTGCACCAATTAGAAAATATGTACGAGCTTTCCCGCGGACAAAGCCTTTATACTTCAGAATCAATTGATTCAAGGCTTGCCCATCCCCCTGCTGAACGAGTTCCACGAGGCGTTCGTCTTCCGATTCCATCATGTCCTGTTTCATTTTTAACTCTGTCTTAGTGATCACGTTAGCTCCTCCTGAATGATAACAGATATAAGTATACAACATTATTATACAGGATTTGTGAATTTTCAGTCAACTATTGTTTTGTATTATTTTCTTCCTCTTCTCATTTTTTCAAATTTCGAGCGAAGGTCTTGGTCAAGTAAGATCTTATGTTTGGGAGCTAACTTCTGGTTATTCGCTAGGTCGATTTGGATGTCTTTTTCCATACGCTGAATCTCCAAAAACAGCTCCCGAGCCGACTTTCGTAACGCTCCTTGTGAAAAAACAGTCCATTGTTCTTGAAAGTCAGATGTTGCTACATACACTTTCGTTTTGACGTTTTTTACTTCTTTGATCAATTTTTCAATCGCTTCATCAGCTGTTTCATTTTCTTTCGTATAAATCAATTGAACTTTTTTGAATGTTTCGCGGCTCTCTGGCCCTTTAACATTATAAGCATCGAATACGACAATGATCCGATAATCCATATAAGCTTGAAATTCCGCTAACAACTCAACTAACTTCGCCCGTGCCTCTTCTAAGCTTTTTTCTTTTAACTCCTTCAGCACGGGCCAATCACCAATCATGTTGTAGCCATCAACAATGAGTACAATCATGGATCATTCACCTAACGGATTCCGTTTTCGGTATACTTCATACATGAGCAAGCTCGCCGAAACAGAAGCATTTAGTGATGTAACATGACCAACCATCGGCAATTTAATATGCCAATCACACTTTTTCGCGACCAAGCGGCTGATTCCTTTTCCTTCACTGCCAATCACAAGAGCTAGCGGCATATCATACGTTCCTTGTCGATAATCTTCGGAAGCTGAAGCGTCGGTTCCAACTACCCAAATGTTTTCCTCTTTCAATCGCTCGATTGTTTGTGCCATATTCGTCACTCGGGCGACAGGAACGTATTCAATCGCACCGGTAGATGCTTTCGCTACCGTTTGTGTCAGTTGCACTGAACGTCTTTTTGGAATAATGATTCCATGCACACCAATTGCATCGGCTGTACGCATAATGGATCCTAAGTTATGTGGATCCTCCAACTCATCTAACAGGACGAAAAAAGGAGTCTCGTTTTTATCTTCTGGAATACGAAGCAAATCTTCGAGATCTATATATTCATATGCAGCAACAGAAGCAGCGACACCTTGGTGATGTTCACCTAATTGGTCAAGTTTATTTCTCGGCACTTTTTGCACATGAATATTCGCTTGCTTCGCTGCCTGTATGAGCTCACCTTGAGCAGCAGGCTTCATCGTCTCCAGAACAAGCATTTTGTTCATGGCACGTCCCGATTTCAATGTTTCTAGTACGGCATTTCTTCCTACAATCCATTCTTCACTCACGTTTCGCTCTCCTTTCTTCTGCGTCCATAATCGCCATCGATATCAATTGTTCCAGTCGATCTGTCTCTTGATTTAAATATAAATAGCCGAGTAATGCTTCAAAAGCGGTACTTAGTCGATATGTCTGTACATCCGTACTCTTCGGTTTGTTCGACTTTGCGTTTCTCCCTCTGCGCACGATCGCTTCTTCTTTCTCCGTTAGAAATCCGTCATCAAGCCAGCTTTTCACCGTAGATGCTTGTGCTGTTGCCGCAACAATTGATATAGCGGATTGGTGAAGCTTTTGCGGCTTCACCTCTCCTTTTTCAATTAAATACGCCCTAACGTAAACTTCATAGATGGCATCACCCATATAAGCAAGTGCCAAGCTTTTCATTTGAAATGGTTCAGTCATACATTCACTTCCGCTTCCATCGAGTTCCTTGTGGCGTATCCTCTAATACAATGCCTTTTTCATCCAATAAATCGCGAATTTCGTCCGCACGACCGAAATTCCGGTCCTTCCTTGCTTGAACACGTTCTTCTATTAATTGTTCAATCTCTTCATCAAGTAGCTCCTCTGTCTCTAACTTCAGTCCGAGTACTCCAGTAATTTCTTCAAACAGCTCGATGAAAACATCGATAACTGTTGTATCTGTCTGTTTGTTTTCCAAATAACGGTTGGCGTCTTTTGCCAATTCAAACAGAACTGAAATCGCATTGGCAGTATTGAAGTCATCTTTCATTTCTTCAATGAAGCTTGAACGATGTGCGTCAATGGAATCCATC
This sequence comes from Allobacillus salarius, assembly GCF_007559425.1. Classification (GTDB taxonomy): domain Bacteria; phylum Bacillota; class Bacilli; order Bacillales; family Alkalibacillaceae; genus Allobacillus; species Allobacillus salarius. The sequence goes on along the minus strand of NZ_VMHE01000011.1, from coordinate 13,583 downwards.
CACTGTGCATGGTTATCTGTTAAGTTTACACTTGTTTCTTTTCGATATAACAAATTTTGATAAGCCGTTTGGATTCGATCAAAGCTATTACGCGTATTTTCAATGACCGACTGGCTGAAGTTAATCGGATTGCGGTAATGAACACTTAGCATGAAAAATCGAATGATGTTTGGATCAAACTGCTCAATGATATCTTTCACCAAAATAAAGTTACCTAGTGATTTAGACATTTTTTCATTTTCTATTTGAATATAACCATTATGAATCCAATAGTTTGCGAACGTTTTGTCATTATTCGCTTCAGACTGTGCAATCTCATTTTCATGGTGTGGGAAAGTTAAGTCTTGACCACCCGCATGGATATCGATTGTTTCACCTAAATATTTTTTCGCCATAGCTGAACATTCGATATGCCACCCCGGTCGTCCTTCTCCCCAAGGACTTTCCCAAGAGATTTCGCCATCTTTCGCTTTTTTCCATAAAGCAAAATCAAGCGGATCGTCTTTCTTCTCTCCAACTTGTATTCTCGCTCCAGAGCGAAGTTCGTCTATCGATTGATGAGATAACTTCCCATATTCTTCAAACTTTCTTGTCCGATAGTATACATCTCCATCCACTTCATAAGCAAAGCCTTTTTCAATTAATCCTTCAATGAAAGCAATGATCTCTTCCATGGATTCGGTAACTCTCGGATGGTGAACCGCTTCTTGAACGTGTAATTTAGAAACATCCTCTTTATACGCTTTGATAAAGCGTTCGGCGATGTCCGGAACTTCCTCACCTAGTTCTTTAGCTGCTTTGATTAATTTATCGTCGACATCTGTAAAGTTTAATACGTATTCCACTTCGTATCCGACATACTCCAAGAAACGACGAACCGTATCAAAGACGATTGCTGGGCGGGCATTTCCGATATGAATATAGTTGTAAACGGTCGGCCCACACACATACATCTTTACTTTACCTTCTTCTATCGGTTGAAATTCCTCTTTTTTCCGCGTTAACGAATTGTATAACTTAATCGTCATCCACAGACACTCCTTTCAGCTTAGCCAGTTCTTTCTCCAATTCTTTGATCCTGCCTTCTAAACGGTTGCAATGCTCTTGGACCGGATCCGGCATTTTATGGTGATCTAAATTTTTACTTACTTTCACACCATTTTGGACAACGACACGTCCAGGTATGCCAACAACGGTTGAATGCTTCGGCACGTCTTTCAATACAACGGACCCTGCTCCAATTTTTGAATGTTCTTCAATCGTGATGGAGCCTAATACTTTCGCGCCGGTTGCAACAAGCACATTATCCTTAAGTGTTGGATGCCTTTTTCCTTTCTCTTTACCTGTTCCACCAAGTGTTACTCCTTGATACAACGTTACATTATCACCAATTTCACACGTTTCACCGATGACGACCGCCATTCCATGGTCGATAAAAAAGCGGCGTCCGATTTTTGCTCCTGGGTGAATTTCAATTCCAGTGAAAAAACGACTGACTTGTGAAATGACACGAGCGATAAATTTCATATTCCGTTTATGAAAGCCATGTGCAAAGCGATGTGCCCAAACGGCATGCACGCCAGAATACGTCAATAAGACTTCAAACGTATTTCTTGCTGCAGGGTCTTGGTCAAAGACGACTTTCACATCATCTTTCAATAAACTGAAAAATTTTCTCATATCCATCCTCCTCCCTTTGTTGCTTATATCCTCTTGAACAAAAATGATGTTCTCTGGTAGATGGCGGCTTTCTAAAAATTGCATTTCGAGTTATAAAGCTACTTAACACAAAAAGCCTCTGTCTATCATTCAATAGACAGAGGCGTATATTTAACGCGGTTCCACTCTGCTTCAAGGCGTGTAACACCTATCGCTCAGACGGATAACGATCGCTACTCGCTTTTTCTTACTGAATTTCAGAAAAAGAACTCCGAGGGGCATTTCACCGATTGTCCGGAAAGCTGTTCTCACCTTTACAGCTCTCTCTGTGATCCTTTCAGTCGGCTACTTTTCCTCATCTACGTTTTTATTCCTTGATATATTGTTATTATATACAAAAAACCATTGTTGTTACGAATTATTTAACTCATCAATTAACTGACCTAATCGATGAATGACCGTTTCTTTTCCAAGTAAGTGGATTGCCTGTGGTAATTCAGGTCCGTTTGTCTCAGCTGTCGTTGCAACGCGGATTGGCATGAATAACTTCTTGCCTTTGTTTCCAGTATCTTTTTGAGTTGCTTTAATTGCCGCTTTAATATCGTCCGCTTCAAAAGATTCTAATCCTTCTAGCTGCGTTTTGAAGTTGGCAAGCATTTCAGGAACGTGTTCTTGATTGAGAACATCCATCGCTTCACCTGAATACTCCGCTTCTTTCTTGAAGAACAATTCGGTCAACTCTACAATTTCAGCACCGTAGCTTAGCTGTTCTTTGTATAACGCAATCAATTCATGAACCCACTTTTCTGTCTCTTCATCAGCATTTTCTTCGATTTTACCTGCTTTTAATAAGTGTGGTTTTGCTAATTGAATGACTCGCTCCAAAGAGCTTGACTTAATATATTGGTTGTTCATCCACTTTAATTTCGCACTATCAAAAACAGCCGGTGATGTTGATAATCGCTCAGGGTCGAACATTTCAATAAATTCTTCTTTTGTAAAGATTTCTTCTTCTCCAACTGGGGACCAACCAAGCAAGGAAATGAAGTTAAACAAAGCTTCAGGCAAATAACCTAACTCTTCGTACTGTTCAATGAACTGAATAATACTTTCATCACGTTTACTGAGTTTCTTTCTTTCTTCATTGACGATCAACGTCATATGCGCATAAGTAGGCACTTCCCAATCAAATGCACGATAGATCATCATTTGTTTTGGTGTATTTGAAATATGGTCTTCACCACGAAGGACATGCGTAATTTTCATTAGATGGTCATCAACTGCTACCGCAAAGTTGTACGTCGGTGTGCCATCTTTTTTCAAAATAACCCAATCACCAAAGTCAGCTGATTCAAACGTTATTTTCCCTTTCACGATATCGAAAAAGGTATAAGTTTCTTGACTTGGAACGCGCAAACGAATGCTAGGCTTACGACCTTCCTGTTCGTATTTCTCTTGTTCTTCTTGAGTCAGATTGCGGTGTGCACCAGAGTACATTGGGACTTGGCCCTTCGCCCGCTGTTCTTCTCTTTCTTGCTCTAATTCGTCTTCCGTCATATAGCATTTATAAGCTAGATCACGTTCCAATAACTCATCAACATATTTTCGGTAAATGTCCAATCGCTCCATTTGGCGATACGGGCCATAGTCGCCTTCACGATCGATACTTTCATCCCAATCGATTCCTAGCCATTTCAAATAATTAAGCTGACTAAGCTCTCCACCTTCAACGTTTCTCTTCTGGTCGGTATCTTCAATACGGATGATGAATTTACCGCCTGTATGTCTAGCGTATAAATAGTTAAACAAAGCTGTTCGAGCATTTCCAATATGCAAATGTCCAGTCGGACTTGGTGCATAGCGTACACGTACTTCTTGTGCTGACATGGTGATATTCCCTCCATCAATAAAAATTACTGTTTATTTTTGTTGCAAAAGAATCACAGCTTGTGCAGCGATCCCTTCTTTTCTACCGATAAAGCTTAACTGTTCAGTCGTTGTCGCTTTTACATTAATTTGATCCGTTTCCGCTTGCAGTAATTCGGCTACTACTTTGCGGATATCGTCTATATAAGGAGCCATTTTCGGTGCTTGCGCAATGACCGTACAATCAATATTGACTAATGTGAATCCTTTTTGTTCTACAAGTGCCCAAACATGACGAAGCAATTCTTTTGAATCTGCATCTTTATAGGCTGGGTCTGTGTCAGGGAAATGCTTCCCGATGTCCCCTTCCCCAATTGCTCCAAGGGCAGCATCTGCTATTGTGTGTAATAAAACATCCGCATCCGAGTGCCCGATTAACCCTTGATCATGCGGTATTTCAACGCCTCCGATAATGCAAGGGCGATTCGGTGCAAACTGATGTACATCAAAACCTTGTCCAATCCGAAACAATTATAGCTCCTCCTCTTGTTTAGAATGCCTATTTATTTGTAGCATATTTTCAGCTCTTTGTATATCCTCCGGTGTTGTCAGCTTCATATTCCGGTAACTGCCTTCCACCACTTCAACTGCTTGGTCCATTAACTCAACCAATTGCACATCATCTGTCGCCTGGATACCTTCGTTGTGTGCCCATTCATGAGCGCGCTGAATTAAGTCATATCGAAATGCTTGCGGCGTTTGAGCGGCGTATAACTCGCTTCGTTTCAACGTTTTCACACGACCGCCTTCAACTTGCTTAATCGTATCCGTAACGGGAACAGCGAGAAACGCAGCACCTGTCCTCTCTGTTGCTTTATGTAATCGGTGTAGCTCTTCCTGGCTCACAAATGGCCTAGCACCATCGTGAATCATCGTTAGCTTAGATGGGTCGGCCGCTTCCAGCCCTAACCGCACACTGTCTTGACGCTCTTTTCCACCTGTTACAAACTGCCTTACTTTCGAAAAATTCTTTTCTGCTACAATCGATTCAATCATTGCTCGATCGTTTGGCTGTATAACTAAATAGATTGCCTCACACCAATCATCTTGTTCAAAAACATCTATTGTATGCGCAAGTAACGGTTCCGAACCGATAGTAATAAATTGCTTATTCACATTTGCTTTCATTCTCTTTCCTTGACCAGCCGCCAATATAATGACCTGATATGATTCCATAGGATCCTCCTGCATTTTGGTTGAACACAAATTCAACAACGAATTTCAACATATCTTTCTTAATAAAAGGTTGGCTTTCATCGCTTCAACTGAAGCTTAGAGCCAACCTTTTCGTACACTGTTTTATTATTGGGCCTGCTCAAAAGCTTTCGGCTTGGCAAAGATCATTCTACCAGCAGAAGTTTGCAAGACGCTGGTAACAATAACTTTAATTGTTTTTCCGATGAAATTCTTACCTTCCTCGATGACAATCATTGTCCCGTCATCCAAGTAAGCTACACCTTGATCATCTTCTTTTCCTGCCTTAATCACATGTACTTGCATTTTTTCTCCTGGTAGCACAATCGGCTTCACAGCATTTGCAAGGTCATTAATATTCAACACACTCACGTTTTGAAACTCCGAAACCTTATTTAAATTATAATCATTCGTCACTAAAATACCATCCAGAAGCTTAGTCAGTTTCACAAGCTTACTATCTACTTCTTGGATGTCATCAAAGTCACCCTCATAAAATTGCACATCCACCGGTAGCTCTTTTTGCAGCCGGTTTAAAATATCCAATCCTCTGCGGCCTCGATTACGTTTCAATAAGTCAGATGAATCCGCGATATGCTGCAATTCTTCCAAAACAAAACGTGGAATCATAATGGTGCCTTCTAGAAATTTCGTTTCACAAATATCAGCTATTCGTCCATCAATAATGACACTTGTATCAAGAATTTTCGGCTTGATTTGTTGATTATTCGCTTTTTCTTGAGTGGTCTTCTCTTTTTCTTCTGGTCCTTTTTTAGATAAAAGACCCGCAAATTCATTTCGACGCTTAAACCCAACTTGAAAACCTAAATAGGCTAAGATAATGGACAAGAAAACGGGCAGTACCCCAGAAATAATGGGAATGCCTAGCCCTTGGACGAAGGTGTTGATCAAAAATGCAATCAACAATCCGACGACGAGCCCGATACTTCCAAACAATAAATCGGCCACTGGTACCCCGACTAACTTCTCTTCGATAAAAACTAAAAATCCAACGATATAATCCGCTATAAATAAACTAATAAAAAAGAATATGAGTGCACCTAAAAATAAACCAAAATACGGAACGAGCCAGCTCGGCATATAGTTTGCGACCTGGTTAATATCGGGGACATATAAAAAACCAATCATTCCACCGGCCACCAATATAAATAATTGGACAACCTTCTTTAGCATCTCAGCACCTCCTTTGTGCATCATTAAAAAAGTATTTTTGGGTGGTTCAAATTATACCACCCGCTTATTTGATAGTCAAAAGATACAAACAGAACAGTATATCATCGTTAAAGTTATATGTCAATTTGGTTACAATGATTTAACAGATTTATTCTAGAGCTATCCGTAAAGCATCATGGACTGAATCGACACCTACTAAATCAATGCCATCTGGTTTCGTAATACCACTCAAATTCCGATTTGGTAGGATCACCCGTTTAAAGCCTAATTTCTGCGCTTCTTTGATTCGCTGCTCAATCCGTGAAACGCGTCGGATTTCACCTGTAAGTCCTACTTCTCCGATAAATACATCGTCTTTTTGTGTCGGCTGGTCTCTAAAGCTTGAAGCAATACACACAGCGACAGCGAGGTCAATGGCTGGCTCATCTAACTTTACGCCGCCCGCTACTTTCACATAAGCATCTTGGTTTTGCAGGAGAAGGCCTGCTCGCTTTTCTAAAACGGCCATCAATAAAGGCACACGGTTATGGTCTAATCCAGTCGCCATTCTTCTAGCATTCCCAAATTGCGTCGGGGAAATAAGTGCTTGGATTTCTACGAGCATCGGTCTTGTCCCTTCCATCGAGGCAACAATCGTCGATCCGGCAATTCCTTGTGATCGCTCTTCTAAGAAAATCTCAGAAGGATTACTAACTTCGACCAACCCTTCTTCTTTCATTTCAAAAATACCCATTTCATGCGTGCTACCGAAACGATTTTTTACACTGCGCAAAATACGGAAAGCATGATGACGCTCACCTTCAAAATAAAGAACCGTATCCACCATATGTTCAAGCAGACGAGGACCAGCAATTGCTCCCTCTTTCGTCACGTGGCCTACAATAAAAATGGGTATGCCTTTGGTTTTGGCGACTTTCATTAAGGCTGAGGTACATTCTCGAACTTGCGAAACAGATCCTGCTGCGGAAGTGACAGTATCTAAATAGATTGTTTGAATCGAGTCAATGACGACAAAATCAGGATTCATTTCATTGATGGAGTCGATGACATACTCCAAATTTGTTTCTGAAAGAATGTACAATGAATCGTTATTAATATTTAGCCGACTCGCGCGAAGTTTCGTTTGTTTCTCTGATTCCTCCCCAGAAATATAAAGAGCTGCATGTTTTGCGGCTGCTAATTGGGATGATAGCTGTAATAATAACGTAGACTTCCCAATACCGGGGTCTCCACCAATTAACACAAGCGAACCTGGTACAACTCCCCCGCCGAGAACCCGATTCATTTCTTCCATATCAATTCGTATACGTTTCTCATCTTGCATGGACACTTCACTAATTGTCGTAGGCTTTCGTCTCGTTCTACTTTCCTGTTGTCCGAATGTATGTCGTTCTTTCGTCGTTTGTAACTTTTCTTCAACAAAGGTATTCCATTGATGACAGGCCGGACACTTTCCCATCCATTTTGGGGATTCATATCCACATTCCTGACACATGAAAACTGTTTTTTTCTTTGCCATTTTCAGGCTCCTTTTCTATCGATCTTTCGAGTTAGTTGCTCACTCATTTTATAGTTCTATTGTACAAGAAAAAAACAGCCAGCGGGTACATTTCCTACTGGCTGTTTGAATAAATTAGCAACTATTTTACGTCTTCAAAAGCTTTTTTCGCAGAGACATAGAAATCACCGTTATCATCTACATCGATTTCAACCGACTCACCTTTTTCCAAGTCACCTTTCAGTAACTCTTCAGAAAGGAAGTCTTCGACGTTTTTCTGAAGGGAACGGCGGAGAGGGCGAGCCCCGTATTCTAAGTCCATTCCTTCGTCAGCGATTTTGTTAATCGCCTTTTCTGAAAGTGTAAAGTGGATTTCATTTTCTTCTAAACGATCCTGAAGCTGTTTCACCATCAATTTAACAATTTGACGGATATGCTTCTCTTCAAGTGAATGGAAGACGATCGTGTCGTCGATCCGGTTTAAAAACTCTGGGCGGAATGCTTTCTTCAATTCTTCCAACACTTTATCTTTCATACTCTTATAATCTCGTTTATCATCACTTAAGCTGAAGCCAACGGATTTTTCCCGACGTAATTCATGTGCGCCGACGTTGGATGTCATAATTAAAATCGTATTTCTGAAATCAACTGTTCTTCCTTTTGAGTCAGTTAAGCGACCGTCTTCAAGTACTTGTAGCAAAATATTGAACACTTCTGGGTGAGCTTTTTCAATCTCATCCAACAGAATAACGGAATATGGTTTTTGACGGACTTTTTCTGTTAACTGGCCGCCTTCATCGTAACCTACATATCCTGGAGGCGAACCGACAAGTCGAGATGTCGCGTGCTTTTCCATATACTCGGACATATCAATTCGAATCATCGCATCTTCTTCTCCGAACATCGTTGATGCCAATGCGCGAGCAAGTTCTGTCTTACCGACACCAGTTGGTCCTAAGAAAATGAATGAACCAATTGGACGTTTCGGATCTTTTAGTCCAGCACGAGCTCTTCGAATTGCTTTCGAGATGGATTGAACCGCCTCTTCCTGTCCAATTACTCGGTTATGCAAGTTTTCCTCTAAGTTCAATAGACGTCCTTTTTCGTCTTTTTCCATCCGTGAAACTGGAACACCAGTCCATGTGGAGACGACATGAGCAATATCATCTAATGTCACTTCGGAACTCTCTTGCCCTTGTTTTTCTTTCCATTCATTTTTCGTTTTCTCAACTTCATCTTTCAGCTTTTGTTCTTTGTCTCGTAAAGAAGCTGCCGTTTCAAACTCTTGGCTTTGAACAGCTGCATCTTTCTCCTTCTTCACTTCATCCAGCTTTTCCTCCAACTCTTTCAAGTTTGGTGGAACGGTATAGTTACGAAGTCTGACACGAGATGCCGCTTCATCAATTAAATCAATGGCCTTATCCGGTAGGAACCGGTCCGTGATATAACGATCTGATAAGCGCACTGCACTTTCGATCGCATCATCTGAAATTGTCACACGGTGGTGTGCTTCATAACGATCACGAAGTCCTTGTAAGATTTTAATCGATTCTTCTGTCGTTGGTTCAGACACTTGAATTGGCTGGAAACGACGTTCTAACGCAGCATCCTTCTCGATATACTTACGGTATTCATCCAATGTCGTAGCACCGATACACTGCAGTTCACCACGAGCTAACGCTGGTTTAAGAATGTTGGATGCGTCAATCGCACCTTCTGCTCCACCAGCACCAATTAATGTGTGCAATTCATCAATGAATAAAATGATATTTTTCGCTTGGCGAATTTCTTCAATGACTTTTTTCAAACGGTCTTCGAATTCACCACGGTATTTCGTACCCGCAACAACGGTACCCATATCTAATGTCATCACTCGTTTATCGCGAAGAATTTCAGGGACTTCATTATTTACAATTTGCTGCGCTAATCCTTCTGCGATCGCCGTTTTACCAACACCTGGCTCACCAATTAATACAGGGTTATTTTTTCGGCGGCGGCTAAGCACTTGAATCACTCGCTCGATTTCCTCACTTCGTCCAATAACTGGATCTACATTTCCTTCTCGAGCAGTAGCTGTTAAATCAGAAGCTAATGAATCGAGTGTTGGTGTTTGTGCATTTGAGTTTTGTTTTTGCTTCCGCTGATGTGGGTTACCTGATGTCGAGTCATTACTGCCAAGTAGTTGCAATACTTGCTGGCGTGCCTTATTTAAGCTGACACCTAAGTTATTGAATACGCGAGCTGCTACTCCTTCACCTTCACGGATTAATCCTAAAAGAATGTGCTCTGTTCCGACATAGGAATGATTCAACTTTCTTGCTTCATCCATGGAAAGTTCAATTACTTTTTTAGCACGTGGCGTATAATGAATCGTTTGATTCTTCGCCTCTCCCTTTCCAATTAACTGTTCAACTTCTTGTTGTATTTTTTCACTATCGATATCAAGCGATTTCAATGCCTTAGCAGCAATGCCTTCGCCTTCTTTAATCAATCCCAACAAAATATGTTCCGTTCCAATGTTGTTGTGGCCTAATCGTAAGGCTTCTTCTTGTGAAAGTGCCAATACTTTTTGTGCTCTTTCTGTAAATTTACCAAACATCATATTTAAATGACCTCCTTTTATTTCTCTTCTTCCAACGTTAGTCGTTCTCGAATCAATTTAGCGCGAAATACATCCCGTTCACTCGGTGAGAGTCCTTTCTTTGCATAATGCTGTAAGAAACCGGGCTGTGTTAATACCATTAATTCATTCAAGATTGTTTTAGAAATACCTTTAATCCATCCTAAATCAATTGCTAAACGAATATCTGACAAGCATTTCGACGCTTCCTTCGATTGAATGATTCGGCTATTGGATAAAATTCCGTACGAGCGAAACAGTTTATCTTCTAACTGTATACCCGATTGCTGAACAATCCATTCTCTGGACTTACGTTCGCTATCAATTAATTCTCTTACTACACTTGTTAAATCTTGAATGATTTCTTCCTCAGACTTTCCTAAGGTCACTTGATTGGATACTTGATAAAGGTTGCCTAATGCCTCGCTACCTTCTCCATAGATCCCACGCACAACTAACCCTAGCTTGTTGATCTCAGGAACAATCTGATTCATCTGATTTGTCATTGTCAATGCCGGAAGATGCATCATAACGGATGCTCTTAACCCTGTACCGACATTTGTCGGGCAACTCGTTAAATAGCCTTTCCCTTCATCAAAAGCATATCCAATTTTACTCTCGATCCAATCATCGATTTCAAATGCAGTATCTACTGCTTTTTTCAGTTGCAATCCTGGATAATAGATTTGCAATCGTAAATGATCTTCTTCATTGACCATTATTGAAACTTGTTCGTTTTTTGAAATGAGAACAGCCCCACTGCGTTCATTCTCAGCTAAATTCGGACTAATCAAGTGCTTCTCAATTAAAACCCTTTTTTCTACCGGATCAAGGTCTGAAATCTTAGCAAGTTGAAAATCTTTAAATCCATTGAACGTTTGGCCATTAAACTCTTCTTCCATGTACTCTAATACCTTTTCTAATGGTTCTTCTTTACCACTAGTAGGAAAAGGAACTTTATCCAAGTTTCTTGCTAAACGAATGCGACTGCTTAAAACGATATCGTTATCCTCTCCACCGTCATTTAACCAAGGGCTGATGGCATCGTCTATAAAGTCCTGCAATGACATTATGCTTCACCACCTTTTCGTTCCTCTTCTAACTCTTGCTTTAATTGATTGATTTGATCCCTTATTGTTGCTGCTTCTTCAAAGGCTTCCGTTTGAATTGCTTCTTGCAATTTTGCTCGCAAATTTTCAACCTCACGCTGCTTGTGTAAATTTCCACCGATTCTTTTCGGGATCTTTCCAACATGTTCAGTATTCCCACTATGAACTCGCTTTAGAAGGGGTGTCAAGTAGGAAGAGAACGACTCGTAACAATGGCTACAGCCAAACTTTCCTTTTCTGCGGAATTCTCCATAGGTCATCCCGCAATAGTCACATTGCGTTGTCGTCTCCGGTTTGATGCTTTGACTTTTATTGAATGCCGAATCGAGTGGAACCATACTTGTCAAGAACTGATGCATAGAAAGGTGCTGGTTGGAAAAATCCATATAGCCTTCTTTCTCTGCACACTTTTCACATAAATGGACCTCATCTTTTTTTCCATTGATCACTTGAGTATAATGCACACTAGCGGTGTTCTCATGACATCTTTGACATTCCACATGAATCCCTCCTATCGATCGTGAACCTTCAATGTCATAATTAACTCGCGAAACAATTTTGATCGAATAATATCTCGATTGGGTAACGGAATAGATAATACATCCCGATGTAAAAGTTTATTCATTAAATGGGACTCTCTTTCGGTTAATAGTCGCTCTTCATATAACCGGTCTAATAAGTCCATACTTGCCTGTTGTGATAACGGATTATCCGTGATTGAGAGCATCTCATCCAGTAATGCTTGCTTTGATTTAGGGCTTAATCGTATGATACGAATATAGCCCCCGCCTCCACGCTTACTCTCGACAATATATCCCTTTTCGGCAGTAAAGCGTGTTTTGATGACGTAATTGATTTGCGAAGGAACACACTCAAAGCGATCTGCTATCTCACTTCTTTTTATTTCAACAATATCTTCACCACTCAACTGAAGCACTCTCTTTAAATATGCTTCAATGACATCAGATATATTCTTCAACGTGCGAACCCTCCTTTTCACTATAATTCCCTTTAACCTACTTAAATAAAAGTCAATTGTATGAACTTTGACTTTGACTATCTTTGACTATAAGTTTATTATACTTATTTTTATGTTCGATGCAAAATATTTTGCTTCATTTTATAAAAAAGATGATTCTTATTTCGAACCATCTTCTCGTTGTTATAATTTTGGCTTATGGACATACGTTACATACTGAATGCGACTAATTTCATCTAGTAATTCATGTCGGTTAAATAATTGATCCTTCTCAAGCTCAATATATATATTACGCTGATCGACACTCTCTGTTTCAATTTCAATTCTCTTAATGTATAAGTCATACGTTTCAAATACATCCAAGATATCACCGACATTCGCTCTGTTATCAACCATGAGGTGTATGTGATATCTTCCTTTGTCTTTCGAAAACAGTTTTTCGAATGAATTTAAAAATACTAAGCTAAGCAAAACAACAATCGTCGTTAAAATGGCCAACGGGTACAAACCTGCACCAACGACCAATCCAATACCTGCTACAGTCCAAATCGATGCTGCAGTTGTTAAACCACGAATTGTCATGCCGTGAACCATAATCGTACCTGCACCTAAAAAACCAATTCCACTGATGACATACGAAGGTATTCTCGCAGGGTCAAATCGAATGTTATCATATTGAGAAATGTATTGATCGAACCCGTACAATGACAAAAGCATCATCATACAAGCTCCCACTCCAACTAATATATGTGTACGAAAGCCTGCCTGGTGTTTTTTTAACTCCCTTTCAAAACCGATCAAACCACAAAGTACGGTAGCTAATGTTATACGCAGAAGCATATCTGAGAAGTTTTCCCCAAAAAGTTGATTCATCGATTCAATCATTCTCTCTCTCCTCACTTATTTATACTGTAAGTTCTGCTATAGCATGATGTTCCATAACAATGTCAGTCAAAGCTAAGTGCTATGTAGGATTTACTCATGCAAATACTTCACTATACCCTAAAAACGTTGTGAAATATCCAATATGACGAAGTAAAATCCTTATTTTAAAAAATCGATAAGAAAGAACTCATAACACCTTGTTTACCACTGATATTCGTATGGCGATAAAACTATGGTTATGCAAAGAAAAATCAAATATACTTTTTAATGTGCAAAAAAAGCCAAGAAGATTTCTTCTTGGCTTTGACCGCCCGGCAACGTCCTACTCTTGCAGGGGAAAAACCCCAACTACCATCGGCGCTAGAGAGCTTAACTTCTGTGTTCGGAATGGGAACAGGTGTGACCTCTCTGCTATCGTCACCGGACAAGTATGATTTTTTATAAGGCATATACCTTCAAAACTAGATAAGAAGCAATACATCATCAAGTAAGTTAAGTCCTCGACCGATTAGTATCCGT
>NZ_VMHE01000102.1 GCF_007559425.1 Allobacillus salarius | reverse complement strand
GATTTTCATTATTTCAGCATGCGTTAAATTCCATACAAACGATTCTGTATCTTCGCCTAAAATAATTGTTATCTTTTTATACATGTTGAATTGGTCGTTAGGAGCACTACCATGATAGTAAACTGTACCTTTGCTCAAATTTTCAAATGTATACTTTCTTTTGTCTCCGCCTGCATGCCAATCAATATTAAAATCAAACGACCACAATCCAACCTTTTTGTTTTCTTCTAACTCTAGGCTTGTTCCAATACTTTCACCGTATGGTAATTCTGTAGTTTCGAATTTTAGTTCAAAAGAAACTTTATTACCTTTTTGTTTAGGGTTTATAACTCCGTTAAAAATAACTTTATACTGTTTACCATTTACATAAATTTGTTGATCGTGTCTTGAATATTCATAATCCGGGAAGTTGTTTTTATCTAATTTCACGTAATCATCAGAAATTGGTTGAGTAAACCTGTAATTCAACTCTTCTTTTCTTCTTATTTCTCGCAAATACATAGGTTC
>NZ_VMHE01000101.1 GCF_007559425.1 Allobacillus salarius | reverse complement strand
GCCCCAGGATGTGATGAGCCGACATCGAGGTGCCAAACCTCCCCGTCGATGTGGACTCTTGGGGGAGATAAGCCTGTTATCCCCAGGGTAGCTTTTATCCGTTGAGCGATGGCCCTTCCACGCAGAACCACCGGATCACTAAGTCCGATTTTCATCCTTGCTCGACCTGTATGTCTTGCAATCAAGCTCTCTTTTGCCTTTACACTCTACGTACGATTTCCGACCGTACTGAGAGAACCTTTGAGCGCCTCCGTTACCTTTTGGGAGGCGACCGCCCCAGTCAAACTGCCCACCTGACAGTGTCCCAAGACCAGATTCATGGCCTATGGTTAGAGTCCCAGTACTACAAGGGTGGTATCCCAAGGATGGCTCCGCCAAAACTGGCGTCCTGGTTTCAAAGCCTCCCACCTATCCTGTACATGTAGTACCAAGACCCAATGTCAAGCTACAGTAAAGCTCCATGGGGTCTTTCCGTCCTGTCGCAGGTATCCGGCATCTTCACCGGAAT
>NZ_VMHE01000100.1:248-517 GCF_007559425.1 Allobacillus salarius | reverse complement strand
ATAGATGTAAATAGTTGATGCATGTGTAACACATCATAACAAAAAACTAGCCCGAAGGCTAGCTATAACATAAAAAAATAGGCAAGTACCGAAGTACCTGCCTGTTATCTACATTTAAATCTTGAGAGAAATGTTAAAAAGTGTATAGGAATATTAACATCCATCCAAATAGTTATTTAATAACTGTAAGATTCCCTATAATTAATGTAGCAAAATTTTTATTCTAAGTAAATACTAAATCGTGCTAAACTTACCAAAACTACTTATTC
>NZ_VMHE01000100.1:0-238 GCF_007559425.1 Allobacillus salarius | reverse complement strand
ACCTGCCTTGTCTACCTCTCCTGTCGCTATATAACGACGTTGTCCACTATTAGCAATATAAGTAATCCATCTATAACCATTAATACAATATGCACCGTCATACGTAATTGTTGTGTTGTTGGGTAATACCCCTGTAATTCTTGAATTAGTTGAATAACCGTCTCTTACATTATTACCTTTAACATTAGCTACTGTGTAATTGCCTTGTTCTTTTTTATAAGGGACATTATTCTTATCG
>NZ_VMHE01000099.1 GCF_007559425.1 Allobacillus salarius | reverse complement strand
TTGTTTTTTACGTTCGGAAAATCAGCGTGGTATGGTTTCATTTCCTGTACCATTTCCGCACCCGTACACCCGTAAAGTTCATGCCGGGCTATCTCGATGGCTGCTGTCTGTCCGTCTATCTCTTTGGCAAGGTCATACTCCAGTGCAGCCGTACCATGCGATATGCTCTTTCCTTTCCCTATCATCGTGAAAGTATTTTTTTAAGTTCGGTGATTAGTGCCTGATTCTCTTCAAATACCTCCCGGTACTGGCGACCACCGAAGTAGTTGTTCAGCCGTTGGAGCGTTCCTTTCAACTGGGCTATGTCCCGGAGAAGCTGCCGTTCCTCCTCGGTGTACCTTTCCCTTGGGCGACCTCCAAGGGACAAACTCCGGCAATACTCCGATGTGCTCATGCTACATCGGGCTGCCTGCTCCGCAAGTGCCAGCTTTTCATACCGGGTACAGCGGAATGTAATCTTTTCGTTCCGTCTTACTTCCATGTCACAAAGGTAATCTTAAAATCTTTTTGAGCAAAGCGA
>NZ_VMHE01000010.1 GCF_007559425.1 Allobacillus salarius | reverse complement strand
CCTAACAAGGAACGTACGTTCTTATTATACACTACCAGATTGTGTTTGGGAAGTAATAACCTCATTTTCGGACAAGACCTTTAAAGTTGATTCAGATACGAACATTCTAATTTAGCGTGCCGGAAATACCCGCTTCGGAAATATACTGCGCTTTTACCCACAGGGCATAAGGCGACATCTGCGATAAATCGCAGTGTCTTCTATATCGCGGGCAGCTGTTGAGCCTCCTCGTGCTTCGCACTGCGGGGTCTCACCTAGGCTTTTGCTCTCGACGCCCAGGACGGGCTAGTGTCAACGTTGGCCACAGGACGTGGCCGCATTTAGTTGACCGCAGAAGTCTCCGTATATTTCCTACGCTAAGTTAGATAGGTGTTCGTGTTTCTGAGTTTATAACTTTGATTTGTCCCAGCCTCTTGTCCGAAGGCGATTCATCTCCACCCTGGCTTCGCCTGAGGATGGAGTCTTCTCGCCTAAATTGATAAAGCGTTTGTGAAAGATGAATTACTATTCGTAACGAAAAAACAACTCGCGACTATGATTGAATTTGATCAGCATAGCTCGGGAGTTGTTCATTGTATATCTTTCTGTTGTGTATTTCGCTTAAGATTTAGTATAAAGTAAAACGAATTCATTCTATTTTTTTAATGATTCTATCTAACTTTTCATTTTCGGGTCTAACGCATCCCTTAATCCGTCACCGATTAGATTAAATCCTAAAACGACAAGCATAATTGAAACACCTGGAAAGATTAAT
Source organism: Allobacillus salarius (assembly GCF_007559425.1). Classification (GTDB taxonomy): domain Bacteria; phylum Bacillota; class Bacilli; order Bacillales; family Alkalibacillaceae; genus Allobacillus; species Allobacillus salarius. Next base: position 82,736 of record NZ_VMHE01000010.1, on the reverse strand, counting down.
GTCCATGGTGCAAGCTGAAGGAAGTCTCTTGAATCTGCAAGCATTTTCCCCCACTCAGGTGTCGGTGGTTGAGCACCTAATCCTAAAAAACCTAAAGCTGCCGCTTCCAATATAGCCGTACCGAATCCAAGGGTAGCTTGAACGATAATTGGTGCTAAACTGTTCGGTAGAATGTGATACCATATGATGCGTCCGTTCTTCATCCCTTGAGCCTTTGCGGCCAGAACATATTCCTCTTCGCGCAGGCTGATAACCTTTGAGCGAACAAGACGTCCAAAAATAGGTATATTAATGATTGCGATGGCGATTAACGCATTCTCCAATGAAGATCCAAGAATTGCAACTACTGCAATGGCAAGAAGAATACTAGGAAATGCGAGTAAAATGTCGAATATTCTAGAGATGAGCATATCAATCCATCTACCGAAATATCCAGCGAAAATCCCAAGTAATGTACCAAAAATTAATGCACCAATTACTGCAAAAAAGCCAACATATAAAGAAATTCTTGCCCCATAGGCAATACGAGTAAAAATGTCTCTCCCTAAATTATCTGTACCTAACCAATGCTCCGCTGAAGGTGTCAGCAACCGATTGACAGGGTCCTGATCTTCAAATCCGTATGGTGTAAGAACAGGGGCGAAAATTCCTAGTATCAAGAAGAAAACGATAATCAAAAATCCAGTAATCGCCATCCGATTTTTCCTAAGTTGTTGTAGTGTTTCTTTTAAAGGAGTAGTCTCTTCTATTTCTTCTGAATTCATTTGATGTCTCTTATTTGGTGGATTGGCAACGGCTTGTTGGGTGTCTTGTTTCTCTTCTTTATGCATTTTCTTACCCCCTTAATATTTAATCCTCGGATCTATAAATGCGTAGAGCAAATCAACAACTAAATTAATAATGACGAACAAAAATGCAATGACTAAAATGCCTGACTGAATGACAGGATAATCTCGGTAGTTAATTGCTTCATAGACATACCGTCCTATTCCTGGCCAACTGAAAATGGTTTCCGTTAAAATTGCGCCTCCGAGCAAGACACCTACTTGTAAACCAATGACCGTTAAAACAGGAATAATAGAATTTTTTAAAGCATGTTTATAAATAACTAAAAATTGCCCTGACCCCTTAGCTCTAATTGTTCTGACATAATCTGACTTCATCACTTCGAGCATGCTCGACCGGGTCATTCTTGCAATGATTGCCATCGGAATTGTTCCTAAAGCAATACTTGGAAGAACTAAATGTTTCAAGGTTGTAATCAATTGCTTCATATCCATGTGTAATATAGAATCTATTACATAAAAGTGGGTAATCGGATCGATCGGATTACGACTTTCTTGCCTACCATAAGCCGGTAGCCATCCTAGCTCTTGAGCAAATAACCATTGCTCCATAAGTGCCAACCAGAAAACAGGCATGGATACACCAACTAAGGCGAAGACCATCGCTAAAAAATCAAACCATGAATTTTGTTTCCACGCACTAATAATTCCTGCATTAATTCCAATAAAAACGGCAAAAATCATGGCAAAGAAAGTTAATTCCATCGTTGCAGCCAATCGAGGTCCGATTTCGCTGGTAATACTTGCTTTTGTTCTGAGGGAAGTACCTAGGTCGCCTTGAAGCAAATCACCTACATATGCGGTATATTGGATGAAATAATTACGATTTAGCCCCATCGTTTCTTCCAAATTTGATATCGCTTCTTCTGTAGCAGTTTCGCCTAATATCGTTTGAGCCGGATTTCCAGGTATCAAATGAATGATTGAAAACGTAATAACTGTCATTCCAAAAAGAACTGGAACAAGCATAAGTAAGCGACGGGATGTATATGCTAGCATGTCTTCACCTCAATCCTTTCTATGTATCATTTAAATAAAAATGAAAGGCAGTAGAGGTTCTCTACTGCCCTATTCATTTTATTAACGATCTAACTCTACTTCTGCTAGTGATTCACTCGTTGAAGGGTGAGGTACATAATTTTTAACATCGCTTGAAGTTGCTAACACTGGTTCAGAGTGAACGAGTGGAATCATTGGTGATTCTTCATAAATGATTTCTTGAGCTTTTTTGTATAAATCTGCTCTTTCATCTTGATCAACAGCTCGCTTCGCTTGATCAAGTAACTTATCTACTTCATCGTTTTTGTAGAAAGAGCGGTTACTAGAACCTGCGTTAGAGCCGTGCAATAGACTGCTTAAGAAGTAATCCGGATCACCATTTGTTCCAGACCAACCAAGCATATAAAGCTCTTGTTCACCCGCAGCTGTTTTTTCTAGGTATGGTGCCCACTCTTCACGTACAATCTGAGCGGTAATACCGATTTTACCTAAGTCATTTTGAATAATTTCTGAGACCGTTTCAGGATCTGGCATATATGGACGTGCAACAGGCATTGTCCATAGCTCAATTTCTAAACCATCTTCATAACCTGCTTCTGCGAGTAATTCTTTCGCTTTATCAAGATTATACTCATATAATTCAAGTTCATCGTTATACCCTAAGTAACCAGGAGGTACTGGGTTTACAGCTGGTTGAGCATATCCAGCATATAAAGCTTCTGCGATAGCAGAACGGTCGATAGCGTGGTTAATCGCTTTACGAACCAATGGATCATCCAACGGTTCTTTTTGAGTATTCAAACCAAGATACCCAAAGTTGTTGGCTGCTCTTGTATGCAACACAAGACTTTCTTCTTGTTCAATTCCAGCTGCATCATCTGGATTTAAGCCATCCATAATATCAATTTCGCCTGAGCGCAGTGCAATTAAGCGAGCTGCATTATCAGGGACAACTTGGAAAATGACTTCATCTAGTTTAGGTAAGCCATCCTTGCGATAATCTTCAAATTTCTCGAGAACAATTGAATCATCTTTACTCCAACTAACGAATTTAAACGGCCCTGTTCCTACAGGGTTTTCATTAATCGATGCACCATGCTCTTCTAGAGCTTGAGGCGATGTAATTGCAAAATAGCTCATTGCCATGTTTTGCAGGAAAAACCCTAACGGTTGATTAAGTACAAATTCGATTTCATGGTCATTGACGACGTTAATCTCTTTAATCACATGACCTTCATCTCCTTTGAATCCACCGAACATCGTTCCATACATAGAATAAACATATCCATCATCCGTAAAGGCAAATTCATGATCTGGATCAGCCCAACGCTCAAAATTCGTCTTAACTGCTTCAGCATTGAAATCTGTTCCATCATGGAAAGTTACGCCTTCTTCAAGCATGAATGTATAGGTTAACCCATCATCACTAACTTCCCAATCATGTGCAAGTCCTGCTTTTACTTCAAAAGAATCTTTTTCAAAATCAAGCAAACTCTCATAAATTTGCTTTGTTACACGAGAGGACTCTCCATCTGTTGTACTTGCGTAGTCCAAGCTTTCTGAATCTCCTCCACGTGCAAAGACAAGAACTTGGTCTCCTGCACTTTCACCAGAAGCTTCAGAATCACCTTCACCTTCTGATCCATCAGTTTCTTCACCATCTGATTCGGACGATTCTGTAGCATCTACTTCTTCAGCGGATTCATCTTCATCTCCGCTACAAGCTGCCAACACGAGTGTAATAGCTAGCATGAAAGTAAGAAAAAGTGTTAATCGGTACCTCATTAAATAGCCCCCTTTTATTAAATTTATATAAACATCGATCGCTTGACTAATTATATAAGTGACAAGCTACCAAATGTTTATCATCAACATTTTCAAACTCAGGTCTAACCTCTTTACATATGTCCATCGCATAAGGACAACGCGTATGGAATGCACAACCTGTCGGAGGATTGGAAGGGCTTGGTACATCACCTTCCAAAATAATTCTCTCCCGTTCAACATCTGGATCAGCAATAGGTACAGCCGACATCAAAGCTCGTGTATATGGATGTTTCGGATCTTCAAACAATGTATGTTTGTCTGTTAATTCAACCATTCTTCCTAAATACATGACACCTACACGATCACTAATATGTTTAACAACACTTAGGTCATGGGCGATAAAGACATAGGTTAATTTAAATTTGTCTCTTAGTTCTTCCATCAGGTTTAAAATTTGCGATTGCACAGAAACATCTAGTGCGGAAACTGGTTCATCACAAATAATTAGCTTTGGATTGTTCGCAAGAGCTCTCGCAATTCCAATTCGTTGACGTTGCCCACCACTGAACTGGTGTGGGTACCTAGATGCGTGATAAGCTTCTAACCCGACAATTTCAAGCAGTTCTTTAACTCGTTCCTTACGTTCTTTTGATGATTTCATCCCGTGAACTAGTAGAGGTTCACTAATGATTCGTTCCACCTTATGTCTAGGATTCAAAGAAGCATATGGATCTTGAAAAATAATCTGCATGTTCTTACGCAGCTGCCTCATTTCTTCGCTCGTTAAATCCGTTAAATCCGTACCCTCAAATTTAACGGAGCCATCCGTTGGCTCAATTAATCGTAAAATTGATTTTCCTGCTGTCGATTTACCACAACCGGATTCTCCGACAATTCCTAAAATCTCTCCTTCATTCACAGTAAATGATAAGTCATCAACAGCTTTTACTTCACCGACACTTTTTCCAAAAACACCACCTTTGATATCAAAATACTTTTTAAGATGGCTGACCTCAAGAATAGGTTCTGTCATTAGAAGGTACACCTCTTTCTATCTCTTTCTCATAAAGAAAGCATCTGACCTGTCTACCAGTGTCTTGCTCAAGCAGTTCAGGGTTCTCTTCCCAACAGCGGTCAAATGCGTAATCGCACCTAGGTGCAAATCGACAGCCAACTTGGTCTAAAGATGGACGCATCACCGTTCCAGGTATCGAGTATAATTTTTGGTCCGTAGCTTTAATATTAGGTAATGACCGAATTAAACCTTTTGTATATGGATGCTTCGGGTCTTTCAAGATTTCACGCACAGTTCCTTCTTCAACAACTTTGCCTGAATACATGACAACTACACGATCACACATCTCTGCAACAACGCCTAAATCGTGAGTAATCAATAAAATGGAAGTCTGTTTCTCTTTATTTAACTTTCTCATCAGGTCTAATATTTGTGCTTGGATGGTAACGTCTAAGGCTGTTGTTGGTTCATCGGCAATTAAAACCTCAGGATCACACGACATAGCCATGGCAATCATGACTCTTTGTCTCATCCCACCAGATAATTGATGTGGAAATTCATCAACAACTTCACTGGCTCTCGGTATACCAACTAAGTTCAATAATTCAATTGCAGATGATTTTGCTTGTTTTTTACTAACCTTTTGATGAATTCGAATTGCTTCAATCAATTGATTTCCAATGGTAAAAAGCGGGTCTAATGAAGTCATTGGTTCTTGGAAAATCATAGATATTTCATTCCCACGTATTTTCCGCATTTGTTTCTCGGACGCATCGGTCAAATTTTTTCCTTTAAAATAAATATTGCCATTAACGATCTTGCCCGGGGGATTTGGAACAAGTTGCATGATGGATAAAGAAGTTACGCTCTTTCCGCAACCAGACTCCCCAACGATTCCTACGACTTCTCCTTTATGTAAATCAATACTGACACCATCAACAGCAGGAACTTCTTTATTATCCGTAAAAAAATGGGTATGTAAATCTTGTACTGTAAGAATTGGTTCAGACATAAAGTTCCCCTCCAACAATGATTTGTGCTCCTTGTAAATAAACTGAATATTGTTAATTATATTATAATATACAGAAAACTTTGGTAATTATCAACAGTATAATTAAAATTATTCGAATAGAAATCTAACAAACGTCTTGAATACAATCCCAAACAGTGTATTAATGCACAATATATTATATAGATATGAACAAAAAAAAGAACCAACTACTCTATATCGAGTAGTTGGTTCTTTGATAAACGTATTTTTATGGTATTATCCCCACCAAACAATGGTGGTAAGAGCTAATACTGTCAAAAATGCTGCAAAAATTCCTGAGAAGATCATCGTTGTTGGCCAGCTATGTCCTTCGTTACTCATGTGCATAAAGTAAAAGAATTGGAAACCAACTTGGACAATTGCCAACACAATAATAATTGGAATTGTAAACAATTTACTAACATCGGCCATTACAATACCGAAAGCAATAAGAGTGAAAATGATCATCATCGCAAAGGTAATAATTTGATGTTTCATTTCCTCTTTCTTTTTTTCTCTGTAGAAGAGGTCTTTTTCAGTTAGGTTAGTGGAATTATTTTGATTTGCCATAGTTTAACCTACCACTCCCATCAAGTAAACTACTGTGAAAATGAACACCCATACAACGTCGATAAAGTGCCAGTAAAGACTTGCGATATAGAACTTAGGTGCGTTGTACAAGTTGATGCCACGCTTTCTGTTTCTCACCATCAACAGGATGAACCATCCTAAACCGAATGCTACGTGAGCACCGTGGAACCCAACTAAAGCATAGAATGCTGATGAAAATGCTGAAGTTGTAAATCCATGTCCGTAATCATTTACATAATGATAAAATTCATAAACCTCTAAGCCGAGGAAAGAGAAACCTAATAGAACTGTGATCCCTAACCAAAGCATCATCTTCTTATGGTCATTATTTTTCATGTGATAAATCGCATAAACGCTCGTCAAGGAACTTGTCAAAAGAATCATTGTCATGATGAAGACTAGTCCAAGGCCATAAAGCTCGCTGGCCGGGACTCCGTCTAAATGAGAATTTTTCAGTGCTAAATAAGTTCCAAATAAACTTGCAAACAAGACTGTTTCTCCACCAAGGAAGAACCAAAATCCTAAGAATTTGTTTTTTCCTTCAAGGGTGGCTCTTTCGGGATCATGTGGCAAGTTAGTTGATTTCAAAAGCTCATCAGCCATTAGAACCATCCCCCTCTTTTTCAAAATCTTCTTTGTGAATATGATAACCTAAATCATCTTTCAAGGAACGGACAGCCATGCTACCGAAGAAGATGATAAATCCGATTGCAGCGACAATCCACCACATTGGATTATCCACTTGATAGATAATACCGATCCCTGCAATACCTAAGCCAACAGACATGACGAAAGGAATGAATGAGTTATTCGGCATATGAACGTCACCTAGAGGTTCAGCTGGTTGCATCTTACCATTGCCTTCAGTCTTCTCAATCCATAAAGGATCCAATCCACGTACCAATGGCAACTGTTTAAAGTTATAGAATGGTGGCGGTGAAGCAATTGCCCATTCAAGTGTACGACCATCCCATGGATCTGCAGGAGCTTGAGGTGCTTTCAGAGCAGTCCAAATCATGTTATAGATGAACAAGATTGTTCCTGCTGCCATAAAGAATGCACCTATCGTACTAATTAGGTTGAATAAATCTAATCCTTGGCCTTCCAAGAATACCCAGTAACGACGAGGCATACCCATTAGTCCCAAGAAATGTTGTAAAAAGAACGTTAAATGGAAACCAATGAAGAATAGCCAGAAGAACCAATGGTTCATAGTCTCGTTGAGTACTTTACCAAACATTTTTGGCCACCAATAAATTAAACCTGCAAAAATTCCGAATACAGTTCCTCCCACAATTACATAGTGGAAGTGAGCAACAACGAAATATGTGTCATGATACTGGAAGTCAGCAGCTGCTGCACCTAGCATAACACCTGTCATTCCACCAATCGTAAATGACGGGATAAAACCTAAAGCAAATAACATTGGTGAGTTGAAACGGAGCGTCCCACCCCACATTGTAAATAGCCAGTTAAAGATCTTAATCCCTGTCGGAACAGCGATCGCCATCGTTGCAATCGCAAAAATTGAGTTAGCGATTGGTCCAAGACCAACTGTAAACATATGGTGTGCCCAAACCATGAATCCTAAAAAGGCAATTAATACGGTCGCGAACACCATTGAAGAGTAACCAAATAAGCGTTTCTTAGAAAATGTTGAAATAACTTCACTGAACACACCGAATGCCGGTAGAATCAGTATATATACTTCAGGGTGTCCAAATATCCAGAATAAATGCTCCCAGATAATGACGTTACCACCCATGGACGGATCAAAGAAGTTTGCTCCGAACAATCTGTCAAATGTTAGTAAGAACAGACCTACAGTCAATGCAGGGAATGCAAATAGGATTAATACACTCGCAATAAATGTTGTCCATGAGAACAGTGGCATACGCATCATCGTCATACCTGGAGTACGCATTGTAATAACTGTTACAAGGAAATTAATCCCACCCATTAATGTACCAAAACCTGCAATTTGTAGACCGATGGAATAATAATCAAGTCCATGGCTTTCCGAGAATATCGATAATGGAGTATAAGCAGTCCAACCAGCGTCTGGTGCTCCTCCTGTAAACCATGAAATATTAACAACAATACCACCAACTAGAAACAGCCAAAAACCTAAGGCGTTTACAAATGGAAAAGCAACGTCACGTGCTCCAATTTGGAGTGGCATCGCAATGTTCATTAAAGCGAACAACAACGGCATAGCTGCAAGGAAAATCATTGTTGTACCATGCATTGTCATTAATTCGTTATAAAACTGAGCCGAAACAAAGTTATTATCTGGTTGTATTAATTGGATTCGGACCAACATAGCTTCCAAACCACCGAGAATGAAGAAAAAGAATCCACCAAACAAGTACAATATGGCAATCTTTTTATGGTCTACAGTGGTTAAGTAATCCCATAATACGGAACCGAATCCAGCTTTTTTATTAGCTGTTGCACTCACGATATTAACCTCCCTATGTTAGTTCTATTCATCTGAAATATAGTTATATTAATTACTGTCAGAGTCCTCTTCTGAATCTTCTTCAGATTCTTCCTCTGATTTTTCTTGAGAACTTTCATCTTTTTCTTCATCAACAAATAAATCACTTAAATCAGATTCGATGTATTCATTATCATTTGCATTTTCAGGTGTGATTTCACTTGGGCTCAATGACATTAAGTATTCAGCTACTTGTTCCAACTCTTCATCAGAAAGGTCGTAAGCTGCACTTGTCATCAAGTTTCCAGGTTTCATATCTTTACCTTTTGTTTCAATCCATTCAATTAAGTTTTCTTTGTTATATTCAAGAACTCCTGCAATTCGCTCACGGTCACCAAAGTTGGACACGTTCGGCCCGATTTTGTTTGGAGAAGTTCCGTTAGCGTGACAAGACATACAGTTATTAGCAAAAACTTCTTGACCAGCTGCAGCAACTTCACTTTCTGGTGTTGCTTCCGGATCAATGTTACGCATGTCTTTTACCCATTGTTCAAATTCTCCAGGGCTTACTGCAACTACTTTGAAGTCCATCAATGAGTGTGACGGTCCACAGAACTCAGCACATTTACCCCAGTAAACGCCTTCTTTCTCAGCGTCTATCCAAATTTCATTCCGGTTACCTGTTGGGTTTACGTCGATCTTACCTTGTAATGTAGGAACCCAGAAAGAGTGAATGACATCTTCTGAATGCAATGATAGGAATACACGGCGGTCAGTTGGAATGTATAATTCCTGACTTGTAGTGACGTCCATTCCATCATATTCGAAATGCCACCAGTATTGTTTACCAGTTACGTTTATCCAAATTTGATCTTCTTCACCTTCAGCACTTACTTGTGGCGAAGTATCTACCAAGGAGAAGGTATATTGTACGGTTGGTACAGCTAAAATCAAAATAAGGAAAATTGGAACAACTGTCCATAATGTTTCTAACGTATGGCTTCCTTCAACCTGTTCCGGTATAAAGTCCTCTTGTCCTTTTTTCTGACGGAATTTTAAAATTACAAATACATAAATGACCATAACTACTACGAAAACAAACATCATGACAGCGATACTTAAAATCATCAGGCTAAGAATATCACTTGCACCTTGTCCTTGTGGACGGAGCGCACTTAGAAATTCCTCACCACAACCTGACAAAATAAGCGCTAGAGTCATTAAAGCACCTACGGCTTTAAACTTACTAGTCAAACCTTTCATGTCTTTGGATACCTCTCTTTCTCTTATTCATTCTTATGTTGTATGAAATTTATAAAAGAATTAAGAAATAAATTCTTAATTATTTCAAATGATTTGTGGAATGGTCGCAACGACTATTCCTATGAAAAATAAGGTTAAGTAGTTTAATGAATATAGAAACATTCTTCTTGCCCATTTGGTGTCATCTTTTGTGCGAAATCCTGCAAAAGCGAGGACGACCCAACCGAGCGTTAACAATGTGGCAAATACCATAAATATTGTACCTAATGAAAAGAAGTAAAATGGTAAAGGCATTAAACAAATCGTATAAATGAAAATTTGTCTTTTCGTAATTTTATTACCATATACTACTGGCAGCATCGGAACATTCGCTGTTGAATAATCTTCTTTTTTCATTATAGCCAATGATAGAAAATGTGGAATTTGCCAGAGAAACATAATTAAAAACAAAACTAATGCGACTGGATGTAATGTAGAATCTACGGCTGCCCAGCCAATTAGCGGCGGAGCTGCTCCAGAAAAACATCCAACAACAGTATTAATCGTATACTTTCTTTTTGACCACATTGTGTATAGAAATACATAGACAAACCAACCAAATAATCCGAAAAAGGCTGCAACTGGAGAAACAAGGAACAACACGATCATGCCTATTGCTGAAAACCCTATTCCCATGGCAAGTACTACTGATAAAGGAATACTTCCAGTAATTGTCGCCCTTTCTTTTGTGCGTGCCATTAAATGATCAATATCACGATCATAGTAATTATTGATGACACAACCACCAGCGATAACAAGCGCTGTACCTGCCATCATTCCAATAAATGCAAGCCAGTTGTTTGAAAAGGTTTGATTTGTATAGTATAACGCAAGCCAAAAACCCGCGAAAGCTGTCATAAGATTGGAATTGACAATTCCTATCTTAATCAATGCGAGAAAGTCTGTCCACAGGGCTTTTACACCAGTATTCGGTGAATCCATCAACTGTGAGGACGTAGATTGAACTGTGCGTGATTCATTCATTGTAGGATCCCCTCTCGTTTAAACCCTTTTTACATTTATAGCCTAACCTACATAATGTTACATTTTATTTACATAGTAATTGTACCATGTAAACACAACTACTTCTATTAAAGCATATATTGATTTCTTATGTGTGAAAAATATGTGAAAAGTCACTGTAAAATCTTTTTTTGTAATTATGTTAGGTGACGTTCAATTAAGTATATATATCATTATTCTAACCTATTTTTTGTCGAAACTAAACCCTTTTCATTTTTAGTAGCCGGTAGTACACTGTTTTGTTACTGATATATACATTATAACTAATGTTAAAAAGTTGTAACCATTGTTTATTTCCATCTGGTTGATTTTGTATTAAGATAGGTTATGAATGTGTTTATGCCTATCAGAAAGGTGAATTTATTATATGAAGAAATTACTACAACCGAAACCGATTGCTATCATCACTTCAATCTCTATGTTTTTCGTTTTAATCGGTGGAGCATTAGTTACAAAAACAGAATCAGGTCTTGGCTGCGGTCGTAGTTGGCCACTTTGTGATGGTCAGTTGATCCCTACCGACATAACTTTCGAATTAGTCGTAGAATTTGGGCACCGAATCATGTCTGGTATTGGCATTATTCTTGTCTTATTACTTTCTTATATCGCATGGAAAGACTATCGTGATATCAAAGAAACAAAATTTTTGGTCTACCTTTCGATTTTATTTTTAATCATTCAATCCTTATTAGGTGCTGCAGCCGTTCTTTTTGACCAATCAAGTATTATTAAAGCAATGCACTTTGGTATATCACTTGTAGCCTTCGCTGCTTCTGTACTTTTAGCTTTGATTATATTTGATGTCGATCGCAAACTACACACCGAACGTGTTCACATACCAAAATGGTTACGCATAAACTTTTGGGGATTGTTCGTTTATACGTTAATCGTTGTCTATTCTGGAGCGTTGGTCCGACACAAATACTCAAGTTTAGTTTGCCCTGATTGGCCCTTCTGTTATAACAATTCGCCAACAATGGCTGGGCTATCAACGGATCAATGGATTCAAATGGGACATCGGTTAATGGCCGGAATCTTATTTTTATGGGTAGTTGTTTTATTTATTCAAGTAATGCGCAAAATAAATCAACCGTTTATTCGTAAGGTTTGGCTAATTGCGACAATATTCATCTTTTTGCAAGTTGTACTTGGTGCGTTCATTATTTTTACTACCGGAAATATTTTCGTAGGATTATTGCACGCTACGTTCATTTCATTGTTCTTTACGATTCTTTGTTATTTCTTAATGTTGGCACGAAGAAGTAAATTAGCAAATGAGCAATAATAATCGTCGTCACCAAACAAGGTGACGGCTTTTTTTATATTTAATTCGTTTACTCATAAAACTGCCCAGCAAACACTTTGTTGCTGGACAGTACAATATATTATTCAAATTCGATTAATAGATCACCCGATTCAAGGGCTTCCCCATTTTTCACTTGTACTCGTTTTATTTTCCCATCAAATGGTGCTTGGATTGTCGTTTCCATTTTCATCGATTCAGTAATCATCAAGTAGTCATTTTTGCTGACTGTCTCACCCTCTTTTACTAGTACCTCAACAACTGTACCAGGCATCGATGCTCCAATTTGTTTAGGGTCACTTGAATCTGCCTTCATTTTTTGATCTTGGACGTCTTTAATATGTTCATCGCGTACGACAACTTCTCTTGGTTGACCATTCAGTTCGAAATACACGACACGCGTACCATCTTTTTGTGGCTCTCCAACTGAAACTAATTTAATGATTAACGTCTTCCCTTGTTCGATCTCAACAGAAACCTCTTCTCCTAACCGTAAACCATAAATAAATGATGGCGTATCGAGAACAGATATATTTCCGTATTGATCTACAAATTGCTCATAGTCCAAAAAGACTTTTGGATATAACGCATAAGAGATAACTTCGTGTGTCGTCACTTGACGATTTAGTTTCTCAAACAATTGCTCTTGCAGCGCTTCAAAATTAACGGGCTTCAACTGCTCGCCAGGTCTCCCAGGGATTTCTTCCTTGCCTTTTAAAATAATTCGTTGCAATTCTTTAGGAAATCCTTGATAAGGCTTGCCGATCATTCCTCGGAAAAATTCAACTACTGAATCTGGGAAATCTAAGTTATCCCCTTTTTCATATACATCATCAACCGTTAAATCATTTTGCACCATAAATAGCGCCATATCACCTACAATTTTAGATGAAGGTGTAACTTTGATTAGATCACCAAACATGTCGTTAACTGTGCGGTACATGTATTTTACTTCATCCCAACGGTCACCCAGTCCAACAGCCTTTGCTTGCTGTTGTAAATTACTATACTGTCCACCAGGCATCTCATGTAAGTAGATCTCTGTATGAGGTGCTTTTAAACCACTTTCAAAATTACCATAATAATCACGAACATCTTCCCAGTACTTGTTCAACTCTTCATAAGATTGAATATCAACTTTCGGTTGACGTTCATTTCCTTCCAATGCATGATACAAACTGTTCGCACTCGGCTGAGAAGTATGGCCAGCCATCGAGCTAACAGCAACATCGACTGCATCGACTCCCGCTTCAATCGCTCTCGCGTACATCATGACACCATTTCCACTCGTATCATGTGTGTGTAGATGAATTGGTATGTCAATTTCTCGTTTCAATGCAGAAATTAGCTGGTAAGCCGCTTCTGGTTTTAATAGACCCGCCATATCTTTTATGCCTAAAATATGAGCACCTAACGATTCCAGTTCTTTCGCTAAGTTAATGTAATAATCTAAATCGTATTTATCTCTTTTAGGATCTAAAATATCTCCGGTATAACACATTGACACTTCAGCAATTTTATTCTGTTTTCGTACAGCCTCGATTGCCGGCTTCATGCCTTCTACCCAATTCAAGCTATCGAAAATCCGGAAGACATCGATACCTGCTTGAGCACTCTTTTCTACAAATTCATCAATAACGTTATCCGGATAATTTGTATATCCTACCGCATTACTCGCACGCAAAAGCATTTGGAATAATACATTCGGCATTTTTTCGCGAAGCTTTATCAATCGCTCCCAAGGATCCTCTCTCAAAAATCGATAAGAGACATCGAAGGTTGCCCCTCCCCACATTTCAACAGAAAATAAATTAGGTAGTAGTTTTGCCGTGGGCTCCGCAATCCCTAATAAATCTTTTGTACGAACACGTGTCGCCAGTAACGATTGGTGAGCATCGCGAAAAGTGGTGTCTGTCAATAATACTTCTTTTTGTTGTTTCAGCCATTCACTGACTGCTTCAGGGCCTTTTTCATCAAGAATCTGTTTTGTTCCTGCTGCTGGTTCGCTATCCGACTTTACAGTTGGAATTCTGACGGAATCAAATAACGGCTTCTTCTCTTTCCCTGTCGTCAATGGGCTGTTAACTGTTGTAGAAGCCAAGTAAGATAACAATTTGGTTCCCCGATCTTTTTTCTTCGGAAATACAAAAAGCTCTGGTGACGAATCAATAAAGGTGGTATCATAGCTTCCATTTAAAAACTTCTTGTGCAGAATTACGTTTTCCAAGAATGGAATATTGGTTTTTATACCACGAATTCGAAACTCCTTTAAATTTCGCACCATTTTTCGTGCGGCTTGTTCAAAAGAAAGAGCCCACGTAGATACTTTTACAAGTAATGAATCATAATGTGGTGAGATGACTGCTCCTTGAAAGCCGTTCCCTGCATCCAAGCGGACACCAAAGCCACCACCTGTTCGATAGGCCATAATTTTACCTGTATCAGGCATAAAGTTATTCAATGGGTCTTCCGTTGTGACCCTAGACTGAATTGCGTACCCGTGCGTCGTTATTTCCGACTGTTTCGGTAATCCAATTTCTTTATCGTGCAAAGAGTAACCCATAGCAATTCGCAGCTGTGTTTGAACAATATCACAGCCTGTAATCATTTCAGTGATTGTATGCTCGACTTGAACTCGCGGATTTACTTCAATAAAGAAAAATTCATCCTCTGTTACTAAAAACTCAACCGTACCCGCGTTGAGGTAATTTATATCTTTCATTAGCTTTACAGCTGCATCGCAAATCTCATGACGCTGTGAATCAGACAATGAAATGCTTGGTGCAATCTCTACTACTTTTTGGTGACGACGTTGAATCGAACAGTCTCTTTCATATAAATGAAGGATATTTCCTGCTTCATCACCTAATATTTGCACTTCGATATGTTTCGGTTGCTCTACTAATCGCTCAACGTAAATCTCATCGTTACCAAATGCTGCTTTCGCTTCGGATTTCGCACGGTCATAAGCTTCTTTCAACGCTTCTTTTGTGCGAACGATACGCATCCCTCGTCCGCCTCCACCAAGAGCCGCTTTGATCATTATAGGGAATCCGTGTTTTTCAGAAAACGTTTCCACTTCTTCTAATGATTGAACTGGACCATCCGTACCAGGAATGACGGGAATACCAGCTTCCATCGCTTGTTTCCGAGCCTTAACTTTATCTCCAAACACGTTTAAATGCTCACTCTTCGGACCAATGAAAATAATACCTTCCTCTTCACACCGTTTGGCAAACTGAATGTTTTCAGATAAAAAGCCATAACCTGGATGAATGGCGTCAACTCCTACACGTTTAGCTAACTCAATAATTCCTTCAATATCCAAATAGGCGTCAATAGGCTTTTTGCCAACCCCAACCAAGTAGGCTTCATCAGCTTTATATCGATGATAAGAGCCTGTATCTTCTTCAGAGTAAATCGCAACCGTTCGTATGTTCAATTCTGTACACGCTCGAAATACACGAATAGCTATTTCTCCTCTATTCGCTACTAATACTTTATTAATTGATTTGCTTTCTGTCATGATGACCCTCCCAAATTCGCAAAATTTCTCTCATCTCTTTTAAATTTCAACATATTTTTAAAAATTCCTGCCAAAAAAATGAATTATTGTTCAGTTATAAATTTACGCTTTCTCTAAAAGCGGGTAAACTAATAACACATATTCGTTGGAGGGATCGCAATGGACCATAAAATCTTACAACCCGTTCATCAATCTTTTTTCAATCAACCGACTCTTCAATTAGCAGAAGAGTTGCTCGGTTCTTTTTTAGTTCACGAAACCCCCAATGGACTACTTGTGGGGAAAATCGTTGAAACAGAGGCGTACTTGGGAGCAGACGACCGAGCAGCACATAGCTTTAACAATCGTCGAACGAAGCGAACGGAGATTATGTTTCACGAAGCTGGATTTGCTTATGTATATACAATGCATACACATCATTTATTTAATATCGTAACTGGTCGAGCCAATCAGCCAGAAGCAGTACTAATCCGTGGAATAGAACCAATGATTGGTGAGGATGTTATGTTGGAAAATAGACCCGTTTCAAAAAGAGCGAATCTTACAAGTGGACCAGGTAAACTCACAAAAGCTATGGGTATAGACAAATCTTATTACGGTAATCGTTTGTGGGAGAAGCCGCTATATATTGCTGTTGGTGAAAGACCGCAAGAAATAATGATTGGTAATCGAATTGGAATTCCAAATGCAAAAGAGGCTGTTGCTTACCCTTATCGATTTTGGATCAGTAATAATCCGTTTGTTTCGAGGTAAATTTAGCTTGCTCAGCATCTTTTTCGAATAAAACGTCGTTTACATGCAAAAAAACTCAAACGAATGCCTTCACGTAATCGATGTAAGCATTGTTTGAGTTTTTATTATGATAAATTTTTGGTATCTTGGGCAACTTCGTGCAACGCACTCAATTGTCTTTCCAAGTTCTCCATAATTGCTTTACCATCTTCCTCTTGAATTAAATCCAAGCGAACAGCAAAATTTATTTCTCTTGAGAGACCAAACATTTGAGTATCTAATACCTCTTCATAGAGAGGACATTGAGGCATAGTTAAGTTGTCCATTTGAACTTTAATTAGCTGCAAAATCTTATCAGCATCTGCCTGCAAGAGGGCCAAGGCTTGGTTCTTTTCTAGTGATATTCTGGATGACACAGAAAACCCCTCCTAACTTTCCTACGTTCCCTTATTAAATAGTACCTTCTCCAACGCGAAATTGCAAGAAATTATCCATACTCACGTAGTGAACGTTCACAACCAGGACGATTAGAAGATCGACCACCGTTTATCATCTGCTAAGTCTTTCAGTAAATGCATACCAACAACACTGTTCCCCTGTTCATCTAACGCCGGCCCGAAAACAGCCAATCCACCTGACTCTTTAATGACTCCCATAATACAACCAGACACTCCACTTTTTGCCGGAATTCCAACATTTATCGCAAAGGTTCCAGAAGCGTCGTACATGCCACAGGTCACCATGAACGTTTTACATACGCGGGCAACATGTGACGGTAACAATGGTTGATTTGTATCCGGATCTTTTCCGTCATTCGCAAAAACAGCTGCAATACGGGCTAACTGTTTCACATTCACTGTGATGGCACACTGCTTTGTATAAACATCCAGAAGCTCCTCTACGCTTCCAGTAATGATTCCATTTTGTTTCATAAAGTAACTGAGTGCTCGGTTCAAAAATGCTGTTTCAAACTCTGAACGTGCTACTTCTTCATCATAGTCGATGGATGAATCGTCGGCTAAGAGCCGAACAAGATTCAATATTTCTTGAACCATCTCATCTGACCCGCGTCCTCTAATCATATTGGTCACCGCAAGAGCACCTGCGTTAATCATTGGATTAAGTGGTTTACTTGGTTTTTCAACCTCTAACTTTTGGATGGAATAAAATGGGTCACTCGACGGTTCCTTACCAACTCGAGAAAATACGGCTTGCTCCCCATGTTGAATTAAAGCTAATGCTAATGTGAGAACCTTCGATACACTTTGTATTGTAAAAGAGTAATCAGCTTGTCCCGCACACGCCACTTCTTTATCACCTATTGGGTAAAAAGCCGTTGCATTGATTTCTGGTTGTTGATTGGCCAATGCTGGAATATAATCTGCGACCTTTCCGTTATTCGCATAAATCTTCACATGCTCAAGCCAATAATGTAGATCTTTTTCGTCGATTTCGATCATGAAAAATCACTCCTTTAATGCATTCATCAAAAATGTTCGTTATACTTGTATAGGAAATTTATAAAAAAGAGGTGTAACAACAATGATCGTTCAATTAAAAGGGAATGTTCAATTTCCCATAACACTTGATCCAACTGTATGGATTTTTGATGATCGGAAAATTAAGCTTGAAGAAGCCTTTTCACCAGATAAAGAAGAAAACGCCCCTGAAAAGGACACCGAGCATCAACAGCGGGTCAGACCGCCAGTCAATCGAAGTGTCAGTCGATTTGAAGGCAAGAAAGTGCTCGAAAATAGCTACGTGATGCCAATCAAACCTTTTTTAGAAACGTCTAGTCCAAACGAAGGTGCAACCTCTGCCATTCTACATACCGATCAAGGTGAAGTCGAGATTTCATTGGATAAATTAAAAGATTCGTTATTGATCTTTGCAATTGACGGTAAACCGCCAAAAGAAGATGGTCCCGTTCACCTTTTGTTCGGAGATGGTACGAATCAACATGCACCATTTAAAGGAATAGACTTGATCACGATTAACTAAGCTTTCCCATTTTCTCATAGTTGTTTGGGATTTGTCTATTTTTACTATGCATACAACCTCCTTTTTTACTCAAGCTATCTAAAAAAGGAGGTTTTTTATTTTGAAGTGGAAAGCTACACTCCTTATCTTATTTATACTTCTTTTTTCAGGTTGTAGCAATCAAGAAGCTAACTCGCCTGAAAATAATGCAAGCCCTGACTTACAACGTGTAAATGATCCTACGAACCATCAGACAACGCAAGAACATACAAATCAAGAGGCAGCTGAACGATTAGTCCAACTAGCCAATAGCGTTCCAAATGTAAACAATGCTAGAGCCCTCGTTTTTGGTGATTATACAATTGTTGGTATTGACATCAATGAAGATTTAGATCGTGGTAAGTCAGGTTCTGTCAAGCATGCGGTAACGGAGATTATTAAACATGACCCGTATGGACGTTATGCGTACGTTGTGGCTGATGGAGATATAATGAAACGAATTGCTAATATAAACGAGTCCATTCGAAACGGCCAAGGACGAAGTGTCATTTTAGACGAAATCGCTAATGTCATTGGACGGTATATCCCTGATATGCCGATGCGTGAGACAGATCAAGATGAAGAGTATGAAAATAACCAAGAAAACACCGAAGACATTCAACAGGAACGACAAGAGCAAAATCAGCCGCTATAACGCGTCAATAATGAAACTCCCTTGTCCATCATAGACAAGGGAGTTCAATATTATTGTTGGGTAGGAAGTTTTGTTGGATCTTCGCCTTCTTGCACTTTATTGTAGTACTGGACGCCAAATTGTGATCCTTCATCGACCATTTTAGAGTTTTCAACATTTTGAAAATCTGGTTTCCCTGATTCAACCTCAGGAATTTGATCTTTTTCACCGAAATATTTATTTTTTAACCCTTCTACTTTTTTCATCACTTTTTGTTTTCGATTTTCATCAGACATTACATATGCAACTGCCCCGGCTCCAAGTGCCGCTAACAATCTTTTTTTCATCGTAAGTCCCCTCCTCATTATGTTCAATAACACTTATGATTTTATAAATTCCCTATCCAATCATTTTCAAACCTCGTCTTCGTATTTTTGTTGAATAGCAATTTTTATTCATCATTCCAAATCGGGTGTTATTGATGATATAATATATAGTGGATTTGAGGTGAGATTAATGCGTGTAAAATGTATTCTTTGTGATCGGGTAGATACTCTGGAGCCTTTTTCGTTATTAGCGAAGGAGTTGCAAAAAAAGAGAAAGCTCTCTTACCTATGTCCTGATTGTGATCAGCGGATTACTCAAAAAGTTAAGCAAAAATCACAAGAATCGACACCACATGAAACAATTCAGACGGATTTTAATAATAACAAATAAAAACTGCCGCCAATGACGGCAGCAGTCTTTATTCATTAGTAGGATGATTTCGCTCTTTTCGTTCGCGATATAATCGAAAGCGATAAATTCCTAGCACGAGAGCAATCACAATAAGCACTTCGGCAATTGGTAGAGCAAATATAGCAAAAATCGCTAACACAAAACAACCAATAAATAACATTATGTACACAATGATTGACTTCAATAATGGTAGTTCTTTTGCGAAACCGAGTTTATACGTAATTACTGCTAAGTAAAATATAGCAAAAAACAATAGCCAAAACCCGAGATTTCCACCGACGTCGATTAAAAAGTAACGCTCGACTGGGCTAAAGCTAAATTGTTGGGAAACCGTTTTATCCATGGGGTTAACCTCCTATCGTGTCCAATACAATCATACTAAATCAATTTGTTTTTTTCTATTATGAAAACGTAAAAAACATCACAAAATCGTGAATTTATTATTTTCGGGAGTTGAATAATTATGAAGTTTGAAATAAAAATGGCCTTATTGGCCGTATTAGTTGTCAGTTTGTTCTTGGCAACAGCAGTCGCAATAAGCTTTCAAAACTTTTGGTTGGTGTTCGCCTTCTTTTTCGGAGGAATGGCTGTAATGGTCTTTGGCTTACGCTACAAAAAGAAACATTACGCTTCAATCAAAAGATAAAGTTTATTATAAATTACGTTGTATTGGCTGCACATCGCAAAACAAGAAGCGATTGTGCAGCCAATAATTTTTAATAATATATAACTAACCACATTATTTCTCTTCGATATAATGAATATATCTACTATGAACAACCTCATTGGCTGCTAATACAGAGTTCTCTTTTAAAAGATCAAGCGGTTCCCCATTTACGCGAGTTGCTTTACCTCCAACTTCGTTAATGATGATCAGCCCGGCGGCTATATCCCAAGGAGAAAGACGCATCGTTATATACGCATCAATAATGCCTTCTGCAATATAAGCGAATTCTAGAGCAGCTGAACCGTATGAACGTGTACCTCTAACATCCCGAATCAACTGATGAATTTTCTCTTCATTTAAGCGTCTATTTGGTACAGACCAAAAACTATTAATTCCTATTAACGTATCTTTTAGTTCTTTTTCTTTCGTTAGCTCAGGAAGTTTCTTACCATTTTTATACGCACCCTCGCCCTTGACGCCTTCGTATAGTGTATCGTCCATCACATCGTAGATCAGTCCGACGATACCTTCACCATTATGATAAACACCAATAGATATCGCAAAGAATCGTTTTTGGTGGATAAAGTTCATCGTTCCATCAATCGGATCTATAATCCATACGGTCCCGTCTAAAGAAGTCACGTCATCACCAGTTCCCTCTTCCGCCATAATTTTATGATCTGGAAAAGAACTACGGATTTTTTCGATAATAAATTTCTCTGTACTCTCATCAATTTCTGTAACTAAATCTTTTCGATCTTGCTTTGTATTAATTTCATAAGGACGTTGCATATGACTTTTTATTTGCTCACTTGCTTTAAATATTATTCTTTTTGCTTCATCAATTAGATTGCTTTTTTCAAAGTTGTCCATTGTTCTTTGCTCCTTCTATAAAAACTTCGTCACACCAATTATCGTATCAAAAAATAGCTAACAAATCACTTAAAGCACCGATGGTTACATTTCTTAACGTCAGTGGTTGGTTTATGCTACAATTTCTATTGATGACCATGAAGTTGAAAAGAGGGAACTAAATGAACAGTTTTAACGGCTTTGAACAACAAGACTTTGACGTATTTACCATCGACGGTTTAGAAGAACGAATGGAAGCTCTAAGAAGTCGAATATCGACAAAGCTCGAGACGATTGCCAATCAGCTAGAACCTGACTTATCTAGTCTTTCAGGTGATGAAATGTTTGTCCATGTCGCCAAACATGCAAGAAGAACGAAAAATCCACCGAATGATACGTGGGCTGCATTAGCGAGCAGTAAAAGAGGATATAAAAAGTTACCTCATTTTCAGATTGGTATGTGGGAGTCTCACGTATTTATCTGGTTTGCAGTCATTTATGAAAGTCCTATAAAAGAAGGGCTGGCAGTACAACTTAAAAAGCTTAAAGATGAAATTTTAGAAGAAATACCGAATGACTTTGTTTGGTCTGAAGACCACATGAAGCCCGAGACGATTTCACATGAGCAAATGAAGCAGGGGGAGTTTGATCGGGTCGTTGATCGTCTTCAAACGGTTAAGAAAGCAGAATTGCTTTGTGGAAAAACATTCGACAGAAATGATCCAATACTTCGAGATGGTACCAAGTTCATCCAAGAGTGCGAAGATACGTTCAAACAATTAATGCGCTTTTATGAACTTGCTAAAAATGTTTCAACGAATCATTAAAGGAACCGATGAAGCAGGAAACCCGAGCGATTAATCATCGCTCGGGTTTCAATTTCTACATTTTTATTGTTTCATTATCCGCTGCCTTTGCCTTTTGAATCACTTGATAAGGTACAAAACCTGATTTTTTCTCAAACTCCTTAAACAATGTTTTCTCTTCAGCTTTTGAAGGAACGACTTTTTTAAATTCATTATAGGCGTGTAATACTTCCTTCGTATTCGTTCCTTGCTCGTATGCTTCCTCCACCTTCTGAAATAATTCGACCACATTGACAATCTCTTCTGTAGTCCAATCAGGATCTATTGGATAGCTGTATTCCATAAAGTTAGTCCACCCCTATTTTGTCGTAATTTTAGTTAATCGTTGTTGAATTTCATCTACTTCATCAATCAATTGATTAAATAACTCCTGAACGGATGGAATGTCTTGTATTCGCCATGCGACTTGTCCAGCCCAGACAAACCCTTCATCAACTTGTCCTTCTTGAGCAAATCTTTTGTTGGCTTTTCCACTAATATAGTCCTTCAAGCCTTCATAACCGACATTATCCTGTTCCAACTCCAAAATTTTATCAGTCCAATCATTTCGTAGCGCACGAGCTGGTGCCCCAATTGTTTCTTTGATTAATACAGTCGACTGAGCTCCGGCATCAAGGATTGCTTGCTTATAAGCTTCGCTTGCATGGACGCACTCTTTAGTCGCTATAAACCGTGTGCCCATCTCAATGCCTTCCGCACCAAATGACAATGCAGCCATAAGCCCTTTACCATCACTAATTCCACCGGAAGCTACTACGGGTATATCAACTGCTTGGACAACTTCAGGAATAAGCACGAAGTTTCCGATATGATCTCTGCCCAAGTGGCCTCCACCTTCATAACCAACAACCATCACTGCGTCTGCGCCTAGCTCTTCTGCTTTCTCTGCTTGTCTTTTCGCTGCAACCAAAACCAATTTTTTTGTGTTTGTTCCTTGAAACATTTCCAATACAGGCTTAGGATTCCCGCCTGTTACAGAAATAACTGGTACATTTTCATCTAAGGCCGCTTGCACCATATGTTCAAATGGTCGACCGTGCTGTCCGATTGCAAAGTTTACACCAAATGGTTTGTCGGTTAATTGCTTTACTTTTTGTATTTCTTCCCTCAATGCATTTTCATTATCCAAGCTCATCGCAGTAATTTGACCTAAACCACCTGCATTGGAAACGGCTGCGGCAAGGTCAGCATATGCCAAATGAGCTAATCCGCCTTGAATAATCGGTAACTCAATTCCAAGTAAATCCGTTAATCTCGTTTTCATAGTCGTACCTCCAACTCAGATATTCTGTTCTCATAATATCATTTATTTCTAATTATTAAAAAAGTCACCCTCAGCTGAATGAGGTAAGAATACATAAAAAACTGCCTTTTCTCCTTCCACCTCAATGGGAAAAGGGTGGAGATTCTTCAGGCGCAACGATTTGAAAATACGACTCGTATCTTGATAAGATTCCTATTTTTTCCGATGCCGAAATATTGGCTGATAGCCATACTCAGCAAGACACTAAAATTTATCACTATCGCCTTAAAATTTTAAAGAAAAAAACACTAAAAAAGATACAAGAATAATCTCTCGTATCTTTTGTATCTTAATTTCTTATTTTCCTTAATAAACAATTTGCGCCCGTTAAAAGAACAAATTAGTTAATCAATATATCTATCCTTTAAACTATCTGAACCAATTCCACCTATTATCATCATGGTTAATGGTAAAAAGTTGGCTGTAATTTTTAGTAATTTCCCATCTGTCACCAAAAATTCTGTACCAACGAAATAATTTAAGGCTAAAATTATCAGCTTAGCTAACAATAAAAATGCACCTAATAAAAACAAGCTGTCAAAAAATGTTTTCCATTTTGGATGTGCGAGTTGTTTACTATCTCGAATTACTTTTTCCTTCAATTCTTCGTCACTCCTCAATAATTCATCTATCGTGACACCGAATAAATCACTTAAATTGATAATCACTTCGATGCTAGGATAATTTTTACCAGTCTCCCATTTTGAAACTGATTGACGACTTACATATATTTTTTCAGCGAGATAGTCTTGTGACCAACCTTTTTTTTCTCGTTCTTTTTTTAATTTGTCGCCAAAAAACATTTTGTTCACCGCCTTTCCTTTTTCATTATTACTGAGGTGAAGGGATATAGTAAAGATAGTTATAGGTGCATCAAGGGGCAACCTAGTGTTGCACCCTGATAGATCCTGTTATTTAGCAATCTGGTTCGATTGCTAAATACTTTTTTTCATAGTTCATAAAATCAATCTCGTAGTTGACTGTTCAAGTCAGCTTAAAATAAATCATTTGAAAACTTTCCGCTAAACTTGATTTATCGAAAAAGTGATTGAGTCGAACAGACAGTTCGTTCTTATTTAAGAATCTTTTGTTTGAATTTCACTTGGATCGATAAAACCAAACCCCTTATCCCTCAAACCAGTAATAATATCTGGCAGTGCTTCTTTCGTCCATTCGCGATCGTGCATTAAGAGATTTGATCCATTTCCTAATAATTCGGTTTCCAACATAATAGTCGTTAAGGCCTCTTTATCCATGTAATCTGCTTTAAAATCATAACCAAATGACCAATTCATCAACAACATGCCTTCTTCTTTAACTAACTCTTTCGCATAATCCGTATTGGCACCATGCGGGGCTCTGAAAAATATTGGACGTTCTCCAATGATTTTTTCAATCTCATCACTTAGTGGAACAATTTGTTCTCTTTGCTCTTCTTCTGTTAATTCTTTTAAATTCTTATGGTCGTACGTATGATTTCCGATTGCAAAACCCATGTCATGAATTTGTTTTAACGCTTTTTTCTCTTCTTCTGATTCAATAAAATGTCCATTGACAAAGAAGATTGCTGGTACGTTCATCTCCGTTAATATCTCTGCCATTTCAACTGCATTCTGATCCGGTGCATCATCAATTGTCATCAAAACAACTTGCTCTTCCGCATCATCGATTGGATCAAAACCAAATAAATCGTTCATTTTATATTTAGGTGTTTGCTTTTGTTTTTGTTCTTCTATATCGCTTGCCTCTTCTTTTGTTTCGTCTTCTTCCTTCGTTTCGTCAGAGTCTTCCACTTCCATGTCCTTTGTTTCTTCTTCACTGTCCACTTCCTCTACATCTTTTTCAGCATCTTCTGATGACTCTTGTGCTGGTTCAGATGGTTGATCATTTAGTTCTGTCTCATCATTTGTTTGACAGCCTGCAACGAATAATAAAGTGAGTAGTATTGCAATGATGTATTTCGTTTTCAATGGTTGTCCCCCTATATATATGTATTAATCTTATTATAACTTGATAAGTGTTGTCAGGAAACAGTTATTTTGTTGTGAAATGGTTATTTTATAAGTAAGAGGGTAAAAGTAAAAGAACATTAAATACGTGAGATTTTCTTGAATGTCCTTAAAAATTTTGTTTCAATGGAGTATGTGTTCTTAAAATAATGTCGTTATACTGGTTCAATAGGAGGGTTAAAAATTGAAGAAAAAAGTAACTAGAGTTTTTTACATTTCATTATTAATAGCACTTTTATTTATCGTTTGGGGGATTATTCCTTCAAGCATCCTGCCGACTTGGAACTTAAATAATATCACGACTAACATCCAAGGTTTTATTGTTGATAAGTTCGGTTGGTTTTACTTACTTTCAGCAACTTCATTCTTAATTTTTGCGATATTCCTAGTTGTTTCGAAGTACGGGAATATCAAGTTAGGAAAAGATGAAGACGAACCGGAATATAACTATTTAACTTGGTTCGGAATGTTATTTAGTGCTGGTATGGGTATTGGTCTTGTATTTTGGGGAGCTGCAGAGCCTATTTCACATTTCAACATGCCTCCTTATGCAACAGCGGATGAAACGGAAGCAGCTAAAACTGCATTACAGTTCTCATTTTTCCACTGGGGACTACACCCGTGGGGGATTTATGCAATTTTAGCAATGGCGTTAGCATATTTCCAATTCAGAAAAGATGAGCCAGGCTTAATCAGTACTACGTTAAAACCATTATTCGGGGATAAAATGAACGGTGCATATGGTACAGTCGTCAACGTGATCGCTGTATTTGCAACAGTATTCGGTGTTGCGACATCTCTTGGTTTAGGTGCACAACAAATAGCCAGTGGATTAGGCTTCATTGTACCTGCAATCAGTAACACAATTGTCGTTCAATTGATTATCATTGCTGTTGTCACTGTTTTATTCATGATATCAGCAGCGACTGGACTGAATAAAGGTATTCGGATTCTAAGTACAACAAATATTATTATTGCTTTCTTATTGATGTTTTTCTTGTTGTTCGCTGGACCAACCAATTTCATCATGAATTTCTTTACAACTTCATTAGGTGGGTACGTTCAAAACCTTCCGTCCATGAGCTTTAGAACAACACCGTTTAATTCAGAAAATGCAGTATGGCTACAAAATTGGACGATGTTCTATTGGGCATGGTGGATCGCTTGGGCACCATTCGTTGGAATGTTCATCGCCCGTGTCTCTAGAGGACGTACGGTCAGAGAATTTGTTATTGGTGTATTATTAGTTCCAACAATTTTTGGTGCATTGTGGTTCGCTGTTTTCGGCGGATCTGCTATTTCTTTGGAATATCACCAAGGAATGGATATTATGTCAGTGGTTAATGATCAAGGGGCTGAAATCGCGTTATTCACTGTTCTTGAAAACTATCCATTGTCGTTCATTACATCGTTACTAGCGATTTTATTGATTAGTACATTTTTCATTACTTCTGCAGATTCAGCAACATTCGTTCTAGGTATGCAAACGACAGGCGGTAGTTTGAACCCACATGTTCGAGTGAAACTTGCTTGGGGATTGATACAGTCAGCAACGGCTGCCGTGTTACTATGGCAAGGAGGATTAGGTGCATTGCAAACCGCTTCAATCTTAGCAGCCTTTCCGTTCGTGTTTATCTTGCTGATGGTGATTTTCTCATTAGTCAAAGTGTTTAGAGAAGAAGCAAGGAATGCTCCGCTTAAGAGACGGAGAAGAAATGAACCGACTGAGCGAATATAACGAGTGATTTAGAACAGAACATTCATTTAATAAAAGATTTTCTAAAAACACTAAAATCAATCAATTTTGTACTTATTGGATGAAGCGACGAGCTTCATCTTTTTTTATGGAAGTTTCTCACCCGTTAATCATTAACGAACGGATTGGGTTGTCAGTCATTAATAATTACTCCATCTCTTTTTTTGGGTATAATACAAAGTGTGCTTCTTTTTTAATTGCGTGATAGAAATCTCATGCTTCTTTTTAAATAGAAGCAAATATAAAGCGGAAAGCCCATTACATGACTCTCCGCTTTATATTAACAGCTCGCTGCAGGAAATGCAGAGGGTTTTACAAGGTAAAGTTCATCCTCATAATTTGCCGGCTACAGTATGATCTAATTTGTTTTTGAAACCACCTCGAACTAAGTTTTGTATTTTGTTCGAGGTGGTTTTTTGTTTATAAGTACAAAAAATGCTCTTCAAATCCAATACCATTTCGTAGAGTATTTACTCGTATTTATAGAAGGGCATGCAAGAATATCCAACAGAATACTATGAAAAAACACACCAACCAGCAAACCATAGGGCTTAACTGGGTTGGTGTGTTTTCATTTATTTCACAGTTTATTTCATTGTATGGATTGGCATACCGATTGCAAGATCGCCTGCTTCCATAACCGTCTCACCAAGTGTTGGGTGAGCATGAATCGTCAATGCTAAGTCTTCAGCTGTCATTCCAGCTTCAACAGCAAGTCCTAATTCTGCAATTAAGTCACTAGCACTTGGACCAGCAACTTGAGCACCAATAACTAATCCATCTGATTTACGTGTAATTAATTTCACGAAACCATCTGTGTCATTTAAGCTTAACGCACGGCCATTAGCGGCGAATGGGAATTTCGAAACTTTAACATCGTAGCCTGCTTCTTTTGCGTCGCTCTCATTGTATCCGACACTTGCAAGTTCTGGATCTGAGAAAACGACAAGTGGCATAGATAGATAATCAATTTCTGATTTTTCACCACTGATTGCTTCAGCAGCAATTTTACCTTCATAGGAAGCTTTATGAGCTAGTGGAGGTCCGTCAACGATGTCACCAATAGCAAAGATGCTGTCGACATTCGTACGTCCTTGTTTATCCACTTTAATTAAGCCTTTATCATCCATTTCTACGCCAACTTCTTCAAGTCCAATTTCATCAGTGTTTGGACGACGACCAACCGTTACCAATAGGTAATCAGCTTCGATCGTTTTTTCTTCACCTTTTACTTCATACGTTACTTTCACACCATTGTCGGTTTCTTCTACACCTTGAGCCATAGCTTCAGTAACGATATCTACGCCTTTTCCTTTTAGACGTTTCTTCACTAATTGGGTCATTTGCTTTTCAAAACCGCCCAAGATATCTTTTGTACCTTCAAGGATTGTCACTTCTGTACCAAAGCTTGCGTATGCGCCACCAAGTTCAGTACCGATGTATCCTCCACCGATTACAACCATTTTCCCTGGAACTTCTTTTAAGTTCAACGCACCTGTAGAGTCTAATACACGCTCTGAGTAAGGGAATGGTTTTAATTCGACCGGTCTAGAACCTGTTGCAAGAATACAGTTTTTAAACTTGTACGTTTGAGACTGCTTGTCGTCCATGATTTTAGCTGTATTTTGATCAACGAAATAAGCTTCACCTTTAACGATGTCTACTTTATTCGCTTTTAATAAGCTTTCAACACCGCCGGTTAGTTTGTTTACAACTTGACCTTTCCATTCTTGGACCTTGTCCCAATTAACAGATACTTTTTCAGCAACAATTCCCATGTCATCAGAGCCAGATGCTTGCTCATAACGATGACCTGCTGAAATTAATGCTTTTGAAGGGATACAGCCTACGTTCAAACAAACGCCGCCTAGGTTACCCTTATCTACAATGGTTACTTTTTGTCCCATTTGTGCAGCTCGGATTGCTGCAACGTAACCGCCGGGTCCAGCACCGACGATTAGCGTATCTACTTCTTCTGGAAAATCTCCTACTACCATAATCAACCCTCCATCATAATTAGTTGTGGATCGTTCAATAAACGTTTAACATGATTCATCGCATATTGCGCTGTTGCTCCGTCAACCATACGGTGATCAAAGCTTAGAGATAATGCTAATACAGGTGCTACAACAACTTCTCCGTCGCGAACAACTGGTTTCTCACTAATGCGACCAATACCTAAAATACCCATTTCAGGATGGTTAATGACAGGAGTGAACCATTGTCCACCTGCTGATCCGATATTCGTAATCGAACAAGAAGCACCTTTCATCTCCCCTGGGGAAAGTTTACCATCACGCGCTTTCGTTGCCAACTCATTTATTTCAGAAGAGATTTCAAACATGGACTTGCGATCTGCGTCTTTAACGACCGGTACAAGTAGTCCGCGGTCTGTGTCTGCAGCAATTCCAATGTTGTAATAATGTTTATAAATAAGTTCTTCTGTTTCGTCATTAAATGAAGCATTCAGTATAGGATACTTCTTCAATGTAGAAACAAGAGCTTTTACGACATATGGCAAGTACGTCAATTTAACATCTTGCTCTTCTGCAATTGCTTTAAATCTCTTACGGTGTTCGACCAATGCCGTAACGTCAACGTCATCCATTAGCGTCACGTGTGGCGCTGTGCGTTTAGAGTTCACCATTGCATTCGCAATTGTACGACGAATACCACTGATCTTCTCTCGTGTTTCAGGGTACTGTCCTTCTGTCGTTTGCGGTGCAGAATCTTGCTCTGTCGTTTCTTCTGTCTGTTGAGCTTCTTCAGCAGGTTGATCTCCGCTTAAGAACTTATCAATATCGTCTTTCAAGATTCGTCCATTTTTACCCGAACCGCTTACTTGTTGGATATTCACGTCATTGTCTCGCGCATATTTACGGACAGACGGCATTGCAATAACGCGTTTATTTTCATCAGCAGACTTATCACTCGTTTCTGCTTGTTTAGTTTCCGCTGCCTTCTCTTCTTTTGGCTCTTCTTTCTTTTCTTCTGTTTGCTCTTCTTGTTTCGGTTCTTCTTTCGATGATTCTTCTTCAGATTCATCGTCTTCATAACCTTCTGCATCGAAAGTAATAATTACCGTACCAACGGTCGTTACTTCGCCTTCATCTACAAAGATTTTTTTGACTGTCCCATCAACCGGAGATGGGATCTCAACGACTGCCTTATCGTTTTGAACCTCGGCTAAGACATCATCTTCGCTTACTTGGTCGCCTTCTTTGACAAACCACTTGGCAATTTCACCTTCATGGATTCCTTCACCAATATCAGGAAGTTTAAATTCAAAGGCCAAGATAATCCCTCCTATTCATTGTCATTTTCGATTAAAAGTTCATTGATTCTTTTACTTTTTCTTTAATGTCTTGATGATTTGGTAACCATACTTCTTCTGCTTGAGAGAATGGATAGACCGTATCTGGTGCAGTTACTCGGAAAACAGGTGATTCTAGATGCAAGATCGCACGTTCCTGAATTTCAGCAACAATGCCAGCTGCAACTCCTGCTTGACGCTGAGCTTCTTGCACGACAATCGCACGGTTTGTTTTCTTAACTGACTCTAAAATTGTATCAATATCGATCGGGCTTACTGTACGAAGGTCGATTACCTCACAGCTAATTCCCTCTTCTTCTAATTCTTCTGCTGCTTTAAGGGAAGCGTGAACCATTGCACCGTATGCAACCAACGTCATATCGGTACCTTCTTTTACAATGTTTGCTTTATCCAAGTCAATTGTATATTCCTCTTCAGGAACTTCTTCACGGAAAGAACGATACAACTTCATATGCTCCAAGAAAATAACAGGATCGTTATTTCGGATTGAAGAAATAAGTAGCCCTTTTGCATCGTATGGTCCTGAAGGAATAACAACACGAAGACCAGGTGCCTGTGTCATAAATCCTTCCAAGCTGTCTGCGTGAAGTTCTGGTGTGTGTACACCACCACCAAATGGTGAGCGAATTGTTATTGGCGCATGCCATCTTCCTCCAGAACGATAACGCATACGAGCAGCTTGACCTACAACTGCATCCATCGCTTCGAAAACAAAGCCGAAGAACTGAATTTCCGGTACTGGTCGGTAATCTTGTGTCGATAGACCGACAGCCATGCCGATAATTCCTGATTCAGCCAATGGCGTATCAAAAACTCTCTCTTCTCCGAACTCGTCTTGTAAGCCTTCAGTAGCACGAAACACACCACCATTTTGGCCAACATCCTCACCAAAAACGAGCACATTGTCGTCGTTCTTCAACTCTGTGCGTAAGGCATCAGTTATTGCTTGAATCATAGTCATTTCAGCCATTGTTTACTTCGACTCCTTTTCTTTGAATTCTTCCATTTGCTCTTTCAAATTAGCTGGAAGTTCTTCATGCATAATGGAAATTAACTCCGTAACAGACTGTTTTTCTTGTTTATCTGCTTTCTTAATCGCTGCTTTAATTTCTTCTTTTGCTGTTTCCATTACTTCATTTTCTTTCTCTTCAGACCATAGTCCTTTTTCTTCCAAGAATTTACGGAAACGGACAATTGGATCTTTCTTTTCCCATTCACTATCCATATCTTCTGTACGGTAGCGTGTTGGGTCATCCCCCGCCATAGTGTGTGGACCATAACGATACGTCAATGTTTCAATCAATGTTGGTCCATCCCCATTTACAGCACGTTCACGAGCTTCTTGTACTACTTTATAAACAGCTAAAACATCCATACCATCAACTAGGAAGCCTGGTATCCCCATTGCTACAGATTTCTGAGCAATTGTCTTTGCTGCTGATTGTTTTTCAACTGGAACAGAAATGGCGAATCGGTTGTTTTGAACAATAAAAATCGCTGGTGCCTGGTAAGCTCCGGCAAAGTTTACCCCTTCATAGAAGTCACCTTGCGACGCACCACCGTCACCAGTGTACGTAATTGCAACGTTTTTCTTGCCACGATTTTTCATTCCTAACGCTACACCAGCTGCTTGTGTAATTTGTGCACCGATAATGATTTGTGGACTTAATGCTTGAACATCTTCAGGCATTTGGTTTCCGTGGTAATGACCGCGAGAAAATAGAAAAGCTTGATATAACGGAAGCCCTTGCCAAATCAACTGTGGTACATCACGATATCCCGGAAGGATAAAATCGTCTTGCTCCAACGCAAACTGACTACCTAATTGAGAAGCTTCTTGACCCGCTGTTGGTGCATAGAAACCTAATCTTCCTTGTCTGTTCAACGCGATAGAACGTTGATCTAACACTCTCGTATATACCATACGACGCATTAATTCTACCAGATCATCATCAGATAAATCCGGCATTGCATCCTCATTCACAATTTTCCCATCTTCATTTAAGATTTGAATCATCTCAAATTTTTCTTCGATGCCTTCTACTGGACTTTTAAAAACCACACCAGTCACCTCTTCCTTTCCTTATATTCTTTCCATAGTTTGGCTAACGTTCCTCATACTAAACTTCATCTTTTATATTTACCCTTTCGTGCTACATTTTAATCAAATAAACTGTTTCATACAAAAGATGTTTTTTAGTGATACAAGGTTCCATAGAATAGTCTATAACATAAAGGTCTCACTCGTCAATTGTATTTGTTTATCAAGCAACCGGACATTTTTCTGAATCTTTTCAAGAGGTAAAATACATTTATCTGTTATAGTCAACACTGACTCCTGTAATATAACAGTAGTGTTAACTTCATGAAAAACCGGAAGATAATCACTAACTATATTGCGATTGACTTCTTGGCTGACCCTAATGGAAAGAGCACAAAAAATAAAAGCCCGAACGATTTTAAAATCGTTCGAGCCTGTTACTTGAAAGGCGATCCTTCAAGAGCCATTTATTCTTCGTATTGAACGTCCAATTCGATTGTTTCGTAAAATTGCTTTTTAAGTTCGTTGAATTGGTTAGTCAATTCATTAAACTCTTCTTGATGAGTCGTTATTTCTTCATACTTTTGATTAATTTCATTCACTTGCTCATCTAACGTTTCTTTATCTAACTCTTCGTCCATCAGTAAATCATATAGCTTTTGGTCACTTTCAATGGATGATAAATACGTTTCATGTAATTCTGCGAATGACTTATATCGATTTTCCATAACATCAATCATCTCATTGGCTTGACCTTTTGCCTCTTCATTTTCCAATTCCTCAACTAAAGGAATCATTTTATCAAACTCTTCTTTTCCTGCTTTAATACTTTCCATTTCTTTTTCCATGATCTGCTTTCGTTCCTGGGAAAGCTCTTTAGCCTTTTCCGCTTTTTCTTTCACTTGGTCAATTTCTTCCATGTTAATCTCTATCATTTGCTCGTATAGTTTACTTTCTTCTTTTTCAACTTCGACAAGTTCATTTTGTGCTTCTTGAAAATCCTTTTCTTTTTGAACAGCTTCTTCTAAATAGTTATAGATTTCTTCTTTCGTTTGATCGCTGCTGTTGCATCCTACAAGTGTGATGCTAAGAATCAAGATGCATATGGATAATAATAATTTCTTCATGTATGTCTCTTCCTTCCTGTCTACCTATCAAATTCCTTTACGTTATTATAACATAAAGCATTCCTATATTTGGAATACATTTTATTATGAATCCAATAAATATATGATAAAATATGTAAAGCTAGATTTAAACGATTAATTCAATATTTAATCTTATCATTCATACATATAAAGCAACAAGCAAGGAGATGAAATTGTATGCTAACGATGAAAGATATTGTCCGCGAAGGGCATGAGTCATTACGTATAAAAGCTAATAAAGTAGAACTTCCAGCTACAGAGGAAGAGAAAGTTCTTTTAACAAAAATGCTTCAATTTATTAAGAATAGTCAAGATGAAGAAATGATTGAGAAATATGAGCTAAGAAGTGGTGTCGGTTTGGCTGCTCCTCAGCTCGGTATATCCAAGCAAATGATTGCCGTTCATTTTACAGATCATAACGATCGACTTTATAGCTACGGTTTATTCAACCCTAGAATTATCAGTCATTCAGTAGAGCAAACTTATTTACCTGGTGGCGAAGGCTGTTTGAGTGTTGATCGAGATGTACCGGGTATTGTGCCACGTTATGCAAGAATAACAGTGAAAGCAACCACGCTTGAAGGCGAAGACGTAAAGCTACGTCTTAAAGGGTATGCCGCTGTTGTTTTTCAGCATGAGATCGATCACTTAAACGGTGTGATGTTTTATGATCATATCGATCAAAACGATCCAATGACACCACCGGAAAATGCAGTATCTGTCGATGAGCTTTAGCAGTTCATCGAATCTACATGATACTTTTTCGGAAACAATCGATTATATTGTTTCAATTGTGATACAGAAAAGTATATAATGGAAATAATAAGTGGATAATAACGACAGGAAATTGTATTGTAGTATTCTTTTTTCTCAGCGAATCGTTTGTTGGATTTACGTCATACATTAAGGAGCGTATGTCGCCATGTTAAAGCGTTTACGAGAAAAACTGAGAAAGCGTTTAAAAAAGTTGCTTCGTGAAAAAAAGACACTTGGAGCGTAAACATTCTAAATTAACTATATGCAGTAAAACCTTTTGAATAATTAATTTATCCATAATGCTTTCAACTTAGCATTTAAATATTGCTTTTTTACGGATAGGTAAACTATGTAGAACACAATTAACTAGGAGGAAAAAAATGATTTTTAAAGTATTATATCAGGAGCATGAAGAAGAAGCTCCTGTACGTGAAGAAACAAAAACGATGTACATCGAAGCAGACAGTGTAAAGAGTGTCCGTGAAAAACTCGCTGATCGAAGCATCAATATTGAACATATCCTTGAATTAAATGAGGCTCATTTAGCTTATGAGAAAAAGTCTGAAGACTTCAAAGTGGAGAGTATCTAGCACATGAAATTTGTAAAAAATGATCAAGTAGCTATCTTCGCTTTGGGAGGATTAGGTGAAATCGGAAAAAATACGTATGGCATTCAATTTCAAGATGAAATTATTCTGATTGATGCCGGTATTAAGTTCCCTGAAGACGAACTTCTGGGAATCGACTATGTTATTCCTGATTACACTTATCTCATCCAAAACCAAGATAAAATTAAAGGATTGTTCATCACTCACGGACACGAAGACCACATCGGGGGCATTCCGTATTTATTACGTGAAATCAATATTCCGATTTATGCTGGTAAACTAGCAATTGGTTTAATTAAAAACAAACTAGAAGAACACAAACTTTTACGGAGTGCGAAGCTACATTCTGTTGAAGAAGAAGATATTATCAAGTTCAGAAAAACGGCCGTCAGCTTTTTCAGAACGACTCACAGTATTCCGGATTCATTCGGAATTGTTGTTAAAACACCACCAGGAAATATTGTACAAACAGGTGATTTCAAGTTTGATTTCACTCCTGTTGGAGAACCAGCCAACTTAACGAAAATGGCTGAAATCGGTGCAGAAGGCGTTCTTTGCCTAATGTCTGACAGTACAAACAGTGAAGTTCCTGGTTTTACACTTTCAGAAAGTGTTGTCGGTGAAAGTATTCGAGATATCTTCAACAAGGTAGACGGAAGAATCATCTTCGCAACTTTTGCATCTAATATTTATCGCTTGCAACAAGTTGTTCAATCTGCGGTTGAAAACGATCGAAAAATCGCCGTTTTCGGACGTAGTATGGAAAATGCCATTCGCCTTGGGCAGGAATTGAATTATATTACGGCACCTGATGACACGTTTATCGAGCCGAATAAAATTAATCAAATGCCTAATGATGAACTTGTCATTCTTTGTACAGGTTCTCAAGGAGAACAAATGGCTGCACTTTCCAGAATTGCTAATGGCACACACCGCCATATTCAAATTCACCCAGATGATACAGTTGTCTTATCTTCATCACCAATTCCAGGTAATGCAATTAGTATCAACCGTAACATTAACAAACTCTACCGTGCGGGAGCTAATGTGATTCATGGTTCATTAAATGATATCCATACATCTGGCCACGGTGGACAAGAAGAGCAAAAATTAATGTTACGTCTTATGAAACCTAAGTATTTCATGCCAATTCACGGGGAACACCGTATGCTTGTTGAGCACACGAAACTTGCTGAACAAACAGGTGTACCACGAGAAAAGTCTTTCGTGATGGATATCGGCGACGTCTTGGCTATTGGCAAAAAAGATGTGAGCGTAGCAGGTAAAATTCCTGCCGGGTCTGTTTATGTTGATGGTAGCGGTATTGGTGATATCGGAAATATTGTACTAAGAGACCGCCGCATTCTATCTGAAGAAGGTTTAGTCATTGTTGTCGTCAGTATCAACATGAAAGATCACAAAATCGCTTCAGGTCCAGACATCATCTCAAGAGGGTTTGTCTATATGCGTGAATCTGAAGACCTTATTAAAGAAGCACAAGGTTTAGTTGCAAAACACCTTGAAAAAGTTATGGAAAGAAAAACGACACAATGGTCAGAAATCAAGAATGAAATTACTGACACGATTCAGCCATTCTTATTCGACCGCACGAAACGTCGTCCAATGATCTTACCAATCATTATGGAAGTTTAATGAATTACCTATCCGAAAGCAATTGAATAAATGAAATAAAATAAATCACCGATCACTTCAATGTGATCGGTGATTTATTATCATTTTAGGCTCTAAAATATTTGTTGGTTCGATGATGGCCGTTCGTGTCAGGCGATCCGCTTACGGCGGGTGCTTGCCGCGGGCACGGCTCGAGCCTCCTCGGCGGAAAAGCGTGGCCTGCGGGGTCTCAAGACTCGCGCTTTTCCCGCAGGCGTCACGCCGACACTCTTCACCTGAACCAACCAAGTGTGAGGTGAGACCCCACATTGCGTAGCACGAGTAGGCTCAACAGCTGCCCGCGGTATAGAAGACACTGCGATTTATCGCAGATGTCGCCTTATGCCCTGTGGGTAAAAGCGGAGTATATTTCCGAAGCGGGTATTTCCGTTACACTAAATTAGAATGTTCGCATCTGAGTCAACTTTAAAGATTTTGGCCTAGCTCCAACATTTGACTTAGAACGCGTTTTAGGAAACTCAGCTTGATTCAAAATTAACGGCGTTCAACTACTTATGTACTCGTTAAACGAGTGAATTTTCCGCTAAAGTTTTTCTTTTATCTATTCTTCTATTACTAACTTCTTCTCGAACCTAGATATATCTTTATCTGAACCAATAACGATTAGAATGTCACCTAGCTTTAATATTTCATCGGCCATCGGTGAAACGTTTACGTCTTTGCCTCTTTTGATCGCCACAATGTTACATCCAAACCGTGCACGAACATCCAATTCTTGAATGGTTTTATCATTCATTTTACTGCCAACTTTTACTTCTACGACACTATATTCGTCAGATAGCTCAATATAATCAAGAATATTACTGGATACGATACTATGAGCAATTCTCTTACCCATATCACGCTCTGGGTGGACGACATGGTCAGCACCGATTTTGTTCAGTATCTTTTCATGGTAGTCATTTTGAGCTTTTACAGTGATACGCTTAATTCCTAATTCTTCTAAAATAAGCGTCGTTAAAATACTGGCATGTACGTTATCGCCAATAGCAACAATTACGTGATCGATATTTTTAAAACCGAGGTCAATCAACGTTTGTTCATCCATTGAATCCCCGATTACAGCGTGAGTAGCTATATCTTTAAACTCGTTCACTCGATCTTCGTCACGATCCAGTGCTAATACTTCAAATCCTTCTCGTGCCAATTCTAAACAAACACTTCCGCCGAAACGGCCAAGACCGATTACCCCATATAACTTTTTCATCGGGACTCCTCCTTCGTTCCATCAAGGATATCATATCATAATTTTACCATGGGAAAATAGTAAGGACTGGGACAAAAACAAATAAAAATCCGGGCGATTTCTTATGTAAACTAAATCGTCCGGATTTTTCTAATGTTAAATCGTACTCCACACCAAAATACTACGTTTGCATCTAGAGTACATAAATTCTTGTGAAAATCACAGTTCTTATACTGCGGGCACAGATCCTGCTTTTACTTTTATAACTGGTCAAGCATTTGAAACTGAGATTTGACTAAATGATAATATTCACCATGTGAATTCATTAGTTCTTCATGACTTCCACGCTCGAGTATTTTTCCGTTCTCCAACACAATAATCTGATCGGCTTCTCGAATTGTCGAAAGTCTGTGAGCGATAATAATAGATGTTCTACCCTTCAATAAACGTTTCAACGCGTGTTGAATTTTCATTTCTGTTTCTGTATCAATACTGGCAGTTGCTTCATCAAGAATGATTATCTTTGGATCGGCAAGTAATGCTCTCGCAAAAGATAACAACTGTCTTTCACCTGCTGACAAGATATTCCCACGCTCTTCTACTTCAGTTTGATAGCCATCTGATAGCCGTTGAATAAATTCATCTGCTCCTACTACTTTAGCCGCTTCTATAACTTCTTCATCAGAAGCTGTCGGTCGACCAAATCGAATGTTTTCCATAATTGTACCGGAAAAAATGAACGTATCTTGTAAGACGACACTGATTCGTTGTCTAATATCATCTAATTTCACATCACGCAAATCATTGCCATCAATCTTAACAGATCCTTTTGTTGGATCATAAAATCGATTAATCAGGTTAGCGATCGTCGATTTACCTGATCCCGTATGACCAACTAACGCAACTGCTTCTCCTGGTTTCATTTCCAGGGAGATTTCATGTAACGCAATTCGATCTTCGTCATAGGAAAATTGAACACGGTCAAATTCAATATGACCTTTAATATCTTCCAAATGTTTGGCGTTTTCTTTCTCTGCAACGTTTGGTTGTTCATCTAAAAATTCAAAGATTCTTTCAGATGCAGACATTGCCATTAACAATTGATTATACATCTGTCCTAATCGAGAAATTGGTTCCCAGAACATTCCGATGAAAAAACCAAAAATAACGAATGTACCGACATCAATTGTCCCATTGATGATTAAATAGGAACCATAAGCGACTAAGATCACTGTTCCAAATGCGTTACTCATTTCCACGAACGGGCGGAACATTGCACTTTTACGTGTCGCTGTACGCCATGTACCAAAGTTATCCGTATTCACACCATCGAAGTATTCGGTATTGGCTCGTTCCTGACCGAATGACTGGGTAATACGAATACCTTGTATACTCTCATTCAAATGGGAATTCAACCGAGATTGCTGAATCCGTACATCTTGCCATGATTTACGAATATTCTTCCGCAATTTCGTTGAAATGTAGAACATAATTGGAATAATCACCATGACTGCTAAAGCTAACTGTGGACTCAACACAAGTAAAATAACAATAATGCTAATTAACATT
Organism: Allobacillus salarius; assembly: GCF_007559425.1. GTDB lineage: Bacteria > Bacillota > Bacilli > Bacillales > Alkalibacillaceae > Allobacillus > Allobacillus salarius. Next base: position 42,985 of record NZ_VMHE01000010.1, on the reverse strand, counting down.
GTAACGTCCATTAACAAGTTGATGATTCCATTCGTAAATAGCTCTTGTAAGGAGTTAATATCATTCATAATCCGCACAATTATGCTACCTGCTGAACGATTATCAAAAAAACGATTCGAGAGTCGTTGAACATGAGAGAATAAATGTTTTCTTAAATCATAAATGACATTTTGCCCTAAAATATTGACGTACTTAATTCTTACCGTATTGCCAATATAGCTCAAGAGATAGAGTATTGAAATCCCTATTACCAATTCAATCAATAGGTTAACGTCTTGATTGGCCACGGCTATATTAATTGCGACGCGACCGATTAAGACTGGCACAATTAATCGGACCGCAGTTGAGACAAGCATTGCAATAACAGCAATCGGTAAAACCGTTTTTGCATATGGTTTTAAAAATTGAAGCAAACGCAGCATCTGCTTCCAATTGAATGGCTTATCAACTGCTACATCAAGCGTATAATGAAATCTTTTTAAATGGGGACTTTTTTCTTTTGTTGTTGTCGCCATACGAGCACCCTCCTTTAAGCATGTTTTTGATTTGCCATAACCGTTTCTTTATCTTGATACTGGATATCATAAATGCGTTGATAAGCTCCATTATTCTGTAGTAAAAATTCATGTGTTCCTCGCTCAGCGATTTCTCCATTCTCAAGGACTAAAATTTCATCCGCATGCTTTAATGATGAAATCCGATGAGCAATGATGAACGTCGTACGTCCCTCCATTACTTCCTTCAACGCTTTTTGAATCTTAAATTCTGTCTGCATATCTACAGCTGACGTCGCATCGTCGAGAACAAGGATGCTCGGATTGATTAAAATTGCCCGGGCAATAGAGATCCGTTGCTTTTGACCACCTGAAAGGCCCATTCCTCTTTCGCCTAACAATGTGTCATAGCCTTTAGGCATTTCCATGATGAAATCATGTGCTTGTGCACGCTTAGCAGCATCAATAATTTCATCCATTGTCGCCTCAGGATTTCCGTAAGCAATATTATCTTTGATCGATGTAGAAAATAAAAATGGCTCTTGTAAAACAAAGCCTATATTTTTACGTAGTTGAGCCAATGGGTAATCACTGACAGGTTTCCCATCAACTAACACTTGACCCTCTTCTGGTTCATAGAAACGGGTGATCAACTGTGTAATACTCGTTTTCCCTGCACCCGTACCACCTATTAAGCCAATAACTTTTCCAGGAGGTGCATCGAAGCTAATATTTTTTAGAGCTTGGTCGTCTTCTTCAGCATATGTCAACGTAACATCTGCAAAAGTAACATGACCTTCTATGTGATCTACATCCTCTGTTGGATGATCATTGATTTCCAAATCTGATTCTAAAATTTCCAACAATCTTTCACCGGAAGCTTTTGCTTGTGAGAATTGGTTGACGACGAACCCTAAATTCATCAATGGTCCTAAAATATACCAAACCAAACTGAAAAATGCGATCAACCGACCGACGGACAAGTCACCTTGAATAACTAAGTAACCACCAAAAGCGAGTAATGCAACAACACACACATTTCCGATAAACTCCATTAACGGAAAATAGCGTGCCCAAATTTTCGCCGTGTCCAAATAATGTTGTCGATAATTCTCGCCTTTGTCTGTAAACCGATCGATTTCAAAATCTTCACGTGATAGTGATTTGACTGTGCTCATTCCCGAAATGTTTTCTTGAACACGCGTATTCATTCGTCCAAACGATTTACGAATTCCGCGGAAAGCCGGGTGAACGCGCCGGTCGAATTTATACACGATAATTCCGAGAAATGGCATAGCTGCCATCGTAACTAAAGCGAGTGGTACAGAATAGAAGAACATCACGCCTAAGCTGACCGTGATTAATAAGAAAATCCTTAACAATTCAGAAAATCCAAATGATAAGAAGAAACGGAATCCCTCAACATCTGCCGTCAAACGAGACATGAGATCCCCTGTTTTTGCATTGTCATAGTACTTAAAAGAAAGTCGTTGTAATTTTTTATACATCTCATCACGTACGGCATAAACGGATGAAATCCCAAACAAATCACCTAAATATTGATTGAAATAAGTTGCAATTGATTTCACAATCATTAATCCAACAAAAATTAAAGCGATGTATGGAACTAGATAAAAACGTTCTTGTGCTACGACATCGTCAATCGTGATTTGTAGCACAATTGGATAAATGACGGTAATGCCCGCTACAAAAACAAGTGAAATAATAGAAAAAATAAAATACCACCGATAAGGCCAATAAAATTGCTTTAACTTCTTGAAAACTTCCATGCTGATCCCTCACTTCTATAAATACCTTTGCCTTATTAATATATCGGGTTCCGAAATAAATTTCCACCCTTTTGTCTAAAAAATTATTATTTTCACTCAAATTAGATTTTAATTACTTTGTTTGAAGAATTGAATCTTAGGGTATATATTGATGATATTGAGTGTTTTTTGTTTAATACATATAATTAAAGAACAATTTACACTTAAGAAAATTAGTTGGTTAAAGGGGTTATTTGAATGAATTTTGATTTTGATTGGAGCTCACTCTTAAGCTCTGCTTTAACAATTTCAGGAAGAATATTGTTATTAATTATTTTATTTTTGATTATTAAACCAATTGGCAAGAAATTGATCACTGGCTTAATGAATCAAGTGGCCTCCAAACAAAAGTTAAGTGAAGGTAGAAAGAAAACATTGAGCAACTTACTTCTCAACGTGTATAGCTATGTATTGATTTTCTTGTTTGTCGCTATGTTGTTACCAATCTTTAATATACCAATTGCACCGCTTTTAGCTGGTGCAGGGATTATTGGATTAGCTATTGGATTTGGCGCACAAGGATTAGTCAGTGACATCGTAACAGGATTTTTCATTTTGATTGAAAAGCAGATTGATGTGGATGATTACGTTACAGCTGGTGGAGAAAATGGAATCGTTGAAGAGTTAGGTCTTCGGACAACTCAAATTAGAAGTTTCGATGGAACGCTAAACTACATTCCAAATCGCTATATACAAAATGTTAATAATCATACTCGCGGAAATATGCGTGCACTAGTGGATTTTGGTATTGCTTATGAAGAAAATATCGACCATGTGACACAAGTCATTCAAAAAGTTTGTGATGAAATGAGCGAGAATCCTTTAATTAAAGAAGGACCTGATGTCGTTGGTGTACAATCCCTTGACGACTCACAAGTCACTTTACGAGTCATCGCACAAACGGAGAAAAACGAACAATTCGGCATAGAGCGAGAGCTAAGAAAACGAATTAAAGAAGCCTTGGATGAGAATAACATTGAAATCCCTTACCCTCATCAAGTCAATGTTCCTAAATCATAAACTTACTTTTATAAGTACTAAAAAACCCTTTGCAAGTCCTTTTCAACGGACTTGCAAAGGGTTTTTGTTTGTATTATTACTCTTCCCATTCCAAAACTTCTAATCGATTGCCGAACGGATCGTTTAGATAGATTCTCTTAGCATTTGGCAATTGATTATCTACTGTGTAATTGACTTTATGATCTTCTAATAAAGCGATGAATTCATCAAGCTCGTCAACCTCAAAAGCGGGATGCGCTTTTTTAGCTGGCGTATAAGGTTCTTCGATGCCGATATGAAGCTCAAAGTCACCAAATCGGAACCACACGCCCCCGTTTACTTCTAATGATTCTGGCTTCTTCACTTCTTCCATCCCGAGAAGGCCAGCGTAAAATTCTCTTGCTTCATATTCAGAGCCTGTTGGTGCAGTCAACTGAACATGATCAATTTTTTTAAACATATGATCCATGTTTTGAAATCTCTCCCGTTATAATTTTTCCAATGTAGCGGTAACCGCTTCAATACCGACTTGTATTGCTTCTTCCCTCGGTTGAAGTTTACTATGATGAAGTCCATATGGTGATTCGACTCCCAACCAAAACATAAACCCTGGAATATTTTTAAGAAAATATCCGAAGTCTTCCCCAGCCATTGAGATTGGTGCTTCTTGGTAGTGTACAGAAGTATTTTCAACTGCAGCCTTGAAACGTTTTACAGAGGCGGAGTCATTATCAACCATATAGTAGCTAGCCCCAAAATCTACAGCAGTACGACAATGATAACGTTCTTCAATCCCTGCCAACAACGACTGGATGTGTTCTCTTAAAAGTGGTATCACTTTCGGGTCCAATGTTCTCATGGTCCCTTCTATTCTTGCATATTCTGCAATAATATTTCCAGCGGTTCCGGCTACCATCTTACCAAGCGTGACGACCGCTTCACTAAGTGGGTCAGTAACGCGTGCTACCAACTGCTGAAGTTGCATATTAAAGGCACTTGCTGCCATCAACATATCAGAAGTTTGATGTGGATATGCAGCGTGACCACCTTTTCCATAAAAATCGATAAATAGTTCGCTAGTATTCCCAAAAAGGATTCCTGGCTTCGTGGCCACTGTACCTACCGGCAAAGAAGGATCTATATGAAGTGCAAAGATGACGTCTGGACGGTGATGTTGAAAAAAATCACTCGTCTGCATCGGCTCTGCACCTCCTGGGCCTTCTTCAGCTGGTTGGAAAATGAATAAGACGTCATCTTTTAATCGATTTTCAACCACTTCTGTTAACGCACCGAGAGCAACTGTCATATGAACATCATGTCCACATGCATGCATATATCCTTCATGGTTCGACGCAAAATCATATCCAGTCTCTTCTTTGATTGGAAGTCCGTCGATATCGGCGCGGTATCCGATTATACGATTTCCCTCTATTCCTTTTACTAAAACGAATAATCCTGTTTTCCACTTTTCGACATGAAGATGTTCTTGGGGCAAGCGATCAATCATTGATTGCAAATAAGCCTGTGTTTTATATTCTTGATAACCGATTTCTGGTATTTGATGTAAATCTCTTCGTACTTGTATCCAATCTCTCTCCACTCTTTTTCAAACCTTTCCAATGAAAAATCGATATACATATGCAAATAAGCGGGCTATCGAAAAAATCGAAGTCCCGCTTAGATGTAAGTTAGTTATCTAACTTTCTCAATTCTTTTTTGATTTCTGTTTTGGATTTTGTTTGGTCATCAATCTCTTTGATTACTTTTGCAGGTGTACCAGCCACAACAGTATTTGGTGGTACATCTTCTGTTACAATCGCACCAGCTGCGACTACGGCACCTTTACCGACAGTAACACCTTCCAATACGACTACGTTTGCACCGATGACGACGCCATCTTCTACGATCACTGGTTTTGCGGATGGTGGCTCAATGACACCAGCCAACACAGTTCCAGCTCCGATATGACAGTCTTTACCGACAGTTGCTCTGCCACCAAGCACGGCGTTCATATCGATCATCGTTCCTTCACCAATAGCGGCACCAATGTTAATTGACGCGCCCATCATGATGACAACACCGTCACCAATTTCAACTTGGTCACGAATAAGTGCGCCCGGCTCGATTCTTGCGTTAATTCCTTTCAAATCCAATAAAGGAATTGCTGAATTACGACGATCATTTTCAATTACATAATCGTCGAAGATATTTTGATTATCTTCAATGATCTTTTCGATATCCTTCCACTCACCGAATAAAACGCCGGTGTCACCTTGAATAAAGTCTTTTACGTTATCAGGATACTCAATAGCATCCAGCTTACTGCCTTTTACATATACCTTTACAGGTGTCGATTTTTTTGCATTTGAAATAAAATCAATAATTTGATTAGCGTCCATCATGTCCACTTCAAATTCCTCCAATACTATTCTGATCTCTAGATTGTTTTTTGCTGGTAGAATTGATTCCTTATTTGCTTTAATAGCTGCCTTCTGGTTAAGATGCCTTCCATTGTGTTGGAATGATTTACGACACAAACAAAATTATGATCAATTAATAAATGTAATGCTTTTTCAAGTGTATCATCCAATTGTAACGTTTTTATATTATAATCCATTACATCTTTTACTGTTTTCTCATCAAGCAAATCAACCTCGATTTGATCTAAACCGAACATTCTCTCAATAATATGTGATTTGCTGATTAATCCTTTAAACGTGCCGTCATAATCTAAAACTGGCACTGCGTTATATCCAGTCTTAGTAAGTACGAGCAACGCATGCTTCAATGGATTGTTCAATTGGACGTGAGCCACTTTGTCAGAATCGATCATGTATTCATTCACTAATTTTTGTGTGAGATCAAATTCTGTCACATTAAGCATTTAGTCTCCCCCTAACCTTAATGGAAGTGGTAATCTCTTTCTCCAGTCATCATAATTTTATCACAAACCACATCGAATGAGTAATGAAAGCATTATTCGGCTATGTAAAGTTCGAGGCAGCCTCAATGAAACAAAAATTAATATCACATATAGAGGAATTTGGTTACCTTGATTCATCTCACAGCTGTCTGACTAAAGAGTAAAGGCGTCCAGCACAAGTGTCCAGACGCCTGACATCCTTTGATTGAATAGACGCAAACTAATCCATGAGCTTCATCATGAAATGATTATTTAGAACGGATAATCATTTAACCATTGACCGCCGTCCAATGTAATCACTTCTCCATTTAAATACGTCGCTTTGTCGGAGAACATGAAATACGCCAACTCAGCAATCTCCTCTGGCTCACCTAGTCGCTGCAATGGAACAGATTGAAGCGTTCGTTTTGCTGCTTCTTCAGATAACCATAACTTTTCAGAGCCACCAGTGCGATCAATCGGTCCCGGTGCAATTGCATTAACTCGAATACCGTATTTTCTACCCCATTCAACCGCCAAAGTACGTGTCAACGAAAGTACACCAGCTTTCGCGGCAGCAGAGTGAGCAACATATGCCCCGGCATTCCATGCATAAGTGGCGACCATATTTGTAATACAGCCTTGTATCCCCTTCTCAATCCAATACTTTCCGACGATGGAAGAGCAGTTAAACGTTCCATTCAATACGATATCAATAACAGATTTCCATCCATTCGGTGTTAATTTTTCAAACGGGACAATAAAGTTCCCTGCAGCATTATTTACTAAGAAATCGATACGTCCAAATGTCTCATCCGCGACCTGCACCATTCTTTCAACATCTTCAGGGTTTCTGACATCCATAGCTACGGACAATAAATTTGAATCATCTGAAGCGATTTCTTTTTTTGCATCATTTAACTTCTCTTCATTTCTACCTGTAATTACGACTTTAGCTCCTTCTTCATGGAATTTTTTAGCCATATACTTACCCATTCCACTTGAGCCACCTGTAACAATAACAACTTTATTTTTCATTATTTTCCCTCCCTCTTGAATACATTCGAGAAAGAGTAGAAAATTCCTTCAAAAAATGAATATTCATTCATTTGTCTTCAGTTACAAACAGTTAACCTCCATGCTATAATGCAACTAATTGAACAGAAAGGTGATTAACCGCTTATGAATCGGAGAACATTTCTAAAACGGTTTTTATTAGGAACAATTGGCTTGGCCGGAGCAGGTTATGGTGGTTATTACTACGCTCACGAAATTGAACCTCGTTGGGTAAAAATTGTTCGAAATGATATCGAATCAGAGCGAATCCCTGCTTCCTTTGACGGTTTTACGTTTTTGCAATTAAGTGATACACATATCGGATTCAATTATGGATTGAAGGAACTGGATGATTTAATTCAAACAATTGGAGAATTAGATCCAGACCTTATCCTATTTACCGGTGACCTAATAGATGATCCATCCACAATTACGAATCAGCAATACGCACAAATAATTGATAAATTAAGTAACATCAAATCACGCCACGGAAATTACTGGATATACGGGAACCATGACCACGGTGGATATGGAACTGAAAAGATTGCTCAAGTGATGTCTTCTGCAGGTTTTCAACTATTAAAAAACGAAACGACGAAAATTCAAAAAGACGGTGATCACATCAATCTATCTGGATTGGACGATGTTTTACTCGGAAATCCTGAGATTACCCAATTAATTGATGAATCAGAGCAAGACCACTTCAATATCCTTCTTTCACATGAACCGGATTTTGCAGACACGACGAAAAATTATCCATTTGACGTTCAACTATCAGGGCACAGTCACGGTGGTCAGATTCAGTTGCCGATCATCGGCTATATTATTACACCTATTTTGGGAGAGAAATATGTAGAAGGAAGCTTTACGCTCGGTCAAAGACCTTTACAGTTATTTGTTTCAAAAGGGTTAGGGACAACTCGCCTTCCCTTTCGTTTTCTATGCCGCCCAGAGATTAACCTATATACATTGAGAAAAAAGTGATTTATATCCCAGTTTTCTATGATTTGTTGAAATTTCTTCAAGTTTGAACCCTTTAAAATTCTTATAAGGTGTTAGAATGAGAGTAAATAAAGCAAAGTACTGGGGTGGCACGCAATGAATTTCAATAAAATTTTAATTGGGTTACTCGCTATTATGTCGATTACGATACTTTCAGCGTGTGGAGAAGATGAGTCAGGAAAATATGCTCCGGACCCTCAACTTGAAACAGAAGTAGAGAATTTCGAATATACAAATCAAGATGGAGAGACTGTCAGCCTTGAGGACCTTAAAGGAAATTACTGGGTGGGCACCTTTATCTTCACTAACTGTGAAACGGTTTGTCCTCCGATGACTGCAAACATGTCGAAAGTACAATCCGAAGCGAAAGAAAAGGATATTGATTTACGATTTGTAGCATTTTCCGTCGATCCAGCAAACGACGATCCAGAAGATTTGAAAGAATATGGCAATCAATTTAATGCAGACTTTAGTAATTGGGATTTTTTAACTGGATACAACCAAAAGGAAATCGAAAGCTTTGCGGCAAATTCATTTAAAACATTGGTTGCGAAAGTAGATGGTTATGATCAGGTAAACCATGGAATATCATTTTTCCTCGTTTCACCTGAAGGAACCGTTCTAAATATGTTTTCTGGTACTGACCAAGAAGAGTTTGGTCAGATCACAGATTATGTAGAATATTATAAGAAAGATTAAAACGAGCTCATTCACAGCTCGTTTTTTTCTTCACTTATATTTAATTCTTGTTTTTCTTCATCTGTGATAAACTTTTAACAGTAATGGTAGCAATCAATAAAAGTCCGAATAACATCAAGGATATTAATACGTTCAATAAAAATTGATACCTTTCATTCGCACTTGTTAATTGCGTAGACAAAAAACTAAAATCACTAAATACCCAAAATAGCAATATGAGCGTTGTGAACATAAAGCTCAATGTTTTCGTCCCGTAACGCTTTAAACAAAAACGAATAAATCGGTTGACTCCTAGATAACTAAATGTCGTAATAATCAATAACAACAATACAACGAGATAATTTTCTGTGATGATTAAATACATCTCTTTGAAAATCATTTTTTTCACCCCATCAACATTATGGGCAATAAAATGACAATTCAATCAATATAGACAAAAGGAATGATAAATCAATGGAGCATTTACTAAATGATACTGTAAGAGGAATTGAAATTTCAGGAATTCGTAAATTTTTTAATTTAGTTGGCGATCAAAAAGATATTTTATCGTTAACGATTGGGCAACCTGATTTTCAAACACCAGACCATATTAAAGAAGCAACCAAACAAGCGTTAGACAATAATCATACACAGTATACACCAAATGCAGGTTTGTTAGAGCTAAGAGAAGCCATTAGTCATTTCGTCTACTCAAACTATCAATTATCTTATCGACCTGAAGATGAAGTAATCGTTACGGTTGGTGCATCCCAAGCGATTGATATCGCCTTACGGACAATACTTTCTCCTGGTGACGAGGTCATTTTACCAGGACCAGTATATCCGGGCTATGAACCGTTAGTTCGCATGGCTGGAGCTACGCCAAAACATATAGATACGCGCACAAATGAATTCAAATTGACCGCAGATCTTTTAGAGGACCATTTGACGAGCAAAACAAAATGCGTTATTCTCTCCTATCCATCGAATCCAACTGGTGTCACGTTAACTAAAGAAGAACTTCGGGATATTGCTAATTTAATTGGTGGAAAAGAAATTTTTATTATAGCTGATGAAATTTATAGTGAACTAACCTATGAACAAAAACACACTTCTATTGGGGTTTTTGACTCTGTACGTAATCAAACGCTTATCGTCCAAGGTCTATCCAAGTCACATTCGATGACGGGATTTCGTTTAGGATATCTTCTTGCACCGAAAGAGATTCAGCAGCACGCTCTGAAAGTTCACCAGTATAATGTTTCATGCGCTACTTCGATCAGTCAGTATGCTGCATTAAAAGCACTGACAATTGGAAAATCAGACCCAATTGCAATGAAAAATGCTTACAAAGATAGACGCGACTATGTTCTTAAGCGGCTTCAGGACATGAAGCTCGATGCAGTTGCTCCAGATGGAGCTTTTTATGTGTTTGTCAAGATTCCTACAAATGAAAACAGTTTTGATTTCGCTATGAGGCTAGTTAATGAGGCAAAGCTTGCTTTTGTTCCTGGAAGTGCGTTCTCGAAATTTGGAGAAGGTTACCTGAGACTTTCATATGCTTATGATATGGATATATTAAAAGAGGGGTTAAATCGGCTTGAACAATTTTTAGCTCAATAACTATTGTTTTTAAATTTTTGTTGAAGCTCGATGTATTCATTTATTAGTTGATCAAGCTCTTGGGAGGCTTGGATAGATTCATCACTAAGTCTTCCTTTTTCTGTTGCTTGTTCGATCATTTCTTCTCGAAGTTTTTCGATTTCTTTTTCGAGCTGGCTAAGTTTATTTCTCATTTGTTACAGACCACCACCCTGGGGAATTCTTTTTCTATAGATTATTTATAAAATTAGTGTTGCAATGCTCACTGCCTTGGTTTCATAAAACATAAACAGTAATACTATATTATAATAACGAGTGAAAAAGCAACCGTTTTGAACGTGCATTCACATAATAACTTTCTTGACATCATTTTCACTATTATATACAGAAACGTATGTTCTAATTATACATTCTGTGAGCTTATTTAGGAAGTGAAAAGCTTTTTGTAATACAATGGAAAGAATGCAGTCAAACACGGTTGTTTCTATCTTTTTTCATCTGATTTATAGAGCCTATTTGTTTAAATCGATAAACAATTTAATTAATAATACCCTTTCGTCTTATAAACAAAACAAGCTTTTTAAGAGGTAGATAAAATGGATGGATTAAACGTTTAAGAATTATGTAACAGGGTAAATAAAAACGATGACTTAAAGAAGTTGAAACATAATTATGGTAAACTATTTATTGTACAATCATTAAAATGAACTTCCTTATATAGAAGTATCAGAGAGCGGAAAGGAAGAACAAAAATTGAAAAAAGAGTTATTAGAATGGGGTAAAGCAATTATTATTGCTTTGATTATTGCTTTTTTCCTTCGTACTTTTGTGTTTGCGACATCCATTGTTGAAGGTGCGAGCATGGATCCAACATTGGAAGACGGTGAAAGAGTTATTTTCAATAAAATTGTTTACTTTGTAAATGAGCCAGATCGCGGTGAAATTGTCATTATCTCGCGTGAAACTAAAAATTACGTCAAACGTGTTATTGGGAAACCAAATGACACTGTTGAGTATAAAAACGATACACTTTTCATAAATGGGAAAGCTTACGAAGAAGATTATCTCTCTGAATCTTTACAACATGAAACAGAAGCATTTGGCCCTGTGGAAGTACCTGAAGGAAAATATTTTGTGATGGGAGATAATCGATCGATTAGTAAAGATAGCCGCAACGGATTAGGTTTAATTGATGCTGATGATATTATCGGCCGTTCCGAATTTATTATCTTTCCTTTCGATCATATTTCAATGACTCGATAAAATAATAATTTAATTCTGCGAAACAATAACCCCGGATCGTGGACGTATATAACAATCGTCTACAAACCGGGGTTATTTCGTTACTAACAATCGATTTTACTAGCCAATCGAACGACTTCTATTACCTTTTATACGTACTAAGATTCATCGGTAGCTGAAGTAATGATTCATTCAGTTCCTTCAATCGTTGATCAATTCGGTGTAATAAATAGAATGTCACCAAAATTGGAAAACCAATTTCCGGAATCCACGTAAGCCATTGCTCCATGTCTATCCCTCCCTTTGCAGCTTGTCTCATCCACGAATGAATTGATGGTCGTGCAGCACCCCTGATTGAGTGCTTGAAAATGAAAAGCGGCTGAATAGAGTCTTCCTCTATCCAACCGCCTTTTAATTAATCAAGAGAAATTTCTTCGACTGTACGGTCGACGACTTGAGCACTATCCATACTGACATATGAGCCGCCACTTGATGTAAATACATTTTGATCGATAATATCCTGCATAGCTTGTTTAACGGCAACTGGATCTACAGGCTCCTTAGGATCGTCTAGTGAAACGGTTGATAACCGACCTGCTTCATTACGAAATTTTAATTCAATTCGTTTCATCTTCCCAACCTCCTTTTTTGTATTGTTTTACATTAGTTTTGAATATTGTACGAGTTGTTTCGAACAATTTGGTGAAGTGGATGCGCCTGTAAATTAGCTAAAGAATTAGCTACGGTATAAAGTGCTGTTGCATCCGCTTCAGTATTCACCTGGTTGAAGTTTTTTCGTTTGATAATGACCTCACCCTCTTGGTCAATGCCTGTTTCAAACAATAGCTGGAGTTGTGTATCTAATTTTAATTCGCTCGCCATCTGTCTGCCCCCTCCTTTCAACCTTATAATCGTTAAGAACAGAAAAAAAGTGTGAAATGTATTGAAACATTTCACACTTTCTTTACGTCTAATTATAAGGGAGCAATTCCTTAAGTGATGACTATTGGCTTGCGTTATCAAATATACAGTAACCAATGAACGTAACAAGAACAGCCATCATGACAATACCTAATACAACTTCCACTTTCGTTGCACCTCCTAAGGTTGCTACTAACAAATCTCTATATATTATATCATACCAAAAAACAAAGTTTCTATGGAAATATTCATATAAAAACTTTTACCATTTAGCCATGAACTTCACCATTTTTTCACAACAATCTATGCTAAAATAGAGTTAATAGACCATTGAAAGGCGAGCGACAGGTGATTGAATGAAATATTGTACACAATGCGGCACACAAACTGAAAAAAATGAACGATTCTGTCTCGTCTGTGGTGCTGAAATACCTGACTTAGATGAACGGATTCCAGATGATGGCTTTAACCGATGGTGGTTATTACCAATTATTATGTTGTCCGTTATTTTAGCTGGCGGAATCATTATGCACTTCTATTTAGAGCACCAAAATAGTGAAACGATAAATGCTTACGAATTAGGGATTCAGCATGCAGAAGAAGGCCATTATACACAAGCTTTGGAAGCATTTGAAGAAGCCGTATCATTAAAAAAGAATTTCCAAGCTGCTAAAACTGCTAAAGAATTTATGGAAGTAGCTCTCACAGTAGAGTCTAAAATCCAAGATATTGATAAATTGATTGAAGAACAGGAATTCCAAGAAGGCCTGCAGCTTGCACAAGAAGCAGAAGATCAATTGGAATCTTACAAAGGTGAAGTGACGCAACAACTTCTGGATCGTATTATTTCAAAAAGGAATGAAGTTCGGGTTGCACAAATAGAACAACAATTTAGTGAAAGTCCATCTTTTGAAGAATTGAAAATTTTATTATGGCAAATCCACTCCATTAATGTCGAGAAATCAGAAGAGTTAATTCAAGCAATGGAAGACCGATTTATCAATGATACATTTTCCCGAGCGAGCGAAAATCTCCAAGACAACCAATTCACGACAGCCCTTAACATTGTGGAAGAAGGCTTACGGTACCTTCCTGAAAGTGAGCGGTTAAAAAACTTGAAGTCAACCATCGAAAAACAAAAAGTAGCGTTCGAAACAGAGCAACAAAAGCGGATTGAACAAGCTTTAAGTCAATATGAACTAGAACAGGATCATAACAAAAACAATGCTGTGGAAGTTGTCAAAGTAACAGCGAAGCCTGATGAATATGGTGATATCGTTGTTAAAGGAGAAATTAAAAGTGTGGCAACCGTACCCATTCAATCAGTTACTGTGAATTACTCGTTATACGATGAAAACGATGAATTATTAACTGAAAACGAAACATTTCTATATCCAGAAACACTCTATCCAAATGAGACGGGGAAATTTGAATATATTCATTATGAAATGCCTGAAAAAGTATCCATTGAGATTAACCAAATTTCATGGTTCCTTGATGACGAATAAGGGGAAGTGATCCGATGTACCGAGCAAAAAAAATAATACTACCAGTCTTCATGACGATCCTTTTACTAATCACTGGAGTGTCTCTTTATTACGTCTATTTTAACCAATGGCAAGAGCAAGCCATTGGCGTCTCTTCTGATTTGGTAGGAACCGTTAAAAAAGATGAGGAAGAAACAGACAAAACTAAGGATCTACAAACCATTATCCACGATGCAGAAAAGCACGTCGTCCAGATTGAGACGACCGGTCCTTATGGCAAAAATATCGGATCAGGTTTCGTTTACAACGATAAAGGCGATGTGGTGACAAATGCGCACGTTGTTCAAAATGCTTCAGAAGTATATGTAAAAACATCTGATGCTCAAAATTATGTTGGTGCCATTATCGGAATCGGTGAACGTGATGATATCGCTTTGATCCGCGTACCCCAATTAGCAAACAACGGCGGCTTAGAAATAGATGTTCGATTAACACCAAATACGGGTGATGATATTATTGCCATCGGCAGTCCACATGGATTTCAAAACACCGTCACAATTGGAACCATCTCCGGAAAAAACAGAAGCTTCACAGTCGATGGGTCTGATTATGAATATAACAACTTGTATCAGATTACAGCCGATATCTCTACAGGAAATAGCGGTGGTCCATTAATCCATAGAAAAACAGGTACTGTCATTGCCGTAAACTCAGCTGCCACGTCAGAAGGAGATATGGGCTTTAGTATTCCTATCACCCAAGTATATGATCGATTGTTAATGTGGTCAGACACCGCAAGTAATGAAGAGTTAAATTACGATGGAGATCCTAACGGTTTCATGAATGTAACCGATGACCAATTATTAAACGATGTGCAATACTTAATTGATTATTTTTATGAAACATTGAATTTACGTGATTACTTTACAGCCTATTCGTTATTGGGCAGTGAAGAACAAGTGGAATATTCATATCCAGAGTTCCGTGAGCTCTATGTTGTATCCGGTGAGATCAAACGATCAGATATTGAAATTGAGATTAATAAAGACAAAAGCACATCAGTGACCGTTTTATCTGACCACCAAATCTTACAAAACGAAGAAGTCCAAGAGACACATCACTATCGCACAAACTTTGTTATTGGGTATGAAAATGATCAACTGAAAATACTCGATTTGAAAAGAGAACTGTTATCAAAGACAGAACATAGCGAAGAAGATGAAAACGCATCAGATGAAAAATCTTAAAAAAATCGATTCAAATTAGGTAGATGCCCCTTCCCAGTCATTCCATCGAAACATAGATATATAGTGATGAATGACATGGAGGTGATGTAATATGGGAGGATACAACCACTGCGGAGGTCAAAACAACTTTGTAAGTCCTGGTTATGGAGGTAACAACTATGGTTGCGGATATAACAATTTCGCGTTAATCGTCGTTTTATTTATATTGCTAATCATTGTTGGTGCCGCATTTTATTGCTAATTGAACGAACAAAGATTATAAATACGGAAAACGCCAATCGTACTTTGATACGATTGGCGTTTTTTTATAAGAATTTCTTTTAGGATTGTTTATTGAAATAAATTATCCGATATTAATTTTCTCTTTTGGATAACGGTATGTTGATTCTTGACGATCACGATTTAATGAAAATAAGAAGGTTAAAATACCTATTCTCCCGATAAACATCAATGTAATTAACAGTATTTTACTGACGTTTGTCAATTCAGGCGTAATCCCCATCGATAAACCGGTTGTTCCGAATGCGGATGTCACCTCAAAAATAATACTAATCAATGGAAATGGCTCAATTACGCGTACGATTGTCACGACAACAAACGTCATGATTAATGCTAAGAATGTGACGACGACCGCTTTGAATAAATCTTCTTCTTCGATTTCTCTTCCGAATATTTTCACTCTAAACCGGCCTCTGGCAAATTGAAGGATAAAAATAATGACCAGTGCAAAGGTAGTCGTCCGTATCCCTCCACCAACACTACTTGGCGAGGCTCCAATAAACATCATTGATGACAAAAACAATTGTGTTTGCTCAGTAAATTCATTGATATCCATTGTCGTTAAGCCAGCACTTCTAGCCGTTGTTGATTGAAATAATGCATAAAAAATCGTTTCATGCCAGCTTTTATCCGCAAAGAAATGATTAAATTCCAAAAGCAATACGACAATAAATGAGAAACAAAGTAAAACAAAGTATGTTAATGAAGTTAATTTAGTAAATAATGAGAAGCGTTTCATCGTCCGCTCTTGTTTCGATACTTGTAGATACTCTTTCACTTCAATTAATACAGGAAATCCGATCGCTCCGGAAATGATTAAAAGCATAACGATGAATTGAATGAAATAATCATTTTGATACGGTATGAGCGATGCCCCAGTGATATCAAAACCACCATTGGTAGTCGCACTCACCGCCGTAAAGAAACCGTGATAAAAAGCTTCCCATATCGAATCATAATATGTCATGAAATATGTGCCGAGAATTAGGAACCCAATGAATTCGATACCCAAAATGACAAAGAACATTTCTTTAACTAAGCGCACGATACCAGAAATGGACTTTGTATTTTGATCTGTCATAATAAGGCGCCGTTCTTTAAAACCTATCTTTTTACCCAGGACAAGCCAAATTAATGTACCTAAAGCCATGACACCCAATCCGCCAGTTTGAAGCGCCAACGCAATGGTGAAAATGCCGAAGACCGAAAATGAATCAGCCGTTGATACAACTGTCAAACCGGTTACACTTACTGCACTCGTCGCAGTAAATACAATATCCATAAAACTCAAATCTACGCCTTCTTTTTGTGCAATCGGCAATGAAAGTAGAAATACGGTAACAGATACGGCAGCGAAATAATAAATCGAAATCAGTTGAACAACTGATAATCTGTCCAATAATGGTTTTTTTTGAATAGTTGGATTCATGATACGTTCTCCTTTGCAGCGGCATAAACCCTTATATTTATTTTTGATAAGCTTCAAGGGTTTCATTTGCACTGACTTCAAGCGGTCTATTTCAAGGTAATTAAGTGCTTGTGCTTGTGCTTGTTATTAAAAAATAGGAAAACCCTAACTGAACTTTCCATTCAGATTAGGGGTTAAAGTATGCTCTCTTGATTTTTTTCCTTGAATTTAGTCAATAACTGTTCACCTTGATAGCCGGCTTCGATTAAATCTTGTAATGTTTGTTCTACTAATTCACGTTCACGATTGACCATATTGCCAATGATGACTACACTGATGCTATCATCCACTTCCTCAATCGTTTCAACTTTTCCGACAAGTGTTGCTTTTGAGTTTTCTTTCTTTGTAATTCGCACTTGGAAAACCATTTCTCGGTCTTTGTCTAGCTTATTTCTAAAAAATTCTTCGTAAGTTTTAGGCATGAAGCTTTCCACAAGCCAACGATCCCGGTCAATTTCACGATCGATAATTAAGCCATCGTGAAACTCGATTTCTTTATTTTGAAGTTCGTCGCCTAGTTTTTCTAATGTTGTAAGGGAGATTAATTTGAATGTTTTCATACAATCTTCCTTTCCTTAAATTAACCTCATTATATAAGATAGCTAGAGAATAGAAAAGCCTTTATTAATTAGATTGCAATTTGTCACTTACTTCCTGGATTTTTTGATCGATGGATGTTAATCGTTCAATCGCTTCTTCATTCTCCATTTGCAAATAATGATGGCCACCTTTTGGTAGTTCGTCCATCTCATCCGCTTCGTAAATGATTTGTTGTAATGGTGTTCGGAACTCTTTTACGGAAAACGGTAGGTAAGAGTCTGTGTGCAATAGAATCGCAATGGCAATCTCTTTTGCCTTCACTCTGTTTTCACCTAAACGAATTAATAACTTATGCGCTCGTTCAGCACCTTTAATCGCGTGGATATCATGTCTTCGGTATTCATCATAATCCCACTTTCCTTCTCTGTACCATTCAAAATGTCCCATATCATGTAGTAATGCTGCTTTCGTAGCAAGTTCAGGATTTTCTTTACGTTCACTTGCGAGTCGATAGGCAATTTCCGTAACGTTTACAGCATGATGGACGCCTGACCGTCTCAAATATTTCTGAGTGATTGGGTGTTTAAAAATCTCGACTAATGTGACATAGCCCATTGTACATCCCCTCCTGATTTTAATCATTAATATACCATAATTTAATGACTCGGGCGATTAATTCCTAAAATGTATAAACTTTAAAAAATTATTTACTATAATTTAAAATATCGTGAAAAATTTCGAAAAAATCCTATTTAATTATCAAAAATAACCGATAAACATAGTAAATACTGTTTTTCGGGGGTGAAAAAATGGAAAATACGGCTCAAACGATCGTCACCAATACGTTGCACTTAAAGAACCGGTTATCCATTGTTTTTTTATTTGTTGTTATGGTACTTGGAACGAGCGTGACTTATTCGATCGGACAGACAAAATTGGTCATATTAACCATATTAATCGGAAGCCTAGTTACCTTATTACTAGTCAGTACACTTGTTTATTTCAGAAAGTTATCAAATGTTGTTCCTTACATACTTATTTCAGGGATCTCTTTAATCATCGGTACGATTTTAACCGTTGCGACAACATCTGGACAAACAGCCGCTTTAATTTACTTTTTATTAATCACAAGTTCTTTCTATCTATCTTTACCCATTTTCTTATTTGGTTTCACAATTAGTATCGGATTATTCATCACATTTATCTATATACATGGAGAAACTTTTTTATTTGATTACACAACATCATTGTTGATTTTCACATTGACAAGTATTGTCCTGTTGTTACAACTTGTCATTACATCACGAAACCAAAAAATAATGGATGAACTCCAAACGAATAATGAAGAAGCAATTCAGAAGGAGCAAAAACAAAATCAATTCATCGAGCAACAAACGAAAAAGATCCAACAAAGCATGGATGGGATTGAATGGCAATCGAATACACAAAAAGATGCATTAAATGAAATGAACCGAGCTATACAAGAGATTGCATCTGGTACGGAATCTCAAGCAGGAACAATTTCTGATATTCACCAGTCCATCGGCACAACATCGATGTTATTAAAAAATATGGTTAGTGATTTAAATCGTATAGAGTCAGAGACTGAAACAACGAGAGCGAATGCTGAAAAAGGAAAGGTTGAGTCAAATGAACTCGTCGATGAGATGAGAACCTTCCAAACGAATATCCAAGAAATGAAGTCAGCATTCAATGAATTAAGTGAAAAAGTGGATTCATCTGTATCTTTTATTCAGTCTATTCAAGACATAACTGAACAAACTAGCCTGCTTTCTTTAAATGCATCGATTGAAGCAGCTCGTGCAGGCGAGCATGGGAGAGGATTTGCTGTTGTCGCAGCAGAGATCCGTAAGCTAGCAGATCACACGGAGCAAACGGCCAAACAAATCTCGAATAACTTAACAAGTATGAAAGATTCCAATGAAACAACCGATCGACAAATCCATCTTATTGATCAGCAAATGAAAGAGCATATTGAATCAATTACGGAAAACAGTGAGTTATTCGGTTCATTTTCGGATAATGCCAACACTTTAATGAGCCAAATGAGAAGCTTCAAAGAACTAGCTGATGAGGTGAATGAGCATGCAAGACTCATAGAGGATTCTATGAATGACTTCTCATCAACTGTAGAACAATCGACTGCTTCCGTTGAAGAAATCAGTGCTACTGTTCAAAACCAAGCGAACCAGAACGAAGAGTTACATGGAGAGATTGAGCGAACAACTCAAGCGTTGCATGAATTGAATCAACGAGCTTAAAAATAATGAAACCCGAACGATTTAGATTAAGATCGTTCGGGTTTTATTATGAATATTAATCACAACAATTTGTTTCCAACAGTAATTTTTTCAGTTAAGGCTGCAAAGTAAGTTGTTTACCAGAATAATTATCAATTCTTGTCTCATGGTAATTGCCTTCTATCCAATCATCTAATTGATTCTGATAAAATTCACTGCGATAATGCTCAGACTGACCAGGACCTACAATATGATAGCCTGAATTAGGATCAGCCAGGTCGTTGACGAATCGCCAGCCAGCTCCGTGATTAACAATTCCGTTTTCTTTACTTCTTGCTGCCATCACAGTGACACTACTTCCGCCGAATGGCTGAGGTGGATCAGGATTGAAAAAACGTTCTAAGAAAGAAATGCCAGATAAATTGTGTGCAAAATAGATTTGGTGGTAATCTCCCCACTTCCATTCATTCAAGTTCTCACCATATTCATCTGTAAGATGTTGAATCGTTTCACTGAAAGAATCGGATAGCAATTGATCTAATCCTCCATTTTGCTTTATCCAATGCAGCTCTTCACCTTCATATGAACGAAGTATCAGTTGGTCCGTTGTTTGACCCATTCCTTTGAACATCGACAGGACTTCTTCAGGCAATTCCTCGCCATATAAATTCTCCTCAATTTGTCTCAACATTTTATGGAAAATCAGTGGTGCCGCTTCCTCTTTATGATCTTCAAAATCCCATTCGGCTAATAGTTTAATCGCCTGCTCTTCCTCTTGCGAATCCGCTTGATTGCCTAGAACATCCATAAATATTGGCACGAATAATTCTGCTTGTTTATTTTTCTCATCCATTTGCAGCTCCATCATGTCTTCTGCAGTCAAATCATCTTTTGATGATAAATACTCCTCAATCCTTGAATAACGATAAGGTTGGGCCCATACATGGCTAATGTGATATGGATAAGAGTCACCAATGACTTTATTATTTGCCGTTGCTATAAAGTTTTTCTCCGGATTCACGATTGTTGGCAGTTCATCAAATGGAATGAATTCATCCAATGTATACTGGCTATCCCAACCAGGCATTGGTAACAAGGCATCATCAGGGTTTTCATAAATCGGTATCTTTCCATTTGCCTTATATGCAATCGTTCCATCCTTGGAGGCAAACATAAAGTTTTGGGCTGGTGCGTGGAATCCTTCCAATGCTTCCTCAAACTCCTCCCAATTTGTAGCCCGATTGAACTCTAATAAAGCTTTTAATTCTGTTGTAGCGTCTAAAGCTGTCCAATCAACCGATAAAACAGTATCTCCTTCAACTTCACCAACGCCATTGGCAAATTCAGATATGACCGGTCCGTGAATCGTTTCAATCACTTCATAGTCAATTGATTCTTGACCATCCACGTGAATGGTTTCCGTAATGACGTCGGCTTCATACCACTCACCGTCATACTCAAATTTTGTCGGATCGTTTTCATGTCTTCGTTCTAAGTATAATTGCTGTACATCAGGACCGACATTCGTAACTCCCCATGCAACTTGGTCGTTATGTCCTAAAATGATACCAGGTACACCAGCAAATATTACACCGGATACATTATAGTTAGGTGACTCTAAATGACTCTGATACCAAATCGAAGGTGTCGACAATCCTAAGTGCGGATCATCTGATAGAATCGGCGAACCAGATTTAGTCTTTTCACCACTCACTGCCCAATTATTACTCCCATTAAACTCATCTGGGATAACTGCTTTAGAGAGACTGGCAGTTACATCGACATATTCTTCTTCCATGATGTTTGTTGGGCCATTTTCTGGATAAGCCGGGAATAATTCATAGGCAACTTCTTCATCGAAATGATTCATTAAATAATAATTAAACGCCTGCCGTTCCCAATGCCCACCTAAATCGAAGGCCATAAACTTTCCGATTGTCAGTGAATCCAATGGTGTCCATTCTTTCATTTCACTCAACCCTGCGAGTTTAAATTCAGCTGGCATGGAATTTGTCGTTTCCATCTGCTTGATATATGCGTTTACACCATCTGCATAAGCTTGTAATACATTAAGAGATTCCTCGTCATATATTTCTAACGATTTTTCTGCAGCCCTACGTAAGCCCAATGTCCGAAAATACTTGTCTTGTTCAAGCATACTTTCACCAATGACTTCGCTTAACTGGCCGGATGCCTGTCTCCTCGATAACTCCATCTGAAAAATCCGATCTTGCGCTGTTATGTAGCCCTGTGCATAAAATAAATCTAAATCATTTGCCGCTTGAATATGTGGGACGCCTGTTTCATCGTACACAACCGTCACTTCCTCTTCTAGACCATTCAAAGTTACTGTCCCTTCTGTCTGTGCAAGCGACCGATTGATGTAAGCGTTTACGTAAATCAGTAAGCTTATAATGACGACAGCTAGAATCGCCAAGACGATGAGCGTCCATTTTAGCCACTTATTCATCTTTTTCTTCGGATACACTGGATCCAATTGAATTGCTTCTTTCATCGACTTTCCCCCTTCAACTCTATATAGATATAATATTACAAAAATTCTATCTAATTAACAAATTTTTGTACTTTTCATGAATAGCATTTACTCACCCTCTCCCCCTCTATATAATAGATAAA
Organism: Allobacillus salarius; assembly: GCF_007559425.1. GTDB lineage: Bacteria > Bacillota > Bacilli > Bacillales > Alkalibacillaceae > Allobacillus > Allobacillus salarius. The sequence goes on along the minus strand of NZ_VMHE01000010.1, from coordinate 20,341 downwards.
AGAAGAGACACGTTGCTCTCATAAAAAACTGAGGTGATGATTTGAGTAATAAAAATAAGGTCTTTTTAGTATTCGGTATCTTTTTGCTAGGATTAATCATCGTAATCGTAACGGCTACTTATTTTGGATTACAAAAAGATCCTGAGCGAACAGAGGAAGTTAAAGTAAAAGCTGCCGACTATTTAGATAAACATTTTACAGATGAGATGGAAATCGTTGAAGTCATGTATGACAATGCTTCTATCTATGAGCAATTCTCTTATGCAGCGATTGTTCAGCCGGTCAACAATCCTGATTTCCAATTCTTAGTTTACCCTCATCGAAAAACGGGTGAATATACAGATAGTTACGTGGCTGAAGTATGGGAAGACGAATTAGAAGAATTCTTAATGCCTCGTTTGAAAGACAAATTTGGGCAGAATGTTATTAAAGAATTGTGGTTGACATATCCGAAGGACATAGGCGACCAACTGAATATATCCCATGACGATATCCCTTCATTAAAGGGACAAGATACAGGGGTCGTTATTCGTCTCACACTCTCAAGAGGTGAAAAGGATAACGATGAAGAAGCATTAGAAGAATTATTAAATGAAATGAAAAATGAGTTATCTATTGAACGTGGTCACTTTACGTTATCTTTTTCGGAGAAGTCACTATTCCTTAAAGATAAAAACATTAACAAGAATTTCTAAGTACATTAAAAATACGAATACAATGTATAACGTCAGACCCCAGTTGGATTCAGTATCACATCCAACTGGGGTTTGGCTTTGGTTAAAACTTCATAGTTCTTAAATCCTTTATATGATAATTCGCTTTAAAGGTATTTATTTATGTCTGTTTCGATTTTTTCTGGCTTTGTTTGGGGTGAGTATCTTTCAACGACCTTTCCTTCTCGATCAACCAAGAACTTCGTAAAATTCCATTTAATTTCACCGCCAAGCATCCCCTTCTTCTCGCCTGTTAAATATTGAAATAACGGATGTTGCTCTTTACCTTTCACATCTGTCTTTTTATGCATTGGAAACGATACACCATAATTCGTCTGGCAAAAATCCAGGATTTCATCAGAGTTATCGAATTCTTGATTCATAAATTGATCACTCGGAAAACCAAGCACGACGAAACCTTGGTCGTGATAAGTTTCGTATAACTTTTGCAACCCTTCAAATTGATTCGTAAAACCACATTTACTTGCTGTGTTAACGATTAACATTACTTGATTGGCATAGTTACCTAGGGTAGCTGTTTCCCCGTTCATTTTTTCAACGGAAATATCATACACTGTACTCACGATGTGTACCTCCATTATTTTGACTTCTACTCTTAATTATACGAGTACACTTATGACGAAACAAATAATCTGAATCTTCCACTGAACGTTCCTACCAATCTTTTAATGATTCAAAAGCTTTAACTAAAAAATCCCTTTGCTGGGAAAGGGATTTTTTATATTAGCTATTACGTACAACGAGTTGAGGTCTGGAAATGACTAGCATAATAATAATTGCTGCAGATAAAATAAAACCGGGAATCAAATAAGTCGAGTTATACACTAATGAATAAATCCATACAGGTTGGCCTTCCGGTGCAAAATGAGCAAAGAAAATTACCCCTGCTAAATAGTGAGCAACGAAACGGATAGCCATGCCTATGAATGTCCCAAAGATTATAAGCATGGACACTTTAGTTTTATCATCATTTTGCAAGCCGCTTTTAATGCCACTTGCAAATATTCCAGCCGCACCAAGTCCAACGAACGCAATAATGTAATCCAGTAATCCTTGTAGCCAGTGGACTACGACACCTCCAAATACTAGATCCAAGACTCCGAAAAGCAACCCAGAGGCAAGTCCTGCTTTTAATCCCCAACGGAACGCAATGATAAAAACTGGAATCATCGCAAATGATACCGAACCACCTTGTGGCCAAATGGTAAATTGCAACCCTGGTATGGTGTCGAGCAGAAAAGCTAACGTTGTTAATATCGCTATTTCCACTAACATCAATGTTTTATGATTCATAATAATTCCTCCCCTTCTGTATCTCTTTCAAGACAACAAAAAAAGCAATCCTAGGGAGGCTTCATTAATGGGTCACCCAGCATTGCACCATTGAAGCCACATCCCTACGCTAGTGCTAACTAACAGGTTCAAAGGGTTTAGAGCATCACACTCAGTCTCAGCCATACCAATGGCTCCCCCTGTGGTCTTGTCGATTCACTTTTTTTGTCACCTTCATTATAACCGACCATCCGTATAACTTCAAGGTAGTCTGACCAACCGCGTCATGCTCTTGGGAAAATTCAACAAAAGATGTATACTTAAGATATGTAGAATGTTGTTATTCATGATAAATGGAAACTTGAGTACGCTTTGATGACTATATAAAGGAGATGGGCGTATGTCTTTAAAATCGAAAATTTACAAGTTCCTTCGTATTTGGAATGATGTAGACGCCGTTAGAAAGGGACGTGTAGGCCGACGTGTCGGTAGGCGCGTTGCTGGTAAAGGATCTGGGAAATTACTGAGGAAACTATTTAAATAAGGAGCGAATAGAGTGTTTCAATGTAAACATTGTAGCTATGAATACACCTATAAAGAAGCTTTGGGGATGGCTTCCAGTACAGGTGTTGGAAAACGATGTCCAAACTGTGGTGAGACGAATTATTATACGGCTAGGAGCAGAAGAAAAGGAATGTTTATTACAATGTTAAGTGTTCTTTTTGTTTCTGCGCTTAACTTTTTTGAAGTCCCGATGTCTATTTCCATCGGTATCCTTTTCATTTTACTCATTGGCTATTATTTGCTATTTCCCTTTTTATTTGAACTTACTGATCAAGAAGAGCCATTATGGTAGGAATGGAGAGAGTTGATTATGGATAAATCAATTATATTATTTGATGGTGTATGTAATTTATGTAATGGTGCGGTCCAATTTTTAATTACACGAGATTCAAAAGATCAATTCCGTTTTGCTTCATTACAAAGTGATTTAGGTAGGAAAGTAATGAACCAATTAAAAACGAATGATGTTAGTAGCATGATTCTTATTGAATCAGGTAGAATTTATACAAAATCAACAGCGGCTCTCCGAATTGCAAGACATCTTCCATCTCCTTGGAAGTATTTCCATCCACTAATTATTTTACCTCATACACTTCGCGATCCAGTATATAACTATATTGCCCGTAATCGATATCAGTGGTTTGGAACTCAAGACTCATGTATGGTCCCTACGCCTGATAATCGTCGCAAATTCTTATTAAACGAAACATAGGTAACTTTTTCTGTATACCAATATAAATAAGCAGTTCAATTAGGAATGGCCTAATCTGAACTGCTTTTTAAGTGTTCATGACTACCTACCGATTTAATTTACTTCTGCTGTTAAAATCTCCTTTGGTAAGGATTCAAAAGCTTGCTCTAAATCAGCGATTAAATCATCTGGGTCTTCAATTCCCGCTGAATACCTGATTAACCCTTCAGGAATTCCCATTGCAGCACGCTCCTCTGGTGTACACTCAACATGGCTCGTTACCCTCGGAGGTCCAATAATTGTCTGTACACAACCAAGACTCGCTGCCCGCTTCGCTAATTTTAATTTCGGTAACAGTTGATTCATTGTTTCAACGCCACCACGGACGTTAAAGCTAAGCATTCCTCCAAAGTCTTTCATCTGTTTTTTCGCGATCTCATGGCCGACATGATCTTCTAATCCAGGATAAAATACATCGGTTACCCATTCGGAAGTTTTTAAATACTGAGCGACTTTCATTGCGTTTTCATTTTGTTGGCGAATTCGTAATTCTAACGTTTTCATGCCACGCAGTAACAAATAAGCAGCATGAGGATTTATCGTTGCCCCATTAATTTCACGGTAATGGTAAATCTGATCGACTAATTCTTTGCTGCCTGCGACCACTCCACCCATTGCATCGGAATGTCCACCTAAATATTTTGTTGCACTATGAAGAACGATATCCGCACCGAGTTCTAACGGGTTTTGGTTAATTGGTGAAGCGAATGTTCCATCCACTACTACCAGCGCATCAACTTCATGTCCTGCTTTCGCCATCCGTTCGATATCGATAATCTTCAGTGTTGGATTTGTCGGCGACTCTAAATAAACTAGGTCACAACCTTTTGCGATTTCCGCTTCCATTTCTTCATGATTTGCGGTTTCACAGAACGTAATGTCTACACCCATGTTCGGTAGAAATTCTGTGAAAATTTTATTCGTTCCACCATACGTATCTTTGATGGTAACGACGCGATCTCCAGGGCGTAAAAAGGTATATAACGTATTTGAAATCGCTGCCATGCCTGAAGCAAAAGCTGTTGCTGCTTCGGCATTCTCCAAATCTTTCAGTTTATCTTCAAAAGCTTGATTGGTGGGATTTGTGTTCCGTCCATAAATATGACCCTCTCGTTGTCCTGTTGCAATTTCATACCATTCATCCATATCATCGTATCCGAAAGATACACTATTGACGACGGGTACTTGTGTTGCCCCAAATGCTAATTGGTGCTTTTCCCCTGACCATGAAGCTTTCGTTCCTGGTTTAAATGTTGTCATATATAATCTCCTCCTTAATCATTATCTATATTCATTGCTTACTTAACTAATAATTCCTTTTGTATCATCAGGAAAATGGAATGGTATTTTTTGAATAAGTCCACGTTGGAAATTTGTCAGTAATTCTACTCCGTCCTCTGTCACACGGAAGGATTCGCTCGTCTCTATCCCATCTTGGTCAAACCATAATCCCGGGATAAAATGAAATGTCATATTTGGTTCTAAAACTGTGCGATCATTTTTTCGGATGCTTGCTGTATGTTCGCCCCAATCTGGCGGATAGTTTAATCCAATTGAATAACCGAGACGAGATTCTTTTTCAATCCCATATTTCCGTGTTGACTCGACCCAAGCTTCCTCAAGTTCTTCAAGGTAGATGCCTGGTTTCACTTTTTGCAGTACATTTTCAATGCCTTCCTTTACAATCTCATCCAATTTCTTTAATCGATCAGTTGGATTACCAAGAAATACCGTACGAGCTAATGGTGCATGGTAGCGCTTATAACAACCAGCAAGTTCAATAATAACGGCATTCCCTTCTTCAAAATGATCATCACACCACGTTAAATGAGGTGCTGAAGTCTTATCACCTGTCGGTAGCATCGGTACAATGGATGGATAATCGCCACCAAACTCTTCTGTACCTTTAATTAGCTCATAGTATATAGATGCTGCTGCATCACACTCTCTTGATCCTGTGTGAATCGCATGAATTCCTGCTTGCATGGCTTGCTCTGCCAACGTTCCCGCTCTTCGCATAAATTCAATCTCTTGATCAGATTTAATGATACGAACCCAATTTACGAGAGAAGTACAATCTTTAAATGTCGCATTTGGTAAATTGTCAAGCAGCGTCGTATATGATTTTGCTGAAAAATAGTACTGATCCATTTCTACGCCAATCACCCGTTTCTCTTGCTTTAACTCAGTTAAAAGCTTTGCAATGTATTCCATTGGGTGAAATTGATGCGAATTCACGAAGTAATCCGGATAAGACACAACATTTTCATCATGCATCCACGTCGTACGCTTTGCTCCATTCGCATCCATATATCGACCAACCCATATCGGTTGCGGTTCATCGATCATAACAATCAACATTTGATGCACATAAAAGGACCATGCGTCATAACCTGTTAAATAATTCATATTTGCTGGATCTGTCACCAACAAAACATCTACACCGTGCTTTTCCATTCGTTGTTTTGTTTTTTTCAATCGTTTCAAGTACTCTCCAACTTCGAAAGTCAACAAGAGGTGTTCCTCCCTTCCTGATGAAAGCGCTTTATAATTTGAATATTTAAACAATTATTCTTACTCTATTGTATTACCGTTAAGATGGTTTTGGTAACGTACAATCTGTATGAAGTTTTCAATTGGGTACTTATACACTTTGCTTACTTGCTATGTAGAACGTTGCTTATAAAGAAAACCCGTATGAAATTCAAACTATTTCATACGGGGTCATCTTATGGATTTATATGTCAGAAGAGCTTCTGGTTTCCGTTTCATTCCATTCGCCATTTTTTAACTGCCATAATCGAATACTCATTTCTAATAAAAATGAATCATCAGAATCAACGAGTGTCAGCCCAGTCAGACTTTCTATTCTTTTTAATCGATACAACAATGTTTGACGATGTAAAAACAATGCTCTCGCCGTTTGACTAACGTTTCCTTTAAATGTTTGGTATGTCATGAACGTGTGAATCAAATCTGATTTCTTTTTTTGATCATAATCCAACAGTGGACGAATGGTGTCATTGACGATTGTAATCAGAGCCTCTGTTCCTTCTATACTTAACAACAATCGATTTAACTTCGTTTCTTCAAAAAATGTTCTACCACCAAAAGTTGATTGCTCTACATGAAGATCGAGTGCTGTTCTTGCTTCTTGATAGCTCTCATAAAAAGATTGCAGCCCTTGATTGTGAATGCCAATGCCCCATGCGAAAGTAACGCCGGCCAATTGATCATGCAATCGTCGTTCAATCATATCGAGAAAGTGACTGATGGTCTTTTGATGGCCTTCTTCATCGATTTCTAAAAATATAACAACTTCTCCTTCTTCAAAAGAGGACATTGTTCGACGGTTTAATTGCTGTTCTGCATATGTTATCTCTTTTTGAATATAGTAGTTCAAACTGTGTAAAGAAGAATGTCCTGGTTGATCTTTCTCTTCATGCCATGAATTTTCTGGATAATGATTGGTGGTAAAATCACCTACAATACAAGCATATTGTAAGGATAAATCGTAACCGAGCAGGCTTCCTTTTGATAAAACTTTTGCATCGATACGTTCAATGTCTTTAGCCAACTGCATGACAAAATTATCTTTTAATCGAATCTCTGTCATTTCAATCGCATTCTCCGTTAAGAAATATAACGCACATGCTGTCAACCCATGCTCTAACGCATGCATGACAAACCAGTCCAACTCATCGGAACTATCGGGCATAAACAATAAATATCCTTGTTTTTTGTGATTCGAAAATATGGTTAGTTCATAGCACGTTTGATCGCCGACCACATATTGATTAATATGTTGGTACAATGGATGGTCACTTGATGGTACAGCTGGTGTTTCCATCAAGTGTACCGGAAGATCGTTAAACTGATTAATGGCATCTATAATCTCTTGGTCGAAATCATAATTAGCACGTATTTGTTTTTCTTCATCACTGATCGCGACAGGAATATTGATCTCTTTGTACAGTATTTCCATCAACGTTTCCAACGAGCTATTATTGAGTACTTGATCCGTTAAGCGAATTCGCAAACGCTCTGTTTTTTTTCTTCGATTTTCATTATGTTCATTAATCATTTGCAAAGATTCCTGAACTATATCGGAAAAATTGGATTTCCAACCTAGCATTAAGAGAACTAAATCATTATCATTAGCCAAATCAATGATTTTTTGGGGCAAAGGTTCCGTTTGATTGTTAGTCGCAATTGCTAACGCAGTCGCACCTGACTGGATGATATCGCTTACAAATTGATAACTTAAATCTGAATGGTGATTAAAATTTGTTGCCGTCGACAAAACAAGCTCATGTTTACGAATAAAGTTCTGAACGGGTAACTCTACGATGGAAACCCACTCTACTTTCTTTGTCTCCAATAAAGATTCGCTTGTTACGACGTGAACATCATGTAAAGAAGGAATATTCATTACTTCTGCAAGCTTGATCCCCATTTTCCTCACCCACTTATAATTCTCTTCACATATTCATTATATAAAAGGGAATCATTAACAGTCAATTCGGAAAATTATCACTATTGTATTTTGCAGCGTTTCTTATTTATTTAGCAATGAATAATTGTGTCCAATACGTTCCCATTTCTCCACCTTCTTCAAATCCAACACCTATGTGAGTAACCTCTTCATTTAGAATATTTTCCCGGTGACCTTCACTGTTCATCCAACCATTCACGACATCTTCAGGATCAAAAAATCCCGCTGCAATATTTTCAGCTGCTACTTCGTAATCAATCCCAAATTCATTTAACATATCAAAAGGTGAGCCATAGGTCGGTGATTCATGACTGAAATAGTTGAGGTCAGCCATATCAGCAGACTTTTCTTGGGCAACATCTTGTAATTCAGTGTCAATCTGCAAAGCCGGCAATCCATTTACTTCTCTTTCACGGTTTGTTAATTCAACAATCTCTTCCAATAAATCTTCTAACTGTGATGGAGTTTTAACTGAATCACCGTCTCGTTTTTCAGGTGAACCTATCCCTGGTCTAGGATCGATTTCTGATTCAAAACCACGTTGATTGTTCTCATTTGTACGTTCACGTTCCTTTGTTCCTATTGGATAATCAGGGTTCTGGATCGAGTTTGGGTCGCCATCATTCGCCCACCGATTTTGACGCGGTCTTACGTCGTCATCTTCGAAGCTTACTGGATCTGGTTCAAATTTAAAATCAATACTTTCCTCTTCTTGTCCACAACCGACACAAAAAATAATTAGTGCAAACAAAATTACGGTTAACTTTTTCACGAATATCTCCCTCCTTCAGATATCGTTAGTTTTTGTGACCGTAAAAAAAATATGCCTCTGATTTATTTGAGACGCATCATTAGCTAGGGGTGCAGAATGCTTGTATAAGACTTTTCAATTTATTTTTCTGGTCACTCGGGAGTATAGAACGTCCCTATAGGACTTTTCAGCTTTATTTTCCGGTCACTTGGGGGTATAGAGCGCTCCTATAAGACTTTTTAGCTTTATTTTCTACCCGCTTGGGGGTATAGAGTGCTCCTATAAGACTTTTTAGCTTTATTTTCTGGCCGCTCGGGGGTATAGGCATACTTAGAGCTTACTTTTAGTTACTCGCTCTTCTCAAAAATTAAAAACCCGCACAGCATCGAATTTGCCGTACGGGTATTAACGCTAAATATTAACCTTTGTAATCGTTTAACATATAATAATAATGGGCCAATGTCTCCATACCTTTATCAAAATTCTCAAGGTTAAGATGCTCATTTGGCGCATGCAAGTTCTCATCTGGTAATCCGAAGCCCATTAACACAACGGGTACGTTTAAAATTTCATCTAACTCAGCTACGATCGGGATTGAACCGCCACCTCGAATATAAGCCGTTTCAGCTTGATACACTTTCTCATAAGCTTCTGCTGCCATTTTGATAACCGGATGATCAAATGGTGTGACATATGGCTTTCCTTTATCGAATGGTTTAATGTCCACATGAACTCCATTCGGTGTATGTTTTTCTACGTGATTAGTCAATAACTCGACAATCTCATCTGGATCTTGGTCAGGGACTAGACGACAGGTAACTTTTGCGGTAGCTTTATTCGGCAAAACGGTTTTGATGCCTTCACCTTGGAAACCACCATAAATCCCGTTGACCTCAAGTGTTGGTCGAACAGAAGTCCGCTCGACATAGCTATAACCTTCTTCCCCATCTAACTCAGGAACATTTAAATCATTTTTCAATTTTTCTTCATCAAATGGAACAGACGCAAGTGCATCCCGTTCTTCCTGAGATAATTCTGGAACTCGGTCATAGAAACCTTCGACTTGGATTCGATTTTTTTCATCTCGGAAGCTGTCGACAATTTTTACGAGTGCATGAATTGGATTGACGACACCTCCACCATATTCACCAGAGTGCAAATCACTTTTCGCACCCGTTACATCGATCTGAATACCTGCAAGGCCTCTTAAACCATACGTAATTGTTGGTTTACCTCTTTCGACGAGTGCGGAATCAGAGACGACAATCAAATCTGCTTCGAGTAGATCCTTCTTTTCTTGAGCAAATTTCGGCAAGTTCGGACTGCCGACTTCTTCTTCTCCTTCAATCAGTACTTTGAAGTTCACAGGTGCTTTATCAGATGTTTTTAAGATTGCTTCCATAACTTTTAAATGCATGAATACTTGTCCTTTATCATCTGTAGCACCACGTGCATAAATTTTATCATCTCGAATAGTCGCATCAAACGGTTCTGAATCCCATAACTCGATTGGGTCGACAGGTTGAACATCATAATGCCCATACACAAGTACGGTTGGAGCGTTCTCATCGCTTATGTACTCACCATAAACAACCGGGTGGCCATCAGTAGACATAATTTCAGCGTGAGCAAAGCCGATGTTTCCTAACTCATTCTTCACCCATTCTGCTGCTTTTTTGACATCTTCATTATGAGATGACAATGCACTTATACTTTGGATAGATAAAAATTCCTTCAGTTCACTTAGATGCTTTTCACGATGTTTCTTTAAATATTCAATTACTTCATTTTGCATAACAATACCTCCTCTAATTTCTATTATAAAGAAAACTGATATAATTTACACGAGAACTACAAAGAATTCTTTATAGAGATCTATTTCTAAAGCTTTTATTTCAAAACGTTAACAATTTTACAAGTTATCATCTTGATGTTATATAACCTTCATTAAAAGGTATGGATAAAGTATAGTTTTTGGATTACCTAAAGGTGGAACTGACGATGAAACAACAGACGAAAATCAGACTTAAGAAATTTCTTCTCATACTATTGGGTGTTGCTGTCGTTTTTATTGCATTAAATTACTTACCTGTTAAGCCGATTGATCAGCACCCATTCTTTAAAAATGATCGCGAAGGACCGATGGTGATTGCTCACAGAGCAGGAGATCAGATTGCTCCTGGCAACACGATGACCGCTATTAAAATGTCTTCTGAAATGGGTGTCGATATGATTGAAGTCGATTTACACATTACAAAAGATGGTGAAATCGTACTCGCCCATGATCCGACAGTTGACAGAACGACAGATGGTACAGGATATGTTGCAGATTATACATTAGATGAATTTTTAGCACTGGATGCTGGTTATCATTTTCAAAATACAGAGGGAGAGTATGCATTCAAAGGAATCGGTGTCTATAAACCAACGCTACGTGAGGTATTTGAACGCTATCCAGACATGAATTATATGCTTGAAGTCAAACATACAAACCCTGCAGATGTACATCAAGAAATTGTTGAAAAACTTTGGGCTATCATTGAAGAATACGAAATGCATGATCAAGTGATGGTTTCGTCGTTCAATCAAAAGATTATTAATCGTTTTGACTCCTTAGCTAAAGGGCAGGTAGCTCTCGGAACTGGTCGAGAAGTGGTATTTAACTTTACGATTGCGCATAAATTCTTCTTACGTAACTTATTTCAACCCACCGGAGATGTCATTCAACTTCCACGTGCAAATAAATACTTCAACTTTTTCACAAAAGAAATGATGGAAGGCGCACGCAGACTTGGCATGGATATTCATTATTGGACGATTAATGATGAATTGACGATGAGGCAAATGGTTGATGCAGGTGTAGACGGAATCATTACAGACCGACCTGATTTATTAATTGAAATATTAGAAGAAAAAGGATTACGTTAGTTACTCGCTCATTGGATGAAAAGAATAACATACACAAACCCCAGATTGGAAAATATCTTTCCTCAATCTGGGGTTTGTTTTATTTTCGATTATTTGATGATTAACTCAATTTCGCCATTCACTTTAACATCTTTGCCAACGAGTACGCCACCTGTTTCAAGTGCTGCGTTCCAGCTCAATCCATAAGCTTCACGATTGATCGTACCGGAGAAATCGAAACCTGCAATTGTATTACCTTGCATTGGTTCTTTCCCTTGACCGTTGAAGTTGACAGTGAAAGTTTCTTCGTTTGTAACACCTTTCATTGTAACATCGCCAGTTAGTTCGTACGTATCACCACTTACTTTTTTCATGGATTTACTTACAAACTTAATTGTCGGATACTTCTCTACATCAAAGAAATCTTCTGATTTTAAATGAGCATCACGATCAGCCTGATTCGTATCAATTGATGCTGTTTGGATTACTGCTTCAATACTTAAGTTTTCTAAGTCGTTAATGTCACCATCGACTTGGATATCGAAGTCTCTGAATTCACCTTTCGCTTTTGAAACCATCATATGTTTCACTTGAAAGTTAATGGAACTATGCGGTTGATCTAATACAATATTTGACATAATAATTCCTCCTAAAAATTATTTAATTACTTTATGTAAGTAAGTATACTTTAGATATATCCTTACGTCAAGTAAGTTTGTTTTGTTTATTTTTTTACTTATATTTTGTATACTATAGGAAAGAGGTGATTTACATGGCAGATTCAGCCGTATGCGATAAAGTTGAAAAAGCATTAACATTAATGGGAAAACGTTGGGTCACATTAATCATTTATCAACTCCTTGAGAGTCCAAAACGCTTTTGCGAATTCGAATCCTCGATTGGCATAAGTGGTAGAGTATTGTCTGAGCGGTTGAAAGAACTAGAAAAAGAAGGAATCGTTCAGCGTAAAGTTTATGATGAAACTCCTGTCCGTGTTGAATATACGTTGACAGATAAAGGAAAAGCGATGGAACCAGTCATTCGATGCACACAAGAGTGGGCAGAAGAATGGTTATAAAATGGACAAATCAGTTGGGCTGCACATAGCTCGACTGATTTTTTGATGTAACATTTGAATGGAACCGATTATGTGTTTTAAATTCGATCTATCATTTTTAAGATAAAGGAGTTACCGTTAACTTTCTTTGACGAAAATGTCATCGAGATACATTCTCGACGACAAAATGTACTGCTTGGATGGTGAAAAGGTCTTCGAGATGCGTTCCCAACGACAAAATGCACTGATTAGATGATGAAAAGGTCTTCGAGACACGTTCTCGACGACAAAATGAGATGCTTGGATGGTCAAAAAGTCATCGAGACACACTCTCGACGACCGAATGGGCTGCCCAGGAAATGAAAAGGTCACCGAGATGTCTTCTCGATGACCTAATGGATTGCTTAAATGCCGAAAACGGCAATGAGACCTATTTTGGAGGTTGATTTTTTTCATCTTGCATTCCCCACCACTCTACATTCTTCAATCCTTTGATACGAGAGTAATGGAATTGTGGATCGATTCCTTCTTTCTTCTGATCAACATAATCTTGTAAGATTCTGAAAGCAACTCTTCCCAGAAATAAAATAGCGATTAAGTTAACAACTGCCATTAACGCCATAAACAAGTCAGCCATATTCCATACGATTTGTACAGAAGCCAAGGAACCAAACATGACCATTCCTAAAACAATGACACGATAAATATTTAACATAACCGGGCTGTTTTTAAGAAATGCGATATTCGTTTCACCATAATAGTAGTTCCCAACTAATGAACTGAACGCAAAGAAAAAGATGATGATCGCCAAGAAAATGGAACCGAATGCCCCGATGTGAGCATCAAGTGCTACCTGTGTCAATTGAATTCCATCTTCTGAAGCGCCATAAAAATTATCGTAAAGGATAACGATAAATGCCGTTAAACTACAAATAACAATTGTATCGAAAAATACTGCTAAAGATTGGACCAAACCTTGTTTTGCAGGGTGACTGACACCAACTGTTGCAGCTGCGTTCGGTGCACTACCCATACCTGCTTCGTTAGAGAAAAGTCCTCTACGGATTCCATACATGATTGCAGCTCCGGCACCACCGCCAAAGGCTTGCTCTAATCCAAATGCATCTTTAAAAATTAGTGAAAATACTGCAGGTACTTCTGTTATGTTCGTGATCACTACGTATAGGGCAACCAGTATATAAATAAATGCCATGAACGGAACAATTGCCCCTGCAACGGTTGCAATCCGTTTAATTCCTCCGAAAATAACTATACCAGCTAACGCAACGAGAACGAGCCCTGTCCACATTGGATCAATGTTAAAGGCTTGATCAACAGCTTGCGAAATTGTGTTCGCTTGTACTGAGTTAAAGATTAATCCGAATGTGATAATGATTAAGATGGAGAATAATACACCCATCCATCTCTGACCAAGAGCCATTTGCATATAATAAGCTGGCCCTCCACGAAATCCGTCTTTATCAGGGATTTTATATGCTTGTGCCAGTGTACTTTCAATGAATGCTGTTGCCATTCCGACTAACGCAACCATCCACATCCAAAAAACAGCCCCTGGACCACCGATGGCAACCGCAAGTGCAACACCTGCCAGGTTACCTGTCCCGACCCTGGAAGCGATCGTGATACTGAAAGCTTGGAAAGCGTTGATTCCCCGCCGTCCACTTTGTTCAACGGCCTCCTCCGTAATGACCTTAAACATATTGCCAAATAAGCGGAACTGAACAAATTTAGTTCCTAGGGTGAAATAAAGACCCGCACCAATAAGTAAGTAGATTAAAATATAATCCCAAAAAATTGTGTTACCAAAACCAATAATATCATTAAGTACGTTTTCTACTGCATTCAAGTGATATTCTCCTTTCTAAGCATATTCTGTATCCAGTTCCCCACTTCATACACGGACAAACCGATAATTTTAATGAATGTACTACTGTTTTCACTCAGTAAGTCTTTAAGAATGTTGAAGGGCTTTTCATTTTGGAAGCTGATTTGTTAATGAACCAATCAAGTCTTCTTTTTCATTTTTTTTCAGTTTCTTCACATAAGCTTCCTTTTTCATTGCTTCACTTTTTGTGGCAAGCTGTTCGACATAAACTAATTCAACAGGTCCCCTTGAGCGAGTATATTTAGAAGCTTTACCGACTTGGTGTAATTTCAACCTATTTTGCAAGTCAACGGTATAACCCGTATATAGAGATCCGTCTTTACAACGAAGCATGTAAACAAAAAACTCCCCATCATTTTTCATCTAAACTCACCCCAAAGAAAAACCACAACCTAAATGGCCATGGTTATCAATTAAGCTTCCTCACTCGCTTGAACCTTCACATAAATATGATCAAACATTTCATCGCCCAGATAAACATCTAAACGCCAAACACCTTCAGTCGGTAATGACAACACTAAAGGTAAGTGAGCTTGCTCCTTACCAATTTGCGGTGCAGTTGCTTCCCATATTTTTTCTTCGTTCTCAGTTCCGGCCAAGTCAACGATGGCTTTCTTTTTTTCCTCATCATCTTCATGGAATGCTTCTATTTTTACGGGACCATTCATTAATTCTTCCTGTTCGCCCCAGAAGTACATGACATATTGTTCATTTTCTCCTGCAACAAAAGGAATCTGATCAATAGCTAAACGCTCTTCTTTTCCGATTACCTCATACTCTCCTACTTCAAAAACAGGACTTTCACTCCAACCATCATCGTTTTCATTTTGAGACTCTTCCGCATCATCTGAGCAAGCAACCAAAATAACGGCTAATAAGACGAGTGTGATGATTGAAATCATAGACTTTCTCATCGTCGTTCCCCCTATGTAATTGAATCAACTATTTTACAAATATATCATATCTTCTAAAAATCAGCTATATAAGATTTTGTAAAATTTTTTATAGAAAAATACTTTTTATTCTAATTACGCGTTGAATGAACACTGTTTTGATCAAATGAAACCAAATAAAAGAGACCCCATGATCTATGAGGTCTCTCGTCATAAAATCTATGGATTATATATAATTGGTGCGCCTGGTCCTAAGTCAATTCCTAATAACATCCAAACAATTAACATGATTGTCCAAGAAATTAAGAAAGCTATAGAATAAGGTAGCATAACTGAAATTAATGTACCAATACCCATTTTCTTATCATATTTCTGTGCAAATGCGATAATTAACGCAAAGTATGTCATCAATGGTGTAATAATATTTGTAGTTGAATCGGCAATACGATACGCCATTTGGGTCAATTCTGGTGAATAACCCAATTGCATCATCATTGGAACGAAGATTGGTGCAATCATCGCCCATTTAGCTGTCGCACTTCCGATGAATAAGTTAATGAAACCAACAATGATTACAAATGTAATAATCAGTGGGATACCACTTAAGTTAATCGTATCTAAAAATTCAGCTCCGTATACCCCTAAAACAAGTCCCATGTTGGACTCACTAAAGTAGGCAACGAATTGACCAGCCGTGAATGCCAATACGATAAACATACCCATTGTTGCCATCGTATCCGTCAATTGGTCTGCGACATCTTTGTCACTTTTAATCGATTTCGTTGCTATACCATAAAACAATCCAGGCACGAAAAATAGTATTAAAATAACTGGCACTAAAGAGCTCATAAATGGCGAGTCAATAATACCGCCATCATCTGCACGAAGAGGACCATTCGGGAATGCAACGAGCAAAGCTAATAAGATCGCTGTTATTAGAACAGATAGACCTGCCCATTTTATACCTTTTTTCTCCGTCGCCGTCAGTTTTTCAATTTCCCCTTGATATCCACCTTCATATTTTCCTAAACGAGGTTCAACGATTTTCTCAGTTACCCATGCACCTACAATGGTCAAGAAGAATGTCGATGCAATGATGAACCACCAGTTCATGGCTATGTTCATTTGTTCTGCGTAAGCAGGATCGATAATACTTGCCGCTGAGGTCGTCAACTCACTTAATAAAGCATCGAGTGAAGACAAAGTTAAGTTGGCACTAAAACCTGCCGACACACCTGCGAAAGCCGCACTGATACCTGCTAATGGGTGGCGGCCGAGCGCAGCAAATATTACCGCTCCTAGCGGAGGTAATACGACATACCCAGCATCTACTGCGACACTGGACATAATACCTGCAAACACTAAACCTGCTGTAATCAATGAATTTGGAATCGCCATGACAAATCCACGAAGCAGCACACTGATCAATCCTGTGCGCTCAGCGAGACCAATTCCAAGCATAGTGGCTAGGACAACACCTAATGGAGCAAATCCGATGAAGTTGTCCACCATGCTTTCAAATAAGTATCGAACACCTTCCTTACTCAATAAGTTGGTGACTTCTACCATTTCTCCTTCTTTACCAGGATGCTCAACGCTAACTCCTAGGCTTGAGACAACAGCAGAAAGAATAATGACAATAAGGGCTAATATCCCAAAAAGCGTAATTGGATGTGGTAGCTTATTTCCCGTTTTTTCTATGCGATCTAGAAAACGTTGAAAAAAGCCTTTTCGTTTCTCTTGTTGCATTGGTCTACTCCTCTCGTTTTTTTGATTCAGACCTTGTGATTGATTGTAATACAGACATTTTTAGAAGTGAAGAGTAAAAACTATTTCCATTATTTCATTATGAATGAAAAAATTTAAATGATGTTTCAATCGTCTCTTCTATCGTTAAAACGACAAAAGAATTTACGGGCACTTTTCGTTTGTCCGTTGGTGAACCTGGGTTAATTAATAATGTTTTTTGATGAAAACGAAGATACGGTATGTGCGAGTGACCGAATAAAACAACGTCTACATCATCATCTTCAAATGCTTTTAAAGCTCTCTTTTCTGTCGTTCCCGTTGTACCGTCTCCATGGATTACACCGATACGAAATCCTTTTACAGTCAGAAGCAATTTTTTGGGAAAGCGCTCTACAATTTCAACGTTATCAACATTGCCCTTGACTCCTTTTACCTCAGCAAATCGACTTAATTCCTCGTAAACATCGAGTGATGACCAATCTCCTGTATGTATAATTAAATCTGCTTGGCCCAACTCAGAAACAAGTCGTTTTGACAGTCCTTCTGCTTTTTTAGGCATGTGAGTATCGCCGATGACAATGGCCTTCATAGTTGACTCCTTCCTATATCCATTTCTTTTTAAAGACAGCTTCAATTCATATGAAACCGCTACAAACTGCCTTTAACGTTTGCTTGGTCACTTACTCGGGTACTGTTATTGCGACTAATAAAAAAGGAGGACAAATCAATGATGTTTCAAACAATTGCCGTATCATTAATTATCGGCTTGGTCGGTATCGTCATTATAACTAGAGTGCTTGGCAGAAAAGAACTTTCCCAAGTGACTCCTCTCGACTTTGTGTATGCACTTATATTGGGCGGTATCATCGAAGAGTCAATTTATGATGACCAAGCTAAATTTTATCACATTATTTTTGCACTTGCATTATGGGCTTTACTAATTTGGTTGCTTGAAACGTTAATCGTCAAATATGATAAATTACGTCCAATTTTAAAAGGGCGTCCGATCACATTAGTTAAGGATGGGAAATTAAATATCCGAAACGTAGAAAAAGCAAAATTAGAAACAGAGCAAATCCGTACGCTTTTACGCATGCAGGGTATATTCTCTATAGAACAGGTGCAATATGCCATTTTAGAAACGAGTGGTTTAGTCAGTGTCATTAAAAAAGCGAGATATGATCAAGTAGATAAAGATGAAATACTTGAAGATTTTGAGCAAAACTATCCAAGTTATTTATTTATCGAAGAAGGGAATATCAGTGAAAGGGATCTGAAATCTGCTGGTAAAACGAAGGATTGGTTGCTTGAGCAACTAAAAGATAAAGAGATTGAGCTAGACAATGTTTATTTTGCTGAATGGCATCCAACTGGAGGTTTCAACATACAAACATATGATAGCTAACCGTCATTGACTTCCTATAATTTAAAAGATACGCTAACACTATCATTTACATTGGAGCGTAATAATAGTGAGAGCCTATCCTAAGCGATTAAGAGAAAAAATACGAAATCGTGAATTTACTAGACCGACTACTGGACATTGCGAGGACTTTGTTCAGGCAAATGTCGTTATTTTACCCAAGAAATACGCCTTTGACTTCTTTCTATTTGCTCACCGAAATCCAAAGTCTTGCCCGATCATCGATGTCTTAGAACCAGGTGAAGTAGAGTCTAACCTGGCGACTGGCTCAGATATTCGGACAGATGTGCCGAGATACCGAATTTATCATGATGGGAAAGTCGATCGAGAACTAAGCTCTATTGAATCTCTTTGGAAAAGTGACTTGGTGACCTTTTTAATCGGCTGTAGCTTTACATTTGAAAAAACATTGCTTGATGCTGGAATTTCATTAAGACATATTAAAGAAGGAAAGAATGTCGCCATGTATACGACATCTATTCCGACAACGTCGGCTGGTGTGTTCCATGGACCTCTCGTTGTCTCGATGCGACCAATTAAAAGGAATTTGATTGAAAAAGCTCGTCAAATTACAGCAAACTATCCAAACATGCATGGGGCGCCTATTCATATCGGTGACCCAAATCAAATTGGAATCGAAGCAATTGAACAGCCTGACTTCGGAGATACGGTCAAAATAGAAGACGATGAAGAACCTGTCTTTTGGGCTTGTGGGGTGACGCCTCAAATGGCTGCAGTAAAAAGCAAAGTCCCATTTATGATCACCCACTCACCAGGCCATATGTTTGTTACTGATATTACAAATAAAGAATTTTTAGAGAATCGCAATTCATTTAAATAAATAATTAATAAAAGAACCGAACGACTATCTGATGGATAGCCGTTCGGTTTTTGTTGTTACGCGTTATATTTGATAGTCTCTTATAGACCTTTCACTCTACTACTACCTCAACGCCATAAAACATTTTATGTATAATCAATCAGTTTCTTTTCATCCAAAATGCTAATTTCCTTACGGCTATGAGTAACAATCCCCTCTTTTTTTAATCGGTTCAATGTACGATTGACCGATTCTCGCGTCACACCAATTAAACTAGCGAGATCCGTATTGGTCATTGGCATACGTATTAAGATTGTTCCGTCTTCTTGTTGCTCACCCAATTCCTTTGAAAATCTCAACAATGTGCTGATGATGCGTGAAAAAACACTTTGAGTAGTGATTGACTGTATTCGATTCTGCATTTCTAATAATTTTTTACCCATCACTCTCATCACTTTTATTGAAATCTCTGGTTTACGAAGCATTAATATCTCGAATTCTTCAATGGGGATCGAGAGTAGCTCAACCTTATTGATCGTGACTGCCGTCGCCGGATATGGTGTTTCATCAAAAAAACCAACATGCGGAAACATTTCATCTGAATGCAGGAAGGAAATAATTTGCTCTTGGCCTTTTTCATTTACTTTATATACTTTCACTAATCCAGACAAAATAAAGTAAACAGCTTTTCGTTCTTCTCCCTCAATAAATATATTTGTGCCTTTCGGGAAAATCCGGTGGTTAGAAATCTCTGCCACTTCACCTAATTCATCATCTGTCAAACCAGAAAAAACAGGAAATTGCTTAAAAAACTCAAGAAAATATACCATTGAAATCCTTCTTTCCAATTAATCATTAATTCTATTATATAGATACATATATAGTATTCATAATCGTTTTTAAAATTTCAACAACAAAAAAGATCACAATAGATTATTTTTCTAAATCGAGTAGGAGGAGGTAGTTAACCTCCGACCTCTCACACCACCGTACGTACGGTTCCGTATACGGCGGTTCAA
>NZ_VMHE01000001.1 GCF_007559425.1 Allobacillus salarius | reverse complement strand
TGTTTTTAAAAATGCAATTCAAAACATTGGAGAAGTCTTTGTATTTTTAAAAAGAGCAATTATGAAATTGATTCATTATAAAAAAGATTAAAGTGGTTTTCTAACGCAAAAACATCGGACCACAACTTGGAGGTACAATTAATGAAAGAAAATAACATAAAAGAGATACCACTACTTCCATTAAGAGGAATCATCGTTTATCCAACGATGGTTATGCATTTAGATGTCGGTAGGGAAAAATCAATTGCTGCGCTGGAAGATGCGATGGTAGAGGACAGTCAATTTTTATTGGCAACACAAAAAAACACAGATGCTGATGATCCTTCACCTGAAGATATCTATCTGACAGGTACAATCGCGACGATTAAGCAGATGGTTAAGCTTCCAAATGGTACACGACGTATCTTAGTTGAAGGAGTCGAACGTGCGAAAATTCTTTCCTTTAACCAAACAAAACCTTACTTCAAAGCCGAATATACGACACTTGAAGAAGAACATGGTGAGCGCGTGGAAGAGCAAGCAATGGTTCGGATGTTGATCAATCAGTTTGAAGAATATACAAAGATCTCAAAAAAGCTAAATCAAGAAACATTCGATACGGTAAAAGACATTGAAGATCCAGGTAATCTTGCTGATTTAATTACATCACACCTACCTCTTCGTTTGCACCATAAACAAAACATTTTAGAGTATGTATATATACCTGACCGTCTGGATTACTTGCTGCAATTGATTCATAACGAAAAAGAAGTTCTAACGATGGAAAAAAAGATCGGTCAGCGCGTCCGTAAGTCAATGGAACAAACACAGAAAGAATATTATCTCCGTGAGCAATTAAAAGCGATTCAAAAAGAATTGGGTGAACAAGACGGAAAAGGCGGAGAAGTTGACCAGCTTCGCCAAAAAATTGAGGAAGCGAATATGCCTGAGCGAATTACGGAGGTTGCCAACAAAGAACTAGATCGATACGAAAAAGTTCCTCAAAGCTCAGCCGAAAGCTCCGTTATTAGAAACTATATTGAATGGTTAGTTAGTTTACCTTGGACAGAGGAAACAGAAGATAACATTGATATTCCTAAAGCACAAAAGATATTAGATGCCGACCATTACGGTTTGGAAAAAGTAAAAGAACGTGTTTTGGAATATTTATCCGTTCAAAAATTAACCGATAAACTAAGTGGACCGATTTTATGTTTAGTTGGACCACCAGGAGTTGGGAAAACATCATTAGCTAAGTCAATTGCCCGGTCCATCAATCGAAAATATGTCCGTGCGTCTCTCGGGGGAGTGAGAGATGAGGCGGAAATTCGGGGTCATCGTAGAACTTACGTTGGTGCGATGCCTGGAAGAATTATTCGCGGCATGAAGAAGGCTGAGACAATCAATCCTGTATTTTTATTAGATGAAATCGATAAAATGTCCAATGATTTCAGAGGAGATCCGTCCTCGGCCATGTTAGAAGTTCTTGATCCTGAACAAAATCATTCGTTTAGTGATCATTATATTGAAGAGCCATATGATTTATCGAAAACGATGTTTCTCGCTACAGCGAATCAACTAGCGACGATTCCTGAGCCTCTTCGTGATCGGATGGAGATCATTACAATTGCTGGTTATACAGAAGTAGAGAAGCTTCATATTTCTAAGCAGCATCTCATTCCGAAACAAATTAAAGAGAACGGGCTGACAAAAAGCCAGGTCCAATTTCGAGACGAAGCGATTTTAAAATTAATTCGTCAGTACACTCGGGAAGCTGGAGTACGTGGTTTAGAAAGACAATTTGCCTCTCTCTGCCGAAAAGCAGCTAAGCAAATTGTATCCGGTGAAAAGAAACGTGTTGTAGTGACGGAGAAACAATTGGAAGAATTTTTAGGAAAACCTCGTTTCCGTTACGGTCAGCGTGAAGATGAACACCAGGTCGGCGCGGCAACAGGTTTAGCGTATACACAATTCGGTGGAGACACATTATCCATTGAAGTATCCCTTGCAAAAGGTACAGGCAAACTCACGTTAACCGGTAAACTGGGAGACGTTATGAAAGAGTCGGCACAAGCTGCTCTTAGTTATGTTCGTGCCAAAGCGGATGAACTTGAGTTAGATGCAGACTTTTATGAAAAGTACGATATTCATATCCACGTTCCAGAAGGCGCAACACCTAAAGATGGACCGTCGGCAGGAATTACAATTGCAACGGCACTCGTTTCAGCGTTTACAAACCGTCCAGTTCGGAAAGAAGTAGGAATGACCGGTGAAATTACACTTCGTGGCCGTGTGCTTCCAATTGGTGGCTTGAAGGAAAAGTCACTGAGCGCCCACCGAGCTGGGTTGACGACAATTTTGATTCCTCAAGAAAATGAAAAAGATCTTGAAGATATTCCAGAAAGTATTCGGGATGACTTAACATTTATCACTGTTTCCCACTTAGATGAAGTGTTGGAGCACGCCCTTTTAAAGGAGTAAGATCATGAAAATTAATCAAGCAGAATTAATCATTAGCGCAGTTAGTGCAAAACAATATCCAGAAGGAGGCTTGCCAGAAATTGCTCTGGCTGGCCGATCCAATGTCGGTAAATCATCTTTTATCAATAAAATGATTAACCGGAAAGCTTTAGCTCGTACATCATCGAAGCCTGGAAAAACACAAACGTTAAACTTTTATCAATTAAATGAAGCATTTTACTTTGTCGATGTACCTGGTTATGGTTATGCAAAGGTTTCAAAAAAAGAAAGAGAAGCTTGGGGAAAAATGATGGAGGAATACTTTGTCACACGTGAATCACTCAGAGCAACTGTCCTTTTGATTGACTCCAGACACGAACCGACGAAGGATGACCAAGTCATGTATGACTTTCTCAAGCATTATGAAATACCTGTTATCGTCGTGGCTACGAAAATCGATAAACTATCAAAATCAAAAAAAGCGAAGCATTTAAAAATCATTAAGGATGTTCTTGAATTGGAGTCAGGGGATCATTTAGTTGGATTTTCTGCTGAAACTGCTGAAGGAAAAGAAGAAGCGTGGAGATACGTAACATCCTATATACAATCATGAAGTGATAACCCGGACTAGAATACTAGTCCGGGAATTTTTTTGACACATTCCAATTACGAACGTGATAATTTGAATAAAGCATAACTACACTGTATGAAGTTGGCTATTTGTACATATAATTTTTTTAGCTAGAACCCTTCATCTTTATTTTTTGAATAAAAAGAAAGCACCGAGTCCAATCAGTAAGAATGGCCAAAATTGTTCGATTTGCACGAAAAAGTAATCAATCCAACCAAACCACCTCGGCAGCGTGATAGAGGAAATGCCGATTAATGAAATAATTACCAATACAAGCCCAGCCATTACTCCTTGATTCGTTTTATGGGCACGAAGCAAAAAGGAAAATCCGACAATCAACGTATACATGCCCCAGTGATCAATCCAACTAGACCAATGTTGAAGCGCATGAAAGTGAATGCCTAGCCCGGTAAGAATGCCACCAGGTAAAATGGATTCTGGTTGCTTATTTAAATAACCTTGGGTAAGAAATGCAATTCCTAAAATGATTAAAATGGTAGGCCAAGTGTCAAAGCGGGAAAGAATTGGTATAGAATACTGTTGTAAGACAAAAAATAGTCCAAATCCGATTAATAATACGCCAATAAAAGTTTTGGATTGTTTCACGAAAAGTCACTCCCTAAACGGTTTTCTTGCTGTTCCTCATTGGTTATGATAGGCTACTATATGGAATTAAAATCATTCTAATATAATATAAGTTTCATAATTCGTTCAAAGTAGTAAGCAAGTGAGCGAAACATTTTTGTTATACTGAATTCATAGATGATTGTACGATAAATGAGGGGTGAAAGAAAGATGCATTTTATTGTGTTGAGTGTCAACTACCGAACAGCCCCAGTTGAAATCCGTGAAAAACTGGCTTTTTCAGATGAAAATTTAAGTGAAACAATGCTCGAATTAAACCAAGAAAAAAGTATTCTTGAGAATGTAATTGTTTCCACTTGTAACCGTACAGAGTTATACGTCGTAGCGGATCAATTACACACAGGGCGTTATTATGTAAAACGGTTCTTAGCTAACCAATTCTCATTAGAGCTCGATTATGTTAAAAAATATATCGAAATTAAAGAAGAGACTGAAGCGGTTCGTCATTTAATGAAAGTGACAGCAGGACTCGACTCGATGGTCTTAGGAGAAACCCAAATTCTAGGGCAAGTTCGAAAAGCTTTTCAGGTTGCTCAAGAAGTGGAATCTTCGGGCTTAATTTTTAATCAACTATTCAAACAAGCAGTGACGGTGGCAAAGCGTGCGCATCGTGAAACAGCGATCGGTGAAAATGCAGTTTCTATTAGTTATGCTGCTGTAGAATTAGGAAAACAGATCTTTAATGACCTAAAAGAGCAACACGTTGCTATATTAGGTGCGGGTAAAATGGGTGAACTTGCAGTGAAGAATCTTCATGGTTCAGGAATTCGCCAAATTACCGTTATTAATAGAACGTATGAAAAAGCAAAAGAAGTCGCTGATAAGTTTGAAGGTGTCGCTAAGTCTATGGACGAATTAGATGAAGTGATGCAAGAAGCAGATATTCTCATTACATCTGCATCTACTGATTCTTTCATTATTACGAAAGAACAGTTGACACCATTGGTTAGTCGTCGAAATGGGAAGCCTTTATTCTTAATTGATATTTCCGTTCCGCGTAACATCGATCCGTCAGTAAGTGATCTAGACGGTGTAATTGTTTATGACATCGATGATCTGCAAGGAGTTATCAATAAGAATCTGGAAGAGAGACAGAAAGCAGCAAATGCAATTGAACGAATGATTGATCAAGAGTTGGATGAATTCGATGAATGGATACAAACGCTAGGCGTCGTTCCAGTCATTTCAGCTTTGCGCAATAAAGCACTATCAATTCAAGAGACGACAATGGCATCTATTGAACGAAAAATGCCAGATATGACTGACCGTGAACGAAAAGTATTGAACAAGCATACGAAAAGTATCATCAATCAAATGTTAAAAGAACCTATCCTACAAGCAAAAGAGATGGCTGGTGACGAAGAAGCCGAAGAGATGCTGAAATTATTTGTGAAAATCTTTGGTATCGAAGAAGAAGTGCAAGAAGAATTAGAATTTCAAAATAATAAACACCATAGTCATAAAACGGTTAGTCAGTCCCTTCCGATTGCTGGCTTAATCAAGGCAATTCAATAAATTTAATGATATCTTCAGCGAGTATAGACTAACGATTATGAAACAACCAGAAGGCAGTCTTAGTCTTCTGGTTGTTTTTAACTTTGCTCGAAGATAATTTTGTAATGAATGCAAAGAGAAATGTATCATGGGATTATCTTTTACAAATGAATGTAACTTTACTACTATTAGTTATAGAAAGTAATTCTAGGAGGACGTTAAAATGAGAAATATTGTCGTCGGATCAAGAAGAAGTAATCTAGCCATCACTCAAACCGAGTGGGTTATTAATGAATTGAAGAAAAAAACAAATGACTATACGTTTGATATAAAAAAGATTGTAACGACAGGAGATCGAATTCAGAGTGTAACGCTTTCTAAAGTCGGCGGGAAAGGTCTATTTGTAAAAGAAATTGAAAAAGCTATGTACGACCATGAGATCGACCTAGCTGTTCACAGTATGAAAGATATGCCATCTGATATGCCAGAAGGTTTAATGATCGGATGTATCCCTGAGCGTGAAGACTATCGAGATGCGTATATTGCAAAAGACCATGTAAAGTTAGATGATTTACCAGAAGGAGCAATTATCGGAACGAGTAGTTTACGGAGAGGCGCACAGCTACTAGCATATCGACCTGATTTAGAAATTAAGTGGATTAGAGGAAACATTGAGACACGCCTACGTAAGTTGCAAGAGGAAGATTATGATGCCATTTTATTAGCAGCGGCTGGGTTAAAGCGTGTCGGTTGGGACCCTAGCATCGTAACGGAATTTTTAGAATCAGATGTGTGCTTACCTGCTATTGGTCAAGGAGCATTAGCGTTAGAGTGTCGTGAAGATGATACTGAATTACGTGAACTGATCCAGCAAATTAATGACGAGTATACCGAAATCACCGTAAAAGCTGAACGTAAATTACTTAATATGCTAGAAGGAAGTTGCCAAGTTCCAATCGCGGGTTACGCAACGCTTGAAAATGATGAGGTTGAGATTCGTGGATTAGTTGCTTCCTCTGATGGAAAAACTGTGATTCAAACAACAAGAAGGGCGAAGGATCCAATTGAAGCTGGTCGACTAGCTGCTGAAGATTTAATCGAGCAAGGCGCTCTTGAATTAGTTGCAAAAGCAAAAGCGGAAATGGATGAATCGTAATGAGTGCAACACCCTCAAATGTACGGGTATTTCTCTCAAGAGACTCCAAGCAGGCCGCAAAATTCACCGAGCCATTAAAAAATGAGCAATGTGACATTTTCTGCGTCCCTGTAATTGAAACGAAGTTATGGAAGAGAGAAGAAAATGTACAGTTTTTGAACCGTTTAAATGAATTTGATTGGTTATTTTTTACGAGTGCAAAAGGCGTACGGTTTTTTTATGAAACAATAACGTGGTTAGGCCATGATTCAATCGATTTATCTGACAAAAAAATAGCTGCAGTCGGTACAGGTACTGCAGCTGAAATCGAAAAAAAGGGTTTAACAGTTCACTTCATCCCAAGTACATTCGATGCGGAACATATGGGAGAAGAATTTTTAGAAATTGACATACCGAAAAAAGTGTTATTGATTAAAGGGGAATTGTCGAGAACAACCATTGATGAAAAGTTCGAACGGCAACAATTTTCTTTTGAAAATATGTATGTATACCGAACGGTGATTAATTACTCAGCACAGGAGCAGTTAAACCAGCTATATGAAGAGCAGCCGTTTGATTACTATGTCTTCACTTCCCCATCATCCATTCACGCCTTTTTTACTTTGTTAGAACAAACACAAAAAGAAATATACGAGAAGCCATGTTTCTGTATCGGTGCCACGACCCAAGAAAAAGCATTGCAAACAGGCTTTACGAAAACATACGTACCAGATGAGTATACACTTCGCGGATTATCAGATCGCGTGAAGCAAGTGCTTGAGGAGGAATAAAATGAGTAATGCATTTGACCGACATCGAAGACTGAGAAGAACACCGGCTATGCGTGATTTAGTAAGAGAGACGCATTTGAATAAAGAAGATCTAATTTATCCGTTGTTTGTTTTGGAAGAGAGCGGCCAGCGAAATGAAGTATCTTCAATGCCAGGTGTCTATCAAGTATCACTAGACCGTTTAACGGAAGAAATGAAAGAGATTAAAGCATTAGGAATTCAAGCTGTACTTTTATTTGGTTTACCAAAAGAAAAAGACGAAGTTGGCACACAAGCTTATGACAATGAAGGCGTCATCCAGCAAGCAACTCGTTTAATCAAACAGGAATACCCAGAAATTCTTGTCGTTGCGGATACGTGTTTGTGTGAATATACATCACACGGGCATTGCGGCGTCATTCATGATGGATATGTAGACAATGATGCTTCACTACCATTGCATGTTCAAACGGCTGTATCTCAAGCTCAAGCAGGAGCAGATATCATTGCCCCGTCAAACATGATGGATGGTTTCGTTAAGGAAATTCGTGAAGGATTAGATGAAGCAGGATTTGAAAATATTCCGATTATGTCTTATGCAGTAAAATACGCATCTGCTTTTTATGGACCATTTCGTGAAGCGGCAGATAGTACACCACAATTCGGTGACCGGAAAACCTATCAAATGGACCCGGCTAACCGTATTGAAGCGTTACGAGAAGCAGATACCGACGTAGAAGAAGGCGCAGACTTTCTCATCGTCAAACCAGCTCTTAGCTATTTAGATATCGTAAGAGAAGTTAAAGATCGGTATACATTACCAGTTGTTGCTTACAATGTTAGTGGTGAATATTCGTTGATCAAAGCTGCAGCACAAAATGGCTGGGTCGATGAAAAAGCAATCGTCATGGAAAAAATCACTTCAATGAAGCGGGCGGGTGCAGATTTGATTATCACTTATTTTGCAAAAGATATCGCACAATGGTTAAGTGAATCATAAGGAGGTCTTTTAATAATGAACCGATATGAAAAATCACAAAAATTATTTGAAGAAGCAAAAGATTTACTACCAGGTGGAGTCAACTCACCTGTTCGTTCTTTCAAATCAGTTGATATGACACCTATTTATACGGAAAAAGGGAAAGGCTCCCGTATATACGATGTAGATGGGAATGAGTATATTGATTACGTGCTTAGTTGGGGACCGTTAATTGTTGGTCATGCTCACGATGCAGTTGTCTCTAAGTTGAAAGAAGTTATGGAAAAAGGGACTAGTTTCGGTACAAACGTTGCGTATGAAAATGAATTAGCAAAGATAGTTATTGACCGAGTTCCTTCCATTGAAAAAATTAGAATGGTCAATTCAGGTACAGAAGCTACAATGAGTGCCCTTCGTCTAGCGCGTGGATATACAGGTCGCGATAAAATTTTGAAATTCGAAGGGAACTATCACGGCCACGGCGATTCACTATTGATTAAAGCCGGTTCTGGAGTGGCGACTTTAGGCTTACCGGATAGTCCGGGTGTCCCTGAGTCTATTGCTCAAAACACGATTACCGTACCATACAACGACATGGAAAGTGTGCGCTATGTGTTTGAACAGTACGGAGATGACCTCGCAGCGGTTATCGTTGAACCGGTATCTGGTAATATGGGTGTTGTACCACCTGTAAATGATTTCTTACAAAACCTACGTAAAATTACCGAAGATCACGGCACATTGCTCATTTTTGATGAGGTTATGACAGGATTCCGTGTTGGTTATAACTGTGCACAAGGTCATTTCGGTGTCTCCCCAGATTTAACTTGTCTCGGAAAAGTTATTGGTGGTGGACTCCCTGTAGGTGCCTACGGAGGTAAAAGAGAGATCATGCAACGAATCGCTCCAGAAGGCGATATTTATCAAGCAGGTACATTATCCGGTAACCCGCTTGCTATGGCAGCAGGAATTGCAACGTTAAGCCAGTTGACTGAGGAGTCTTACGAAGCGATTAATGAAAAAGCTGATCGTCTTGTCAAAGGATTCCAAGACGCGGCTGAGGAGTTTGGAGTTCCGCTACAAGTAAATCGTGCTGGTTCGATGCTAGGCTTCTTCTTTACCGATGAAGAAGTGATAAATTTTGAAAAAGCACAAACATCTGATCTCGAATGGTTTGCTACGTATTATCGAGAGATGGCTGAACAAGGCATTTTCCTTCCACCTTCACAATTCGAAGGAATGTTCTTATCAACTGAACATACTATGGATGAAATTGATCAGACAGTTGAAGCAGCACGCAATGCATTTAAAAAATACAATAAATAAAAGTATATAGAAGCAATGAAATCCGAACGATTTAGCCTTATATAAATCGTTCGGATTTTGTGTTTTATTTTACACTTTGGGGCAGCGTCCGAACTTCAGCAGTCGGCATCCAAACTTCAGCAGTCATCGTCCGAACTTCATCAGTCAGCATCCAAACTTCAGCAGTCAGTAGCCCAACTTCAGCAGTCAACGGCCAAACTTCATCAGTCAGCATCCAAACTTCAGCAGTCAACGGCCAAACTTCAGCAGTCATCTGCCGAACTTCATCAGTCAGCATCCAAACTTCAACAGAAAACAACAGAACAACAATCGTCATCTGCTGTACTTGCATTTAATACATTGTTATATAATCATTCGTTTTTCCCTCAAAAAATCCGACTTCCTATTCCCGATCATAATTAGAAAATTACTCTCGAAGATGCTTTCTTTCATGAATTTTTCATTTTATAGAAAAAGAATCATATAGATTAGAGAAAGGCTCTGTTTTCTAACATGCGAAGATCAAATCAAAGAGGATTTGAAAAAAGGATATAGGGAGGATGCTTATGACCAACAATAAGGAACCATATGCATTTAAAATTTTTGAAAAAATTAGCTTTCGGCAAGGAGAAGAGGTGGATGATCTTTATAGTATTTCGATCGACCCCGAGGTGGATGTCATTCAAGAGGAAAACTACATCCAATTAAGGGGAGTGCTCGTCGTATCAGGTGATTATCAAACTTTTCCCAAAAAAGAACCACTTTATATTGTCGATGATGAGGAAGATAATGTCGTGCAGCAAGTACGAATGTTGGACAATGGATTTATGACTTTTCAATATCCAATTCCAGTGGATATCACGGTTCCAGTAGACCGAGTAGAGAGAGATCATCATTTGGAAGTAAAAGTTGATTACTTTGATTATGAACTGCCAGAACCACAGACGTTAAATATTCAATCAAGTATTCGAATAGATGGCATTGCAGAACGAGATGCAAATGACGCTTATCCTGAACAATCAGCACCGTCTGATTTTGAATTAAAAGAGTTCCCTACTTTTCAAGAAGAACAAGAAGGTCCGTCTTTTCATGATGAGCCATTTACTGATGCATCAGCAGAACAATCTATGGGACAACACACAGCTCAACCATCAGAAGAACCTGCCAAAGAAGTTTATCATGAAGAGGATTCTCAGGAAGAACAGAAAGGAAGAGACTTTTTAAAGAAAGATAAGCCACAATCATTTGCTGAATTCTTCAATAAGAAGAAATCCGCTAAAGATGAGTTAAAAGAAAAACATGAAGATAAAGCAGAAAGTAAAGAAAGTACGAAAGACGAGTATAAAAAAGAAGCTGTAGACTCGAGTGAAAAGCAAATGAAAGAAGACGCTCAATATGAAAAGAAAGAGACTTTTACAGAAGAAAAAGAAGTTAAAGCAGAAGCGGATGAGAAAATAGAAGGAAAAGCTGATGAAGTAGAAAAAAAGAAAGAAGCTAGCGGACTAAGTTACTTGTCCAAATTTTTTCGAAACGACGAGCCTACTTCTTCACAACTGACTGTACGTTTCGTGCAGAAAAATGAAACACTTGAATCGATTGCTGAAACCTATAATTTACCGAGCTCTAAATTAGAGCGAATGAATAACCTAGAAGACCCTAGTATGCTTGAAGAAGGCGACATTATTTATGTTCCGCAAGTAGAAAAAAAGAGTTAGATCCATTTTGACCGGAACATAATGAAGACCCCGATAAAAATACAACATAGAAATACATCCAATGTTGTAGGTAAAAATATAGTTCGTAGCACTTGGTAACAGACGATTGGGAAGATGGAAAATTCAACGATGATAATAACTTTACGGAACCCATAAGGAACCCTATAGCGATAGTATTTACCCACTCGGATGACCTCCTTTTGTATAGAATATGAAAAATGCGGTAACACTGTGTATTAATTCATTGATTTTGATTCACTCGTTGTATATAATAATGTTAATCGAATATACGTAAATGCCCGTAGGAGAAGAGTACAGGTGGAATACCGACAGAGAGGGAAACAATTTGCTGAAAGTTTCCTCGGATTGAAAGCTTGGAAGGTCGCTCTGAATTGGCAGCTTCTTTGAAATTAATAGTAGGAGAAGACGGGAAAACCGTTAACAGGTGAGATGCACAGTGACATATGCTGTGAATTAAGGTGGTACCGCGAAATTCAAATCTTTTCGTCCTTTTTATGAGGATGGAAAGATTTTTTTATGTTTCTATCACAATTAATAAGGAGGAAGATGGAATGGAAGAACAAAAACATACATCAATGGCACCTAAATATCATCCAGAAGAGATAGAGAAAGGTCGTTATCAATTTTGGATGGAAGGCAAGTTTTTTGAAGCGGAAGAGAATGACCAAAAAGAACCGTATACAATTGTCATTCCGCCACCAAACGTTACAGGAAGACTCCACTTAGGTCATGCGTGGGATACGACACTGCAAGACATTTTGACTCGATACAAACGAATGCAAGGGTATGATGTTTTATGGTTACCAGGCATGGACCATGCAGGAATTGCAACTCAGTCAAAAGTCGAAGCGAAGTTAAAAGAAGAAGGTAAAAGCAGATATGATCTTGGACGTGAAAAATTTCTTGAGCAAGCATGGGATTGGAAAGAAGAGTATGCGAGTTTTATCCGAAGCCAGTGGGAAAAACTCGGATTAGGACTGGACTACTCAAAAGAACGATTTACGCTTGATGATGGATTGTCCAATGCTGTTAAAGAAGTTTTTGTTAGCCTATACGAACAAGGACTAATCTATCGCGGACAATATATTATTAACTGGGATCCAAGCACAAAAACCGCATTATCGGATATCGAAGTTATTTACCAAGAGGTACAAGGTGCATTCTATCACATGAGATACCCATTAAAAGATGAAGATGGATATATCGAGATCGCGACTACTCGTCCAGAGACGATGTTAGGTGACACAGCCGTTGCTGTCCACCCGGAAGACGATCGTTATAAACATTTAATTGGTAAAAAAGTCATTCTACCGATTGTTGGCCGAGAAATTGAAATTATCGGTGATGATTATGTTGATATGGAATTCGGTTCTGGAGCTGTTAAAATTACACCAGCGCACGACCCAAATGACTTTGAGATCGGAAATCGTCACAACCTAGAAAGAGTCCTCGTGATGGATGAGGGCGGACAAATGAATGAGAACGCAGGCAAGTATGAAGGCATGGATCGTTTTGAATGCCGAAAACAAATTGTAAATGATCTTCAACAAGAAGGCGTTCTTTTCAATATTGAAGATCATATGCACTCTGTAGGTCATTCCGAACGAAGCGGGGCTGTCGTCGAGCCCTACTTGTCAACTCAATGGTTTGTTAAAATGGGTCCTCTAGCTGAAGAAGCGGTCAAGTTACAGCAAACCGAAGACAAAGTCAATTTTGTACCGGAGCGTTTTGAGCAGACGTATCTCCACTGGATGGAAAACATTCGAGATTGGTGTATCTCACGTCAATTATGGTGGGGACATCGAATTCCTGCTTGGTATCATAAAGAGTCAGGCGAATTATATGTTGGTCGAGAAGCTCCAGAAGATCTAGAGAATTGGGAACAAGATGAAGATGTCTTGGATACATGGTTCTCTTCCGCTTTATGGCCTTTCTCAACAATGGGCTGGCCAGATGAATCGAGTGAAGATTTTAATCGTTATTTCCCTACAAGTACACTCGTTACCGGCTATGACATTATCTTCTTCTGGGTATCCCGGATGATATTCCAGTCCAAACATTTCACGGACCGCCGTCCATTTAAAGACGTGTTAATTCATGGGTTGGTTCGCGATGCAGAAGGTAGAAAAATGAGTAAGTCACTAGGAAACGGTGTCGATCCGATGGATGTGATTGAAAAGTACGGTGCTGATTCATTACGCTACTTTTTATCTACAGGTTCTTCACCAGGCCAAGACTTGCGTTTCCACTGGGAAAAAGTGGAGTCTACTTGGAACTTCGCCAATAAAATTTGGAATGCGTCCAGATTTGTCATTATGAATTTAGAAGATTTCACTTATGATGACATTGATTTTTCTGGAGAGAAATCAGTTGCAGACAAATGGATTCTGACTCGTTTGAATGAAACGATTGAACAAGTTACAAGAAATATCGATAAATATGACTTTGGTGAAGCCGGGAGATATTTATATAACTTTATTTGGGATGACTTTTGTGACTGGTACATCGAGATGGCTAAACTCCCACTGTACGGTGATGATGAAAAGCAAAAAATCACTACTAAATCCGTTTTGATCCATACATTGGATGCCATCATGAAGTTACTTCATCCATTTATGCCATTTATCACTGAAGAAATATGGCAACACATTCCGCATGAAGGTAAATCGATTACCGTAGCACCATGGCCAACAGTGAATGAAGCGCATATTGATCAAGAAAGTGCGAAGCGCATGGAACGCCTTGTAGCGATGATCCGTGCTGTTAGAAATATTCGTTCTGAAGTCAATACGCCGATGTCGAAAGAAATCCGGATTCTAGTTAAAGCGAGCGATGAATCAATCGTAAACGAGCTGGAAGATAACCGACATTATTTAGAGAAGTTCTGTAATCCTGAGGAATTGCAGATTAGTACAACGGTTCAAGCACCTGAGCACTCCAAAACAGCTGTTGTTAGTGGGGCTGAATTATTCTTCCCGCTTGAAGGTTTAGTAAATTTAGAAGAAGAATTAAGTCGATTGCATAAAGAACTTAAAAAATGGCAATCTGAAGTTGATTTGGTTCAGAAGAAATTATCAAATGAGAAATTCGTTCAAAAAGCACCTGAAAAGCTTGTACAACAAGAAAGAGAAAAGGAAAAAGATTATTTGGAGAAACGCCAGCTAGTTGAAGAGCGTATTCAGGAACTAGAAAAACTTAAATAATTTTATATTTCAACATAAACTGCCTGACACAACGTAGGCAGTTTATGTTATTTTAAATACATAAAAATAACAAAGGATGAACAATGTGAATGGAAACGAAGCAATCGAATGGATTCATCAACAATTAAAATTCGGAATTAGACCAGGGTTGGATCGAGTTCACCTATTGTTAGCACGGTTAGGTCATCCTGAGAAAGAATTGAAACTTATTCATGTAGGCGGAACGAATGGTAAAGGTTCTACTGTGACCTATTTGCGTAATCTTCTTCAACGGCATGGGTTTAAAATAGGGACTTTTACTTCACCTTATATTGAAAAATTTGAAGAACGTATTTCGATTAATGGTTATCCGATTGATCAAAATCAATTAGCGAGCTATGTTGAGCAGGTTAAGCCAATTTGTGAGCAAATAGGTGAAACAGAATTAGGTTCACCAACAGAATTTGAAATTATTACCGTTATCGCTTTAATGCACTTTCAGAAAGAAACTATTGATTTTGGAATTATGGAAGTTGGCCTCGGTGGTCGATTGGATTCTACGAATGTTATTACACCTATTCTTTCGTTAATTACATCCATAGGAATGGATCATATGAATATACTCGGAGACACAATTGAAAAGATCTCTTATGAAAAGGCAGGCATCATCAAACAAGGAATACCAATTGTAACGAATGTCGACCAGCCTGAAGCTCTTGATGTCATCGCATCAAAAGCCAAGCTACACAACGCTCCATTCTATCAATTAGGAAGCGATTATCATTACGAAGTAAATGATTATTCAGGTTGGGGAGAGTCATTTGACTTTCTATCGGAGGATAAGTGTTTGCGTGATTTGGAGCTAAGGATGAAAGGACAGCATCAAATTGAAAACGCTACACTATCTATGTTTGCGCTAATGTTAATTAGCAAAAGTGAAAAATTTAAGTTATTCGATGAAGAAATAAAAAAGGGCCTACTTCAATCACAATGGCCTGGCCGCCTAGAGATCATCCATAATCAACCAAAAATTATTCTAGATGGCGCACATAATTTCGAAGCAGTGAAACAATTAGTAACTGCTATTAATAGTCAGTGGGCATCAGAAAGAGTTAGCGTTTTGTTATCAGTTATAAAAAATAAACCAATCGATGAAATGGTTAATTACCTTAAACAAAACTTTCCAAAAATTACGTTAACACCGTTTGACTTTTCAACAAGCTATGAGTACAATGAACTATATCAAAATTTCCAGAAAAGTCATACACATGTACAAAAAGATTGGAAAACAGTCATCGATCAATTCATTGAAAATGATTCGAACGGCAATATACTTATCGTAACGGGTTCGCTTTACTTTGTTTCTCAAGTGAGAGCTTACGTTTTACAACATAAGTAGGGAGAAGGGAAGCCTCCATGTCAAAGAAAAAACAGCTTGTAATATGGCTCATATGGTTGGTTGTATTTCCAACTTCCATTTTTTATGTATATACAACATTTGAGCCAACGTATACTGGGGAATGGGCAGACTTAATATCATTTGCTTTAATTATGTGTGCAGTTTCCTATTTTCCTATTCAAGTCGGTACAATTTCCATTTTTGTCGCAAACGGAATTAGTTTTGCAGCTTTTTTATATTTTGGTTTATTTGCAGAGATTATTTTAACTCAGCTCGCTATACTGACATTGATCTATAAGCTTCGAATCAGTAAAGATGAAACATTTCGGATTGCCAGTAACTCATTGATGATGTTAATTACATCAATCGGCTCTGCTGCTGTCTATTATTGGCTCGGCGGCGAACATGGGGTGCTTGAATTAAATACGACTACTGAAAGTATTGCATTAGTCGGATACATTGTAACAGGATTGATTTTAAATCAAATTTTATTAGTCATCTTAAATATATTCTTTTATGAACAAAAACATATGAAAATAGGAAAGTCTTTATTAGCTGATATTTTTCTTACGTTAATTGTTTTTCCTTTAGGGCTAGTGCTTTATTTACTTTATATCGATTTGAAAATTGCTGCGATTTATTTCGTAGGGATTCCATTCATTCTCTTATCGATTGCTATTAGTCTTTATTATAATGGACGTCGAGTGAATCATTATTTACGAAGAACAAGTGACATTGGACAAGAATTATCGAAGAAATTAAACGTTAAGAATGTGTTGGATTCGTTTGTTGATGAAGTGTGTAAACTACTTCCAGCAAGCTTTATTTACATTTACGATGTTTCTAATGCCAGTCAAACGTTGACCCTGATACGGTTTGTTAAAGATCAACAGACTGTTAAGCATCCAGAAGAAGTGATGGCGATTAACAGTGGATTTATTGGGAAGGTCCATGGACAAAAAAAGGCAATCATGTTTAATACACGTGCTCAGTTAGACCAATTTACCCAGAATAGCTTACCCGATGATGTACAGAGTGTACTAGGCGTACCAATCATTCGAAATGAACAGGTCGTTGGTGTGTTGGTCATCGGTGACAGAAGCAGACGTGCTTATCAGGACTATCATTTAATGCTAATGAAAATTCTAGCAAACTTTTTGTCTGTCGCGATAGAAAATGCGAGACACTATGAGCAAGAAAGGCGAAAAAGCCTGCACGATCAGTTGACGAATTTATACAATTATCGTTATCTAACGGATCATATTGAGCAATATGCACTTGACTTGCAAGCGAAAGAGATCGATGAGAACCTCTCCATTATCATTATCGATTTAGATTCCTTTAAATCCGTAAATGATACATATGGACATGAAGCGGGTAACGAAGTGTTGGTAGATCTCGCTAGGCGGTTAGAAGATTTCATTAGTGATCGGGGGATTGTCGCTAGATATGGTGGGGAAGAATTCACCATTTTGGTCAAGGGGATGAAGCATGAAGAGATTTATGGATTGGCTGAAGAAATTCGTTACCTCATCTCTTCCAAGCCTTTTGTGTTAATGAAACATATTGAGGATGGTCAACCGGTGGCGATACCAATAACAGCAAGTTTAGGTGTTGCTACTTATCCAGATCACTGTGATTCTCCAAATGAATTGATTCGTCAGGCAGATCGTGCGATGTATGTTGGTGCCAAACGAAGCGGGAAAAACAAAGTGGCATCGATTGTTTAATAAGCTAATGAACAGAATGAAAAATCCGTATGATGAGTCAGAAAGTCAGTCATCGTACGGATTTTTTTATGTGATGCTCTCAGTACTCGAGAGATGTTCTCAACAACGGAAGCGCGAGAAATCGGTAGCCTTCCATGCTCGATAGACGCTGTCAACAACGGAAGCGCAAGAAATTGGCTGCCTTCCGTGCTCGAGAAACGCTGTCAACAACGGAAGCGCGGGAAATTGGCTGCCTTCCGTGCTCGAGAGACGTTCTCAACAACGGAAGCGCGAGAAAATACGTGCCTTCCGTACTCGATAGACGTTCTCAACAACGGAAGTGAAGAGAAATCGTGTGCCTTCCGTACTTGAGCGACGAGCTGTCATCAGTTACTTTACGTCTACCTTCATTAATAATTATGTCGAAATTCTTTGCTATTCAATAGACAAAATTCCACTTATTTTTTCATAGGCTTGTGCTAGGATGAGAATTACTAGTAACAAAGGTGGTAGAGAGCATGGAAGAAGAAAGAAAAGTTAGAGTAGCCATAACAAAATCCGACGATTACGATGATCAGCAAAAAAAGCATGATCTGGAACATTTTCTCACGCCGAAGCAAAAGAAAAAGCCTCCTCTTCAAAATGTGGAACTATCGAAGTGGCTGAAACCTATCTTATTTGCTATTGTACTTGGACTTGTATTTGGGGCTGGTTTAATGTATTTCTTTTCAGATTATACCGCTGATGATCCTGCAGAATCAGGAGGACAACCTGTTTCAAACGTAACGAATGACGATGATTCAGATGAAGCAGAAGGAAATTCAAATTTCACGATGGGCGGTCAACAATTCCAACTGATTCAATACGGTATTTTTTCATCAACAGACAATGCTAAGGAGCATATGGCTTCGATTCAACAAACTTATGGTGTTCCAGTGTTTTATGTAGAGAAGGAAGGCCAGTATTATATTGTTGGTGGTTATATCACATCAAGTGAGCAAGAATCACAATCGATTGATTGGCTTGAAAGCAAGGGACTTGTACGATTAGAAGATTTCCTTGTAAAGGATTGGCAATTAGCTGCTGTTGAGGCACAAGTGTCTGACGATGAACAATCATGGTTGGAAAAAGGGAAAGCATTGGTTGGTAGTTTTTCTAAAGAGGATTTTCATCAATGGGTACAAGAAATGCCCAATCGGTTTAAGGCGAGTCCATATGCTGATCAGCTATCTCAGTTAATAAATGAATCCAGCGATGACTTTATGGCTGAAAAGACAATGCAGTTATGCTTGTCGTTCTTTCTCGCAGAACTTCCTTAATGAACTTATCTTCCTTAAACGGATTAATTTGTGTTAAAAAGTAATAATAACTGATCTATTCCAATGCATTCGTTGCTTTTTCGCTTTTTGTATTTTCAACAAGCGCAAGATACAATGATAAGCGTAATCTTGAAAGGAGCGAATGTTTTGGAAACCGAATCGTTATTAATTAAAGATGTACCAAAAGATGATCGACCTCGTGAGCGTTTGATGAAAGCTGGACCTGAAGCGTTGTCTAATCAAGAATTAATGACAATATTAATTGGTAGTGGCACAAGGGGAAATTCAGCCATGTCACTAGCTATTCGAGTATTAAAACATTTTGAAGGAATTTATCTATTGAAGGATGCAACGATTAATGAATTGACTTCCATTAAAGGAATTGGAGAAGCGAAAGCGATAAACTTGCTGGCTGCTTTGGAACTTGGGCGAAGAATTCATAACTTTAGAGTGACCGATCGGTATGTCATTCGGAGCCCAGAAGATGGAGCTAATTACATCATGGACGAATTGAGACACCTGAAACAAGAACACTTCGTATGCTTATATTTGGATACGAAGAACACCGTTATACACAGACAAACCATCTTTATCGGAAGCTTGAATGCTTCGATTGTTCATCCACGTGAAGTTTTTCGAGAGGCAGTTCGTCGTTCTGCTGCTTCAATCATCTGCGCGCATAACCATCCTTCTGGCAATCCCGCACCATCTCAGGAAGATATTCAAGTGACCAAGCGATTATGTGAAGCAGGAAAATTAGTAGGTATTGAAATCCTTGATCACTTGGTGATTGGTGATCGTAAATATGTTTCATTGAAAGAAAAAGGATATGTATAATCCTTTTCAATACGTCTTTTCCGCTTTATTTTAATATTGAATTTTATGAATCTACACGATATCTTATCTTCCTTTCTATTATTTTCCTTCCCGTACGAAAATTTTCATTTAAATGACAATAAAAACAAGGAAATATGAGTCTCATTAACCTATCTATTTTTACTAGAATTGCGTATAATATAAATACAAAATGGATAGCTAAGCGCCTACCAGCAAATGATCATTTTGTTGAGGCGCTTATTCATGTTTGATACGAGCGGAACGTACCCTTTAATAAAAAGGGATGAAGAAAGGACGATCATGATGGCAACATCGATTTTTACGAGAGATTTTGGAATTGACTTAGGAACGGCCAATACATTGGTTTATTTGAAAGGAAAAGGAATTATTTTGCGCGAATCGACCATGATTGCTCAAGATAATCATACGAAAGAAGTCATTGCGGTCGGAAATGAAGCAAAACAAATGATTGGTCGAACACCTGGGAGATTATCAGTCATTCGCCCGATGAGGGATGGTGTCATTGCGGATTACGATACGACAGCTGAAATGATGAAATATTATATCCATAAAGCACAAGGGAAACCTACCTTCTTCTCAAGGAAGCCAAATGTTATCGTCTGTGTACCTTCAGGAATCACTATGGTTGAAGAGCGTGCGGTTTTAGATGCGACGAGGCAAGCAGGCGCCAAACAGGCATTACCGATATCAGAGCCATTCGCAGCAGGTATTGGCGCAGGGTTACCTGTATGGGAACCAACCGGTAGTTTAATTGTTGATATTGGTGGTGGTACAACGGAAGTTGCAATCATCTCTTTGGGTGGAACGGTTACGAGTGCATCGATCCGAACAGCCGGCGATGAAATGGATGAGCAAATCATTCAATATATAAGAAGAAAATATAGTCTATTAATTGGTGAATCGACAGCAGAGATGTTAAAGACAGAGCTTGCATCTGCAAAGAAATTAGATAATAATGAAGAAATGGATGTACGAGGTAGAGATCTTATTTCTGGTTTACCAAAAACGATAACCATTGGTAATGATGAAGTCGCCTATGCAATCCATGAAACTGTCGATGCAATTGTCAATTTAATAAAACAAACATTAGAGACAGCTCCACCTGAGTTAGCCGCGGATATCATGGATTATGGAATTGTGTTAACCGGAGGCGGGGCATTATTGAATAAAATCGATGAAGTGATTAGTGAGCAAACGAATATGCCTGTATTCGTCGCCGATAATCCGTTAGATTCTGTTGTAATTGGTACTGGGAAAGCTTTGGAACACATTGAATATTTTAAACGATCTCCACATGTCGCAAAACGAAACACATTAAGTTAAGTAGGTGCTAGTTCTATGCCTTCGTTTTTTCGAAAAAGAAAATTAATTGTCTTATTAACAGGTTTAATCATCATTGTCGCATTAATTGGATACTCCATGCGGACCGAGTCTAATACAAACATCGTTAGTGACTTTGT
Source organism: Allobacillus salarius (assembly GCF_007559425.1). GTDB lineage: Bacteria > Bacillota > Bacilli > Bacillales > Alkalibacillaceae > Allobacillus > Allobacillus salarius. The sequence goes on along the minus strand of NZ_VMHE01000001.1, from coordinate 344,533 downwards.
ATTGGATACTGTCGGTTTTTTTCAAAATATCATTTACACACCAATTAATCTGGTGATAGATATCATTGAAGATATTGACGATGTGCAAGATGTATATGAACAAAACGAGCTTTTGAAAAAAGAATTACAATCATTTAAAGCTCAAGCTTTTCAATTAAATGATTTAAAAAGAGAAAATAAAGATTTACAAGCGTTAGCTGATATGGAAGAGTCGTTAAGTGATTATAGCCAAGTGAAAGCAACAGTAATTGCACGTAGTCCTGAAAGATGGTTTGACCATGTCACCATTAATAAAGGTCAGCAACACGGCATCAAACGAAATATGGCCGTTACAAATGGTGAAGGTATGGTCGGAAAAGTGATTGAAGTATCTCAGTTAACATCTACCGTACAATTACTAAGTGGTTTCGATGAACAAAATAGAATCAGCGTTGAGGTTGATCAAGAAAAACCGATCTTTGGTTTAATCGAAGGATACGACGAAGAAACGGAATCTTTGATTTTCCGTGACTTAGAGAATGAAGATGACATCGAAGAAGGGCAGACGATTGTCAGCTCGGGCTTAGGTGGCGTTTTTCCGAAAGGATTATTGATTGGTACTGTCGAACGTGTTGAAATGGACCAATACGGGTTGACTAAAATCGCTTATGTTAAGCCTGCCGCTAATTTATATGATATCAATCACTTGATGGTAGTAGATCGGGACTTACATTCACCAGTGATCGATGAGGAGGAAGAATAGTATGAAAGGTTTATTCCTTCCTCTCATTCTTTTTGTTTTATTGATAGCAGAAAGTATTGCAACAGAGCTTTTACCGAATAACGTTTTATTGGAGTTATATTTTATCCCTCACTGGGTTCTAGTCTTCTCGGTCATCATTACTTTGTATTATGATCAAGAACATAGTTATGCGGGAATTTTATATGGCGCTATATTTGCTTTTATTTCTGAATTAGTTTATACAGACTTACTAGGTGTTTATTTATTTGCTTATGGAGTCTCCTTATATGGCGTTCACTTGTTTAAGAAGTTATTACATGTTAATTTTTTAGTTACTTTACTTCTAGTGTTCTACGCATTAATTGTTTGCGAATTTTTAATCTATGGAACCTATTTTTTAATTGGTGTTATTGATTTGCCGATCAAAGAATACTTGATGGAACGGTTAACGCCGACTGTCTTAATGAATCTATTATTTTTCATAATGATTTTTCCGTATTTCTCAAAAAAATTAACGAAATGGAAAGAACAGCCGAAACGATGATTCTTTGGTAAAATAGATTGAGAGATAAAAGATTGGAGGGCGATCCTCTTTGAATGATAGTAAACAAGTTGTTCTGATGAAAGGAACGCAGGAAGGCATAACGGTATATTTGGATGATGAATGTTCATTTGAGCAACTGTTGAATGTGCTGAACAAAAAGCTTGAGAACAGTAATAAAGAAGACCGTACCGAATTGATTTTACATAGTCAATATCGTTACTTGCGAGCAGAACAGAAAGAAGATATTCGTGAGATTATAGAAAATAGTAGCAGCTATCGTATTAAGCAATTCCAATCGTATGTGCTGACAAGTGATGAAGTGACGAAACAAGTCAATAATATGTCTGTTAGGCCTGCGATTCGAAATGTTCGTTCTGGACAAGTTCATCAGGTAGAAGGTGACGCTTTAATTCTTGGAGATATCAATCCTGGTGGGTTGGTGATGGCCACCGGTAATGTTTATGTTTTTGGGAAACTAAGAGGGATCGCTCATGCAGGTACCAATGGTAATAAGGAATGCGTCATCGTAGCTTCCTATATGAATCCAAGTCAACTTAGGATTGCCAATAAAATCAGTCGGTCTCCAGATTATGATGTCGAAGGCTCGAATCGCGAGTTTGCTTATATTAATCTCGAAAATGATATGATAGAAGTAGAGAAAGTGAACTACTTGCCAAAGGTACGACCAAATCTCATCGATCGATTGGAAAGGGGTATCGAGAATGGGTGAAGCAATCGTAATTACTTCCGGAAAAGGTGGTGTCGGAAAATCGACAACCACTGCAAATATTGGAACTGCGCTAGCATTAAAAGATCAAAAGGTATGTTTGGTTGATACAGATATAGGCTTGCGTAATTTGGATGTAGTATTAGGGTTGGAGAATAGAATCATTTTCAATATCGTTGATGTGATCGATGGAAATTGTAAACTGCAGACGGCATTGGTGAAAGACAAACGGTTCGATTGTATGCACCTGTTGCCTGCTGCACAGACCAATGATAAAAATGATATTACTGCTGAAGCCATGAAAGACTTGATTGAGCAATTAAAGCCTGATTACGATTACATATTAATCGATTGTCCGGCAGGAATTGAACAAGGCTTTTCTAACGCGGTGGCAGGTGCGGATAAAGCAATCGTTGTAACTACACCTGAGAAATCAAGTGTGCGGGATGCGGATCGTATTGTCGGTCTGTTGGAAAAAGAAGGTTTGAACGATCCTCATTTGATTATTAACCGCATTCGAAAGCACATGATTGATAGTGGTGATATGTTAAGTGTAGATGACATTGTTTCGACGCTTTCCATCGATTTACTTGGTGTTATTTTAGACGATGAAGATGTAATCAAAGCTTCACACCATGGTGAGCCTGTTGCTTTCCAACCAAATACAAAAGCATCAATTAGCTATCGAAATATAGCTCGGAGAATTTTAGGTGAATCTGTTCCGTTGATGTCATTCGACGAAGAAAAAGGATTTATGTCCAAAGTAAAAAAGATATTTGGAATGAAAAGCTAAATTGATATATTTATCTCCTTCACTATATTTGTGTGAAGGAGTTTTTGTTTATACGGAGATGGCTGCACCCGCTGTCGAGAAGCCTTCTCGATACACAAACAAAGTGACTCACACTTGAAAAGTAATCGAGAAGCCGTCTCGACACGCAAACAAAGTGATTCGCACCTTGAAAAGTAATCGAGAAGCCGTCTCGATACGCAAACAAAGTGATTCATAACTTGAAAAGTAATCGAGAAGCCGTTAGTTCTTCCCATATAAATCTCCGAAACACTCACTTGGCCTTTTACATGCGAGTATTTTTACATCACTAAATTAAAATGCTCTTATCTGAAGCAACCTTAAGGATTTTGTCCCAGCCTCCCTGACATTTGCCTTCGAACCACTTATAACTTTATGAACGATTCCATATGAACATAATCATAATTGATAGCCCGTCCGAATAGGCTAGTACAAAAGAAAAAAGGACGGATGATTATGAGCAAAAAATTAGACGAAATAAGAAAAAATATCGTTCATCGAAAGAACATGAAAACAGGAACGAAAATTAGTATCAATCATTCTCCGTTGTTAAGTGATGATGAGCGATATGGAAATCAGCCAAATGGGCTATCCAATTCGAGCAATCCGGGAACAATCCAACTGAAATCAACTTGGTTTCCGAAGTTTTTATTATCCGTATTTATCTTCTTTCTTACATTTCTCGTCTACAACTCGGAATTACCAATCATTAAACAATCAAAAGAAACAGTTCATTATGCATTAACGGAAGATTTACCATTCGCCACGATGCATTCCTGGTATGAGACTCATTTCGGAGGTACGTTTGTTTCCTTGGGATTTGATCAAGCTGAACCGAATGAACTATCTGGCAACATCTTATCTATACCTGTTTCAGGACTGGACGAAGAACGTATCACATCTGAAGGAAAAGGTATACATATTGAAGTTTCTGCAGAAGAGTCTGTATATGCATTAGAAAAAGGAACTGTATTATTCGCAGGGAACAAACCAGATACAGGACGAACGATTGTGTTGCAACACGAAGATGGTCGAAAATCAATCTATGGTCAATTGGATGAAATAGAGGTATTTCACTATCAAACGATCCCCGCGAATCAACCGATTGGAACTGTGAAACCAGATGAGCTAGGTACATCAGCATTGTATTTTGCAATCCAAGATGGAACCGAGTACTTGAATCCATTACAAGAAATTTTAGAGGGCAAGGATGAATATTAAAACCATTCATTCTGTATTATCAGTCATTCAAGTTCATCCATTATTGTTAATCTTATTATTGCTCAGCTACTTTTTCGGTTTATTTATCGAGATGGCTGCTTTGTTTATGCTCATATTCATTCATGAATGTGGGCATTTAGCTGTCGCAAAATATTTTCAATGGGAAGTGACTCGGTTAGTCATTTGGCCATTTGGAGGCGTCATGGAAACAAAGGATTTTTATAACCGTCCAACGCATGAAGAGTTGTGGGTCACTATCGCTGGGCCGGTCCAACACATTTGGGTTTTTGGTGTCATCCATCTTTTATCATTTACGTCGATACCAGACTATTATCTCGATCAATTCATTTGGATGAATACAATCCTGCTTCTATTTAATTTAATGCCAATTCTCCCTCTCGATGGGGGAAGATTTCTTTTCTTTATAATCAGTCACTGGCTCCCATTTCATCGTTCAATCCTCTTATCGACAAACTTCTCGATATTTATGATTGTCGTTGCAAATGGTATACTGCTCATAAATGGATGGATCAGTCCGCCGCTAATCGTCTTATCTGCAATCCTATGGCTAGATAATTGGCTTACAAATAAACGTCATTATCTTTACTTGATGAAGCATATGCTTGCGAGGTACATGTATCCAACGGTTAATCGCAACAAAATTCATAAGCTGGAGTTTCCAATTCAAACTTCACTTCAAGAAATGATGAAGCGTTTCAGAAAAAACCATTATCATTTCATACACATTGAAGATCAAGGCTTATTATCTGAAGACGATTATTTATCTTTATTATTTTCGGCGGATCACCCAAAATCATGATTGGTGGAAAAGTACATGCGAACGTTATATTTACAGGTCAAGTCAGACAAACAATATTGTTTGGAATTGACGAACGGGAATATCACTCAATTTTTCTTTCAAACAGCATCCTCCTACCGTGTTGGTGATTTAGTAATCGGTGTTGTTCAAGATATTGATCCGCGCATTCAAGCGGCCTTTATCGACCTTGGAAACGAGGAGGCTTACATGCCATTAAAAAAACAAACCCAATCGATTTATAAAGGAAAGCGTCTTTTGTTACAGGTCGAAAAAACAGCCACCAATACAAAACGAATGACAGTTAGCAACCAACTCGAGTTTTCAAATGACTATATTGTATTTTTTCCAAATGAATCGACATTAAAAATTTCTTCAAAAATGCCAAAACAAAAAGCTAGCGATATTGATACATTACTTAGCAAACAACTAAGTGAATATGAGGGTGTTCTTGTCCGAACGGCGGCACAACATTTGACTGATGAGCAACTCATTGAATCACTCAATGATGTAAGATCGAAATGGAAACGATTTGAACAACAAACGAAACACAAATTGGGGATTGTCGTTCGACAGAAGGATTCTTGGGACGAACATTTACAAAACGAAATTGAATTTATCGATAAAATCGTTTGTGATGATGTCAATTATGCTGGAGTGTTACGCAAAAAGTTTCCTCAAGTAAGCGAGCGCATTCAGTTTGATGCACTTTTTTATCGACATCGACCTTTTTCATTGACTCAGTTAAGTGAAAAATTCACTGCTCGAAAAGTAAAGTTAAATAGTGGAGCGGAATTGGTGATTGACCGTACAGAAGCTATGACGGTCATCGACGTAAACACTGCACGTTCACGGAGTCATCAAGTGAGTGAACGGCTTTTTCAAGATGTAAACAAAGAGGCAGCAATATCGGCTTTAAAAGAGGTGCAATTACGAGAGATTTCTGGAATTATTTTAATTGATTTTATCAACTTAAAACAAAAAGAAAACCGTAAATCGATCGAGAAGCTTCTTAGAGGTACCATTCAACAATGGAACTTACCGATTCAAGTAGTTGGCATGACAAAACTAGGATTAATGGAATTGACAGCCAAGCGAACAGGTGAGAGCATTTATGATTATTTCCAAGTCGAAGAACCGGTAATTCAGCGCTCAGAAGAATTTATTGTTCACCAGTTAGAGGATGAGCTTTTAGCTTATCAGGCTGAAAGAGTAGAGTGTATAGAGGTTTCCGTTAAACCGAATAGCTTAGTTTATGTAAGGGAAGCTATACGAAAGTTACATCAACATCATGAGTTTACATTTTCTTTAGTCATTCATGCAGATTCCTCTTTACAAAGTCCATTCAAATTATTTAAAATAGGGGATGTCGATTGGTTGCTAGAAAAACTTCAAACAGAAGGAAAACCGATTGACAAATTGTTTTAGTATATGGTAATGTTTTATTGTTATGCAAATTGTCGCACCAATTTGCTGCAACCGCGCAGAAAAGGTTACTAAACTCATCGCGAATGAGTACCTTTATGGCGAGTCTAAGTAAACGAGGAGGTGCAAGAATGTACGCAATTATCGAAACTGGTGGTAAACAAGTTAAAGTTGAAGAAGGCCAAACAGTCTACTTGGAAAAAGTAGTCGGTGAAGCTGGTGATGAAGTTACTTTTGACAAAGTACTTTTCGTTGGTGGAGATGAAACAAAAGTGGGCGCTCCATTCGTAGATGGCGCTAGCGTTACTGGAACTGTTGAGAAGCAGGGTAAAGGACGTAAAATCACTGTTTTCAAATATAAGCCAAAGAAAAATTACAAGCGTAAACAAGGTCATCGTCAACCTTACACGAAAGTTACTATCAAAAACATTAGTCTGTAAGGAAGAATTCAATGGTAGAAGTTATCGTTGAACGAAACGATCAAAATGAAATTATCTCTTTTGAATTATCCGGACATGCCAATAGCGGTCCATATGGGCACGATTTGGTCTGTGCAGCAGCCTCTGCTGTATCGTTCGGAACAATCAATTCAATTATTTCATTATGTAATGTCGAACCTGAAATTGAGCAAGGTGCAGAAGGTGGCTATTTAAAAATGACATTATCACCGCAAATGGATGATAAATCATTTCATAAAGCCCAAACATTGCTTGAAGGTATGGTTGTGTCTATTCAAACGATTGAAAATGATTATGGCGAATATATAAAGTTATCTAATCAATAAGGAGGTGCTTTCACATGCTACGTTTAGATCTTCAGTTTTTCGCGCAGAAAAAAGGTGCTGGTAGTACCAAAAACGGTCGTGATTCAGAATCCAAACGTCTTGGTGCGAAACGTGCAGACGGCCAATTCGTAACTGGTGGTTCCATTCTTTATCGTCAACGCGGTACGAAAATTTACCCAGGCGATAACGTTGGCCGCGGTGGTGATGACACGCTTTTTGCTAAAATTGACGGTGTTGTTAAATTCGAACGTTATGGACGTGACCGTAAGAAAGTCAGTGTTCATCCAGAAGTTCAAGAAGCTTAATCATACACATAAAGAACTGGTTCAAAAGAAAACCTTTTGGACCAGTTTTTTTTGGTCTAAAAGAATTATTGTTGTTTGTGGCAAACAGGCGATGATCAGAAAATACTTCGACGAACGACAAGGTGATTGTCTTTATTTATGTTAAAATAGAGAAAAATCGCAAATGGGTGATCGCAATGGATACGGAAACTTTTTTAAATACGATGAAGCTATATCGGCACAAACTATTGAATGAACTCCAAGTAATTCACGGCTACCAAAGTATGAATATGAAAGAGGAATCAATGGAAAAGCTGAATCGCTTCATTGGTGAACTGAATGCAGAAAGGGTGTTGCAGTCTTTAGATGCACCTGAGTATGTCCGTTTAATTCTATTGTGGAAAATACAACACCCAGAAGTCAGCTTACAATATCAAACAACTGGTAAGTCGCAGTCACTTCGAAATTATGTCCAAGTTATGTGCCAAGATGCTCAAACAGTGATCGATAAAGTTGAAGAAATCGCCCAGGAAGATACTTCATTATCGATTCACCTGTCGTATCAACCAGAAATTAAGATTGATTATATTATTACAAATGTGGAAAAAGATAAACAGAATGATTCAGAAAACGAAGCGAAAAATGATTTACAAAAAATTGTTTTTCAATATTGTTATAAGTAGGTGAGAGAATGTTTGTAGATCAAGTGCAAGTCTTCGTCAAAGCAGGCGATGGTGGTAATGGAATCGTAGCTTTTAGACGAGAAAAATATGAACCGATGGGTGGTCCAGCCGGGGGTGACGGCGGCCGCGGTGGTGATGTTGTTTTTGAAGTAGATGAAGGTTTGAATACGTTAATGGACTTTCGTTATCAAAAACATTTTAAAGCAACCCGCGGTGAAAATGGAATGAACAAAGGTATGCACGGTAAAAACGCAGATCCGCTCGTCGTTCCTGTGCCACCAGGGACGACCGTGAAAAATGCAGATACCGGGAAAGTCATTGCGGATTTAATTGAACATAAACAACGCGCGGTCATTGCAAAAGCCGGACGCGGTGGACGTGGAAATATCCACTTTAGTAATGCGCGAAACCGTGCTCCCGAAATTGCTGAAAATGGCGAGCCAGGTGAAGAGTTGTATGTACAACTTGAACTAAAAGTATTGGCGGATGTTGGGTTAGTTGGCTTCCCAAGTGTTGGGAAATCGACTCTATTATCTGTCGTCAGTGCTGCAAAGCCTAAGATTGCCGATTATCATTTTACGACGCTCAACCCTAATTTAGGTATGGTGCGGACGGAAGATGATCGGAGCTTTGTAATAGCGGATTTACCAGGATTGATTGAAGGTGCTCATGAAGGTGTCGGACTAGGGCATCAATTTTTACGTCACATTGAGCGCACGCGATTAATCGTTCATGTGGTCGATATGTCCGCAACTGAAGGTAGAGATCCTTATGACGATTATCAAACGATTAATCAAGAGCTTGAGCAATATGATCAACGTTTGATGGAACGTACCCAGCTTATTGTTGCAAACAAAATGGACATGCCTGGAGCTGAAGAACAGCTTGAACAATTTAAACAGCATTTCGAGTCATCACAAAGAATATTCCCAATCTCAGCTTTGACGAAGTCAGGATTAAATGAACTTCTATATGCAATTGCGGATACATTGGAACAAATTCCGAAAAATACATTTGAAACGGAAGAAGAGGATCTTCAAGATGAACGCGTCATCTATCGACATGAAAAAGACGATGAAAGCTTCCGTATAACGAGAGATCCAGACGGAGCCTATGTATTATCAGGGCCTCAAATTGAACGGTTGTTTAAAATGACTGATTTTAACCGAGATGAATCTGTTCGCCGGTTTGCGAGACAAATGCGTCACTTAGGAATTGACGAAGCGCTTCGCAAAAGAGGGGCAGGCGACGGAGACACCGTACGCTTACTCGATTTCGAATTTGAGTTTGTTGAGTAATGAAAAAAACTGTACCTTCCTTTTTAAGGATGTACAGTTTTTTTGTGTTTGAACCGATCCATGAATTACAGGCGAATGACTCAATTTTTTCGGGATCTTGCATAAACTATGTATATATGTATAGATTGATACGAAAGGAGTCATTTATGTTGAGAATTCACATTGTCCGAAGAGGTGAAACGATCAAGTCCATCGCAGAGAAATATGATCTTTCCTTTCAAGAAGTTGTCCGTATGAACAAACAAATTGCAGATCCATATGAACTCATGGAAGGCATGAAATTGAGAGTTCCTAACCAGCGTGACAAGCAAGCAGAAGAGCCTGCACCTGTCGCAGCCAAACAGAACGAACACAATAACCGTACAGAAGGTCTCGGTGAGGATCAAGAGTTAACGAAAGATCAGTTGTCTCGCATGGAACCACCTGAAAGAGCGGCAAACTATCTTCCGTACATTCAAGAAGATGAACATATATGGGGTTACCAAACAATGGGAAACCATGACAATTCATATGCTAAAACAGAACAGTACTCACCGATTACACAACAACTGTATACAGATATGACATTTCTACATGATTCGTCCTATCCTGCACACCAGCAACCTATGGTATATTATAATCCGTGTATGGGTTACATTTATTCTTATTAAGTAAACTGTGTGTTTTTCCATCAATTTTCACCTCATAAAATGTATGGTTAACACCTCCTTTCTCAAACTAACTAAAGGAGGTGTTTTTAAATGATTAAAAAAATTCTTTTTTTCATCCTTATAGCTATTATTTTGGCTGGTTGTACATGGGTCAACCCGGAGAAGGATAAACGAGCAGATGGTGCACTTCAAAAAGACGAAGAGGTGACAGATGAGGAGTTAATCCGTTATAATTTGTATTCGAACCCTACTGAATATTATGAGCAGAAAAATTTAGAACGTACGATGGATAATTCCAAAGAGAACACGAGTGATTCAGAAGGACCTGGAAGTAAAACTGAACGCCAAATTTATTATGAATTGATGCAATTAGAAGAAGTTCGGCAGGCAGGCCTCGCTATTACAAAAGACAAAATTTACGTTGCGATTAATTTAGAAAATCGTTCTGAGCCAAAGGAAACAGTCAAACGTGTCAAAGATATTGTTGAAGAAATCACTGGTCGTTCTGATATAATTGTGGATGTAGATCCTGATTATTATGATTCGAGGATAGAATAACTAGTTCATCAAACGTTTGATTGAATTTCTCTGAAATAAATACAAAAAGGGAGGAGATACGACATGAAATTCGCTATTGTTACAGGTGCTTCAAGAGGACTTGGGGAAGAAGCTGCACGACTTGCGTTGAAAAAAGATTATCAGCTCATTACCATAGCAAGGAAATCTGAACTGCCTTCATTGCAACAAGAAGCTTCCACACACCAATTAACGCACACTCATTTGCCTACGGATTTGAGTGATCCTCAATCTGTAATATCTGTTGCAAAAGAAATTACACAAATACTTAAAGAAGAATCGTTAGAGGAAATCTTATTGATTAATAATGCTGGTATGGTTTCACCGATCGGTCCTGTTGGTCACATGGATAGTGAAGAAATTTCAAAGCATGTATCATTAAATACGACCGCGCCGATGATTCTTCTTAATGAGTTGAAAAAAGCGATTCATGGTGTGCCGCTTACAGTCGTAAATATTACTTCTGGAGCTGCTGAGCGTAGCACGTATGGTTGGAGTGTTTACGGATCAACGAAGGCAGCGATCAATCTATTTACACAAACTGCGGCTACTGAAGCTGCTGAGCTTGGACAAGATGAGTTACACGTTGCTTTTAGTCCTGGTATTATGGACACGGAAATGCAAACTGAAATTCGCGGTTCATTTACACAAAACTTTAAAGATGTTGAGAAGTTTAAGCAGTTCAAGCAAGAAGGACAGTTACGAAGTCCAACTGAAGTGGCTGAATTATTGTTTCAATTAATTCATAAACGCGATGCAATCGAAAGCGGTCGCGTATATCGCGTATATGATTTAGTCGATTAATCGAGAAGGGAAGAGGAGTTTTATGGCAGGACATTCAAAATGGCATAATATTAGACATAAAAAGAATGCCAAAGATGCAAAACGGGGAAAAATATTCATGAAGTTAGCGAAGGAGATTTTCGTAGCTGCAAAGCAAGGTGGAACAGATACGGAAACGAATGCAGCGCTTCGCTTGGCAATTGATAAGGCGCGGTCCAATAACATGCCTAAAGACAATATCGATCGTGCAGTTCAGAAAGCTGCCGGAAACGTTGATGGCGAAAATTATGAAGAGATGACGTATGAAGGGTATGGGCCTGGAGGCGTAGCAGTGATGGTTGATGTGTTGACAGATAATCGAAACCGGACAGCCTCAGAAGTCAGACATGCTTTTTCTAAAAATGATGGCAACCTAGGTGAAAATGGTTGTGTTTCTTTTATGTTTCAACGAAAAGGATATATTGTCATCGCACAAGATAATGTTTCGGTTGATGAAGACGAATTTATGTTAGAAGCAATCGAAGCTGGCTGTGAAGAGATCGAATCTAATGAAGAAGTATTTGAATTGTATACAACCGTCGAGGATTTTGAGTCGTGTAAAAAGACATTGGAAGAGAATTATCCACTGGAAGCAGCTGAACTGACGATGATTCCTGACACAGATGCAGAAGTGGCGGAAGACCATCAAGAAAAGATGAATAAGCTGATTGATATGCTCGAAGATCTCGATGATGTTCAAGATGTGCATCACAATATGAAATAATACGTAACACCAGTTATGGTTCTTCGTTAATCATGACTGGTTTTTCAATCGTTCATATAAAGCCACAAGGATTGGTTTCCATGTTAAACTATAGATAGAACATTTGTTCAAGATAGGAGAGAAGCTCATGTTTGCTTATGTTCGTGGGAAATTAGAGGAGATTGAAGACGAGTTTTTAGTCGTTGAAACGGCGGGAATCGGCTATGAAATATATTGTGCCAATCCTTATCAATTTCAAGAATCTTTAGGACAAGAAGTAAAAGTTTATACATACCAATATGTTCGTGAAGATTTACACATGTTATATGGATTCAAAAAGGAAGAAGAGAAGTCTTTATTTAAAAAATTAATACAAGTATCTGGGATAGGACCTAAAAGCGCCAGTGCAATTATTGGACAAGCTCCTGTCAGAGATTTTGCTCAAGCTATTGAGCAAGAGGATGAAAAATTCTTGACTAAATTCCCTGGTGTCGGAAAGAAAACGGCACGTCAGATGATATTGGATTTAAAAGGGAAAGTGACAGAGTGGCTGACTTATCATGGTGATTCTAAAACAACAGAAACAATTCATATGATCCACGCAACGAGTCCTTATGTTGATGAAGCGATTGAGGCATTAAGAGCCCTCGGATATTCCAACCGAGAAATCAAATCCATTGAAGGAAAACTTAAAGCTGAAAACCTGGAATCAACAGACGATGTAGTGAAGAAAGGATTGCAACTATTAATACGGTAAGTGGGTGGAATGATGGATGATCGGATGATTTCTGGAGATCTTCAAGAAGATGATCTTCAGGTAGAGCAAAGTTTAAGACCTCAAATCTTGAGGCAATATATAGGACAAGAAAAAACAAAACGAAATTTAAGCATATTTATTGAAGCGGCTAAAATGCGAGAAGAACCATTGGATCACGTTTTATTATATGGCCCACCAGGATTAGGTAAAACGACATTAGCCTCAATCATTGCGAATGAAATGGGTGTACAGTTTAGAACGACATCAGGTCCAGCGGTTGAAAGAGCTGGCGATCTTGCAGCAATTTTATCATCTCTTGAAACTGGTGATGTATTGTTCATTGATGAGATTCATCGTCTACCTCGGGCGGTTGAAGAAATACTGTATCCAGCGATGGAAGATTTCTTTTTGGATATCGTGATCGGTCAAGGGGATAGTGCGCGTTCAGTAAGGCTAGATTTGCCTCCATTCACGCTTGTAGGTGCAACAACTCGTGCTGGATTACTTTCTGCCCCGCTCCGTGATCGGTTCGGTGTATTAAGTCGTCTGGAGTTTTATGAAGAAAAAGATCTTAGCCATATCATTAAACGGACAGCTGATATCTTTGAAATGGAAATTGAAGACGATGCGGCGAATGAAATTGCCTCTCGTTCACGCGGCACGCCTCGTATTGCCAATCGCCTGCTGAAGCGGGTGCGTGATATAGCGCAAGTGAATGACATGGATACGATTACTGTAGACATCACAAAAGAAGCACTGAATATGTTACAAGTCGACGCAGCAGGATTGGATCATATTGATCATAAGTATTTATTGGGTATTATTGACAAGTTCCAAGGCGGTCCTGTCGGATTGGAAACATTGGCAGCGACCATAGGAGAAGAATCTCAAACTATTGAAGACGTATATGAACCTTTCTTATTGCAAAAAGGATACATTCAACGCACGCCACGTGGGCGGATAGCGACATTTGAAGCATATCGCCACTTCAATAGGGAGGTTAACGACTAAATGGATGGGCTAGGAAAAATTCTAATCCTTATAGGTATTGTATTCGTGATTGTTGGAATCATTTGGACAGTGATTGGAAAGCTTCCTGGTGACCTCGTGTTCAAAAAAGGTAACACGACTGTTTATTTTCCAATCATGACCTCCATTATCATTAGTATTATCTTATCACTTATATTTTATTTTTTAGGTAAATTTAAGTAATCGGTAATCAATAGAAAGTAGGAAAAGCATGGATATAAATGAATTTGACTTTGACTTACCAGAAGAATTAATTGCACAAACACCGCTTGAAGATCGCTCGGCTTCGAGATTGCTCACGATTGACAGAGCGAAAGACCAATTTCACCATCAGCAATTTACGGATATCATTGATTATTTAAACCCTGGTGACTGTCTTGTGTTAAACAATACAAAAGTACTTCCGGCTCGTTTGATGGGTTATAAGGCAGACACATATGGTAAGGTTGAATTATTATTACTCCATCAAGTAAATGGAGATGATTGGGAAGTACTTGTGAAGCCTGCCAAGAAGGTAAAAGCAGGAACGTGGATTCAATTTGGCGATGGCTTATTAAAAGCTGAATGTCTTGAAGAAAAAGAACATGGCGGCCGAGTCGTTCGCTTTCATTACGAAGGCATTTTCATGGAAATTCTCGATCAGCTAGGTGAAATGCCACTACCGCCTTACATTAAAGAGCAATTAGACGACCAAGACCGTTATCAAACGGTTTATGCGAAAGAAGTAGGATCAGCAGCGGCTCCGACTGCGGGATTGCATTTTACAGAGCAATTACTTGAACGAATTAAGCAAAAAGGTGTGCACATCGCTTATATTACATTGCATGTCGGTTTAGGAACATTCCGACCTGTCCAAACTGATGATATTGAAAAACACGAGATGCACGCTGAGTTTTATCGGTTGGACGAACAGACTGCTTCAGACCTGAATGACATTAAAGCAAAAGGGAATCGAATTATCGCTGTTGGAACGACTTCAATAAGAACATTAGAAACAATCGCGCGTGATACAGGTGGAGTATTCGAAGCCAGAAGCGGGTGGACGGATATATTTATCTACCCACCGTACAAATTCCAAGCGATTGACGCAATGATCACGAATTTTCATTTGCCAAAGTCGACATTGATCATGTTAGTCAGCGCGTTTGCTGGTCAAGAGCGAACATTGAAAGCGTACAAAGAAGCAGTTGAAAAATCTTATCGCTTCTTTAGCTTCGGTGACGCAATGTTTATCTATTAATCATTTTTGAAATTCGATATCAAGGAGAGAGTTCATGGCTATCACCTATGAGTTAAAAAAAGTTTGTAAGCAAACAGGCGCGCGTTTAGGAACCGTGCACACACCCCACGGTTCTTTTGATACGCCTGTTTTTATGCCAGTTGGTACATTGGCGACCGTCAAAACGATGAGCCCCGAAGAATTGAATGAAATCGGTGCGAACATCATATTATCAAATACGTACCATTTATGGCTTCGACCTGGAGAAGATATTATAAAAGAAGCAGGCGGCCTTCATCAGTTCATGAATTGGGACAAGCCGATTTTAACAGACTCTGGTGGATTCCAAGTCTTCAGCCTTTCAGACATGCGTGAAATAAAAGAAGAAGGTGTCCACTTCAGAAACCATATTAGTGGTGCAAAACTGTTTCTATCTCCAGAAAAGGCGATGCATATTCAAAACGATCTCGGTTCTGATATTATGATGGCGTTTGATGAGTGCCCACCATACCCGGCAAGCTTTGAGTATATGAAGAAATCGGTGGAAAGAACTTCTCGATGGGCGGAAAGATGTTTAGCTGCTCATCAACGCCCAACAGAGCAAGGGCTTTTCGGTATTGTACAAGGTGGAGAATATGAAGAGCTTCGAAAACAAAGTGCACGTGATTTAGTGTCACTTGATTTTCCTGGTTATGCCATTGGTGGCTTGTCCGTTGGTGAACCAAAAGATGTGATGAACAAGGTGTTGGACTTCACGACACATTTATTACCGGATGAGAAACCGAGATATTTGATGGGTGTCGGGTCGCCGGATTCATTGATTGATGGAGCGATTCGAGGCATCGACATGTTCGATTGTGTCCTGCCGACCAGAATTGCAAGAAATGGGACGTGCATGACATCAAATGGGAGATTGGTCGTCCGGAATGCTAAGTTTGCTCGAGACTTTACACCAATTGATGAGAACTGTGACTGTTACACATGTCGAAATTACACAAAAGCTTACATTCGACACTTAATTAAAGCAAATGAAACGTTTGGAATAAGGTTAACTACTTATCATAACCTTTACTTTTTGGTAAAATTGATGGAGCAAGTGCGAGAAGCAATTGCTGAAGATCGTTTAGGAGATTTTCGAGAAGAGTTTTTTGAACGATATGGTTTTAACAAACCAAACGCAAAGAACTTCTAGGAAGGAGGAATATAAATGGAAGCATTGACAGGATTATTACCGATTGTATTGTTCATTGTACTGTTTTGGTTTATCTTGATTCGTCCACAACAAAAAAGACAGAAACAAGTTAGAGAAATGCAAAACAATCTTCAAAAGGGTGACGAAATTGTCACTATCGGTGGTATGCATGGCCGTATTCATGCGTTAGACGAGGGAACGATCGTGGTTGAAGTAAATGATGGAAACAAACTTACATACGATCGCTCTTCTGTTCGTGAAGTAAAAAACAATCAATAATATGAAAAACTGACCAATAAGCAAGTAGCTGATTGGTCAGTTTTTTTATCTAAATTTGTATAGAATTTGGATGAAACTAATTCGAATAACTTGGATCGTTGATCAGTGAAATAATTATCTTTCATTTTTTGAGAAATTGACTCCAAACATACTCCCTGTAATGGCTGCAATGAGGAAAATAAGAAAATACGTTGCTTGGCGGTCGGCAAGCCAGTAGTCATAAGCTAAAAATTGATATAGCATGACTCCGAATACGTAAATAGCTCCAGTTAAAAGCCCAGTGAGCCATCCTTTATGAAGCGTTTTCCTACCGGCGATGAATCCTCCGATCATTAAAACGAGAATGCTGACGACAAAGGTTGTCCATGTTAACGTCGCACTTGAAAACTCTGTAAATTTAACAAACATAGCAATGACTAGGCTACATAAAAACATGAGAACTAGTATTGTAGCAATACCGTACAAAATGCCGCGTAATCGATTATTCATTTTTGTTCCCCCTCGAAATAGACTATTGCTATAAATTATGCATGTTTCCATATAAAAAGACGTACTTATTTGATAAGAGAGATTAAAGGGGACAAGAATATGGAGCTAATCGTTACGTTAGTTGTATTCATCATCAGTTACATTTTTTTACTTTGGGATCAAATCAACCGGGCACTCGTCGCATTATGTGGAGCTGCAATCCTCATTTTATTCAATATTTTCAGTGTCGATGAAGCACTATCAACATATGTTGATTGGAGTACGATCGTTTTATTATTTTCCATGATGGTTCTCATATCAATTACGCAGAAAACAGGTGTATTTGAATTTGTATCACTTTGGATGATTCGAAAGGTTAATGGTAAGCCGGTCCCATTATTTATGTGGATTGGAGTGATGACGGCAGTTGGATCCGCATTACTGGACAATGTCACAACGGTTCTGCTTTTGGTTCCTGTCATCATCAATATGACAAAGCAATTAAATCTTCCCGCGATACCATACTTGATTATGGTCATCATCATTTCGAATGTTGGCGGGACAGCGACGATGATTGGTGATCCGCCAAACATTATGATCGGACAGGCTGTAGAACGTTTTACTTTTATTTCATTTATCGTTCATTTAGGACCTATTATTCTTATCCTTTTCACGGTTGTTATGGGGTTATTATTTTTACTGTTTCGAAATCAATTACGTCAACAAAATGCGGCTGCATCGATGAGAGAAATTAAGCCAACAGACGTACTGAAGAAAACGCCATTATTATATCAATCTCTCGTTATCCTCAGTTTAACAATTGTCGGTTTTACATTTCACGGTCCTTTACATATTGAACTGACGACGATTGCTTTCTGTTCGGCATTACTTTTATTACTTTTATCAGAAAAAGATAAGATGACAGAAACCGTTTTTGAAAAAATGGAATGGACGACGTTGTTCTTTTTCATCGGATTGTTTGTGCTCGTAGGAGGTTTAGAGGAAGTTGGATTAATCGATCGAATGGCAGAAAGCTTTTTGGAGATTACTGGTGGTGACCCAATGACATCATCTATGTACATTTTGTGGTCAGCAGGTTTGTTATCTGGATTTTTGGATAACATTCCCTATGTCGCTGCAATGATTCCAGTCTTGTTTGAATTTGAGCAATATGGAATAGTTGCTACCGATTCAATGTGGTGGGCACTGGCACTAGGTGCTTGTCTAGGTGGAAACGGGTCCTTATTGGGCGCATCAGCGAATGTTGTCGTTGCTGGAATAGCGAGTACACACCAAATTAAAATACGTTTTATTACCTTTATGGCTTATGGAATGTTGATCGTGATGATCTCTATGATTTTATCATCCGTTTATTTGTACGTGAGGTATTTCTAAGTTTAATTTACAAACTAGACGACTAATTGATTGGAAACGTCTATGGGAGCAGAAAGAATATGCATACACTTATGGTGAGGAGGAGGTCGAATTCCCGCGTGCGGTTATTTCTTTTCAATGGAAAAATGGTTAGATGAATGAACAGGCACTGACTTCGGTCGGTGTTTTTTTGTGTGATTAAAAGAAGCGCTCTAATCACGGGGAGAGCACTAAATTTGTTCTGTATCTTTGAATAGAAGCGCTCTAATCACAGATAGAGCACTAAATTTGTTCTGTATCTTTGAATAGAAGCACTCTAATCGCAGGTAGAGCACCAAATCTGGTCGGTATCATTGAATAGAGGCGCTCTAATCACAGATAGAGCACTAAATTTGTTCTGTATCTTTGAATAGAAGTGCTCTAATCACAGGTAAAGCACCAAATCTGATTGCTATCTTTGAATAGAAGGGGCTAGGACAAAACCTTTAAAGTTGACTCAGATATGAACAATCTAATTTAGTAATGCGGAAATACCCGCTTCGGAAATATACTGCGCTTTTACCCACAGGGCATAAGGCGACATCTGCGATAAATCGCAGTGTCTTCTATATCGCGGGCAGCTGTTGAGCCTCCTCGTGCTTCGCACTGTGGGGTCTCACCTAGGCTTTTGCTCCCGCAGAAGTCTCCGTATATTTCCTACGCTAAGTTAGATTGATATTCGTGTTTCTGAGTTTATAACCTTGATTTGTCCCAGCCTCTAAATTTGATCGTCATCTTTAAATAGAAGCGCTCTAATCACAGGTAGAGCATCCAATCTGTCCGCTATCTTTGAATAGAAACACCCAAAAAGGGGTAGAGCTCAAAATTACGCTCTACCCCCGATTTGCAGCATTCGAAACAGTACCTAGTCTCTTCAACTAACATTTAATTCGTGCGTCTTTGAAAAAGCTGTCTCCATTCTTCGATGGTCACTAACTTCATAATGATTAAACCAATTAAATACAAGACACCTAAACTGACAGAAACAAACAAAATCATTTGAAAGTTCGATGTGAAAGATAAGTGTGTAATCATCCAATTTCCAATAAAATATAAACTGGTAAGAAGAAAGCCCATTCGAATGATCAATGAGACTGGTAATTTGAACCGAATTAATCGATATAAAGCCGCGAAATGCAGTAAGGTAACAACCAATATACCTATTACAACAGATAGAATAACACCATCTATGCCAAAATTCGGGTTTGTTGCGAGTACCCATAAGACGGACAGCTTAACCGTTGCTCCAATTAGACTGTTAATCATCGCGTGTTTAGCATAATTCAATGCTTGAAGGGCAGCTTGAAGAGGAGCTTGGAAGTACAACAAGATAAAAAATGGAGCCATAAAACTTAGAAAATCGGCACCATTATTCGTTCCATAAATCAGCTGAAGTAAACTTGCTGATAATAACATAAATAAGATTGTTGCCAAACCACCAGACACAAAGGATAGCCGCAGTGCTTGGGTGATACGGAAATGAACGGTTCGATGATGTTTTAAAGCATTTGATTCACTAACCGAAGGGATTAAGGCGACAGATAGTGAATGGGTAATAAACGTCGGCAGTAATAAAAGAGGCATGACAAAGCCAGTCAATTGTCCATAAAGTGACGTACTTTGCGATACTGTATACCCTGCGATAAATAAGCTTTGTGAGACAAGAATGGGTTCAAAAAAATAAGTGATGGATCCGACCATCCGACTTCCTGCTGTTGGTAAGGCAATTTGAAATATATTTGCATACGTACTTTTTAATGAACGAAAAGGATAGCGTGACACGGATAATTGTCTTCTCTTCTGTGATTTTTGAAAACAGTAAAAAATATATGCTAAGGAAGCAAGTTCGCCAAGAACAGCAGACCCCATAGCACCTGCTGCTGCATGAGCCAGTCCGAAAGGTAGCAACAATTTAATCATAATGACGACAAGGACAATACGAATAACTTGTTCAATAACTTGCGCGTACGCTTGCGGCTTCATGTTTTGGAGACCTTGGAAATATCCACGTAGCACCGATGAAATAGCGATAATGATGATGATTGGGCTCATAACAAGCATCGGTAGCAATGTCCGATGGTCTAATAAGAGTTTATCTGCAATAACTGGAACGAACATGGAAAAAAAGATCGTTAATATAATACTTAGAGTTACTGTAATCGTAAACGAACTATATAGAATTTTTTTAATCCGTCTGCGGTCATTAATAGCAATCGCTTCAGAGACTAATTTAGAAACGGCAACAGGAATACCTACTTGGGATAATGTAATCATCAACAATAATGCCGGAACCGTTAGCATATAGATTCCGACGCCTTCTTCTCCTAATAACCTGGCCATAATCATACGATTGACAAAGCCAAGTAATCGGCTGATCATACCAGCGACAATTAAAATTAATGCACCTTTAATAAATGTTTGTTTCGACATCTTATGGGCCCTGCCTTCTCAAATGAATAATTTTTAGGTACAATAATTTATATGCTTGAATAGGTACAAGTCATGACAAGTCTTTATATCGCTTTTTATAGATGACAATTCAAAATAGACAGGAGCGTCGAACGATTGGATCATTATACTCGACATGTTGATGAATGGCGGAATGAGACGAGAGAAGTTTTACAAAGTAAAGTAGATGAATTAAAATTATTAGGCTATCACGGCGTCAATGAAGAAGAAATCTGGGCATGTCTTTTAGCGAAAGTCTGGAAAAAAGAAAAACGATTAAGGCTTCATCAAGTGATACAAGATATATTGCATTTGAGCGGCAGCACGTACATGAGCTATTTGACTGTCGAAGCACAAGAGCAAGCAAACACGGATGATTTATTTCAGCAGATTGGTTCATTAGAGATAGCAACTGAAGAAGGGTAAAGTTGAAGAGAAGCAACGTTAACTAGGAAGGAGTCTTACATATGAATAGAAAAGGCAGAATTATTGCCTTCTTTCTAATTGTTTTACTTTTAGGAGGAATTATAGGAACGACAACACAAGGAATTACAAAAGATATTCCACTAGGTCTAGACCTCCAAGGTGGATTCGAAATCCTTTATGAAGTTGAACCGACTGATGATGACCAAGAAGTAAACAAAAAAATGATGGAAGCTGTTGTACAAAGCTTATATAAAAGGGTGGATATCTTAGGTGTTAATGAGCCGGTAATAGATATCGAGGGAGAAAATCGAATACGCGTTCAACTCGCCGGAGTCAGTGATCAAAATGAGGCGAGAGAAATACTTTCTACAACAGCAAATCTGTCTTTTCGAAGCGTAGAAGATGAGTTTTACTTTGGTGGTTCAGAGCTGGTTGAAGGCAGTGCGCAGCAGAATTTCAACGAGTTTAACCAACCGATTGTCACATTAGAGACAAAAAGAAATTTCTCTAATAGTGATTATGCTAATTTTGAAGAGTTAACTCGAGAGGTATCTCAATTACCGAGTACGCCAACAGCCGAGGTACCTTATCCACAAAACTTAATTGTTATTTGGCTAGATTATCAAGAAGGGGACTCCTTTGCTGAAGAGTACGGGAAGGAAGACCCTAAATTTATTTCAGCACCAAGTGTAAGTAAGCCAATTCCTGGAACAAATGTTCAAATCGACGGATCTTTTACGGTTGAGGAAGCTAAAAATTTAGCGGATATGTTGAATGCGGGTTCATTACCTGCTGAATTAACAGAAGTCTATTCTGTCGCTGTCGGCGCTCAGTTTGGGGAACAAGCTTTCGACAAAACCGTATTTGCTGGAATTCTAGGAGTTATTTTAATATTTGTTTTTATGATTATTGTTTATCGCTTCTTAGGTGTCATTGCTGTTATTTCACTTAGTGCTTATATTTACTTAATTTTATTAGTCTTTAACTTGATTAATGGTGTATTGACTCTTCCTGGTATTGCAGCCCTCGTATTAGGTGTTGGTATGGCTGTAGACGCCAATATTATTACGTACGAACGGCTGAAAGAAGAATTAAAGGCAGGAAAAACAGTTGCATCAGCAGCAAGGGCTGGTAATAAACGTTCATTTACAACGATTTTGGATGCTAATATTACTACAATTTTAGCTGCGATTGTTTTATTTATTTTCGGAACAAGTTCGGTCAAAGGCTTCGCAACGATGTTAATTATCAGTATATTACTAAGCTTTATTACAGCGGTTTATGGTACAAGACTACTAATGAACCTATGGATTAAAAGTAAAGCATTGAATAACAAGCCAAGATGGTTCGGTGTCAATCCGAATGAGATTATGGACATCAATAAGGGTGAAGAAGTTAAACCGACTTTCTTAGGTAAGACATTTGATTTTGTAAAACACCGCAAGATTTATTTCAGTGCATCAATTTTGCTAGTGATTGTTGGAGCTATATTTTTAACAACAATGCGTTTGAACTTAGGTGTCGATTTTGAAAGTGGTTCAAGAGTTCAAGTGATGTCAGATAACCAGTTGACCGTTGAAGAGGTGCGTTCAGAGTTTGAAGAACTGGGACATGAACCTAAACAACTAGTCTTAGCTGGCGATAACGAAGAAATGGCGATGGTTCGCTTTGATAAAGTGCTGACGCAAGAAGAAATTGCAACCGTCAATAATCATTTCGAAGAACTATATGGAAGCCAACCGAGTGTCAGTACCGTTTCTCCTCAAGTAGGACAGGAACTGGCGAAAAATGCTGTATATGCTGTTTTAATTGCTTCAATCGGTATTGTCATATATGTCGCCATACGATTTGAATTGATATTCGCGATAACAGCAATTATTGCTCTATTGCATGATGCATTTTTCATTTTGGCGTTGTTTAGCATTTTCCAATTTGAATTCGATATTACAATCATTGCAGCGATATTAACGATTGTAGGTTATTCAATCAATGATACGATCGTTACGTTTGATCGGATTAGAGAAAACTTGAGTCTCGAAAAACGAGTGAAGACATTCAAGCAATTAGCAGAAGTGGTTAACAAAAGCTTGATGCAGACGTTGACTCGTAGCTTCAATACAGTGATTACGGTTGTCTTTGCAGCTGTCATGCTGTTTGTATTTGGTGCTCAAGCCATTACTTATTTCTCCTTTGCTTTAATCGTTGGTTTGATTGCGGGAACGTATTCATCCTTGTTCTTGGCAGCTCAACTATGGTTAGTATGGAGAGGAAGAAGTATCGAATCCAATCCAATTGTTCAAAAGAAGAAAAAGCCATCTGGTGGCCCGCAAGTATAAACTAAACAGAGAGATCCGAACGAACTTTTGTTTCCGTTCGGATCTTTTTATTGGCTGACTAATTCGCACCAAAAGAATAACTCGCGAGGTTACCGGGTAAATAAAGAACAATGTACAAAAGTGATAAGGAGGGGCTTTAATGAAACAACAAACATGGATTATATTAACGCTATTATTTGCTTTGCTGATTGCGATTTTTGCTGTTATTAATGTTGACTCGGTACAGGTAGACTTTTTATTCGTACAAACAGACGTACCTTTAATACTTGTTATTCTATTATCTGCTTTACTCGGTTGCTTGGCTGTTGCGAGCGTAACGTATGCTAAATTTTATCAGTTAAAAAGAGAAATGAAACAGCTGAAAAAAGAGAATGAGGAACTTAAGCAACAGGGAGAATTAACGGACGGAAATCATGCCATTAGCGATGAAGGTGACCAAGAAGTTAATCTACAAGACGAAGAAAATTCAAATAGTGATCAGAAGAGTGATTGGAGTTAATCTTTATTGCTACCCCTAACGACCTCTAGTATAATAGATTTGTTAGGGGTGTTTTTATTATGCTTGAGAGCAAAATGAATTGGTTGGTAAATAATCAGCTGATTGATGAACCAACAAATATTCATTCATCTCCGATTGTCAATCGCATGTTGGCAAAGAGAAAGATACATAGTAAAGAAGAGGCAGAGTCTTTTCTTTATCCTACAAAAAAACAATTGTACGATCCGTTTTTGTTTGATGAAATGGATGCTGCTGTGAGCCGAATTCAAAAAGCAATTCAAACGAATGAAAAAGTGATGATATATGGCGATTATGACGCAGATGGTGTAACGTCAACCGCTATCTTAGTTTCTGTTTTAAGAAAAATGGGAGCTGATGTAGATTACTATATTCCTAACCGCTTTACAGAGGGTTATGGACCGAATGAGTTAGCCTTTCAAGCAATAAAAGCTCATGGGGTCGGTTTGATCATTACGGTCGATAACGGGGTTGCCGCTCCAAAAGAAGCTAAACTTGCAAGGGAACTTGGGATGGATTTAATTATTACGGACCACCACGAAGAACAAGATGAGTTGCCTGAATCCGTTGCGATGATTCATCCGAAGTTATCGGCAGATTATCCGTTTAATCATTTAGCGGGTGCAGGTGTTGCCTTAAAATTGGCTCATGCTTTGACTGGAGAATTGCAAGATGATTATTTAGCTTTGGCTTCTATTGGTACGGTAGCAGACCTCGTACCGATGGTTGGTGAAAATAGAGTGATTGTCAAAGAAGGGTTAAAAGCATTAACCTATACGAAAATGCCAGGATTGATGGCTTTAAAAAATATCGGAAAATTAAAAGGCCCGATGACGACTGAAAATATTGGTTTTGTTTTAGGGCCACGATTAAATGCTGTTGGGCGATTGCAAGATGCAGGCTTGGCAGTCGATTTATTACTTGAAGATGATGCAGTGTTGGCTGCTGAGATGGCCTTGGAAATTGACCAAATCAATAAAGAAAGACAAAAACTTGTCCAACAGATATTTGAAGAAGCAAATGAAATGATTGAAACAAATTATTTAGATGACCATGTCCTTGTCATCGCAAAAGAAGATTGGAATCCTGGCGTATTAGGCATTGTTGCTTCCCGAATCATTAATAAATACAACAGGCCGACATTGATGTTAAGCATTGACCATACACAGCAAGCTGCTAAAGGAAGTGCTAGAAGTATTCCAGCTTTTGATATTTTCAAACACGGTATGGAACTGAAGCATTTATTTGTTCATTTCGGTGGTCATCCTCAAGCAGCAGGTATGACTGTACGAATCGATGACATTGAAGAATTGAGGCTTGAATTAAATCGAAAAGCCGCAAGTGAATTAACACCAGCTGATTTCCACCCGACACTTCAAATAGAAGAAGAGATTAATTGGGAGGAAGTCGATATGGACTTTCCAGAATTAGTCGAGATGCTAGCACCTTTTGGTATGAATAATAACCGTCCAGTATTCCAAATCAACAATGTTGAAATAAAGGAATTGCGTAAAATTGGTGCAAAAAGCAATCATTTAAAGTTAACGGGATTAGTTGGTGATAAACAGCTTGAAGCTGTTGGATTCCAAATTGGGGATGTCGTTGATCGCTTATCGATGGGAAGTAAAATTGATCTAGCTGGTGAAATACAAATTAACGAATGGAACGGCAATCGAAAGCTACAAGTGTTGTTAAAAGATCTGCGATGCAATGAATGGCAGCTCTTTGATTTCCGAGGAAAAAGATTCACTTTACCGCCGACAATTTCGCCAGATGAGTTGGCAGCTATTTATTTCCAACCAGAGAATAAACCACAGGAATCAAAGTACTTAACCGTGCATGCTGAAAGCATAAATGAATTTGACCAATTGAATGAACGTAAACACATACTGATTCATGATTTGCCGAATAGTTTAGAGGAACTGGAAGGCGTATTGGGACGGCTTTCTTTTCACACACTATATGCATGCTATCAAATTGAACGATCATCATACTTTGAACGATTCCCATCAAGAGAAGTATTCAAAGACCTATTTAAAACGATCAAAAAACATCAAGTTATACAACAGCAACAACGTCATTTGCTTGCTGAAGCGAAAAAAATGAGCGAAGACGATTTAGATTTTATCCTCCAAGTGTTTTTTGATTTAGATTTTGTTAAAATAGTAGATGGTGACATTTTTTATATCGATCAAACAGAACCTAAACAATTAAGTGAATCAGTTACTTATCAACAACGGTTAAACCGAATTAAAATGGAAAAAACGCTATATTACTCAAACTACAACGAACTTAAAGAGTGGATTTCCATGAGACGCGGTCGCCAAGGGAAGGAAGGAGTAGTCTTACATGGATTATAAAAAACATATAACAATCGTAGAAGACTGGCCAAAAGAAGGAATTCAATTTAAAGATATTACGACATTGATGGATGATGGCAAAGCATTTAAATCAGCAGTGGACGAGATCGTCGAGTATGCTAAAAAAGTAGGTGCCGAACTCGTAGTTGGGCCTGAGGCTAGAGGATTTATTGTTGGATGTCCCGTTTCTTATGCACTTGAAATTGGGTTTGCGCCCGTCAGAAAAGAAGGGAAGCTCCCTAGGGAAACGATAAAGGTTGATTATGGATTGGAATACGGAAAAGACGTACTGACAATTCATAGAGACGCGATTAAACCAGGGCAAAAAGTTTTAGTAGTAGACGATCTATTGGCTACTGGTGGTACTGTCGAAGCAACGATTCAATTAGTTGAAGAATTAGGTGGAGAAGTTGTCGGTTGTGCATTTTTAATCGAGCTAGCCTATTTAAATGGTCGTGACAAATTAAAAGGCTATGATATCCTACCATTAATGACATATGAATAAGATGACAGGCTGGCTCTTCTTCCTGAAGAGTCAGCCAAGTCTTTTTTTATTTCATCCACACAAGTGAATACTGTACAAACAAAAACGATTTAGAGTGGGAACAAGGATTATTGGCTAAACAACACATGATAAACCGCACAAAAGATGTGTTTCTCTTTACATATGTCATTTGTTTATGAATAATGGAAAAAAAGAAAAGGAAGCAGCTAGGTGGTTGTATATGTCTAAACACAGTGTACGGACAATCGAACAAGTGTTAGAAAGAGCCAGTCAATATATGAATGAAGAACACGTGGCTTTTCTTCAGCATGCCTATCAATATGCAGCCAAAGCACATGAAGGCCAAATTAGAAAATCCGGTCAAGAATATATTTTACATCCCATTCAAGTAGCAGATATTTTAATTGATTTAAGAATGGATCCGGCAACAATTGCAGGCGGATTTCTTCATGATGTCATTGAGGATACTGAAATCTCTTATGATGATTTAAAAGAAGCTTTCAGTGAAGAAGTGGCTCAATTAGTCGATGGAGTTACGAAATTAGGGAAAATTAAATATAAATCTAAAGAAGAGCAACAAGCTGAAAATCACCGAAAAATGTTTATTGCTATGGCAAAGGATATTCGCGTGATTTTAATTAAGCTTGCAGACAGACTGCATAACATGCGCACATTGTCATTTCTTCCAGAAGAAAAACAACGAAGAATAGCGAATGAAACGTTAGAAATTTTCGCACCACTTGCGCATCGACTTGGAATTTCAACGATTAAATGGGAGCTCGAGGATACTGCACTTCGATATATGAATCCTCAGCAATATTACCGAATCGTTCAATTGATGAAACAAAAGCGTAGTGAACGTGAACAATATATTGAAACGGTTATTAGAGAAATTAATGAACAATTAGATGACATTAACATCGAAGCTGAGATATCCGGAAGACCAAAACACTTATATAGCATTTACCAGAAAATGGCAATTCAAAAGAAAGATTTTAACGAAATTTATGATTTGTTAGCAGTACGGATCATCGTGAGAAATATTAAAGAGTGCTATGCTGTATTGGGAATTATCCATACGTTATGGAAGCCAATGCCTGGGCGATTTAAAGACTATATAGCAATGCCAAAACCAAATCTATATCAATCGCTTCATACGACGGTAATCGGACCAGAAGGTGATCCATTAGAAGTACAAATTAGAACTTCTGAAATGCATGAAATTGCTGAGTATGGAATTGCGGCACATTGGGCTTATAAAGAAGGGAAATCAGAGAACGATTCTCCAAAAGATATGTCAAAACAACTAGCCTGGTTCCGAGAAATATTGGAATGGCAAAGTGAAACGAGAGATGCAGAGGAATTTATGGAATCATTGAAGTTCGATTTTTTCTCTGACATGGTCTATGTTTTCACTCCAAAAGGTGATGTCATCGAACTTCCAAATGGATCCGTACCACTAGATTTTGCTTATCGAATCCATACAGAGGTCGGTAACAAAACAGTCGGTGCCAAAG
Source organism: Allobacillus salarius (assembly GCF_007559425.1). GTDB lineage: Bacteria > Bacillota > Bacilli > Bacillales > Alkalibacillaceae > Allobacillus > Allobacillus salarius. The sequence goes on along the minus strand of NZ_VMHE01000001.1, from coordinate 316,001 downwards.
TAAACGGAAAAATCGTACCGCTTGATTATCAATTAAAAACAGGCGACATTATCGAAATTATGACATCCAAGCATTCGTATGGCCCTTCCGAAGATTGGCTGAAAATTACTCAGACAACTCAAGCGAAAAACAAAATCAAGCAATTTTTCAAAAGGCAACGGAAAGAAGAGAATGTGCAACGTGGCCGAGAAATGGTTGAAAAAGAGATTAAAAATATGGATCTCCAACCGAAAGAAGTGTTGACGGAAGAAAATATCCAATTGGCTTTGGACAGATTTCATTTTCAACATGAAGATGATTTGTATGCGGCCGTCGGTTATCAAGGTGTCACCGCTCTTCAAGTTGCCAATCGTGTGACAGAAAAAATTCGTCAAAAAGAAAAACAAGTGAATCTTGAACAGACGCTTGAAAATCTTCAAAATGAAGTAACGCCAAGAAAACGTAGAGCATCAACATCTGGCGTCATCGTACGTGGTCTTGACAATCTACTTATTCGTCTGTCGAAATGTTGCAACCCTGTTCCGGGTGATGAAATTGTCGGTTTCATTACGAAAGGAAGAGGCGTTTCCGTTCACCGTGCAGATTGTCCAAACGTTTCCAATGAAGGTGAAACACGATTGATTGATGTGGAATGGGAACGAAATAGTCAGCGTCAACAGAGCTATCATGTTGACTTGGAAATCACTGGCTATGATCGAAGCGGATTTTTAAATGAGATTTTACAAGCTGTCAATGAAACAAATACTTCGATAACGCATGTGAATGGCAAATCGGACAAAAATAAAATTGCAACGATTAATCTAACGATTTTAATTCATAATTTAGAACACTTACGAAGCATTGTTGAACGCATTAAAAAAATTAGAGACGTTTTTGCAGTTCAGCGACTAATACACTAATGAATTTTGTTGGATAAAGGGGTAAGAACAATGCGAGCTGTAATTCAACGAGTAACTAGTGGTGCAGTCGATGTTAGTGGAGAGCGAACAGGAGCCATCCAAGACGGGCTCGTCGTATTACTCGGCGTATCCACAAAGGACACAGAGAAAGATGTGGATTATTTAGCAGAAAAAATTGTTAACTTGCGAATTTTTGAAGATGATCAAGAAAAGATGAACCGATCACTCATCGATGTTCAAGGAAAACTATTGTCTATTTCTCAATTCACCTTATATGGAGATACGAGGAAAGGCAGGAGACCTAACTTTATGCAAGCAGCTAAACCTGACCAAGCACTTGAACGATACCAGCAATTTAATGAAAAGGTTAGACAGTTAGGCATAGAAGTGGAAGAGGGAAGATTTGGTGAACATATGGAAGTATCATTGGTCAATGATGGTCCAGTCACCTTAATCATAGATACAGACGATAAATCTTGACAAGCTAATTAAATATAGCTATGATAATTTAAATTAATTGAATAATAATGAATACCTACGAAGGAAAAAGTAGCAAAGAAACACATATTTCAGAGAGAGTTTGCCAATGGCTGAAAGCAGGCTCATATGTCCTTTGTGAAAGACATTCTGGAGGTGCCTTACCGAAATAAAAGTAGGTTTAGGCCGCTAAAGGCGTTATTGAAATGAAGTGAAAGCAACTTTCTTAGGTTGCTTTAATCAGGGTGGCAACACGGGTAAACTCGTCCCTATCAATTGAATGCGGATTGATAGGGATTTTTTTATTTTCAAAAGAGTTACATAAAACGAAGGAGGAATTGACATTGATCCATATACCTAGAGGCACGGAAGATCTACTGCCAGAAGCAACAGAAAAGTGGCAAGTCATTGAAAATACGTTACGAAAATTATCGGAAAAATATCATTATAAAGAGATACGCACGCCTATGTTTGAACGGACTGAACTATTCCAACGAGGTGTCGGTGATACAACAGACATCGTTCAAAAAGAGATGTACACGTTTGAAGACAGAGGCGGGAGAAGTTTAACTCTACGGCCTGAAGGGACAGCTTCAGTAGCAAGATCTTATGTACAACACAAGATGCATGGTTTACCAGAACAACCGACTAAATTGTATTATATCGGTCCAATGTTCAGGTATGAACGGCCACAGCAAGGCCGCACACGCCAGTTCACTCAGTTTGGCATAGAAGCGATCGGCAGTGACAATCCTGCAATCGATGCAGAAGTTTTAGCGTTTGCGATGGAGTGTTACGAAGCTTTTGGACTGAAGTCATTGAAGTTAGTCATCAATAGTTTAGGTGACCATGAAAGTCGTCAAAATCACCGAAAAGCATTAATTGAACATTTTCAACCACATCAAGAAGAGCTATGCCAAGATTGCCAGGTGAGATTAGAAAAGAATCCTCTTCGTTTACTGGATTGTAAAGTCGATCAAGATCATCCAGCGATGAAAACAGCACCTTCCATTTTGGATTACCTCAATGAGTATTCGAGTAATTACTTTGAGTCCGTCAAAAAACATTTGGATGCAATGGGGATCTCTTATACCGTTGATGAAAATCTGGTGCGTGGGTTAGATTATTATACACAAACCGCTTTCGAAATCATGAGTGAAGCGGATGGATTCGGTTCCATTACTACACTTTCCGGTGGTGGACGTTACAACGGTTTAATAGAAGACCTTGGTGGCCCTGAAACCTCTGGAATCGGTTTTGCTTTAAGTATTGAACGATTGCTGATGGCACTGGAAGCTGAAAAGCTATCGCTTGAAACGAACGCAGGAATCGATTGTTATATCGTTTCGATCGGTGAAGAAGTGACTTTCACGGCAACTGAGCTCACTCATCAATTACGTCAACAAGGTATTCGGGCTGACCGCGATTATTTGAATAAAAAAATGAAAGCACAATTTAAGGCTGCTGAGCGGGCAAATGCAAAATTTGTCGTTATCCTTGGTGAGAACGAAATGAATGAAGGTAAAGCACAAGTAAAAGAACTAGCAACAGGGGAACAAACAACTGTTCCACTCAACGAGATTGCAACATATATAGGAGGGAAATAAAATGCTCGAACGTTCACATAGCGGTATGCTCACGCTGGACCAAGAGAATCAGACTGTATTATTAAAAGGATGGGTTCAACGACGCCGTGACCTTGGCGGATTAATTTTTATTGATTTACGTGATCGCTCAGGAGTCGTACAAGTCGTATTCAGCCCTGAATCGAAAGAAGCATTAGAGCAAGCTGAAAAAATTCGAAGTGAATATGTCATCGAGGTAACGGGCATAGTGAAGCGCCGAGATGAAGGTACGATCAATCCATCGATGAAAACAGGAGAACTTGAAATTGTCGCTAACGAACTAACGATTATTAGCAAATCGAAAGGACTACCGATTCCAATTGAGGAACATATCGATGTTTCTGAAGAAATTCGCTTGAAGTACCGTTACTTAGATTTAAGACGTAAATCCATGCAAGAAACATTTATTTTACGTCATAAGACCGCTCAATCCATCCGTCAATATTTAAATCGACAAAACTTTTTGGAGATGGAGACGCCAGTCTTGACGAAGAGTACACCGGAAGGCGCAAGAGACTATTTAGTTCCTAGTCGCGTTCATGAAGGTGAATTCTATGCATTGCCGCAGTCGCCACAGCTCTTTAAACAGCTGCTAATGGTTTCTGGATTTGAGAAGTACTATCAGATTACCCGTTGTTTCCGTGATGAAGATTTGCGTGCGGACCGTCAGCCTGAATTCACACAAATTGATATTGAAACGTCATTCATGAATCAAGAAGAAATCATGAAATTGACGGAAGAAATGCTTCGCTTTGTTGTAAAAGAAGTTAAAGGTAAAGACATCGCCAACCCATTCCCTCGGATGAGCTATCAAGAAGCGATGGAACGATACGGTTCAGATAAACCAGATACACGCTTTGGTATGGAGTTAAAACAAATTAATGAATTTGCTGCTACTTCAAATTTTAATGTGTTTAAACATACGGTAGAAAATGGCGGTCAAGTAAGTGCTTTAAATGTAGAAAATCAAGCCGAACAATTTTCAAGAAAAGACATCGATCAATTAACTGAATTTGTGAAGATCTATGGAGCAAAAGGGTTAGCGTGGATTAAAGTTGATGAAAATGACAAGTTGACAGGTCCAATCGCTAAGTTTTTCGATGAAGATGACGCAAATTCATTACGTGAACAATTGGGCGCAAAAGCGAATGATCTACTGCTGTTCGTTGCGGATCAAAAACAAATTGTTTACGACAGTTTAGGCGCATTGCGTTTAAAACTAGGAAAAAGTCTAGGTTTAATCAATGAAGATCAACTGAACTTCTTGTGGGTAACTGATTGGCCATTATTTGAATATGATGCTGATGACGGACGCTATCATGCAGCTCACCACCCGTTTACAATGCCTAAATTAGAACATATTGAAAAACTGACGGAATCACCGGAAGATGTCCAAGCACAAGCTTATGACGTTGTGTTAAATGGATTCGAACTTGGCGGCGGATCGTTGCGTATATACGAAAAAGACTTGCAATACAAAATGTTTGAAGCGCTTGGCTTTACAAAAGAATCCGCGGAAGAACAATTTGGTTTCTTATTAGAAGCATTGGAATACGGCGCACCACCACACGGGGGAATTGCGTTAGGCTTTGACCGTTTAGTAATGCTCTTGGCCGGTAAGACGAACCTTCGTGACACAATTCTTTTCCCAAAAACAGCTTCAGCCTCAGATCCATTGACAGAGGCGCCATCACAAGTATCAAATGAGCAACTAGCGGAACTGAATTTAGAATTGAAGAAGAAAGAAAGTCAATAAGCTGAATATTCTAAAAAAAGTTTAAGAAAACCAAAAATTGGACGCTTGTTTCCCTTGATATTGAAAAATGTATATGATATTATTTGATTACAAACTTGAAACAAAGCAATCCTAATGTGTTCGTCTTCTCCGTCGTACGTTTTGACCGAACACTTTTATGTAAGGGAGTCTGGCGTTTCTGCGTGGCGTATATGCCTTTTTGAGGACATACAAGACGCAGAACAGGACACCCACCTGCCTGGAGCGGGTTCAAAACATTAAGGAGGAACGGCACAATTGGGATTGTGTACATATGAAAAAAGCTATTTTAAGCGACGCTTAGAATAGCTTTTTTACATATTTTTATAGAAAAAATTTAGTAACAATCTTAATGAATGGGTTTAGAGCTCTGTTTGTTTCACTTAGCAATTTGTTCTAAATTACCATTTTTGGCCATCTTAAAAGCAGGTGAAGACAAGGATGAATCCTCATCCAATACGACCATTTTTCTTGCTCGATCCATGATATTTACGAATGTCTGGTAATCTTCTTTTAACGTTTCATAATCTTTCTGTAGTTGTTCGTATTTTACTTTCCACTCTTCATTCTCATTGGTTAATTGTTGATTGTACTCCTTCATTTGCTCGAACTCGGCTTCATTGTTTAATGCGGTAGATTCTTTCAGTTGTTCTAGTAAATGAATAATTTCATCAATTGTCGAAGGTTGCTTCGTTGTATTGATTTCTTTCGTTCTGGAAATGCTTGTCACACGATCTGTAGCTTGTTGTTTCATAGCCTTTTTTCGTTCCTTACGCTGTCTCTTGGCTAAGTCTACTGCTTTTTCATAGTTTTTACGAACTTCAGCGTTCCACCGAAAACCACAGGCAGCAGCCGTTCGATTCAGTTTGTCGCCGACTTCCTCGAAAGCAACGAGCTGTGTGCTTCCTTCACGTATATGTCTAAGCACAGTTTCTGCCAGTAATAAATCATCTTCATGAGACCAAGCGTCTTGCCTCACTTTAACCATATTCCCAACTCCTTTTGTTCTCGATTGATAGTTTCCTATTTCTATCATGTGCAAGTCGCGAAGATAATATACATAGAAATCCAGGCTCAAACTAAGAAATAAATGAATATATATAGTAAAATAGATAAAAGATTGAACATGATTTGAAGGAGAACGATATGTTTAACAATGAACCACTTGCTTTCCGTATGCGACCAGAGAAAATTGAAGAAGTTGTCGGTCAAAAACATGTCATTGGTAAAGACACTTCTTTATATAAAATGATAAAAAATGGATATGTACCTTCAATGCTTCTTTATGGCCCTCCAGGAACTGGCAAAACTTCTTTGGCTTATGCCATTGCAGGTTCCTCCAACATGGAATTTTTTGCGATCAATGCAACGAGTGCCAGCAAAAAAGAGGTCGAGCATATTATCCAAGAAGCTAAGTTAACAAGAAACGTCCTTTTGTTCATTGATGAAATTCATCGTTTTCATAAAGGACAACAGGATACCTTGTTAAATGCAATGGAAGAAGGAATTATTACATTTATTGGTGCTACGACAGAAAACCCTTACCATAGTGTAAACAATGCGATTCGCTCTCGTTGTGGACAAATTAAACAATTGCAACCATTAAAGAAAGAAGATATATTAGGGCTTCTTCATCGAGCGTTAAAAGATCCAAAAGGGTTATCAAACATGACGATTGATATTTCCGAGGAACATCTGAAACGAATAGCCGAAACGACAGGTGATGGACGGACAGCTTTGACCATTTTAGAAGAAGTGGTATTCGCTTCGGACATGACTGATGAAGGTGTCTATCAAGTAGAACTCGAAACAGTGGAATCAAGCATTCAAAACAAAGGTTTTGTGCATGATAATAAGGGAGACATTTATTATGATCTTCTGTCCGGTTTTCAAAAAAGCATCCGGGGCAGTGACGTGGATGCCGCCTTATATTATTTAGCAAGGCTATTAGAAGGCGGTGATCTGGAAGCCATCATGCGCCGATTGTTGGTCATTGCTTATGAGGATATTGGATTGGCTAGTCCAGCCGTTGCTGCAAGGGTGCTATCTGCCATTCAATCAGTTGAACGATTAGGCTTGCCTGAGGCTAGAATTCCACTTAGTGTCATCACAATTGAGCTATGCTTATCACCGAAGTCGAATACTGCATATAAAGCATTGGACAAAGCGATTAAACACGTCAAAAAAGGTATTACGGCAGATATACCTGATCATATAAAAGATTCCCATTATGCAGGTGCATCCCATTTAGGTCATGGGATTGAATATCAATATCCACACCATTCTTCCACGGGATGGGTATACCAAGAATATTTACCTGAATCACTTCGTGGCATGACTTATTATCAGCCGAAGATGTTAGGTGAAGAAAAAAGATATGCGCAAACATACGAGAAATTAAAAAAGTTAGCGAATGAATCTCGTCAGAATTCAAAAAAGCGCTAGTTCATTAAATTCCACAATGTTATAAAACATGCTATAATGTCAGATGGTTTTCTACAAAGATATCAATCTTGCTGTTACGTTGTTTATTAATGAGGGGGATAAAGGATGAAGATCTCTACAAAAGGGAGATACGGACTAACGATAATGATCGCATTGGCGAAAGGTCACCCGAGTAAAAAACCGATTTCGCTAAAAGCAATTGCTCAAGAATATCAATTATCTGAACATTACCTTGAACAATTAATTGCACCGTTGCGTAATGTAGGATTGGTCAAAAGTGTTCGTGGAGCAAAGGGTGGATATTTGCTCGCTGAAGAACCAAAAAATATAACAGCAGCAGATATCATCAGACCACTTGAAGGGCCGATTCGTCCCGTTGAAGAAATGGATGACGAACAACCCGCTCAGAAAGAATTGTGGCGCAGAATCCGTGATGCTGTGAAAGATGTTCTTGATTCAACGACATTAGCTGATTTAGCTGAACATGATGGCTCTATTTATCAGGAAGAGCATATGTTTTATATTTAATAGAAAAAGTAGGTGACTTCTGTGAAACGCGTTTATTTAGATTACGCAGCGACAACTCCATTACATCCTGAAGTCAAGCAAGAAATGATGGAAGCTTTGGATGGAACATATGGAAACCCATCAAGCATCCATTCTTTCGGTAGAGAAAGTAGAAAATTATTGGATGATGCTAGAAGTATAGCGGCACGGAGTATCGGAGCCGATTTTTCTTCAATTATATTTACGAGCGGGGCGACCGAGGCAAATAATTTGGCTATTTTCGGTGTTGCTAGAGCGTATGCCCATCGAGGAAAACATATCATCACGACGCAAATCGAACATCATGCTGTTTTGCATCCAATGGAGGAACTGCAAAAGGAAGGCTTTGAAGTAACCTTTCTCCCAGTTGATGAATCGGGCATTGTTTCAGTTGAAGCGGTGGAAGAAGCTCTTCGACCGGATACGATTTTTGTTTCCATCATGCGAGTGAATAATGAAACGGGTATGCGTCAGCCAATTGAGGCGATTGGGGAGCGGCTAAAAGAACACCAAGCCATTTTCCATACAGATGCGGTACAAGCATATGGGTTGGAAAAGCTCGATGTCACGTCATTCAACGTAGACCTACTATCTGTTTCATCGCATAAAATATACGGGCCAAAAGGAATTGGGTTTTTATATCGAAATGACGATGTTCATTTAGCACAACAAATCTTTGGCGGTGAACAAGAAAGAAAATGGCGATCAGGAACTGAAAATATGCTTGGCATTAGAGGGTTTACAAAAGCAATTGAGTTACTGGAGAAAGAACAGAACGAACGGTTGATGCATTACGAAAAGCTAAGTAAACAGTTTTTCAAAGGATTGAATGATTTCTCCATTGACTATCATTTGAATGGAACAAGAGAAGAGCATATGCCAAATATATTAAATATTAGTTTTCCAGGTGTAGAAGTTGAGATGTTTTTGACCAATCTCGACTTGGAAGGGATTGCTGTCTCATCCGGTTCTGCATGTACAGCTGGGTCCATTGATCCGTCCCATGTATTAAAAGCAATGTATGGTGAAGAAAATGATCGTCTATATAATTCCATTCGTTTTAGTTTTGGAATCGAAACGAGTGATGAAGATATACAGTTTTGTGTAGAAAAAATAAGCAAGATCTTAAACAGATTAATACCAAGCAATACAAGAGGTTAGGTGGTGATAAAAATGAAAAAACCAGAAGATACGAGAGTTGTAGTTGGTATGTCTGGTGGCGTCGACTCATCTGTCACTGCGTTGCTTTTGAAGCAACAAGGATATGATGTCGTGGGAATCTTCATGAAAAACTGGGATGACACGGATGAATTCGGTGTGTGTACAGCAACAGAGGACTATGAAGATGTGGCACGGGTTGCCAACCAGCTGGACATTCCTTACTATTCGGTAAATTTTGAAAAGCAATATTGGGATAAAGTGTTTACCTACTTTCTAGATGAATATAAAGCGGGACGCACGCCAAATCCAGACGTCATGTGTAATAAAGAAATTAAGTTCAAAGCATTTCTAGACCACGCAATGGGTTTAGGAGCAGATTACTTAGCGACTGGACATTATGCACGAGTCAATGAAATAGATGGTCAAGCACAAATGCTTCGCGGCGTCGATTCAAATAAAGATCAAACATACTTTTTGAATCAGATTCCGAAAGAAATACTTCCGAGATTGATGTTTCCTTTAGGAGAGCTCGATAAATCTGAAGTACGTGAAATTGCCAAAAAACATGATTTAGCTACTGCAACGAAGAAAGATAGTACAGGAATTTGCTTTATTGGCGAACGAAACTTCAAAGAATTTTTGAGTGAATACCTACCGGCCAAACCAGGTGAAATGCAAACATTGGATGGCGAAGTGAAAGGTAAACATGATGGATTAATGTACTACACAATCGGTCAAAGACAAGGTCTTGGAATTGGTGGTGCGGGTGATCCATGGTTCGTAATTGGGAAAAATTTAGAAGAAAATATACTTTACGTAGGGCAAAGCTTTGATAACGAAGCGCTTTATTCAGATTCATTAGAAGCTGTCCACTTGAATTGGTTAACAGATATTGATTTAAGTGAACCAATTGAGTGTACGGCAAAGTTCAGATATAGACAGGAAGATTATGCCGTTCGAGTCATCGTTGATTCCGATAAAGATCAAGCGAACGTCATCTTTAAAGAACCACAACGGGCGATTACACCAGGTCAAGCTGTTGTATTTTATGATGGTGACCGTTGTTTGGGTGGCGGAACGATCGATCGAGCTTTTAAAGACGGTAAACAATTGACATATCTAGCTTAAAAGTCAGCACATTATTGTGGTGGCTTTTTTGCCAGATAAACGCCTAATATAATGAAGTACATATTTTTAAAAAAAATATTCGCACGAGGTGTGCGATACGATAAAATATAAGTTAAATTGGGTAAACGATATGAAGATAGCTGTGCAATCGAAAGGAGTAGAACGGATGAACTTAATTGAAAAAGGAATCGAACACGTGCAAGCGAACGAACTTGAGGAAGCTGCCAGTACATTCAATCAATACATCGAGGAAAATCCAAACGATCCCGTTGGATTTATTAATTTCGGAAATCTACTTAACCATGTGGGTGAATACGACAAAGCAAAAAACTTTTTTAATCGTGCCATTGAGATTGATTCAAAATCAGGAACGGCTTATTATGGTTTAGGCGTTCTTTATTTCGAGCAAGAAGATTATCAGCAGGCAGCAAAAGAATTTCAAAGTGCTGTACAGTACGGTTTAAACGATGCAGATGCTTATTATATGCTTGCCGTTTCATTAAGAAATCAACAGAATGAAAAGCTCGCTCTTCCGTATTTTCAACGAGCAAGCGAGTTAAACAAAAAAGACATAGAAATTCAGTTCCAATATGGTTTAAGCTTAGCTTATAATGGACAAGTCGACCATGCATTGACTCAGTTAATGTATGTGACGGAATTGGACGAACAACACGCAGATGCTCACTACAATATCGCAGTGTGTTATTTACACAAAGACCTAGCACAAGAAGCATTGACCTATTTCAAAAAAACACTTCATATACAGCCGGACCACATGCTTGCAGCAGATGGTAAAATTAAAGTCGAAGAATACTTGAAAGAAGTATAACTGATTTGATCGATGAAGGAGATAGAAGGAATGACTGAACAGCTTTATATAAAAGGCCAACTGAATCATATGATATTCCATAATGCTGAAAAACAATTTTCTATCGCATCGATCAAGCTAGAGGAAACGAATTTAGACACAAAGGAAGATGAATTTGTGGTAAAAGGTCATCTTCCGAAACTTACATACGGAAATGATTATATATTTTACGGCAAGATGGAAAGCCACCCTCGGTTCGGAGATCAATTTCAAGTTTTCACTTATGAAAAAGAGCTACCGAAAACCGAGGAAAGCTTAATCCGTTATCTCGCTAGTGATTTATTTTATGGAATTGGATTAAAGACAGCGAAGAAAATCGTCGGTAAATTAGGGATTGATACGGTCGAAAAAGTGCTCATGGATGAAACGGTTTTAGATGGAATCGTATCGATGAAAAAAGAGACGAAACAGCAGTTTATTCAAGATTTACGTCTTCATCAAGGTTTTGATCGTGTAACGGTCGAATTGTCCAAGTACGGAATCGGACTCCAGCTCGCACAAAAGATTTATGCGTTACATCAAGAAAAAACGCTTGATGTGTTGACAGAGAACCCTTACCAACTTGTATTCCAAATTGAAGGATTCGGATTTCAACGAGCGGATGAAATTGCTCAACAAATCGGTATTCGCAAGGATCATCCGACACGAATTCAGGCAGGCATTTTACACGTGTTAGAAGAGGAATCACTGAACGGCCATGTGTTTGTGTATGAAAAATACTTAATCCGCCAAGCTTCTGAACTACTGTTTTCTCATGGTACTAACGGTGACTTCTCATTTGACATTTATTTTCAGTCATTAATAGAAGAATCGTTGCTCGTGAAAGAAAATGACCGAATCTATTTACCTCAACTTTATTTTGCAGAAGAAGGGATTGCATCGCAACTTGCTCGGATTCAGGAAGTAAAAGAGGATGCAACCTATGCAGAAAGTGAACTATTAAAACTGATTGGCGACTTAGAGGAACGTGAAGGTATATCATACGGAGAAGAGCAGTATGAAGCAATCAAGATGGCGTTGGATGAAAAAGTCATGATATTGACCGGGGGACCTGGGACCGGTAAGACCACCGTTGTGAAAGGTATATTGGAGAGTTATCAAAAACTATGCGATAAAGAAAAAACGATCAAAGACTCCGATTATTTGCTATGCGCGCCGACGGGTCGTGCAGCTAAGCGTTTGAGTGAATCAACAGGGATGAAAGCGAAAACGATTCATAGCTTGCTCGGTTGGAGTGGAGAAAATGAGTTTGAATATGATGCAGGTAATCAACTGGAAGGAAAACTAATTATCATCGATGAATTTTCCATGGTCGATGTTTGGCTTGCGAATCGATTGGTCAAAGCGATTCCGTCTTCAATGAAAGTCATTCTTGTAGGAGATGAAGATCAGTTACCATCAGTCGGGCCAGGAGAAGTGCTCTCCGATTTGTTGAAGTCCGATTGTATTAAAGTAGCTAGACTAGAAGAGATCTATCGACAAAAAGAAGATTCATCCATTATTAAGTTAGCCCATGCGATTAAAAATGACCGTTTTGAAGAGCTTGATTTATCGAAATCCAGTGACTTTAATTTTTTTCCGACAACGACAGAAAATACAGCGGTCATGATTGAAAAAATAGTAGAGCGTGCATTAGCGAAAGGCTATACACAACGTGATATTCAAGTGTTGGCTCCTATGTATCGTTCTAAAGCAGGCATTCATGCATTAAATGAAGCATTGCAGCAGCTATTTAATCCACCTTCGCAACAAAAACGAGAAATAAAACACTTTGATTCCATCTATCGATCTGGCGACAAAGTCATTCAGCTTGTGAATCAACCAGAGAAAAAGGTGTTTAATGGCGATATTGGGGAAATAAGAGCGATTAAAAAACCGACGGAAACCGAAACGAAAAAAGAAGAAATGATTGTGGATTTTGAAGGATTGGAAGTTTCCTATACACGGCAAGATTTCAATCAATTGATGCTCGCTTATGCGATTTCAATCCATAAATCACAAGGCTCAGAATTTCCAATCGTCATTATTCCAATCGTTCGTTCTTTTAGAAGAATGCTCGTAAAAAACTTAATCTATACAGCCATTACACGAGGAAAATCATCACTCATTATTTGTGGAGAATATAACGAACTGATGGATGGTTTGCGACAAAAGAACTTCTTTAACCGGAATACGACGTTAGTCGAACGATTAAAACATGTTTGGGGAATGAGTGTAGATGAAATCGATCGTAATGCCGCAATTGAAGTCAGCGAATCGGCAAAAGAGCTGAGTGGATCACAAGACGAAGCTTCATCTGATAAAATAATCGAGACAAAACAAGTAAAGCCAAAAATTGAATCAGAAGACGATTACGAAGGACTACCATTAGAAGATGCTGAAAAACATGATGATGGTTTATCACCATATGATTTTATGGATTAATATACAAAAATTGAGTCATAGTGAAGGCGAATGTCGAACAGCCAAAACGAATATATCTAAATATGCATAATTTGGGCCCTCATGACAAAAAATGAGAGGAAAATACAAAGGAGTTATTTTCCATGAAATGCCCAAACTGTCATACGTGCAACATTGGAATGATTGGCGAAGAGCGATTTTATTGTTGGAATTGTCTCGTTGAAATCGATCATGAGCAACAATCAAGGGAATTGGTAAGCCAAGTACAACAACCTGAGTATTTTTTAGAGGATTTATTTTCCGATGAAAGATAGTAGAAATTGACAGCCTGATAGAGATTCAATATAATAGCGAGAGAAGTAAAATTTACGAAATCGATGAAGGAAACGAGTAAATGACATAGCCACTTCCAAGAGAGGTGTCTTCCTGGCTGTAAAAGACGCTAAGTGAATGTCATTGAACGCTATTCCAGAGAGCGGCTAATCCCCGCCGGTCCACTCCGTTACAGTGATTGAGCTGATAGATTTTCCAATCACCAACTTATGAGGTAAATAAGGTTGGTGTTGTTAAAAATCTATAATCAGGGTGGCACCGCGGATAACCGTCCCTACATATTATTGTAGGGGCTTTTTTGTGTTTGGCACAATTTAAATTCTTAATGATGTAGCACTGATTTGTAGAATTGTGAATCGTGTCGGGGGCGACTTCAGCGGATCTTGAACTAACAGAACTTCCGCTAAAAGCACTGCCGCAAAATCGATCGACGCCGCCGAAAAATCGAGCGAAGCCGCCGATAAATCAATCGACTCCGCCGAAAAATCGTGAAGATGAATCACAAGATCGACAACGGACTCTAACAAAGCTTTATAATTTACGAAAACCTTGAGGAGGAAGAACGATGAAATTATTGACATCTAGTGAAGTAAGACAAATGTTTTTAGATTTCTTTAAAGAAAAAAATCACTCTGTCGAACCAAGCCGGTCATTGGTTCCCCATGAGGACCCAACTTTGTTATGGATTAATAGTGGGGTAGCAACATTAAAGAAATATTTTGATGGACGCGTAATCCCTAATAATCCAAGAATCGTTAATGCTCAAAAGGCAATTCGAACAAATGACATTGAAAATGTTGGTTTTACGGCAAGACACCACACATTTTTTGAAATGCTCGGCAACTTTTCAATTGGTGAGTATTTTAAAGAAGAAGCCATTGAGTGGGCATGGGAGTTTCTAACGAGTAAAGATTGGATTGGATTTGATCCAGAAAAATTGTCAGTTACTGTTCACCCAGAAGACGAAGAAGCGTACAAGATTTGGGCAGAAAAAATCGGACTGCCTGTAGAAAGAATTATTCGGATTGAAGAAAATTTCTGGGATATCGGAGAAGGTCCGAGCGGCCCAAACTCAGAAATCTTTTACGATCGTGGAGAGAAATATGGAAACGATCCCAAAGATCCAGAGCTATATCCAGGCGGTGAAAATGAACGTTATTTAGAAATTTGGAATTTAGTATTTTCTCAGTTTAACCACAATCCAGACCATACGTATACACCATTGCCGAATAAAAACATTGATACTGGTATGGGCTTGGAGCGTATTGTTTCTGTCATTCAAGACACGCCAACGAATTTTGAGACGGATTTATTTAAACCAATCCTAGAAAAAATCGAAAACATCAGTGGAAAAACATATGGTCAATCAAAAGAAATCGATACAGCATTTAAAGTCGTTGCCGACCATGTAAGAACCGTCGCATTTGCAATTGGAGATGGAGCATTACCTTCAAATGAAGGAAGAGGTTATGTCTTAAGAAGACTATTACGTAGAGCAGTGCGTTTTTCTAAAGAGTTGGGTATGAGCCAACCATTTATTCATCAGTTGGTTGAAGTCGTTGCAAATATTATGAAAGACTTTTATCCAGAAGTCAGTGAAAAAAGTGATTTCATTCAAAACGTCATACGGACGGAAGAAGAACGTTTCCACGAAACACTCCAAGAGGGACTTGCTATTTTAGAAAAAATCATGAAACAAGAGAAAGAAAAAGGAAGTTATATCTTCCCGGGTAATGAAGTGTTTGTTCTTTATGATACGTATGGATTTCCGAAAGAATTAACCGAAGAATATATCCAAGATGAAGGCTTTGAAATTGATGAAGCTGGATTTGAGAAAGAAATGGCGGCACAGCGTCAACGTGCACGCGATGCTCGACAAAACGTTGACTCCATGCAAGTTCAAGATCAAGTTCTTAGAGACATTCATGTAAGCAGTAAATTTACTGGATATGACCAATTGAAAGTTGAAACGACTATTGCAGCATTGATTAAAGATAAACAAGAGGTTCAGGAAGTAAAGCAAGGTGATGAAGTTTATCTATTTCTTAAAGAGACGCCGTTCTATGCAGAAAGTGGTGGACAGGTAGCCGATGAAGGAATCATTCAATCTGAGCAAGGAAAAGCTTCAGTATTGGACGTCCAAAAAGCACCGAATGGTCAAAACCTTCACCGAGTCAGAGTAGACGAAGGTACATTGCACACCGACGATGTCATTACCGCAGAAGTTGACCAATCGAAACGTAAGAAAGTAATTAAAAACCATACAGCGACACACTTATTACACCAAGCACTTAAGGATGTATTAGGTGACCACGTTAATCAATCAGGCTCACTGGTTGCACCGGATCGATTGCGATTTGATTTTTCTCATTTCAATGCAGTCTCGGAAGAAGAGCTGAGTGAAATTGAAAAAAACGTGAATGAAAAAATTTGGGAATCTATTCATGTTCGTGTTAGTTACCATGATATAGAAGAAGCCAAGAAAATGGGTGCGATGGCACTATTTGGTGAAAAATACGGAAAAGAAGTTCGTGTCGTCTCTATTGGTGAATACAGCCTTGAGCTATGTGGTGGTTGCCATGTTACAAATACGGCGGAAATTGGCTTATTTAAGATTATTTCTGAATCTGGTATTGGTGCAGGAACGAGACGTATTGAAGCAAAAACAAGCAAAGGCGCTTTTGAATTTTTTGAAGATAAACAATCCTATTTACACCAAGCAGCAAACCTACTGAAGACAAGAGAAGAAGAAGTTCCAAATCGAATAGAAACATTGTTTGCTGACATTAAGTCATTACAAAAAGAAAATGAATCTTTATCAGCCCGTTTGGCGAATGTCGAAGCGGCCGAGTTAATTGAGCAGACAGAAAATGTAGAAGGTATACCGCTACTGGCAGCGAAAGTTAATGTTAAGGATATGAATGCACTTAGACAAATGGTTGATGAATTCAAACAACAATTAACGTCAGGAATTATTTTATTAGCAATTGAAAATGGTGAAAAGGTTCAATTAGCTGGTAGTGTATCAGAAGATTTAGTGAAAAAAGGATACCACGCCGGGAATATGGTTAAACAAGCAGCCATTATTTGCGGAGGTGGCGGTGGAGGCCGTCCAGACATGGCCCAAGCAGGCGGTAAAAACCCTGAAAAAATTGGTGAAGCATTAGAATCAGCAAAAGACTACATTAAAAATGTTTCTTCTTGAACGCATTTACGTTTATAATGAAGGTAAGTAGAAATGAGGGGGATCAATTATGGATAATCAAGACCATACGATGAAGTTCCAGTTTTCTGATGACTCTCAAGAACAAGTCGTAAATGAAATTTTGCATTCTGTGTATGAGTCGCTTGAAGAAAAAGGCTATAATCCGATTAATCAAATTGTCGGCTATCTATTGTCAGGAGATCCTGCTTACATCCCTCGTCATCGAGATGCACGGAATATGATTCGAAAAGTTGAACGGGATGAGTTGATTGAGGAAGTGGTCAAGCACTACTTAAAAACGAATAAAGAGGATAATAGATGAGGATATTAGGATTAGATGTTGGGGAGAAAACCATCGGGGTTGCTGTCTCTGATGCCCTACACTTCACAGCTCAAGGAATTGAAACAATTTCTTGGGATGAGCATGCAGGTTTTGAACAAATATTGCCCAAAATGGAGGCAATCATCAAAGAACACGAAATTAGCAAAGCTGTCGTTGGCCTTCCAAAGCATATGAATGGTACGATTGGTGACCGTGGAGAAGCGTCAAAAAGATTTGCCACGTTTCTGGAAAATGAACTAGGAATCAAAACGGTTCTTTGGGATGAGCGATTGACATCAATGGCCGCCGAACGTGTATTACTTGAAGCAGATATGAGCCGCAAGAAGAGAAAAAAAGTCATTGATAAAATGGCAGCCGTATTGATCCTTCAAGGTTATCTGGATCAATCCAACTAAAAAGGAGTGTTGAAAATGGAAGAGAAAGAACGAATTATTATTCCGGACGAAAATGGTGAGGAACATCTTTTTGATGTGTTGTTCTCGTTTGATGTAGATGAAACAGAAAAGTCATATATCGTCGTTGTCCCTTCCGATCAAGTGGATGAAGATGAAGTAGAAGTTTATGCATTCCGCTATGAAGAAAGCGATGAAAATGAAGATGACATGGCTCTTTACGAAATCGAAACGGATGAAGAATGGGAAATGGTCGAAGAAATGCTCGCAACTTTTTCCGAGGAAGAAGATACAGAGTAAGATGGTTCATTGATCTAAAAAAAGCCGAGTCCATCAAGGACCGGCTTTTTTATAGATTAATTTATTTTTTTATAAGAGCTTTTACAAGGACGGTAGCATTATTTCACCCTATTTCCACGTAACAATTTCTTTGTGAAAGACAATTTATTAGACAATTTTTTGGAAACTCTACTGAAATTATAGAAATTATTCTATGAATACTTTATAATGAAGCGGGTAGATAGGGGGAAGAGAACATGTCAACTTCCAATGATGATTCAAAATTAACCTATAAAGAAGTAAAGAAAAAGCGAATATGGGAAGCAAAGATTGCACGAAAATGGATTATAACCATCCTTTTTTTCGTAATCATTGCTCTAATCATTGGTGGACTGTCTATTTATAACTACATAGACAAGGGTCTTAGTCCAGTCGACCCTGATAATAAGGAGATTATCGAAGTAGAGATACCATTAGGTACGAGTACAGAAGGGATCGCCAGCATCCTTGAAGAAAAAGACATCATTAATAACGGTTTAATCTTTCGTTTGTATGTGAAATTCAAAAATGAATCGGGCTTCCAAGCTGGAGAGTATTTATTGGCACAGAACATGGAGCTTGATGAAGTTATTGAAACGTTAAAAACAGGTAAGATACTCGTCGATCCTTTGTATACGATAACCATTCCAGAAGGGTTCACAGTGGAACAAATAGCTGCCCGTTTGGATAAAGAGACGCCAATCAATGAAGAAGAGTTTTTAGATAAAATGCAAGATCGTGAATATATTCAATCCCTAATCGGACGGTACCCAACGATTCTTGGAGAAGATATTTTACAGGACGAAATTAGGTATCCACTAGAAGGTTATTTATATGCTATTACGTATCCGATCTATCAGGAAGATCTAACGATTGATGATGTTGTCAACATGATGTTGACCGAAACATCTAATCAACTACAACCGTTTATGAGCCAAATAGAAGCATCGGATTTTAATGTTCATGATGCCATTACAATGGCTTCATTACTTGAGCGAGAAGCTGTTAGTAAGGAAGACCGAAAAATGATTTCTGGCGTTTTTTATAATCGTTTAGAAGAAGATATGAAACTGCAGACAGATCCTACTGCATTATACGCTCATGGCGAACATAAGGAGCGCGTGTTATATTCTGACTTGGAGATTGAATCTCCTTATAACACGTATCATATAAAAGGATTACCAATTGGACCGATTGCCAATTTCCACAAAAATTCGATGGAAGCGGCATTGAATCCTGAAGAACATGAGTATCTTTATTTTGTTGCATCGTATGAAGGCGAAGTGTATTATGCAGAAACATTCGCTGAACATGAACAAAATATTCAAGAATACCGTCCACCGAAAGACTAATGGACAGAAATTTTAGGGAGCGCCTGGAATTCGCGTTCCCACCTTTTTTTATGATAAAATAACGGAATTGAAGAATAATGCACTGTTGGAGGAAAGTCATGCGTGCTTCGCAAAGTTACATCCAGTCATTGTATGAAGGATCCGACTCTGAATTACGGAGAATTACAGAATATGCAGTTGAGCATCATGTTCCGATTATGGAAGTTGACGGCATCCAATTCATCAAACAGTTGATTCGAATTCATCGGCCTAAAAAAATACTTGAGATCGGAACAGCAATCGGTTATTCCGCTATACAGATGGCGAAAGTAGATTCGAGTATTCAAATTACAACCTTGGAAGTCGACGAAACTAGGTATCGACAAGCAATGAAAAACATACAAACATTAAATTATGAGAATCAAATAAAAGCCATACATCAAGACGCAATCGATTATTTAAAAGAGCGGACAGAAGCTGAACAATTTGATTTTGTGTTAATAGATGCGGCCAAGGGAAAAAATAAAGACTTTGTAAACTATACAGCACCTTTCTTAAAAAAGAATGGCTTATTGGTAGTTGACAATGTATTATTTAAGGGGTATGTTTCTGGAGAGAATAATGAATCCAAACGGTTATCCAAGCTAGGTTCGAAAATTAACTCCTTCAATCAATGGTTAATGAACGATGAACGTTTTGAAACGACGATTGTGGAAACCGGAGACGGAATCACAGTGGCAATCAAACAGACAAAATAGAAAGGGGCTTCGGATTCCCGTGAGCAAGAAACCTATTATAATTGGTGTCGCTGGAGGAAGCGGCTCAGGCAAAACGACTGTAACAAAAGCAATTTATGATCAATTCAAAGACACATCCATGCTAGTGATTGAACAAGATTATTATTATAAGGATCAATCACATTTACCGTTTGAGGAACGATTAAAAACAAATTATGATCATCCACTAGCATTTGACAATGACTTACTAAGGGAAGATTTACAGAAGCTCTTAGATCGTCAATCGATTGAAAAGCCGGTATATAATTATGAAATGCATACACGGTCTGACGAAACAATTACCGTTGAACCAAAAGATGTTATCATTTTAGAAGGAATTTTAGTCCTTGAAGACGAAAGATTACGTGAGATGATGGATATCAAAGTGTTCGTTGATACGGATTCTGACCTACGAATTATTCGTAGAATGATGCGAGATATCAATGAACGTGGAAGATCGATTGAATCTGTCATTGATCAATATGTCAATGTAGTGAGACCAATGCATCTGCAATTTGTCGAGCCAGCAAAGAGGTATGCAGACATTATTATTCCAGAAGGCGGCCATAACTACGTTGCAATCGACTTATTGACAACAAAAATTAAAAGTATTATTGAGGACAAACATTCATAACAATGGATTAGTGACAAACAGATTAGAAAATATAAAGAGGTGTTAGAAATGGCAGAAGAGAAACAGTTTTTTATGACAGAAGAAGGGAAAAAGAAGCTAGAAGATGAATTAAATGATTTAATTACCGTTCGACGACCAGAAGTGGTTGAACGCATTAAAATAGCTAGGGATTTTGGTGACTTATCCGAGAACTCTGAATATGATTCAGCGAAAGATGAACAAGCATTTGTTGAATCCCGGATTTCTCAAATTGAGACGATGCTTCGCTATGCTGTCATTATTGAAAATGATGAAAACGTATCTGATATTGTCCAGTTAGGTAAAACTGTTAAATTCGTTGAATTACCAGACGGAGACGAAGAAGAATATCAAATTGTCGGAAGTGCGGAAGCGGATCCTTTTGAGGGTCGAATTTCAAATGATTCCCCGATGGCACAAAGCTTACTTGGTAAAAAAGTCGGTGAAGAAGTAACCGTCGTTACACCAGGTGGCGAATTGGAAGTTCGAATTACTGAAGTGAAATAAGAAAGTGTTATATATGTATTGTCCTACGCATTGTTGTGTAGGACATTTACATATTCAACTACTTAAATAAATCCATTTCGTGGAGGTCCGTGTTATGGCAGATGAATATCAAAATGAACATACAAGAGCTGAACGTTTTGAAAAAAGAAGAAGAACAACAAAGATGCTCAATTACATGTTGATATTAGCAGGAATTTTAATACTGTTATTAGTGATGTTATTTTTCTTTTCTGGTGAAGATGAGGCTGAAAATGAAGATTCTGAGGAAGGTATGGAGTTAAATGAGTCTTCTGACGGGGAATCGAACAAAACCGAATCATCAGACCAGGAAGAAGAAAATAATGAGAATCCAGATGAAGGTAACGAGGATTCATCATCTGATGAAGACCAATCTACAGATGAACAAGAACAGTCAGATGAGGAAGAAACTGAAGAGTCGTCAGATGAAGATGCAGGTGAATATAACAGCTTCGGAGAAAATGTTGAAGTTGAGCAATCCGATGAAGAGAATGTAACTAAGGTTATTAAAGGGAATTGGGATGCCTATCCAACGAATCAAAATGAGCCACACTCGATTGATTTAGGTGATGGCAGTCAGGACCGCCAAGAGTTAGAAGAAGCTTCAGCGATGGCGATTAATGCTAATTCAGAGAACATTACTTATTGGTGGTTCGGAAGCGACGGAAGACCAAATTATGTGGAAGCGACAATTGAAAACCAGACAGATGGGGAAATCTATCGTGTCCACTTAGAATGGATCGAAAATAAAGGCTGGCAACCACAACTCGTAAAAGTTCTAGAAGAAAACGATCAAAAACATCGATTTGAATAATAGTACTAAGGAGTTAAGAAATGAAATATGCAATTATAGGGGCAATGGAAGAAGAAGTAGAAGCGATCAAGAAACGGATAACCGTCCAATCATCAGAAACGATAGCAAATTGCAAGTATGATATTGCAAGCTATGGCGAGCATGAGGTTATTTTATTGCAGTCCGGCATCGGAAAAGTGAATGCAGCTTTATCGACAGCAATTTTACATGAACGGTATCAGCCTGATTATGTCATTAATACAGGAAGTGCTGGTGGAACGGATCCGTCATTGGAAGTTGGAGACGTAGTCATCGGTGAAAAGATTTTACATCATGATGCTGATGCAACCGCATTTGGTTATAAATTTGGTCAAATTCCCCAAATGCCTGAAGTGTTTACATCTGATGAGCAACTGATCCAACGAGCCAAAGATTCCATTGAAGAGCTTACAGGCGATTTTCAGAAGGTTGTTGGGATTATAGGTACAGCTGACACGTTCATGTCTGATGCTAATCGTGTGAGCCAGGTTGTCAGTCGGTTTCCAGAAGTAAAAGCATTGGAGATGGAAGCAGCCGCCATCGCGCAAGTTTGTTACCAATACGGAACACCGTTTTTGATTGTTCGCTCTTTATCTGACATTGCAGGTAAAACATCAGAAGTCAGTTTTGAAAGGTTTCTTACGAAAGCGGCAGAAAACAGTGCGAGTTTTATATTGAATATGTTATAAATGAAAACCCTAGACAAAGATCAATGAAACCGATTTTCGTCTAGGGTTTATTATATGTCCAAAATAATGCCAGCAAATCGTGCTTGATTATTGAACATTTAGGATTCTTTTTGCTTTTTAATTTTTTCTTTTTCACGATAAAATGCATGAAACATTTTCATAAGTGCGCGTTTTTCAATCCGAGAGACATAGCTACGTGATATGCCGAGTGACTGAGAAATTTCTCGCTGTGTGTATTCTTTTTGATTATTCAATCCATACCTTTTTACAATCACTTCTTTTTCACGCTGATTTAATAAATGAATATATTGGAATATTTTTTCGATTTCCATCGTCGTCTGAACTTTTTCAGCGAGGTCAGGTTGATCTGATTGTAATATGTCTATAAGACTAATCTCATTTCCTTCTTTATCGTTACCGATTGGGTCTTGTAGGGACATATCTTTATTGCTTTTTTTTGTGGAACGAAGAAACATCAGTATTTCGTTGTCGATACATCTTGCTACATAGGTTGCTAGCTTTGTGCCTTTATCCGGTGAAAAGCTTTCTACACCTTTGATTAGACCGATTGTACCAATAGAAATTAAATCTTCTTGATCTTCTTTATTATTTTCATACTTTTTTGCGATATGCGCTACAAGTCGTAAGTTATGTTCAATTAGTTTATTGCGAGCGTCCAAGTTTCCATTTTGCCAAAGGTCTAAGTACTTTTTTTCATCTTCTTTTGAAAGCGGTTGAGGAAAAATCTGTCCCTTTATATAGAGGGCAAAAAAGTAAGGGTGCTGGACGAACAATGAAAGTAGTTTTAAAAAACTAAGCAAAACATCACTCCCGGTTGACTAGATATTTGCCTACATCCCAATTATATGGCGGAGATTTTAATTTGTGCTTGTCCAACTTAAAAACAATAAAAAAACTGCACTCCATCGAAAGGAGTACAGTTTTTTCGTATGATGATTAAACAACTGTTATTCAGATTGGCGTTCGGCTTCATTTTGTTCATTCATTTCTTGTAATTCATCACGGATACTACTTTCATGTAGCTTGACTCCGGCATTATGAGCAGCTCTGGATATCATGTGACCACTGATTGGGGCAGTAAGCATAATAAACCATATCCCGATCAAAAGCTTTCCACTAATAATTCCATGGTCTACATAGAGGTATAAGAAAGCTGCCAATAAGACACTCGCTACACCGAGTGTAGAAGCCTTTGTAGCTGCGTGAAGCCTCGTATAAACATCAGGAAAACGTAGAATTCCCAGTGATCCTGAAAAAATGAAAAAGGTGCCAATCAATAAAAATAGACTAATGATTATTTCGATCAATGATAACACCCTTTTCAATGAATTTCGCGATTGCGATTGTACCGATAAACAACAAAATTCCAATCAATAAAATAACATCATTTAACTTAGTCGTCACGAGATGAATTGCTGTCAGTCCAGCAAATGCCATCAAATTAATCCCCATTGTATCCAAGGCGACAGCACGGTCCGCATTCGTTGGACCAATGATAATGCGAATCAATAAGATAACTACCGAAATAGCAATGACAATCAAACAAATGATGACTGTCCATTCCAATAGTTGACCTCCAAAATCTTCAAACATTATCTTGTCACCTCCATAATCGCTTTTTCAAAGGTTTCCTTTATTCCTTCAATTTCTTTCTCAATGTCCGGCATATCCATCGCATGGATAAAAATCTTTGTATGATCTTCTGAAATAGATACGCTCAACGTTCCAGGTGTTAGAGAAATTAAGTTGGCTAGCAACGTAATTTCCCAATTCGTCCGAAGATCTGTTGGTAGTGCAAAAATTCCAGGTTGTACATTCAACTTAGGCTTATATACGAGTTTAGCAATTTGCCATGTTGATACAATTAATTCTTTAAAAAAGAGTAAAACCAACTTGATCATCAATAAGACTCGCTTAAAGTAAAACGCATCTGGTATGAAGCGACGAAGTAAAAACAATAAAGCTATACCGATGATATAACCAATCAGAAAAGTGACGAATGTATAAGACTCAGTCAAAAACATCCATAAACATGCAATAAGTAAATTGAATATAATTTGAATAGCCATAAATCTTACTCCCTTAGTACGGCATTAATGTATTCTGCGCGATCTAATAACATATTGGCAATTGTTTCAACATGAGGATAGATAAACTCAGCGCCAATTCCTAGAAAAATACTGATCGCTAGTAGTATTGCAGCAGGAATGGTTAAGTTGCGAACTTTTTTGTTTTGTCCTTCGGGTAACTCTTCAACAGTGTCTCCCCAGAAGCCACGTACGAAAATACGAATCATGGAATATAGGATTAATAAACTTGTGATAAGGGCTGCGATCGTTAAAAGGATCTCTTCTTGTTCTAATGAACCTCTTAATAATAACAGCTTTCCTATAAAACCACTAAACGGTGGGACACCTGCCAGTACGAGAGAACCGACAAAAAACAGCCAACCTAGAACAGGATATCGGGTGATTAAGCCGCCCATTTTCCGTAAATCATCTGTACCTGCCGCTACAACTAAAGCACCAACAAGAAAGAATAAGGCGGCTTTGATGACCATGTCATGGATTAAGTAATAAACTGAACCTTCAATACCGGATGTTGAATATAAGCCAATTCCCATTAAAATGAATCCGATTGCTGGGATAATGTTATACGTAACAATCAGTTTAACATTTTGCGTTGATAAGGCTCCAATGACACCGAATAACATCGTGAACATCGCTAACCAAATGAAGATCTCATGGGTAATGCCGACATCGTTATTGAAAACCAAAGTATACATACGGAGGATCGAATAGATTCCGACTTTCGTAAGTAATGCTCCAAATAAAGCTGAAACGACTGGATTTGGAACGATATATGAGTTAGGCAACCAGTAATATAGTGGAAAAATGGCTGCTTTGATAGCAAACACGAAAAACAGCAAGACAGCAAGCCCCGTTAATACGCCTGCTTGCTCAGCTTCTTGAATTCTTTCAGCTAAGTGGGCCATATTAACCGTGCCTACTGAGGCATAAATAAAACCAATCGTCGTGACAAATAGCATGGAAGAAAATACATTAAATAGAACATATTTCAGAGATTCTCTTAATTGTACTTTTCCTCCACCTAGTACAATGAGTCCGTACGAGGCCATCAACAATACTTCAAAGAAAACAAATAAGTTAAACAAGTCTCCGGTCAAAAATGCACCGACAACACCACTGATCATTAAGAACATAAATGTATAAAAATAGTAGGTTTCTTGTAGTTGACTTAATGAACTAGGTGCATAGAAGACGGCTGCAGTCGTCACGATGGACGTAATCAAAACTAACGTCACCGATAAATAATCTGCCACAATCGATATGCCGAACGGCGCGGCCCAGCCACTTGACTGCATAACGATGATTCCGTCCGTGAAAACAACCCAAGCTAAGTATCCCGCATATACTAAAAAGATGATCGCAAATAGTTTTGCAATGACCCGTGATAGACCGAGTTTTTTTGGTATAAACGCTGAGATAACACTAGCTATTAAAGGTATTACAATAGGTAAAACTGCTAAGTTACTCATCACTACTACCTCTCAATTCATCCATATTATCCGATTTGTTCAGTGTGTAGGTTCGGTAAGCTAATACGAGTAGAAAACTAGTTACCCCAAAGCTTATGACAATTGATGTCAGAATGAGAGCTTGTGGAAGAGGGTCTGTATAATTCGTTACACCCTCAACCAACACAGGAGGATTTCCTCGTTTCAACTTTCCCATCGTAAGCAAGAAAAGATGGGCAGCATGCGACAGTAGTACCGTACCTATAATGATTCTTAAAAACTGCTTTTGCAATAAGTTATATATGGCGGTGGCGAACAAAATGGACGCCAAGATAGCCATCAAGATTTCCATATTATTTCGCCCCCTTATTTTTTCTAAATCGAATTAATGTGTATATGGCGAGTCCGGCTCCAAATAGCACAGACACTTCAAAAAGTGTATCTAAGCCACGGAAGTCGACTAAAATCACGTTGACGATATTATCTCCTCCGCCTAGCTTATAGGAGTTTTCTGTAAAGTAATCGGAAATCGTCTCAAAGAATTGGCTATTATAAGCACTGATGGACATGACGAGCATCAATGCTCCGAAACCGATTGAAATGACTATGTTTACACCACGTTGGGCGATTGACTCTGTTCGTTTGGTCAAGTTTGGTAAGTGATAGAAACAAAGCAAAAACAGAGCAACCGTAACGGTCTCAACAATCAGTTGTGTCAGTGCTAAATCTGGTGCACTATAAAGTACGAATAAAATAGCTAGACCATATCCAACAACACCAACTACTAAGATCGCAGCAAGGCGATTGGTTACAAAAATGGTTGCAATAGCTGCAATTGCCATGACAATTGCAATGAGCACTTCGTGTACGGTGACAGGAGCCACATCCGTTACTTCGAAATTGATTCCATCACTAATAAATAAAGCAGTTCCGGTAATAGCTGTTACAGAAGCTAATAACAACACCATATATAGCCGTAAGGAACCATTCATATATGTGAATGTGATTCGATTACTAGCAGCTTCTAACTGATTAACTCCCCAATCATAAATTTGATTGAAAGAAAAGTTTCCAGGTAAGATATTGTAGACTTTTTCCCATTTTGTTTTTGTTAAGACAAGAATTGTTCCAAGTACGACCACTGTTAAAGACATGTACAGGGGTGGGATGAACCCGTGCCAAAAACTAATTTCTTTTGTCACTTCATCACCGAAGACTGCGTCGGCTGCATGTGTTAATAAGCCATTGTTGAACAGACTAGGGAAAAGTCCAATGACAATCACGCCAGTAACTAAAATGATAGGTGACAATAGCATCATAAAAGGTGCCTCATGTGGCTTAACCGGTAATTGTTCTTCTTTATACTTTCCTCTAAATGTTCCAAAGAATAAGTACATCGAATAAACAAATGTGAATATACTGCCAATCACCGCTAAATATGGAAGCACGATTGCAACTATTTCTACAAATGTACCTGCATACCCGGATAACTGAAGCGATGCATCGAAAAACATTTCTTTACTATAGAAACCATTTAAGAATGGCAATGGAACGCCAGCCATCGAAAATGTTCCAAATAGAGCTAGTGTGGCAGACATTGGCATAAATGTCATCAGTCCACCCAGTTTTCTTATATCTCTTGTACCGGTTTCATGGTCGACAATCCCAGCAATCATAAACAAGCTACCTTTAAAGGTTGCGTGGTTTAAGATGTGGAATACAGCTGCAAAAATCGCGATATCTGTGCCGAATCCTAACATCGCCATAATCATACCTAATTGACTGATCGTTGAATAAGCAAGAATCGCCTTTAGATCCGTCTGCCTGACGGCCATATAAGAACCACATACCAAAGTAACGATTCCAAATAGGCTCAACAGCATGAAGAAGCTAGGTTCGCCTCCGAAGATTGCTGAGAAACGAGCCATTAAATATATACCTGCTTTTACCATTGTTGCAGAGTGCAAATATGCACTGACAGGTGTCGGAGCTTCCATGGCATCAGGTAACCAAATATGGAAAGGAAATTGTGCTGATTTCGTAAATGCTCCGAGCAATAGAAAAGCTAGTACCAATGGTAAGAAAGAGCTTTCCAATATGACATCCGCTTGGTTCACCATTTCACGGATGCTTGTCGTTCCGGTGATGATTGTGAGAGAAATTAAACCAGCTAATAAGCTAAAACCACCACTAACTGTAATCAATAACGACTTAATCGCCCCGTAACGAGATCTTTCTTTGAAATGCCAATAGCCAATTAAAAGAAAGGAAGAAAGCGATGTAAACTCCCAAAACGCATAAAGAGCAAACACGTTATCAGATAGAACAACGCCTAACATTGCTGTCATGAAAATATACAAATAAGTATAAAAGTGGCCCAGTCGTTCTTTTTTGTCCAAATAATAGATGGAGTATAAAACGACTAACGAACCGATTCCACTGATCAATAAAGCAAATAAAAGACTCAGCCCATCCAAGTGGAAACTAAGCGATATATCAAGTGAAGGTATCCAATTATAACTGCTTACTTGACTTTCAAAATCACTCCCTACGAATGAAACGAAATAAATAAAAACGAATAATGGTATAGGCAGGATGAGCCATCCAGTATGTATTTTATGTTTCATCCTGCTGAGGAATGGAATGACGATTGCAAATAGAAGTGGTGCAAAAACTGCGTAAATCATGAATGGTGACATCCTTTCAACGGTATAAATACAAATATAGTAACCATTATAATGGCTAATGATTACAATTGAAAAGAGTAAACCATCAGCCAATAAAAAAACTAACACGGTTATTCGTGTTAGTTATATATAGGTAGAAAAGCTGTTTATGACATTTCTTTGATTTTTTCATCCAGCCCTCTAATGATAAGCTCTTGCTCAATTAAATTGATAAAGTCATCATTCAATTCTAGTTTGACAGCTCGTAGGTATGATTCAATCAATAAATGATCTGATAATTGTTCCATTGTGAATGCCTAAAAGGCTTGCACCTCCCATAAATCTCTAAATGAATCGCTTTTCCACGTGATTTATCCTATCACTAAAAAGAAGAATACACAATTCGAATAATTTGTGTTTAACTTGTGCATAAGTTGTGTGCAATCAACTGAAAAAGAGTCGAAAATATTGAAAGATGAGGGGTTTATTTTGTGGATTTATTTATCCACAGAGAGAAAAATGTATGAATTTGTCGAACGATTCTTAACATTTTTTCAAATTATTTATTATTTTAAAAAATGGTATTACTTATTATTTCCGTTACAACTATGATGTAAACATGAAATACATAAAAAGTGACAGGCTAATAACTATACATTAGGCTTTGTTAAAGCTCAGTGTTGATTTTCTAATGATGAAGTACTGAGTTGTTGAATTGTGAGAAGCGAAGGTGGCGACTCCTGCGGGTCAACTAAGACCGGCCACGTCCTGTGGCCAACGTTGACACTAGCCGTCCATGGCGTCGGAAAAGCTCGAGCCGTGCCCGCGGTATAGAAGACACTGCGGTTTATCGCAGATGTCGCCTTATGCCCTGTGGGTAAAAGCGTCTACCGATAGCGGATCACAATATCAACAACGGGCTTTAACAAAGCTATCCATTAAAAACGCTTTTCAATTGTGATAGGTTCCTTTATGATGAATACTAGCGAATCTAGGTGAGGTGTAAGTATGCTTTCAGAATTTTTGCCAAGTGATCAAGTTAAAGACGTATTCGAGATAACACCTGCTTATTTAAAAGAGCGAGGAATAAAAGGGGTTATTACTGATTTAGACAATACGTTGGTTGCTTGGGATCAGCCTGAAGCCACTCCGGAAATTATCGAGTGGTTCGAGTCATTAAAAGAGGCCGGTCTCCAAGTAACGATCATTTCTAATAACAATGAAGATCGAGTAGGAATGTTTTCAACCCCTTTAGATATTCCCTTTATTCATAATGCTAAAAAGCCTACACAAAAAGCTTTTAGACAGGCAAGAAAAACGATGAATCTTCCAAAAGAAGAGATTGTAGTCATCGGCGATCAATTATTGACAGATGTTCTCGGAGGGAATCGTGCGGGCCTTTATACAATACTTGTTATACCCGTTGTTGAATCTGATGGATTCTTTACAAAATTTAATCGAATGATTGAAAGAAGAATCATGAATTATTTTAAACGAAAAGGTAAGTTGAATTGGGAGGATTAATATGAATGAGCAACTGTACTGTCAAGGTTGTGGAGCACCCATTCAGACAGAAAATAAGCAAGAACCTGGTTATGTACCAGAATCTGCGTTGAATCAAGAGCAATTGATTTGCCAGCGTTGCTTTCGGTTAAAAAATTATAATGAAGTTCAAGATGTGAATATGCATGCAGATGACTTTCTCCAAATGCTTCATGATATTAGTGACCAAGATGCAGTGGTCGTTAACATTGTTGATTTATTCGATGTTCACGGAAGCTTCATTCCGGGTTTAAAGCGCTTTGTTGGGAACAATCCCATCGTTTTAGTCGGTAATAAAGTTGATCTGTTGCCGAAGTCGACAAATTTGAACAAGGTTAAACTTTGGTTGCGCAATGTTGCTAAAGAGTATGGATTAATAGTCGAAGATGTATTTTTGGTC
Organism: Allobacillus salarius; assembly: GCF_007559425.1. Taxonomy (GTDB): domain Bacteria; phylum Bacillota; class Bacilli; order Bacillales; family Alkalibacillaceae; genus Allobacillus; species Allobacillus salarius. The sequence goes on along the minus strand of NZ_VMHE01000001.1, from coordinate 285,112 downwards.
AGTTCTGTTAAAGGAACAGGAATTGATGAGGCGTCTGTACAACTTGACCAACTTAGACAAGGAAAAGATGTCTACGTTGTCGGATGTACAAACGTCGGTAAATCGACTTTCATCAACCATTTAATTCATCAGTCGGTCGGTGAAAAAGATGTTATAACGACTTCTTATTTCCCTGGTACAACGCTTGGATTCATCGAAATCCCATTAGATGAACAATCAAGTTTGATTGATACACCAGGAATTATTAATGAACACCAAATAGCCCATCTCATGTCTGCGAAAGACTTGAAGTTGATCACACCAAAAAAAGAAGTAAAACCGAGAGTTTTTCAATTGAATGATGGACAAACATTATTTGTCGGTGGCATGGTTCGAGTGGACATTTCTGAAGCAGATGATAAATATGGCTATATTTGTTATTTCTCAAACCGATTGTTCATTCATCGAACGAAGACCGAAAAAGCAGAAGAATTATATGAAAATCACCTAGGTGAAATGTTATCTCCACCGAGTGAAGAAACATTAGAGAATTGGCCAGCTTTGAAACGAAAAACCTTCCATGTTCACGAAAAGAAAATGGATGTTGTCATTTCGGGACTTGGATGGATTACCATACCACCCGGTAAGATCACAATAGACGCATATGCACCTGAAGGCGTAAATGTTATAATACGTGAAGCAATCATCTAAAAGGAATGATCTTATGTATCGTCTAGGGTTGATTGGAAATCCAATAAAACATTCAAAATCACCCGAACTTCATGAACAGTTTTTGAAAGAGCTTGGTGTGAAAGGCGTATACAAATTGTATGAGTTAACGCACGATGAATTAGGTGCTTTTACAGAACGAGCTAAGCAAGATGGAATATTAGGGTTTAATGTAACCGTACCTTATAAAGAAGCCATTATTCCACATTTAGATCGATTAGATTTTTTTGCAAAAGAAATGAACGCCGTGAATACTGTGAAATTGATGAATGGCGAGCTTGTTGGTTACAATACAGATGGAATAGGCTATATGGAAGCGTTAAGGCAATTTAAACCCGATTTTTTTGACCATACAAATAAAGAGATTTTGATCATCGGGGCAGGAGGAGCAGCTAAAGGGATCGCTCTTGCTCTGAATGAAATAGAAAATACAACCATTAATATAGCGAATCGAACCGAAGATCGAGCATTTGAACTGGCCAGGAAACTAAAAAATGGTCACGTATATAGTCTGGCAGAAGCTGAACGGCATCTGGAAGCGTATGATTTGATTATTCAAACGACAACTGCTGGAATGCAACCGAATATTGATGGACAAGTCATCCGGTTGGATCGTGTTAAACCAACAGCTATTGTCAGTGATATTATCTATCAGCCGAAATGGACGAAGTTCCTTAAGCAAGCAAGTGAGCATGGTGTCCACGTACTGTTTGGGATAGATATGTTGATTTATCAAGCGGCTAAATCTTTTGAAATTTGGACAGGACATCGACCGACCGAAAAACTGCTGGAATCGCTGAAGGAGTGATCGAATGTTAACAGGAAAACAAAAACGTTTTTTGCGTAAAGAAGCACATCATTTATCGCCAATTTTTCAAGTTGGCAAGCAAGGCGTCAATGAAAATATGATTGCACAATTAAATGATGTACTTGAAAAAAGAGAATTGATTAAAGTTAATATTTTGCAAAATGTTTTTGAGGACAAAAAAGAGATTGCCCAACAAATTGTCCAAGGAACAGAGTCTGAATTAGTACAACTGATTGGGAATATCGTTATTTTATACAAGCCTTCTGAAGAAAATAAACAGATTCAATTACCATAATGCGAAGGCTCAACTAATATTTATGTCGGTGTAAAAAGGTGATTTCATGAAAGTAGGATTGTTTGGTGGCACGTTTGATCCGCCACATTTGGGACATTTTGAAATCGGAAAAACAGTAAGAGAAAAACTTGACTTGGATGAAGTTTGGTTTATCCCGACCTATGAACCGCCTCACAAGGACAATGCAACAGCATCACCGAATGACCGATTACGAATGTTAGAACGAATGATTGATGGTGAGGAAGGCCTTCACATTTCAACGATTGAATTTGAACGAGAAGGCCGTTCTTACACGATTGATACAGTCAAAGCACTACGAAAACTTCACCCTGAAGTACAGTTTTATTTTATTATCGGTGGAGATCAAATTGCATACTTACCTAATTGGTACAAAATCGAAGAATTAAAAGATTTAGTTCAATTTGTTGGGGTAAGAAGAGAGGGTTATTCGTACAACATTCCAGCGCAAATACGGATGGTTGAGATACCTGATTTACCTTACTCTTCGACAAGCATTCGAGAAGGACTACAAAGAAATGAACCGGTTGAAGGTTTGCAAGAAAATGTAGAACGGTATATAAGGGAGAATCATCTTTATGAACGTTGAATTGGCCTTAGCGGAATCAAAAAAGGTATTAAGCAACAAACGGCAAGCACATGTTGAGCGAGTAACTGAAGAGGCATTGCACTTAGCTAAACTGTATAACGCCAACGAAGAACACGTCGGGATTGCGGCTGCACTGCATGATTACGCAAAAGAATTTGAAAAAACTCGTCTCAGTAAAATCATTGAGTCATCAGTTCATCTACCTAAAGATTTATTGATGTTTAATGATGAACTTTTACACGGTCCAGCCGGCGCTGAACTCATTCAACGTAAATTTAATATAAAAGATAATAATATTCTTAACGCAATTCGTTACCATACGACAGGGCGCGCGGGGATGTCCCTTGAAGAAAAAATTGTTTTCCTAGCAGATTATATTGAACCAGGAAGAGACTTTCCAGCCGTCTACAAATCACGGGAATTAGCTACTCAAAACTTGAATGAAGCTTGTCGATATACGCTTCAGGAAACGATTCGTTTTCTAATGAGTAAACATCAATTGATTTACCCTGATACATTTCATGCATATAATGAATTAACAAAAAATTAGGAGGGTTTTATTTGGACAGTAAACAACTACTTGAAATTGCTGCAAAGGCATGTGACGATAAAAGCGGACAAGAGATTGTCGCACTCGATATGAAAGAAGTATCTTTAATCGCTGATTACTTTTTAATTTGTTCTGGAAACACTGAGCGTCAAGTGGATGCCATTAGCAAGTCCATTAAAGATGCGGTAGAAGAACAAGGTAAAGAAGTGAAAAGAATTGAAGGAAAAGACCAAGCAAGATGGGTGCTTGTTGATTTAGAAGATGTCGTTGTCCATATTTTCCATAAAGAAGAAAGAGCATATTATAACTTGGAAAAATTGTGGGGCGATGCATCAAAAGTTGACTTGCCTATTTAAGAAAGGGCGCAATCTTCATGTACGATCAAATGGCAAAAATTTATGATTACTTCATGGCTGAGGTACCGTATCACCAATGGGTTGATTTTTATGAAACTTTCACGAAAAAGCATTCTAATCCATCGGTATTAGACCTTGGCTGTGGAACTGGTGAGATGTCATTTCGCTTGGAGGCAACCGCTCGAAAAGTCGTCGGTATCGATTTATCCGCAGAAATGATCGAGCAAGCAAAAAATAAAAAGCAACAGACTAGTTCCGTTATATTTGAGCAAGCAAATTTAGTTCAATTATCACTCGATGAACAGTTTGATGTCATTGTCAGCTTTTTAGATGTCCTAAATTATATAACTGAACAAGAAAAAGTGAAGGAATCTTTTCAACGAATCAGAAGACACTTGAAGCCAGGTGGGACTTTTCTTTTTGATGTTCATAGCATTGAGCATATGAACCAATTGATCACAGATGAAATCTATTCGTATATCACTGATGAACTAAGTTACGTATGGTTTTGCCTACCAGGTCAAGAAAAAGGGGAGGTCCATTACGACCTCACGTTTTTCGTAGCAGAAAATGACGGACGGTATAAACGATTTGATGAGGAGCATACTCAACGGACTTTTTTAGTTCATCAATATAAACAATGGCTTGAACAAGCGGGCTTTTCGAAAGTTCGTGTTTATGCCGATTTCAACTTTTTTGAAGAAAGTGAAGAAGGCGACCGCTTGTTTTTTGTTTGTGAAGCATAGTGAAAAAAAGCAACATAAATTTGTTGCTTTTTTCTTTGTCTTGATTACAATAGAATTATCCACTAAAGTTCATTTTCGCCTCGAGAGTCAATGCCTCCACCATTTCTTTTTCTGCAGAAAATTTTTGATGTGTGTTTTTAAATACTTGATTGAAACTGTTGTGTATCTCCTTTTCTAACGCTTCCATGCCTACTCCGGTAATTCCACCTTTAACCATTACTTTTTCACGCAATGTTTCAAGAGAAAAATGTCTTTCCTCTAATAAACGACCAAATCCAATCACCATCGTTTCTACAAAATTTACAGCTTCTTCTCTTTTGAGTGATGTTTCCTGTTCGACGGACTGAATCATATCTTCTAACACATAACTTAAAAAAGCCGGACCACAGGAGACGATATCAGAAGCGGCGCGGACATTGTCATCATTGACTTCAACAGGATTTGAGAATAGTTTACACGTTTGCTTAATCATTTGTTGATCCATTGTATTCGTTCGTTTGCCGAACGTAAGTAGTGTGGCTCCCGTTAACGATTGGTTTGTGATACTTGGAATCATACGTGCTGTTTTGCACGGAAGAATTTGGTCTAAGTGGTCAGTTGAGATCGAACTCGTAATGGATATAACCAATTGTTCTTTTTTAATGTGAGGCTGAAGTTTTTTTGAAATCTCTAAGATTTCTTTCGGTTTAGCACACAGCAGTAGCACATCACATTTATTGGCCATGTTCGTTAAGCTTCGTTCGACATGGACATTTGGATATTGATTTAACAACTCATATGCCTTCATCAATGTACGATTATATAGGTAAAGGTTCTCTTCCTCCACAGCATGACTAGTAGTCAATGAATGCAAGAGAACTTTCCCCATATTGCCTGTTCCGATAATTCCCCAATTCATTTCATAACCTCCTTAAAGGTATCCCTAAATTAATATATGAAAGAAGGTTTTGAACATGATTATTCAAAAAAAATGGTTGATTTATGTATTGATCTTTTTACTATTAATCATTGCGCTATTCTTTTTCCAACAAAACCAGGAAGCTACTTCAGTTATAGTAGAAGAGCCTGTAGAAGCCGTCGATGAGATTGTTGAGCCAACGGAAGAAACAGTTGAATCCGCAATACTTTGGGTGGATATTAAAGGAATGGTCCAAAAGCCAGGTGTATATCAATTAAAGGAAGGCGACCGTGTCAAGGATGCGATTCACCTAGCAGGTGGTTTTGTAGAGGATGCCGATGAGCTTATGGTCAATATGGCTGCATTAGTTCACGATGAAATGGTTATTTTCGTACCTATGAAAGGAGAAGAAGTAGAAAGCACTTATTCTTCTCACCACGTAGCGTCAGAAGAAGGGAAAGTGAGGATTAATACTGCTGAGTTAAATGAAATCATGACATTACCGGGTATCGGTGAACAAAAAGCGAAGAGTATTATTGAATATCGTGAAACAAATGGCAAATTCAAGACCGTTGAAGATTTATTACAAATATCAGGAATTGGAGAAAAAACACTTGAACGATTTAGAGATATGGTCATTGTCCCATAATGCTGACGTGATATACTAAAGGGAAATAAAATACTTTTAAGTGTTTAGGAGGAACGTAACCAATGGAGCGAATTTCTTGGGATCAATACTTCATGTCGCAAAGTCATTTATTAGCTTTACGTAGTACGTGTGAGCGATTATCGGTAGGTGCGACAATCGTACGTGAAAAACGAGTCATCGCAGGAGGATACAATGGAAGCGTGTCTGGAGGAGATCACTGTATTGAGGTTGGATGTAAAGTCGTTGAAGGTCATTGTGTCCGCACAATTCATGCCGAAATTAATGCGATATTGCAATGCGCCAAATTCGGTGTTCCTACAGAAGGAGCTGAAATTTACGTCACTCACTTCCCATGTTTGAATTGCTGCAAGACAATCATTCAAAGTGGAATTAGAAAAATTTATTATGCAGAAGATTATCGGAACCATCCATATGCGATTGAATTACTTGAAGCAGCAGGTGTTGAATATGAGAAAGTCGAATTGGATTATTTACATATTGACACTGGTATAAAAGAAAAAATTACCTTAATGACGAAGCTCATTCAAGAGTTGGAAGCGCAGGGAGTAGAAGAGGAAAAATTACGTCATTACCGAGAACAAATCAATGACCTATTTATGCACGTCGAATAAATTGAGGTCGATGTGAAAGGTAATCTTTATTTAGCCGCAATTGTTTTTACATTGGGATACTTGCCAATCGAAGTGAGCCTTTGCTTGCTAGGAGTACTGTTATTGATACTTCTCCGTTTTTGGTTCAACCATAAATGGTTCTTCGGAGTATCCCTTCTTCTTTTTATCCTCTCTTTATATCTCTCGCCTACAACCCCATTATCTGAACGTGTCATTCCGGATCGATACACAGGTTCGATTGTTATTAAAAGTCACCCAATTTCAAAAGAGTTTTATACAGAGTTTGAAGTTGAGCTAGCTGATCGACAGAACGTTCTTGTACGACAATCTACTCATAAGCGGACTGATATTAAAGTAGGTGCTATATGCAAAGCAGAGTTATCCATCGAACAAGTCAAAAAAGCAACAAATTTCGGTCAGTTTGATTATGCTTTATTTTTACGTAATCAAGGCATTAGCGGAACTGTGTATGATGCAACAATTGATGAGTGTGTCGGTTCGTCATTAGTTTCACCCCTTTATGATTATCGAGATCGATTACTCATTAGAATCGATGACATTTTTTCTCCGAATACTTCCGCGTGGATGAAAGCTCTACTATTTGGCGAACGGACTAGCTTAAATGATCAGCTCATTGAAAGTTTTCAATTTTGGAATTTATCACATTTGCTTGCAATCAGTGGGTTGCATGTCGGTTTACTATTAAGTTTATTGTATGCGGTGTTGTACTTTGGATTCCGTCTCTCAAAAGAAGCTGCTATGAATGTATTGCTCGTTACGATTCCCGTTTATATCTTACTTGCTGGAGGTCAGCCTTCAGTCATTCGTGCAGGCATGATGGCTGTACTGGTCATTTTGATTACGAAGCTTAAATTAACATTAAACTTGCTGGATGTTTTATCGATCGTTTATATCGCTTCGTTGTTAATCGATCCCTATCTGTTTTATCAGCTCTCTTTTCAGTTTTCCTTTCTCGTGACTTGCAGTTTAATTTTATCGAAGCGGATTATTACAACTGATGGCTGGTTTTGGATCTCGATAAAAATCAGTCTCATTAGCCAACTCGCACTATTGCCACTTCAGTTTTATCACTTTTACTACACAAATGTTTTATCCTTTCTCCTCAACCTATTGTTCGTCCCATATTTTACTTTGTTTATGTTACCACTATTGATTATTCTTTTGTTGTTACAATATTTGTCTCCAATGCTTGCACTTTTCATGGAAAAAGTTTTTGTATGGATTAACCAGCCGATGATGAATGCATTAATTGGACTTGAACAGTTTTCTTTTGCTCAATGGATTGTTGGAAAACCTTCAATCGTGTTGATTGTTATTTATTATGTCATTTTTCTTAGTGTAATGGCTCTATGGAATGATAGTAAGAAGAAATTAGCGGCAGTATTTTCAGTTATGTTAATTGCGTGTTGGTGGGTGCAGCAAGCAATCCCATATATGGATAGTACGTATCGGATTACAATGCTTGATGTCGGGCAAGGCGATTCATTTGTCATTGAATTGCCATACAGGTCAGCTGTTTTAATGGTAGATGCAGGAGAAGAGGTAGCCTATTCTCATTTGGATCGGCCAAATAGGAATACGAAGAATATTGTTCAACCTTTTTTATGGTCAAAAGGAATTTCTGAGCTCGATGCTTTGTTGATTAGCCATTTTGATTACGATCACGTTGCAGGCGGAAAAGAGATCATGGACACATTTAATACAAAAAAATTATTTATTGCAGCAAGAGAAGATTTAGAGACCGTTCAACGTTATTTTGGCGATCGTTATGAACCCTTTCTTTTAAGGAAAGGCCATCATTTACGGTTTGAAGGTGGGAGCATTGAAGTAATTGCGCCTGAAACAGAACGATTAGCTGGTAGTGAAAATGATCATTCATTAGTTTTTATTTTAGAAGTAGATGGGCATCGAACGTTGTTTACCGGTGATGTAGAACAACAAGGGGAGAAACAAATTCTTCAAGCAGACTTACCACCAATTGATTTATTAAAGATTGCTCATCATGGAAGCAAAACTTCTACGGGTGAAGATCTCATAACAGAAGTAGAGATGGAATTGAAAGATGCTTTTATATCTGTAGGAGAAGATAATTCCTTTAACCATCCATCTGAAGAGGTAATTCAACGATTGGAGGAGCGAGATATCCGTATATGGCGAACAGACATCCACGGTTCTGTCGAAATGAATTACAAAAATGGACAAAGCACATTTTACCTGCTTACACCATAGAATAGAAAAAAGAGGCTGAATGAACCAGCCTCTTTGACTAACTATTTTGATTAAGAACCAATCACTTGAAAGACTGTTCCAATGAAGAAAATAATGAAAAAGAATAAGAAAGAAAAACCAAAGCCTTTAATTGAATCAACGACATCATTGTTTTTTGATTGTACTTCTTGTTCGAATTCGTTCACGTTCATCCCTCCCATTTCATATACAGTATACTGGTAGACCAAAGTTATCGTCTAGTCTTTTTAATAAATTCCATAAAATTTTAACAAATGATTGCTAAGAGTTGTCAGCTATATTCTTGCCAACAATACACACAATAAGTATAACACCAAACGCCGCCAAAGACAAAAACGGCCCGGGATTTTGTCTTTTTGGCGTTTATATAGATCGAGGGTGTCAGTTATATGGCACCCTCCATATTTTTGCATTGTCAACAGGGACAATCCGTTATACGATTAAAATGGAGGAGATGAATCTTACAATGCATGCAAAGGAATTTTTGAACGCAAAGAAAACTAATTTTAAGCACAATGTTTTTTTATTATATGGAGAAGAAACTTTTTATATTCAAAAGGTACGGGAGAAGATTGTTCAATCGCTGGGGAATACTGACGAAAACGCTGATGTTCAGCTTTATGATATGGAAACAACTCCGATTCAAGAAGCGATTCATGATGCAGAGACATTTCCTTTTTTCAGTGATCATAAAATCGTCGTCATTAACCGAGCACATTTTTTGACTGGCCAAGTACATAAAGGTGATGTAGATCACCAGGTTGACGTCTTGTCTGAGTTTATCCAGCATCCCGTCGATTTTACGACAGTAATCATCATTGCACCTTATCCAAAACTTGACCAACGAAAAAAAATCACTAAAATTGTCAAAGAAAATAGTATGGTGATTGATTGTACACCGCCGAATTTATATGACATGAAAGGGACCATTGAACCAATGGCAGCTTCTCGTGGTCTACAGTTATCCAATGAAGTAATTGACCTGCTGATTGAAAGAATCGGTGAGCATATTGAAGCGTTAGACCATGAATTAGAGAAAATTGCTTTGTATGTGACGAACGGAGAAATTAGTTTCGAACAAGCAAAGTCGCTTGTTTCTACTCATGCCGAGACAAGTACGTTTACGTTAATTGATGCATTGACTGATAACAACTTAGGTCATTCGCTATCGGCATTAAAAGAATTTCGTAAACGAAATGAAGAGCCGATTGCACTGTTGGCGCTAGTCGCATCTCAAATTCGTTTAATTTTACAATGTAAGTTATTAAAAAAATCGAACTATCAGCAACAACAAATGGCAAAACAGCTAAAAGTACACCCGTATTCTGTCAAAATGGCACTCAAAAGAGAAAGAAGATTTACAGAAGAGCAATTGAAACAAATGATCATTGAAGCAGCAAAGTGTGATGAGCAGATGAAAACGGGTCAAAAGGATAAGTGGTTAGCATTAGAGATGTTTTTGGAAAGAGCCGGAAGAAAGATTGGTGAGCCAGCTTAGAGGTGAACCAATCGAATAAAGTAAAAAATCGCACATAAAAAGAGCTGATGTCCAAGCACTCGAGTAAAGCTTGAAGACCAGCTCTTTTTTTGATGGAAAAATGTCACTATGGAATGAGATTTCCACCGTTAATTCGCTTATGAACTCAGTTCATTCACTTTTTTCATAAGTGTGCGTTTTTTACGACTCGCGTTGTTTTTATGAATAATACCTCTTTGTTGCGCTTTGTCGATTTTTTTGACCGCTTTTACTAAAGATTCTTTTGCTTCGTCTGCGCTGTTGTTACGCACATGATTTTCTACTTCACGCATAGAGCTACGCATGTCAGATTTAATCGTTTGATTTCCTGTACGCTTTTCATTATTTACTCGGATTCTTTTAGTTGCACTTTTAGAGTTCGCCATGTTCATTCACCTCCTGATGAATTGTCCAAGCAATATCTTGGACAAAAAATATTGTAACAAAGATTTGCGGAAATTTCAATAAATTACTGCCGAGCGTAAACACTTGTAATTAAAATAGGAAGTTTAGAACAGACTAAGGAACAGAGAACGGAGGGTATTATATGGATAATGAATACAGACTACGTACAGATTTAGCGGTTGAAGCAAAAGAGATGTTTGTTGAGAAAAATCCAGAAAAGGAACACGAGCTTGATGGAATCATTATTCGTGAATTTCAAGAGAATGATGTCAAATTAACCCGTGTGGAAATTGATGAAGAAGGAAGTAAACGTGTAGGGAAAAGTCCAGGAGAATATATCACATTGGAATCTCAGAAGTTGCGGGAATTAAAATCAGATTTTATGAATCAAATAAGTACAATGATGGCTAAAGAACTAAGTCGATTGATTCAAAAGCATAACATTCCAAATGATGCGCGCTGTTTAATTGTCGGCCTTGGAAATGAATATATAACACCAGACGCTTTAGGGCCAAGAACAGTTAATAAAACATATGTGAATGCTCATCTTTTCAAGCTTCATCCCGATTCGGTCGAAGAAGGTGTCCGTCCGATAGCAGCCTTTACCCCAGGTGTGATGGGAATGACCGGAATTGAAACGAGTGACATGATTTTCGGTGTTACAAAACAATCCCAACCTGATTTCATTATTGTAATTGACGCGCTTGCTGCAAGAAGCATTAACCGTGTCAATGCTACCATTCAAATGTCTGATACGGGAATTCATCCGGGTTCAGGTGTAGGTAATAATCGAAAGGAAGTCAGTGAAGCTACATTAAATGTTCCTGTATTTTCAATAGGAGTACCAACAGTGGTCGATGCTGTCACAATTACGAGCGATACGATTGATTATATGCTCAAGCATTTTGGTCGGGAAATCTCTGAACAAGGTCGAGCGAGCAAAGCGTTGACACCTGCAGGTATGTCATTCGGCAAGCGAAAGCTTTTAAAACCAGAAGACTTACCAGATGAGGAAACAAGGAAAAAATTCATGGGAGTGATCGGTTCTTTAGGGGAAGAGGAAAAACGCCAACTGATTCAAGAAGTACTTCATCCAATCGGACATAATCTGATGGTGACACCAAAAGAAGTTGACGAAGTAATTGAGGAATTAAGTAAGGTGATCGCAAATGGACTGAATCAAGGACTTCATGCATCTATCGATGAACAGAATGCAAAAGATTATTTATAAAATAGAGCTATCCAACTAACGAACCCCTGTAACGGACGATTAAATATAAGTCCTAATTGGGGTTCTTTTATTTTTCATTGATTCAATGTTCTATCATTTGAATCTCTCGAATAGAGTTTTAATAGAACTTTACTAGAGAGGTTGAAATAAAACATGAATCCAATTTCCTTCAACTCCAAAACCATAAAAAAGAAAATGAAAAATCCATTTGTCTTATTTATCGTCTTGTTTATTGTCTTATGGTTATTAATTCCAGCATTTACGATAAGGCCGATTCCAAACGGGCAAGATTCATTCATGGACGAATGGTTAGCTGATATTGATGCTGTTTCACTCAGTCATTTATTGACGATCGACCAACCGATTATGGATGGCATCGTTTCAGCCGATGAGCAATTATCCCTATCATCTGTTTTATTGCCAATGGTAACGAGCTTACCGTATCAAGACATTCGGTTGTTATTTGGGCATGAGCTACCAAACTTTTCTATTAACAATAGTACGATTGCAATTCGCGGAAGTGGAACGAACCACTTTACAACGTCGATTGAGTCAGCTCCACCAGATGAATTATTTGAAGATGACGAAATTGTTGAGGATAGTAAACCAGATCAAACGTATACCGGTGAGTCCGTTTTCATTTATACCTCCCATAATAGAGAATCTTTTTTACCTGAACTATCAGAAGGGCGAGTGCCCGATGAAGCATTCCATCAGACTGATAACGTCATGAAGCTTTCCAAGAAAATGAGTGAGCACTTAAAGAGTCAGCAAATTGAATCATTTGTGGACGAAACGGATATTTGGAATGAACTGAAAAAAGAAGGAATGGTTTATCACCAATCATATGATTATTCCAGAAGAGTAGTGAAACAAGCTCAAGCTGATAACGAAGATTTGAGTTTTATGATCGACATCCATCGTGATTCACAGCCAAGAGAGATTACGACAACAGAAATTAACGGACAACCCGCCGCAAAGATCATGTTTGTCATTGGTGGCGAACATGAGAATTATGAGAAAAACCTAGCATTTGCTGCAGACCTTCACGAACGGATTGAAGAAAAGTATCCAACATTGAGCCGAGGAGTGGAAGTGAAGAGTGGGTCAGGAGTTAACGGAGTTTATAACCAAGATTTAGCTGAACATTCGATTGCTCTTGAGGTTGGCGGTTATGAAAATACGTTCGAAGAGCTTTATTTAACCATTAAATACTTCAGTGAAATTTTTGCAGACTATTATTTCAGCAAAACGACGGAAGAGGTGTAATCATGCTAAGACTTTTAGGGATTCTCATTGTATTGTTCTTTATCTTTCAGGTCGGTGTGTCTTTCGGAAAGCACGCCGATCCGACTACAACAGAAGTTATAGCGAATGAATCGGAACTGGATGAGAAAGATCAGGATATTGAATCGTTCGAAGTAAAACATACGAAACAATTAAATGAGAATCCTAAAGGAAGCGAGCTATTCATGATTGCTAGCTTTTTGGAAACAGGACTAAAAAGCTTGTTCTCATTCCTGTTTGAATTCCTTCATCGATTTTCTTTGTTATTCTGGTAACGAAAATAAATTGAATGTTGACGTTTGTATTGCTATAATCAAGCTAGCGTATTTTCGCGAATTACAGGAGTGATGCAGTTTGACAGAGAGAAAGAAAAGAAACGTACGAAATTTTTCAATCATTGCCCATATCGATCACGGTAAATCTACTCTGGCCGATCGCATATTGGAAAGAACGAATGCGTTGACCCAGCGAGAAATGAAAGAACAGTTTCTTGATGCCATGGATTTGGAGAGAGAACGTGGAATTACTATCAAATTGAATGCCGTGCAATTAGGATATACGGATCAAGATGGTGAGGATTATTTATTTCATTTGATCGATACGCCTGGACACGTCGACTTTACATATGAAGTATCACGTAGTCTGGCAGCTTGTGAAGGAGCCATTCTTGTCGTTGATGCAGCACAAGGAATCGAAGCTCAAACACTTGCAAACGTTTATTTAGCTTTGGATAACGATTTGGAAATCATTCCAGTTATTAATAAAGTTGATTTACCAAGTGCAGACCCAGAACGAGTGAAACAAGAAATAGAAGATGTCATCGGTATACCTGCGGATGATGCCATCTTGGCTTCTGCAAAAGCAGGAAAGGGTATAGATGAAATTTTAGAACGAATTGTTACAGATATACCTGCCCCAGCTGGAGATGAAGAAGAGCCGACAAAAGCTTTGATTTTTGATTCTTTATATGACTCTTACCGCGGTGTCATTGCTTACATTTGTGTAAAAGAAGGTAGCCTGAAAAAAGGCGATAAAATTCAAATGATGCAGACTGGTAAAACATTCGAAGTAAATGGGCTAGGAGTGTTTACACCAAGTCCTGTTGAAAAAGAAGAGCTTACTGTCGGGGATGTTGGTTTCTTAACGGCATCAATTAAAAACGTAGGAGATTCACGGGTTGGGGATACGATTACATTAGCGAACAACCCAGCGTCCGAACCATTACCTGGTTACAAAAAAATGAATCCAATGGTTTTCTGTGGTTTGTATCCAGTAGATGCGGATAAATACAATGACTTACGCGAGGCGCTAGAACGCCTAGAGCTGAATGACTCGTCTTTACAATATGAAGCGGAAACTTCGCAAGCGCTCGGTTTCGGATTCCGTTGCGGATTTCTTGGATTGTTACACATGGAAATTATTCAAGAAAGAATTGAAAGAGAATTTAACATTGATTTGATTACGACAGCACCAAGTGTTATTTATGAAGTTCAATTAAATGATGGCGAGATCATCCATGTTGATAACCCATCTATGCTACCAGATCCTCAGGAAGTATCTGAAATTAAAGAACCTTATGTTGAAGCGACCATTATGGTGCCAAATGATTTTGTCGGTGCAGTAATGGAAATTTGTCAGAAAAAACGTGGACAATTCAAGGATATGCAATATTTAGATGAAAACCGTGTAAATATTACATATGAAATTCCTTTATCAGAAATCGTCTATGATTTCTTTGACCAATTAAAGTCACAAACGAAGGGATACGCTTCGTTCGATTATGACTTTAAAGGGTACCAAGTTTCTAATTTGGTTAAAATGGATATTTTACTAAACGGTGAATCCGTCGATGCTCTATCCTTCATTGTTCATAGGGATTTTGCTTTCCATCGAGGGAAACATATTGCTGAAAAGCTGAAAAAGATCATTCCAAGGCAACAATTTGAGGTGCCGGTTCAAGCAGCAATCGGAAATAAAATTATTGCTCGGACAACAATTAAAGCCATGCGTAAAAACGTTTTATCGAAATGTTACGGTGGAGATATATCGAGAAAGAGAAAATTATTGGAGAAGCAAAAAGAAGGTAAGAAACGAATGAAAATGGTTGGAAAAGTCGAAATCCCACAAGAGGCATTTATGTCCGTACTTGAGATGGGTGACGACGACTAGGGCAGGCCAATTCGGTCGCCCTTTTCTTTGTTTTTAACACACTGTCTCGAAGAAAGAAGGTTACCGATGACAAACGCAGCATATATTCATATTCCTTTTTGCCATGAGATTTGCCATTACTGTGATTTTGCAAAAATGTATTATAATCAATCATTGGCAGACGACTACTTGAAAGCTTTAGATAAGGAAATGGAATTATATCTAGGGAAAGAACAAAAAACGGTGCGCACAATTTATATTGGCGGAGGTACACCGACGAGTTTAAATCCGCAACAATTGACAACACTAATGAAGTCCATATCAACCTATTTTAACGTTGATGAAGTTGAGGAGTTTACAATTGAGGCGAATCCGGGCGAGTTTACAGAAGAACATGTAAAAGTGATGAAAGAATTCGGTGTCAACCGCGTATCACTTGGGGTGCAAGTATTGGACAATGATTATCTGAAACAAATGAACAGGCTTCATACTGTTGAAGATGTTAATAAAGCTGTTCATTTATTACAGCATCATGATTTAACGAATATTAGCATGGACTTTATTTATGCACTTCCAGATCAAACGTTGGATCATTTTAAAGAAACATTAAATCAAGCAATATCCTATGACTTGCCACATTATTCCTCTTACGCATTACAAATTGAACCACGAACTGTATTTCATATGCGGCACCAACAAGGAAAACTGAATAAACCGCCAGAAGAAACAGAAGCGGACATGTTGATTTCATTAATGGAAATGATGGAAAACAACGGGTTAAATCATTATGAGATTAGCAATTATGCGAAGAAGGGTTTTGAAAGCCAACATAATTTGACTTATTGGAGTAATGCGACCTACTATGCATTTGGGTCCGGAGCACATGGCTATTTAAACGATGAACGATATGTCAATTACCGGCCAGTAAATCATTATATTAAAGCAATTAATGATGATAAAAAGCCGATTTTGCATATCGATGAAATTATGAAAAGAGAAAAGATTGAAGAAGAAATGTTTCTAGGCTTGCGAAGAAGAAGCGGCGTATCTGATGCGTTGTTCCAACAGAAATATGGCATTTCTTTGTTCGATGTTTATCGTAAGGAGATTGAACGATTAAATCAGAAAGAGTGGATTTCTTTCGATAAAGATACCATTCGTATGACCCGACAAGGATTAATGTTTGGCAATGAAGTATTCTCCTCGTTTTTATTGGATGAAAATCAAAACACTCTTATTGACAGTTAAAATGGATTTTGATAATTTAATAATAGCATTAGCACTCGAATGAAAAGAGTGCTAACAGAGGTGAGTTAAATGCTTACAGATCGCCAATTGTTAATATTGAAAGTCATCGTGGATGAGTTTGTTGATACTGCACAACCCATTGGTTCACGAAACATTGCCAAAAAGGATCAAGTGGGATTTAGCCCTGCTACCATCCGCAATGAAATGGCTGATTTAGAGGAGTTGGGTTTCTTACAAAAAACCCATTCTTCTTCAGGACGGATGCCTTCAGAAAAAGGCTACCGTTTCTATGTAGATCATCTGATGGATCCGTTGAAATTAACAAAAGATGAGATCAAACGGATCAATAAGTACTTTAGTCATAAGATGATTGAATTGGAACGAGTGATGGAAAGCTCCGCTAATATTCTATCCGAATTAACGCAGTACATGACGTTGGTTCTTGGCCCTGAAATTTTCGAAACAAAGTTAAAGCAAGTACAAATCGTTCCGCTAAATCAACATTCAGCGATTGCGATTCTTGTGACGGATACGGGTCATGTTGAACACCGTTCCTTTGTTATTCCTAAAGGATTAGACCAATCTGACCTTGAAAAAACGGTCAACAT
Source organism: Allobacillus salarius (assembly GCF_007559425.1). Taxonomy (GTDB): domain Bacteria; phylum Bacillota; class Bacilli; order Bacillales; family Alkalibacillaceae; genus Allobacillus; species Allobacillus salarius. The sequence goes on along the minus strand of NZ_VMHE01000001.1, from coordinate 268,152 downwards.
TTTAAATGAAAAGCTTGTCGGTGTACCGTTAGTCTATTTAGATCGGATGATTAAAAAAGAAATTAGAGGGTTAATCAAACAATATACGTCCGATTATTCACAAGCCTATCAAATGTTAGAAGAAGCCTTATTGATCGACTTGCCGACTAATTTATATGTAAGCGGAAAAGGGAATATGCTGAATCAACCGGAATTCAATGATATTGAAAAGATTAAAATATTGTTTAGTATGATGGAAAGTGAAGAACGAATTGCGCCTCTCTTAAAATCGAAAGAAGAGGGAACCCATATTTTTATCGGGCGTGAAAATAAAATTGAGGCATTGAATGATCTATCATTAATTACGTCTACCTATACAATTGGGGAAGACCAAGTGGGTACGATTGCTTTACTTGGGCCAACTCGAATGGATTATGCAAAAGCTGTTGCCATGCTTCAGTTATGGAGTAAGCAAATGAGTCATTCTTTGAAGTCGTGGTATGACGAAAATTAATGAGTATAAATGAATCCTTACTGGTTGATTTTTAGTTGATAGATGATATATTTAACAATTGGAAATCTAGGAAGCGTTATATGAGGAGGTGACTGGATTGGTCGATGAAAATAACATTGAAAAAGATAACATCGTAACAGACCCAGAAGATCATTTTGACGAAGTGATTGAAGAAGAAAATGAAAAAAATGATGATACGAATCAAGTAGAAAACGAAACCGAAGAGTCACAAGAAGTTGGTTCGGAAGAAAAACAATCTGAACTCAACCAATTAAAGGATGAGAATGCTGATTTAAATGACCGTCTCCTTCGTTTGCAAGCGGACTTTGATAACTACAAGAGAAGAATGAAAAAAGAGAAAGAGATGGATTTTAAATATAAATCACAAGAGCTTGCTACAGAAATCATTCCTGTATTGGATAACTTTGAACGAGCACTTCAAACAGGTGCTGACAACGAGAATGTTGCTTCATTTGTTGATGGAGTTGAAATGGTTTATCAACAACTCCATCAAGCTTTGGAAAAAGTCGGTGTTACTGAAATTGAAGCAGAGGGAAAAGAATTTGACCCTACTATCCATCAAGCTGTGATGCAAGTTGAAGAAGATGGATGTGATTCAAACCAAGTAATTGAAGTGCTTCAAAAAGGTTATCAGTTAAAAGATCGTGTGATCCGACCGGCGATGGTTAAAGTAAACCAATAAAAATAAACCAAAACAAACAGTATGCAAGGAGGAATTTTTTATGAGTAAAATTATCGGAATTGACTTAGGAACGACAAACTCTGCCGTAGCCGTTATGGAAGGCGGAGATGCTACAATCATTGCAAACCCAGAAGGAAACCGTACAACACCATCTGTAGTTTCCTTTAAAAATGGTGAGCGTCAAGTAGGTGAAGTCGCAAAACGTCAAGCGATCACGAACCCTAACACCATTCAGTCCATTAAACGTTATATGGGAACAGACCACAAAGAAGAAGCAGAAGGTAAAGAATATACACCGCAAGAAGTATCTGCAATTTTACTACAACACTTAAAATCATATGCAGAAGAGTATTTAGGAGAAACGGTTGAAAAAGCAGTTGTAACAGTACCTGCATATTTCAATGATGCTGAAAGACAAGCAACAAAAGATGCTGGTAAGATTGCTGGTTTGGAAGTAGAGCGTATCATTAACGAGCCGACTGCTGCTGCATTAGCATACGGAATTAACCAAGATGACGATCAAACTGTTTTGGTTTATGACCTTGGTGGAGGTACATTTGACGTTTCTATTCTAGATATCGGTGACGGAACATTTGAAGTTGTTTCTACTGCAGGTGACAACCGTCTAGGTGGAGATGACTTTGACCAAGTAATTATCGATTATATGGTACAAGAATTCAAAAAAGAGAATGGCATCGACCTGTCTCAAGATAAAATGGCTGTTCAGCGTTTGAAAGATGCTGCTGAGAAAGCGAAAAAAGACCTTTCTGGTGTAGCACAAACACAAATTTCTCTACCATTTATTACAGCAGGAGAAGCAGGACCACTTCACCTAGAAATGACACTAAGCCGTGCGAAGTTTGAAGAGCTATCTGCTGGGTTGGTTGAGCGTACAATGAAACCAACTCGCCAAGCATTAAATGATGCGGATATGAAAGCTTCAGACATTGATAAAGTACTATTGGTCGGTGGTTCCACTCGTATTCCAGCAGTACAAGAAGCGATTAAGAAAGAAATTGGAAAAGAGCCATCAAAAGGCGTTAACCCAGACGAAGTTGTTGCACTAGGCGCAGCAATCCAAGGTGGCGTGCTTCAAGGAGACGTTAAAGACGTTGTACTCTTGGACGTTACACCACTTTCACTTGGAATTGAAACAATGGGTGGAGTATTCACTAAGCTGATTGAACGTAACACAACGATTCCAACAAGTGAAAAACAAGTATTCTCTACTGCGGCTGATAATCAAACAGCAGTTGATATTCACGTCCTTCAAGGTGAACGTGAAATGGCACAATACAACAAAACACTTGGCCGTTTCCAGTTAACGGATATTCCACCGGCACCACGTGGTATTCCGCAAATTGAAGTATCTTTTGATATCGATGCCAACGGAATTGTAAACGTAAGTGCAAAAGATTTAGGCACAAACAAAGAACAATCCATTACAATCAAATCTTCTTCAGGTCTATCCGATGATGAAGTTGAACGTATGGTAAAAGAAGCAGAAGAAAATGCTGAAGAAGATAAAAAACGTCGTGAAGAAGTAGAGCTGCGCAATGAAGCTGACCAGCTTGTATTCACAACGGATAAAACAATCAAAGATCTTGGCGAACAAGTTTCAGAAGATGAGAAGAAGAAAGCTGAAGAGCTTAAAGAAGAATTGAAGTCTGCTCTTGAAGGCGAAGACCTAGATACAATCAAAGAGAAAAAAGAAGCACTAGAGCAAGAGGTACAGAACCTCAGCGTTAAATTGTATGAGCAGGCAGCACAACAAGCTCAACAAGAAGGCGGCGAACAGTCTCAAGATGACAACGTTGTAGACGCTGAATATGAAGAAGTTCAAGACGATGAAGAGAAAAAATAAGCTTCATGTGTAAAAGGTTTAAAAAAAGTCAAAGTCAACTTAGTGGCTTTGGCTTTTTTTAAGGTGATTTTCTCTATATCTAGCAACACGTTTGTCATCTGTATTTCAGATAAACTAGCATGAACCAAGTTTTAAATAACAAGCCAAGCTAAAATCGGTCATCGAAACCGACTTTACGTTGCAGAAGGAAATCATCTAATGTTATGATAAATTTTATGTTATACGATGCAGGAGAGTGGTCTCATGAGTAAAAGAGATTATTATGAAATCTTGGGGGTCTCTAAAGATGCCTCTAAGGACGAAATTAAAAAGGCTTATCGAAAATTAGCGCGAAAGTACCATCCTGATGTGAATAAAGAAGAGGATGCGGCTGATAAATTTAAAGAAGCAAAAGAAGCATATGAAGTTCTTGGCAATGAACAAAAGAGAGCACAATATGACCAGTTTGGCCATGCAGGTACGCAAGGAGGCCAAGGTGGCTTTGGTGCTGGTGGCGGAGCAGGAGGCTTTGGTGGCTTCGAGGACATTTTTGATATGTTCTTTGGAGGAGGCGGTCGAACAAGAGATCCAAACGCCCCTCAAAAAGGTCAAGACCTTCAATATACGATGGAACTAGATTTTGAAGAAGCTGTCTTTGGAAAAGAAACAGCAATTCATATACCGAAAGAGGAAACATGTGATACGTGTGAAGGTTCCGGTGCTAAGCCTGGAACGAACGTAAACACATGTTCACACTGTCAAGGAACAGGTCAGCTGAACGAGACACAGGATACACCTTTTGGCAGGGTCGTCAACCGTCGTGCTTGTCATTATTGTAGCGGAACAGGTAAACAAGTAGAACAAAAATGTTCAACTTGTGGTGGGAAAGGTTCTGTACGCAAAAGAAAGAAAATCGAGATTAATATTCCAGCAGGAATTGACGATGGTCAGCAAATTCGAGTTAGCGGGGAAGGAAATCCTGGCGAAAACGGAGGACCACCGGGAGACTTGTTTGTCGTCATTCGTGTGAGAAGTCATGAGTTCTTTGAACGTGATGGCGATGATATCCTTTGTGAAATGCCAATCACTTATGCGCAAGCTGCACTCGGTGATGAGGTAGAAGTTCCAACAGTTCATGGCAAAGTTAAGTTCAAAATACCAAGTGGAACACAAACAGGCACACATTTCCGTCTAAAAGGAAAAGGTGTACCGAACGTTCACGGTTATGGTCAAGGCGATCAACACATTCTAGTGAAAGTAATGGTTCCAAAACAATTAAACGATCGACAAAAAGAACTGCTTAGAGAACTACATGAAATGGAAAGCGACGAAACATTAGATGAACATCATGACAATTTGTTTCAACGAATGAAGAGAGCTTTTAAAGGTGATTCATAAAGAAGGTAAAGAAAGTTGGTCGATTCACTGATGACATGGTCAGAGATTAAGATACACACAACAAATGAAGCAATTGAAGCTGTTTCTCAGATATTTCAAGAAGCTGGAGCAAGTGGTGTCGTGATAGTCGATCCGCAAGACTTATATAAAGATCATGTTACCTTATACGGTACGATCTATGAGCTAGATGCTTCTAATTACCCCGAAGATGGAGTATATGTAAAATCTTATTTACCAACAGATGATTCACTGGCTGAAAAAGTGTCTATCATCAAGCAGTCGATCAGTGAATTGCCAAACTTTAATATACCAATTGGGCGGAATGAAGTGACCATCTCGGAAGTTCATGAGGAAGATTGGTCAACAGCATGGAAGAAATACTACAAACCTGTTAAAGTGTCTGAACGCATCACAATCAAACCGACATGGGAAGACTATCAACCTTCCCCGGACGAATTGATTATTGAGTTGGATCCTGGAATGGCATTTGGTACAGGAACCCATCCAACAACGGTTTTAAGCTTACAAGCATTGGAAAGATTTTTGAATCCAAAAGATTTAGTGCTAGATGTCGGATCGGGTTCAGGCATTCTAAGTATAGCTGCGGCAAAGTTAGACGCTTCGCACGTTTATGCGTTCGATCTAGACGAGGTAGCAGTTGCTAGTACACAAAACAACTCGACATTAAATCAGACAGATGAGTTAATTACCGTACAAAAGAACGATTTATTGAAAAACGTGCAACACGAACCAGATGTCATCGTATCCAATATTTTGGCGGAGATTATCATACAATTGACCGAAGATGCTTTTCATTTGTTAAAGCCAGATGGATTGTTTATTACATCTGGAATCATTCAAAAAAAGAAACAAGAAGTTATTGATGACTTAACGGAAAAAGGTTTTCAAATTATTGAAACGAATGAATTGGAAGATTGGGTTTCGATTGTGGCCCAGAAACCGAGTGCAATGAAAAAGGGTCGGGAATAATATGCAGAGATATTTTGTATCCTCAGAGGATGTAAAAGGAAATATTGTTACCATACAAGGTGATGATCGACATCATATGGCGAATGTTATGCGTTTCCAACCCGGGGACAAAGTAATTATTTGCCAACCAGATGAAAGTACCCACATAGGTGCAATCGAGCATATTCATGTAGAGGAAATTACAATTACGCTACTGGAAGAATTAGATGAACAGAAAGAATTGCCAATAACGGTCACTGTAGCGCAAGGCATGCCTAAAGGCGATAAGCTTGAGTTAATTGCACAAAAAGGCACAGAGCTCGGCATGCACGCGCTACTACCTGTTCAAATGGATCGTTCGATTGTTAAATGGGATGGAAAAAAAGAAGCGAAGAAGCGAGCTCGTTTAGAAAAGATTGTGAAAGAAGCTAGTGAGCAATCGCATCGAACCATCATCCCGAACATACTACCATTGATATCTTTACGCGAGCTGGATCTTCAGCAATATGATTACTGTTTGATCGCGAATGAAACAGAAGCAAAGCAAGCAGATCATTCTTCGACTTTTCGAGAAGTTCTTGGTAAAATAAATAAAAATGATCAAATACTAGTGATTATTGGTCCAGAAGGTGGATTTTCTGAAAAAGAATTAGCTTTTTTGAATCATGATCATGTGTATTCGATTCGACTTGGTAAACGTATTTTACGGACGGAGACAGCACCATTATATGTACTTGCTGCTTTGTCTTTTTATTTTGAAGAATGGAGTTGATCGTGTGACGACCGTTGCTTTTCACACCTTAGGTTGTAAGGTCAATCATTATGAAACAGAAGCCATTTGGCAATTTTTTAAAGAGCATGATTATGAACGCGTAGATTTCGATCAGCATTCAGATGTTTACGTCATCAATACATGCACAGTAACGAATACAGGCGATAAAAAAAGCCGACAAGTTATTCGTAGAGCGGTACGTAAAAACCCAGAAGCCGTCATTTGTGTAACAGGTTGTTATGCGCAAACCTCTCCAGATGAAATTATGGAAATCCCTGGAGTAGATATCGTTGTCGGTACACAGGATCGTAAAAAAATGCTCGAGTATATCGAAGTTTATAAAGAGGAAAGACAGCCGATTAATGCCGTTAAAAATATTATGAAAAATCGCGTCTTTGAAGCGATGGACGTACCTGAATTTACCGACCGTACACGTGCTTCTTTGAAAATTCAAGAAGGATGTAATAATTTCTGTACGTTTTGTATCATTCCTTGGGCAAGAGGCTTAATGCGCTCTCGTCCACCAGAGGATGTCATCAAACAAGCACAACAGCTTGTTGATGCTGGCTATCAAGAGATTGTACTTACAGGTATTCATACTGGCGGTTATGGAGAAGATTTAGAAGACTATAACTTAGCTGCTTTGCTTCGTGATTTAGAAAGTAAAGTCGTCGGTTTAAAGCGGATTCGAATTTCCTCCATCGAAGCGAGTCAAATTTCTGATGAAGTGATCGAAGTACTTGATCAATCGAAGAAAATTGTACGTCATTTGCATATTCCACTACAATCAGGGTCTGATACAGTCTTAAAACGTATGCGAAGAAAATATACAATGGATTTCTACTTAACCCGAGTACAAAAGGTAAAAAAAGCTTTGCCTGGTCTAGCTATTACTTCTGACGTAATTGTTGGTTTCCCAGGTGAAACAGAAGAGGAATTTATGGAAACATATCGTTCGATTCAAGAAATTGGCTTTTCGGAGTTACACGTCTTTCCATATTCCCAAAGAACCGGTACACCAGCAGCACGAATGAAAGATCAAATCGATGACGAAACAAAAAATGACCGTGTGCATCGACTCATCGAACTATCCGACCAACAAGCGAAAGAATATGCTTCTCTTTTTGAAGACGAAGTGCTGGAAGTCATTCCAGAAGTTCCATATAAAAAAGATCCAGACAGCGGTTTATATGAGGGATATTCAGACAACTATTTAAAAGTTGTGCTTGAGTGTTCACCAGATATGATTGGAAAAGTAGTAAAAGTAAAAATTACAGAAGCAGGTTATCCTTATAATAAAGGACAATTCGTTCGTGTCATGGAAGACGATGAAGTGTATAACCAAGTAGTCAGTTCATAAAAGGAGTAGATGTAAATGGACCGAAATATCGCTGGAATGATTGACCACACATTATTAAAACCTGAAGTTCAGGCGGAACAAATCAACCAACTATGTGAAGAGGCAAAAGAATATAAGTTTGCTTCCGTCTGTGTAAACCCTACATGGGTTGCACATTGTTATGAGCTATTGAAAGATTCAGATGTCAAAGTTTGTACAGTTGTCGGTTTCCCATTAGGTGCGACAACGTTAGAAACAAAAGTATTTGAAGCAAAACAAGCTGTTGAAAATGGCGCAACCGAAGTGGATATGGTCATTAATATCGGTTCTCTGAAAGATCAACGCTTTGAAGAAGTTGAAACAGAAATCAAAGAAATTGTTGAAGCCGTAAAAGGCCGAGCAATTGTTAAAGTGATTATTGAAACAGTCTTATTAGATCAAGACGAAAAAGTGAAAGCATGTGAGCTAGCTAAACGAGCTGGAGCTGATTTCGTTAAAACGTCCACTGGATTTGCAGGTGGAGGAGCAACTGTTGATGATGTCCGTCTCATGCGTCTGACAGTCGGCCCTGAAATGGGTGTCAAAGCATCTGGTGGTGTTCGTAACCTAGAGGATGCCAATGCAATGTTAGATGCAGGAGCGACTCGAATAGGCGCATCTGCAGGTGTAGATATAATAAATGGCCAAGAAGGTCAATCTAGTTACTAAGTGAATTGCATAAAGAAACTCAAAAAGCCCAAACGGTTTGAATCTAAAATCGTTCGGGCTTTTGTTTGTTTTGTTGTTTTGTGAAATAATTCTTGCTTAGTTGAGTTGTGAGCAATCCTTTATCAGCAGTCAGCCGTGCTTTTTCAACAGTCAGTTGCCGGGTCCACATTAAGTTCGCTATGAATATCTACGTACTGATTAAGCAAATCAATCTTAATCTAGCTGGCGCTCTGTTTTTTTATATTCTTTTTGTATAACAGAGCTTGACCAATTTTCTTCGCGTAAATAAAGCTCTTTCAATAGACGAGCGAAAGGTTTGTGTAAAATGAAAATCAATAACCCAACAGATAAATTATACAAGAACGCTAATAATATAATTTGTTGGCTTGGGTGATCCGAAATAGCTGAAACGATGTTTACAAATACTTGTCCAATTCCCGGATAGACAAATACAACACTTCCAATTACGTTAATCCAAATGTGAATATACGCTATAATTCTAAGCTTCAGCTTGTGGCTAAGACCAACGAGTATGACGGTTACGCAAGTTCCTATGTTGGCGCCGAGCAACAAATAATAGATGTCTAGTAGTGGAATGGAGCCTCCACTTGAAAAACTCATGAGAATACCCGTAAAAGCGGTAGATGATTGAATGATGGATGTGACTGCTGCTCCGAATAAAAGTAAAATAAACGGGTGGTCGATTTGTCCGTTTTGGATAGCCATATACGAATTTTTAGGAATTTGGTTTGATAATTGCTCAAGTCCCCCTAATGCACTGAATACAACACCCATACCAAATAAAATAGTACCGATAAAAAACATGTTCCGTCTCCGACTAACTAAACATACAAAACCAATCAATAAACAAGCAATCATTAAATGTTCATTATTCCAAATAAATAGTTGAGCAGTTAAGGTTGTCCCAATGTTTGCTCCGATAATGAAACAAATAGCAAATGGAATACTCAGTCGGTATGCTGCGTAAAAAGAAATTAATAAAGCAATTGAAACAGAGCTACTTTGTAGTAGTAGTGTGAGCAAAAAGCCCATTAGCAAGCCAGCGTAAATCGAAGGATTTGGTCGAACGGATTTTATCTTCCTCATACTAATATTCTCGAAACCAACACGCATGAGCAAAATGCCAAATAAAAATATTCCAATATACGTAGCAATCATCAAAATCATGAGATACATAGCGTTCCTCCCCGTTACATTTTATGCTTGTTCGATGAATACATGACTGTTTTAGAAAGAGTTCATTGACCTGGAGAAGAATTTTTAATATAATAACCAAAGATGTACACGAGCTGTGTGCATTGTTTCACTTTTTTGGTTTAGCTGGAGGGAGGGTTGAGCATGTCTAATAATACAACTCGCGTTAGAAAGAATGAGACTATTGAGGATGCTCTTCGACGCTTTAGACGATCCGTTTCAAAAAACGGTACATTGTCTGAGTATCGTAAGCGTGAATATTATGAAAAGCCTAGTGTAAGACGTAAGAAAAAATCAGAGGCTGCACGGAAGCGTAAAAAATAAAAGAGGGTGTAAGCGTTCATGTCATTGCTTGAACAATTAAACGCTGATATGAAAACAGCGATGAAAAACAGAGAAAAAGAAAAACTAACTGTTATTCGAATGGTTAAATCATCTTTGCAAAATGAAGCGATCAAAAAACAGGCTGACTTGACTGAAGAAGAAGAGTTACAAGTTTTAAGTCGTGAAGTTAAACAAAGAAATGATTCCCTCCATGAATTCCGAAAAGCTAACCGTGAAGATTTGGCCGAACAGATTGAAAGCGAGTTGGCCATAATTCAAGCTTATATGCCAGAGCAGTTATCTGATGAAGAATTAGAAAAAATCATCCAAGAAACGATTGATGAACAACAAGCTACTTCCAAAAAAGATATGGGGAAAGTAATGAGTGCAGTGATGCCGAAAGTTAAAGGCAAAGCTGATGGTTCAAAAGTCAATCAATTCGTAATGAAACACTTACAATAAAAAGATAAAACCCAATTTGGTGGGATTTCCATCAAATTGGGTTTTTCATTATGCTTTGAAAGTACAATAGAGTTTTGGTAGTTCATAAGGATCTGTCTAGTTTTCATGCCAGGTGAAACTATTGATGATTAAGAAACATAACAAATTTTTAAAACATGAAACTTCTGATTGTTCTTAGACGTATATATAGTAGAATAGTAATTAACCGTCTGAAAAGTATGGAAGAAGGGAGTGAAATGAATGCGCAAAAAAACTTTGGCGGTTTTCATATTCATTTTGTCATTCCTATGGATCAACCAAGCATCAATTTTTGCAAATGATGAGCAAGAAGCCTCTACATCCGTGTATGTAATTCCTGTTGAAAATGAAGTTGAACGGGGATTGGTTGCTTTTCTCGATCGTAGCATCAAAGAAGCCGAGGAAGCGTTTGCCGATCAAATTATTTTTGAGATTAACTCACCCGGTGGAAGAGTAGATTCAGCAGGAGATATTGCAACACTAATATCAAGTACAGACATACCAACAGCAGCTTACATTGTTAATGAAGCCTTGTCAGCAGGTTCATACATAGCTTTGCAAGCAGATGAAATCTATTTTAAACCTGGCGCAACAATGGGAGCCTCTGGCGTCATTACAGGAGATGGAAATGCAGCCGAAAAGAAAGCACAATCAGCGTGGATTGCAGCGATGACTTCAGCCGCTGAGAAAAATGGAAGAGACCCATTGTATGCACAAGCCATGGCAGATCCAAGTATCGATTTACCTGAATTTCGAGCAGCTGAAGGAGAATTTCTGACATTGCGTGCACAGGAGGCTCTTGAAGTGGAATATGCAGAAGGCATTGCATCTGACCGCCAAGAGTTATTTGAACTAATGGATATCTCTAAACCAACTGTCACAGAGACCAATCCAACATTTTCTGAGAACTTAGCAAGATTCATTACGAATCCAGTTGTCGTTCCAATCTTATTATCAATTGCAAGTATCGGCTTGATTGTCGAGCTGTATTCACCGGGTTTTGGTGTTGCTGGCGGAATGGGCATTGCTGCTCTATTTCTTTTCTTTTATGGGCACCTCGTAGCCGGATTGGCTGGTTATGAATCGTTAGTGCTCATGCTTGCAGGTATTGTTTTAATTGTATTGGAGATATTTTTACCGAGTGGTATTCTTGGAATTGTCGGCGGGGGAGCGATCCTCGGTGCCATGCTGACTTCAGGAGCCGACATGGGTCACATGGCTTTCAGTATCGGAATTGCTTTATTGGTTGCAATGATTTTGGCAATCATTCTATTTAAAAAGATTGATACCGATAAAGGAATCTTTCGTCATATTGTGTTAAAAGACCAAACGTCCACGGAAAAGGGTTACATTTCAAATGTAAACCGTATGGAGTTAATAGGGAAGGAAGGAACAGCCCTAACTTATTTACGTCCATCAGGGACAGCTGTGTTTGATGAAGAACGACTAGATGTCGTTTCAGAAGGTTCTTTTATTGCACAAGGTTCAATCATTAAAATTGTCAAAGTTGAAGGTTCGCGTTTAGTTGTTAGAGAAGTAAAAAAAGAAGATTAATTTTATAGGAGGAATTTTAATATGGAATTTCAAGAATTATGGCCTTTATTGCTCGTAGCACTAATCATTATCGCTGTGGCGATTTTGTTCACGTTTGTTCCAGTAACACTCTGGATTAGTGCATTAGCTGCAGGTGTTAGAATCAGTATCTTTACATTAATCGGTATGCGCTTACGTCGAGTTGTTCCTAAGATGGTCATTAATCCATTGATTAAATCTCACAAAGCAGGACTTGATGTAAATACTAACCAGCTAGAGAGTCACTATTTAGCCGGGGGTAACGTTGACCGTGTCGTCAATGCTTTGATTGCGGCTCAACGTGCTAACATTGAATTAAGTTTTGAGCGTTGTGCAGCCATCGACTTGGCTGGTCGTGACGTTTTAGAAGCTGTACAAATGAGTGTTAACCCGAAAGTTATTGAAACACCGTTTATCGCAGGTGTTGCAATGGATGGTATTGAAGTAAAAGCAAAAGCTCGAATTACAGTACGTGCTAACATCGACCGCCTTGTCGGTGGTGCCGGTGAAGATACGGTTATCGCACGTGTCGGTGAAGGTGTCGTTAGTACAATCGGTTCTTCAGAAAGTCATGGTAAAGTATTAGAAAATCCAGACAGAATTTCTAAAAATGTTTTAGGTAAAGGGTTAGATGCTGGAACAGCATTTGAAATCTTATCCATTGATATTGCAGATGTTGATATCGGTAAAAACATTGGTGCGATGTTACAAACAGATCAAGCGGAAGCGGATAAAAACATCGCGCAAGCGAAAGCAGAAGAAAGACGTGCGATGGCAGTTGCTCAAGAACAAGAGAACATTGCCAAAGTTCAAGAAATGCAAGCACAAGTGGTTGAAGCAGAAGCACTTGTTCCACAAGCACTTTCTGAAGCGCTTCGCAGTGGAAACATGGGTGTCATGGATTACGTTAACTATAAAAACGTAATGGCCGATACAGATATGCGAGATATGATTAGTAAGATCAGTAAAGATGATCAAAATCATGATAATGACTCGAAATAATAATCTGCTCGCCAAAGGAGTGTGAATCCTTTTGGAAGGAATTTTAGATGCCATATTCAGTAATATTTTTATCATTATGGCTCTGTTGGCTGGGGTATTTGGATTCTTTAAAAATGAAAACGAAAAAGAAGACCGCGATGAACGGCCAACACGAGGAAATCCAAATTCTAAACAAGAAACAACTGAAAAACCAACGATTAGAGAACGTTTTGAAACATTTAAGCAGGAAGTGGAAACGACTATTTCTGACGTCCAATCGGATTCGTCAAATGAATGGTATCAAGCGTTAGAGGATTCGCAGAAAAGAAGAGAGGAATCGCTCGAAGATACAGCTGAGCGTATGGTGACAAGTGATAAAATTAAAGCAGGATCTATTGTCCCAAGCGATCATCGTTCCACGACGCGTATTTCAGTAAAAGAAAACTTAAATAAAAAAAGACTGGTTGAAAGCTTGATTATGAGTGAAGTACTTGATCAACCTAAATCGACTCGTCGAAAACGACAAGCATAATTGTTTCGACCCATCTATTCAATAAGGAATAGATGGGTTTTTTTATGTGTAAGTGATAGTTCGTTCTTTTCATTCATACATTGGAGATGATAGGGGGAAATTGGGATGAAAAAACTAAGACGAATAAATCGATGGTTAACACAAAAAGCTCACCTTCCCAATGATGTCATCTATGATTATCCACGATTGACGTTAATCGGTCACGTCCATTTATATATAGAAAACCATAAAGGATTGAGACAGTTTCAAGACCATCAAATTATTGTTGAACAAAACGGTGGTCAAATAATGATTGTTGGTAAAAACTTAGTCATTAAAAGTTTGATGAAAAATGAAATCGTTATTGAAGGAACGATCTTATCAGTGACCCAAAAAGCTACATGAAAGGAGAGTTGAACAATTAATAAATACAGTCGTAAAATTAAGGGAACAGTAATAGTAGATGTTGAAGGTAAACAAATCGAATCACTGATTAACCGAATGCTTGAAGAGAACGTACAAATCTCTGCTTTGAGGAGAACGTCTGCCGAGGAGGCCTCTTTTCAAATTTCATATAAGGATGTAAGTTTTGTAAAACGTTTTAGAAAAGAGTATCAATGTAAAATCCGGTTTAAAGAAAAAAGTGGTTTTCCACGTATTTATGAACAACGAAAAAAATGGATTCCTGGAATGATTGGCATCGTCATTGGATTTGCGATTATTTTTTGTTTATCAAATTTAATTTGGAATGTGACCATTAAGGGTGGAACGGCAGAATCTCGTTTTGAGGTACAAGCTTTAACGAAGGAATTAGGTCTTGTGGAGGGTAAATGGATTCAGCAAACAGCGAACATCTCAACAATAGAAAGGGAAATCATGAATAAAATCGAAGAAATATCGTATGTCGGCATTCAAAGGCATGGTACGAGCTATTACATAGTGATCGAAGAGAGTGAAAAAGAAATACGTGAACAAACAGAAAGACCGAGTCATTTGGTTGCTGAAAAATCAGGTACGATTCATTCCATGTATGTAACTGATGGAAGACCTTTAGTGAAAATAAATGATGTCGTCAAGAAAGGAGATGTTCTAGTATCAGGTTTACTGGATGAAGAAGGCGACGTCACAACTACCTCTAAAGGTGAGGTGTTGGCGGAGGTATGGTATCATCTTCAATTGACAATTAACCTGAAACAAGAACAGCTAAATCTAATACCAGATCCGGTCACCACTTATCAATTACGAATAGGGGACCGGCAAATTGGGAAAGAAGAAAATGAGTTACGGTTAGTTCATGAAGAAAAAACGCCTTTTTATTTTTTTAAGTGGCCTTTGCCAATCAGTTTAACAAAACAATACTATTACGATGAACAATCAAGTGAACTCGAATATGATATTGAAGAACAATTGCCAAGCTTAATCGAAGAACGATTAAAAAGAGAGCTTGGCCAACAAGTGAAACTTCAGTATCAAAAAGTTTTGCACGAACATCGAGACAGTGATAAAGTTAAATTAGAAATGTTTGTCAAAGTAATCGAAGATATTTCCACTCAACAAAACATTGATCAAGGAGACTGATGTATGCAAGAGAGCAAGGAAACGATTGATCTACACATAGAAGAACATCAAAATACATTAAGTTTATTCGGAACCAATGATCGAAATATAAAACAAATCGAAGAATATTTACCAGTTACAATTTTGACGAGAGGTGGTCAAATTCAGATCTCTGGTTCCTCAAATGATGTCAAAGTGGTCAAAAGCCTTTTATTGGCTGTTATGAAGATCATCAAGAAAGGAATTAACGTTACAGAGCGTGATATTATATACGGAATTGAATTGGCCAAACAAGATAAAATCGAGCAATTTGAGACATTATTTGAAGATGAAATTACAAAAAACCAACAAGGTAAGCCGATTCGTGTCAAGACATTAGGCCAACGAGATTACGTTCAGTCAATGAAAGAAAATGATCTCGTATTTGGAATAGGCCCTGCCGGAACTGGAAAGACATATCTGGCTGTTGTATTAGCAGCAAAAGCTTTACGAAAAGGCGATGTCAAACGAATGGTATTGACGCGTCCAGCTGTTGAGGCTGGAGAAAGTCTTGGTTTCTTGCCAGGAGATTTAAAAGAGAAAGTAGATCCTTATTTACGACCGTTATACGACGCCTTGCATGACATATTTGGCGTAGAGCATACGGACAGATTGATGGAACGAGGGACTATTGAAATTGCCCCACTTGCTTATATGCGGGGTCGTACGCTAGATGATGCATTTGTCATATTAGACGAGGCTCAAAATACGACACCTGAACAGATGAAGATGTTCTTAACCCGGTTAGGGTTTGGCTCAAAAATGGTGATTACGGGTGATGTGTCGCAAATTGACCTTCCAAAAGGTGTTATTTCAGGATTAAAAGTAACTGAACAAAAGTTAAAAAACATTAAAGGAATCTCATTTAATTATCTGAAAGGCTCCGATGTCGTTCGACACCCACTCGTACAGCGAATCATCGAAGCTTATGAAGATTAAATAAATAGAAATAAAGTGGGGATTTAAATGGGCCTAAACGAGAAGGTAACTCATTTTAATCAATCAAACAAGCAACAATTATCGGATTTTTCGGCAGTCATCTGTAGCATCAGTTTGCCTGCCGTTTTTGTTATTGTTTTATTGATTCAATACTTGCAAGGTGATAAATCAGTTCAGTTAACTGCTGTTATGAGTGTCATTTCCATTTTTATATTCATTCTAACGTATACAGAACTTCGAAACTTTAACAATCGTTCTAAAAATATGGCGGTCTCTTTCGTTGTGTTGAATTTAGGTATGTATTTTTTAATATTGGCGAGCAATGTGTTTGGTCCTGAACATGAAATGCTGTTTTATATAGCACCAGTAGCTGCTTATGCGATTTTAATGAAACGATTAGTTGGCGAACGAATTGCCATTATCTCAACTGTTTGGATGGCATTAATTACAGCAAGCATTTTTCATGACAATTTTACAGATTCTTTTGTGATTACTTTTCTTTATTATCAACTTTCTCAAATGGTTGCCATTTATTTTCTAGGTTCATTAACTGAACGTATCTCATTGATTAAAAACTCAGCGGTATTATTGTTTACCCATTGGTTGTTGGTCATTGCATTCGTCATTCCGGTTGAAACAGAGATTTTTACACTGAACTTATTTCTATCGTTATTATTTGCCGCGTTTTCTGTGTTAATATCAATCGTCCTAGCATTAGGGTTACTACCGTTATTCGAAGCAGCTCTCAACCTATTGACTGAGTCAAAGCTGTTGAATTTATCTAACCCTAACCATCCATTATTGAAAAAAATTTTAATTGAAGCGCCAGGAACCTATCACCATAGTGTAATGGTCGCTAACTTGAGCGAGTCTGCATGTGAAGCGATAGGTGCAAATGGTTTATTGGCAAGAGTCGCTGCATATTATCATGATGTCGGAAAAGCTCTGCGGCCACATTATTTTATAGAAAATCAACAAAATATGGATAATCCACATGATGATCTTTCACCAGAAGAGAGTGCAGAAATTATTTTGGCTCATCCTTATGAAGGGGCAAAAATATTGAGGCAATATAAATTGCCGGAAGAAATCATTGAGATTACAGAACAACACCATGGCACAACATTGCTTGGCTATTTTTATCATAAGAAAAAGAAGGAAACATCTGAGGTGGAAGAAACTGCATTTCGCTATAAAGGTCCAATACCGCAAACAAAGGAAGCTGCCATTATCAATATTTGTGATTCAGTTGAAGCGGCAGTCCGTTCGAAAAAAAGTCCAACAAAGCAAGAAATCAGAAAGCTAGTCAGGTCAATTATCAATCAACGATTAATGGACGAGCAGTTAAATGACAGTCAACTAGCCTTAAGTGACTTGAAAATTATTGAAAACTCGATATGTAATGTGTTAAGCGGTGTTTTTCACGAACGGATTGATTATCCATCCGAATCCACCCAAGAAAAACAAGTTAAGGAGGTACATTCATGATTATTGACATTAATGATGAAACAAATCAGCTTAATCAGAGTCAACTCGAATTATTGGAAAAGTTACTTGATTACGCACGAGAAAAAGAAGAAATCGGCAACGATGCTGAATTATCGGTAACGATTGTCGACAATGAAACTATTCAAGAAATTAATAAGCAATACCGTGACAAAGACCAGCCGACTGATGTCATTTCTTTTGCGCTAGAAGAGCACGGTGAAGAAGAGATTGAGATCCGAGGAGATGATTTGCCTCGCCATCTCGGTGATATTATCATTTCCATAGAAAAAGCCGAAGAGCAAGCAAAAGAATATGGACATTCATTCGATCGGGAATTAGGTTTTCTCGCAGTACATGGCTTCTTGCATTTATTGGGCTATGATCATATGACGACAGAAGAAGAAAAGGAAATGATGGAACGGCAAGATCATCTGCTAGATGACTTCGGGTTAACGCGTCATGAAAAATAAGAGAAGTAAAGATCCAATCGGATTGGGGTTTGCCCTAACAGGTGTAATGACTGCGTTAAAAACAGAATTTAACATGCGTATTCATTTGATTATAATGATTGTCGTAATCTTATCAGGCATTCTCTTCCATATATCCGTTTTGGAATGGCTGTTTGTCATGTTAGCCATTGGCTTCGTTTTGGCACTTGAATTAGTGAACACTGTCATTGAGCTGCTTACGGATGAGTTGTTTAAAGAAGAGCATGAAACAGCTAAAAATATTAAAGACATCAGTGCAGCAGCTGTCCTGGTTGCCGCAATTTTTGCTGCTATAGTAGGAGTAATTATATTTCTGCCAAAAGTAATTTATATTTTAAATTAGTAATACAATTCCCCCAGTTAGCGAACAGATTAGAAGTTCTTAACTGGGGGTTACTATATTGATATCTAAATAAATCGTAAAGATGTATACGCTAAATTAAAATCATGTACTAAAAAGATTTAATTGCTCACATTTTGGGTAAAATTCAATAAAACCACATTGGCTTTGTCTATTTTCAACTATCTTTGTCGATGTTGTGAAATTTTAATGCAGATGTAGTAAAATACCATTAACAGAATACAAGTAGGTGTAATAAATATGCAATCAACAGAAAATTATCATTCAGGATTTATCGCAATCATCGGTCGACCTAACGTTGGAAAATCTACATTCATGAATCATGTGATCGGTCAGAAGGTTGCAATTATGAGTGATAAGCCACAAACAACACGGAACAAAATTCAAGGTGTCTTAACAACAGATTCGTATCAAATGATATTCATTGATACACCCGGCATTCATAAACCGAAACACCGACTTGGTGACTTCATGGTTAAGTCATCGATAGACACACTAAATGAAGTAGATGCAATCATGTTCATGGTCAATGCAAAAGAAGGCTATGGAAAAGGCGATGAGTTTATCATTGAGAAGTTAAAAAACATCTCGCAGCCTGTTTTACTTGTTATCAACAAAATTGATGAAGTTCATCCAGATGAGCTACTACCTTTAATTGACCAATACCGAGAAAAGCTTCAATTTGCTGAAGTTGTACCCATTTCTGCTCTACATGGAAATAACGTTGAGAGATTACTGGAAGTATTGGTTGATCAGTTACCAGAAGGTCCACAATATTATCCAGAAGATCATGTTACAGACCACCCAGAGCGATTTATCATAAGTGAATTGATTAGAGAGAAGGTACTTCATCACACAAGAGAAGAAATACCACATTCAGTTGCAGTGATTATTGAATCCATTAAGAAACAGGAGAACAAAGAGATCATCGATGTACAAGCAACCGTGATTGTAGAAAGAAAATCACAAAAAGGGATTATTATTGGAAAACAAGGGAATATGTTAAAACAAATCGGCACAGAGGCAAGAAAAGATATTGAAACTTTGCTTGGCTCAAAAGTATTCATGGAACTTTGGGTAAAAGTTCAAAAAGATTGGCGTAACCGTTCTTCACAACTACGAGAGTATGGTTATCGTCAAGACGAATACTAAGCAATTGCTGAAATGGTAATTATTTAAACTTATGAACTAACCAAAACCGGAGAAAATAACAATGAATCAATTTTTCAGTTCAAATTAACTGAAAGGTGGAGGAAAAAGATGAGTGAATTGCCATGGAAATTATTTGAAAAGACAGGGAACCTTGAAGCTTATTTGTTAATGAAACAAGTTGAAGAAGTGAATGAAGAACCAGATGACGAATTGGAACAAATAACACCTAGCACACAGATTGAAACGAAATAAAGGATTCATTGAAAGTTAGGGATTGAAATGTTTGAAAAAGTAGAAGGCATTGTCCTTAGAACGAAAGATTATGGTGAAACAAATAAAATAGTCACCTTGTTTACACGCGAATATGGGCTCATCAGTGGAGTCGCTAGAGGTGCTAAAAAGTCAAAAAGTCGAATGGCTGCGGTAACGCAGCCATTTATCTATGGTATTTTTGTCATGCGCCTTTCTAGTGGGTTGGGTACAATCCAACAAGCAGAGGTATTGGATAGTATGAGAAAAATCCGAGAAGATATTATTAAAACCGGTTACGCAACATACATAGCTGAACTGGTATCTAAAATGATGAATGAACGAGAGAAGTATGAGTTATTATTTCAAGAACTTTTAGCCAGTTTAGAAAAAATGGCAGAAGATGAAAATCCACCAGCAATCATTGCGATGATGCTTGAAATGAAACTATACCAGATCGGCGGCTTTGCTCCGATTTTAAAAGAATGTGTCAATGGTCATATTGAAGAACCAATCGTTGCTTTTTCAGTGACGGAAGGTGGTGCTCTCTGTAAACAATGTCAATATAGAGCATCGGATGCTGTGCCTCTACCGACATCCATGCATAAACTGCTACTAGCGATGAGTGAAACGAGTGTCAAGCGAATACGCAATATTCAGCTGAGAAAAGAAACCATTCAATGGTTACGAAAATTACTCGATGATTATTATGATCGTTATGGCGGAATGTTCATCAAGAGTAAACGATTTTTAGATCAAATCCATTTATTAGAAGAGTAAAAGGGTGACAAATTTCGTACAATGAGTCATCCTTTATTTTAATTTATGCTCCAATCGGATATAATGAATACTAAAAAGTATAACGTATTCGAATGTTAGGTGGTGAATGGAATGGAACTTTCCGCCCGTCAAGAAGAGATTGTTTCAATCGTTAAAGAGAACGGTCCGATTACTGGTGAACATATTGCCGATCGATTAAAATTAACACGTGCTACATTACGTCCTGATCTAGCAATATTGACGATGGCAGGTTTTTTAGATGCCAGACCACGTGTCGGGTATTTTTATACAGGTAAAACGAGTAACGAATTGTTGACACATAACATCAAAAAAATGAAGGTCAGTGAACATTTTTCAGTTCCAGTTGTGGTCAATGAACATGTCAACGTGTATGATGCAATTACAACGATGTTTTTAGAAGACGTTGGAACTCTATTTGTCGTCGATGAGCACTCTCATTTACAAGGTGTTTTATCAAGAAAAGATTTACTTCGCGCTAGTCTTGGGCAACAAAGTTTACAGGAAGTCCCTGTACATATTATCATGACGAGAATGCCGATGATTAAAGTATGCAAAAAAGAAGATTTGCTGATTGATACGGCCAATAAATTAATTGAAAATCAAATAGATGCTTTACCCGTTGTTCAGGAAAAGGACGAAGGGTTGGAAGTAATCGGTCGAGTGACAAAAACGAATATTACTCGTGCATTCGTCGAATTGGTAAAAGAAGATTAAAAAAGGAGGGAGCCTATGAACCCGTTTAAATTTTATGTTTTATCCGATTCAGTTGGTGAAACAGCTGAACTGTTAGCAAAAGCTGCGTTAAGTCAGTTTAACGGTCATGAAGATAAAATTCAGCGGATTCCATACGTTGATGACGAAGGAACACTTGGCGAAGCAGTGGCATTAGCTAAAGAAAATAATGGAATGATTGCATTCACACTCGTGAAACCTGAACTTCGTTATCAGTTAATGGATATGGCTAAAAAAAATAATGTAATTGCAGTTGATTTACTTGGACCTTTATTAGATCGTCTTGAAGATTATTTAGGAATAGAACCAAAACTTGAACCAGGTTTAGTACATAAACTTGATGAAGATTATTATAAACGAATTGAAGCAGTCGAATTTGCTGTAAAATATGATGATGGCCGAGATGCAAAGGGTATATTAAAAGCTGATCTCGTTTTGATTGGTTTATCAAGAACATCGAAAACGCCTTTATCCCAATTTTTGGCTCATAAACGAATAAAGGTTGCCAATGTACCAATCGTACCTGAGGTAGACCCACCAGCTGAACTGTTTAACGTTAATCCAAATAAATGTATTGGCTTAAGAATCGACAGTAAAAAATTGAACGATATTCGTAAAGAACGGCTCAAGTCACTTGGCCTTGATGATACGGCCAACTATGCAAAGTTAGAACGGATTGAAAAAGAGAATTCGTTCTTTGATCAAGTCGTCGACAAAATCGGTTGTGAGACAGTGGATGTCTCGAACAAAGCAGTTGAAGAAACAGCAAATATCATATTAGAAATTTACCATAAAAATAACAACAGAGTTTAATAATTAAGAACATTGTCTTCGAGGTTGGGAAAATTCCCGACCTCTCTCATTTTTTATCTTCAATTTTTGGCAAAAAAGTGAGTAAAAACAAACACCAAATTTAACTTTCAACGTTTCTCAGCAAAAAGTTAGCATTATCGCTCAATTTGTTTTATAATCAATATTTGTGAGAAATATCATACCACCTACTAAAACTTTGATAGTAATGAACTCATGTACATAGAATTATTGAGACAACCCCTTTAGTTACAAGTGACGAGACGTTTTTAATTGCGTGTGGAAGGGTAAAAGGTAAATGAAACATAATTAGTTCATTTGATTAAGGTGTTCACGAAGTTTTCACAAAAAATGTCGATTGATGAAGGGTTTATGGTATTTTTATCGAATGATATATGAATATGGTGATAAAAATGAACAAGGTGCCTGAAGAAGTGATCGATCGACTTTTATCTACTAGTGATATCGTCGATGTAATTAGTGAATATATCCAATTGACTAAGAAAGGAAGAAACTTTTTTGGTCTCTGTCCGTTTCACGGAGAAAACACGCCATCATTTTCTGTTTCACAAGAGAAACAGATTTTTCACTGTTTTGGTTGTGGAAAAGGAGGCAATGCACTCCGTTTTTTAATGGAAATTGAGTCCATTCATTTTACAGAAGCCATTCAACTTTTAGCTCGCAAAAGTGGAGAAGAGATTTCTGGTGAGTGGTTAATCCAACCACAAGAATCCTATTACTCTGAAGAGCAAGAAGGTGTTCTGCAAGCATATGACTGGTCAGCCAAATTGTTTCATCATGTACTCAAGCATACTGCTGATGGGAAGGCTGGCTTAAATTATTTGAAAAAAAGAGGATTTGAGCCTGACACTATCGAAGAGTTTCAATTAGGCTACTCTCCGGATCGCAATGAATTTTTAGCCGCTTTTCTAAAAGGAAAAGGTTATGAACTGGAACAATTAGCGGATTACGGACTTGTACAATCAACAAATCAAGGAAGTTATTATGATCGTTTTAAAGATCGTGTTATCTTTCCGATTAAAAACCACCAAGGTAAGATTATCGCTTTTGGCGGACGAGCTTTTAAAGAACACCAAGAACCTAAATATTTAAATAGTCCTGAATCCAAGCTTTTCCATAAAGGACGAGTTTTATACAATTTTCATTTAGCGAGAAAACATTTTCAAAAAGAGAAAGAAGTTATTCTTTTCGAAGGTTATATGGATGTCATCAAAGCATATCAAGCTGGTGTCTATAATGCGGTAGCTACGTTGGGTACGAGTTTATCTGAAACTCACGCAAAAACATTAAAACGATATGTCAAACAGGCAGTCATCTGTTTCGATGGAGATGATGCGGGTAGAAACGCTAGCTTCAAGTCTGCGAACATTTTACGTCAAGCAGGTTTAGAAGTTCGAGTCGCCCATATTCCAGAACGGCAAGATCCTGACGAATATATTGATCGATATGGTGGAGAATACTTTAAACAGAAAGTTCTTCAACCAGCTCAAACTTATATTGCTTTCGCATTGGAATACTATAAAAAAGATTATAATTTAAATCTTGATCATGACCGTATTGCATATATTGAAAAAGCTTTGGACATAATCGCAACGAGTGAGTATCCTGTTGAACGAGATTTTCACTTAAAAGAACTTGAAGATACATTCCATTTAAATCGTGAAACATTAATGGATGAAATCGAGAAACGAACTTCCAGAATAAAGAAATCCGTGAAGGTTAAAGATAAACGTGGTGGAACAAACGTTCAAACAGGAATGCCTAGGAAAAATGAAAAGTTATACGCAGCACATCATACGGCAGAAAGAAATCTTATTGCCCATATGTTAAGGGATGCAGATTTTGCAGAAACGGTTCAACAGCGATTAGGTTCAGCATTCAATATTCAAGAGCATCAAGTTCTTGTCACCTATCTATACGCTTATTATGAAGAAGGCAATGAACCGAACGTTAGTCAATTTGTTGAACGGTTACCCGAAGAACAATATAAACAACTAGCGATTGAGATTTCATTAAAAGAAATCAATGATGATTTGGAACAAAACGAACTAGAAGATTACTTTCTTGCAATCGAAAAAGAAAGTGATATAGATCAAGAAATTCGAGCATTGGAAATCATGTTGAAGCAAGCAGAGAGAGAGAATGATCCAAAGTCAGCAGCCCGAATAGGTATGAAAATGCTCGAATTGAGGAAGAAAAGTAATATATCCAAGCTAACGTAGTCAGTTTGGAAGGAGGGGTTTTCATGGCTGAAAAGCCAATAGATCAAGAATTAACACTGGAACAATCTAAGGACCAACTGCTGGAAATCGGAAAAAAACGTGGAGTTCTCGTATACGAAGAGATTGCGGATAAATTAGGTCACTTTGAATTGGATTCCGAACAGATGGATGAGTTTTACGAAACACTTGCTGAACAAGGAATCGACCTTATCGGTGAAAGTGAAGACGATCCGAGCATGCAGAAGATTTCGAAAGAAGAAGAATTTGATTTAAATGATTTAAGCGTGCCACCAGGGGTGAAAATTAATGACCCTGTCCGTATGTATTTGAAAGAAATCGGCCGTGTCGATCTATTGACTGCTAAAGATGAGATTGAATTAGCAGAACGGATTGAACAAGGCGATGAGGAAGCAAAAAGACGCTTGGCAGAAGCGAACTTGCGTTTAGTTGTAAGTATTGCGAAACGTTATGTTGGTCGTGGAATGTTATTCTTGGATTTAATTCAAGAAGGAAACATGGGCTTGATCAAAGCAGTAGAAAAATTTGATTATCGTAAAGGGTTTAAATTCAGTACGTATGCAACTTGGTGGATCCGCCAAGCGATTACACGTGCAATTGCTGACCAAGCGAGAACAATTAGAATTCCTGTACACATGGTCGAAACAATCAATAAGTTGATTCGTGTACAAAGACAATTGCTCCAAGATTTAGGTCGCGAGCCAACTCCGGAAGAAATTGCTGAAGAAATGGAGTTTACTCCAGATAAAGTGCGTGAAATCTTGAAGATTGCACAAGAACCTGTTTCTTTGGAAACTCCGATTGGAGAAGAAGATGATTCTCACTTAGGTGATTTCATCGAAGATCAAGAAGCAACTTCACCTTCCGACCATGCGGCTTATGAACTTCTTAAGGAGCAGCTTGAAGACGTCCTCGATACGTTGACAGACCGAGAAGAGAACGTGTTACGACTTCGTTTTGGATTAGATGATGGCAGAACACGAACACTTGAAGAGGTCGGAAAAGTATTTGGCGTAACAAGAGAAAGAATTCGTCAAATTGAAGCGAAAGCATTACGTAAATTAAGACATCCAAGCCGAAGTAAGCGATTGAAAGATTTCTTAGAATAAGTCTTTTTGGAGGCTTGGGATGAAAAAGGATAAAAACAAAATAATTATTGATGAAATTACAAGCTGGAAACAAAATCAGCTACTACCAGAAAAGTATTGTAATTTTCTGTTGGCATTGTATACCTATGGGGAAGGGGTAGAAGAGGACTCAAAGTCAAACGCATCAATGAAGCGACAACTGTTCATTGGTCTTGATTTAGTTTTCCTTTTCCTTCTTCTTCCTGCATACATTGTCATTGCTTCTCATTTATCAGATCAAATCCTTGCTCAGTTTATTGTTTTTTCAACCTTTATTTTCATTCTCGGAATACATTGGTATTTTTTTAATAAAATTCAATCCATTTTTACACACGTTGTTATCGTGTTGTTTTTTATCACCATGCTCGTTGGATCTACATTAATCGTACATGAATGGTTGGGCAGTGGATTTTGGTTGAATTTACTAATTGTAATACAAGGTTTAATCTGGATTGCTTTTGGCTGGGTTAACAAAGTATATTATTTAGTTATATCTGGATTCATTGGCATTTTATTGTTTTTTGCTTTGATTGTTATATAAATCTTCACATTTATCTCTTTTCTCTTGAACACTTTTCAAGTAAAATAGATATAGCTTTGTAAACGAAGAATACTACATAGATACAACTGAAGGAGGTCTATATGTCATGAAAAGAAACGCAGCAGCACCTTATTATGTAATTGGTATTATTGGAATTCTTGCGATGATTATCATGGGTGGTGTCGGTATGGCACAAATGAACAATGCGGAAGGTGAAGGAGAAGAAAGCTCAGAACAAACTGATCTAGCACCTGAAGATATTTATAGCCAAAATTGTATGTCCTGTCACGGCGGTGAGCTAGAAGGCGGAATGGGACCTGCTTTGACTGACGTTGGTGATAAATACGATGCAAGTGAAATCGTCGAAATCATTAAAAACGGTAAAGGTCAAATGCCAGCGATTAACCTTGATCAAAGCAATGCAGAAAAACTTGCTGAATGGTTAGTGGATGGAGCAGGTAAATAAGATTTAAATCTTTGAATCCGGAAACAAAAGGAAATTCTTTTGTTTCTGGATTTTTTAATACAGGAAGGTATGAGAGCTATGGAATTATCAAATCGACTGAAACAAGTTATCGAATTTTTACCTGAAGATGTAAAGAAGTTTGCTGATATAGGTTCTGATCACGCTTATTTACCGTGCGCTGTTTGTTTGACTCGACCTTATGTTCAAGCAATTGCTGGTGAGGTCAATCGTGGACCGTACGAATCTGCTCAATCACAAGTAAAAAAAATGAACTTACAAGAACAGATTGAAGTCCGGTTAGGCAATGGTTTAGAGGTGATCGAACCAAATGAAGTAGATACGATTATAATAGCGGGAATGGGTGGGTCACTCATTCGTTCCATTCTCGAGAGTCACCCCGAGAAATTGGAAGGAGTGACTCGACTGATTCTCCAACCGAATATCGATGCTTCTTCCATTAGAGAGTTTTCGTTAAACTATGGGTATCAACTAATAGCCGAACGAATCATTAATGATGAGGGGTATATTTATGAAGTTCTTGTCTTGGAGAAAAGTGACCAAGCTCAACAATTATCAGATAAAGAAATATATTTAGGGCCATTTCTCATGAAAGAAAAAAATGCAGCCTTTATAGAGAAATGGCAGCATGTATTTGAAAAGAAACAAAAAATTATCGAACAAATAAAGCAAGCGAAAAACCCAGACCAAAATAAAATCAATCTTTTCGAACAACAAAAATCATGGATCAAGGAGGAATTACAATGACAAAAGTAATTGACGTAATGAATGCCATGGAGGAGATTGCGCCAAAAAGCTTAGCGTTTGAAGGTGATCGGATTGGTCTTCAAATCGGTAGTCCAAATAGTGATGCCAATCGAGTAATGGTTACATTGGATGTTCTTGAAAGTGTCGTTGATGAAGCGATTGAAAATGAAATCGACCTTATTATCGCTCATCACCCGTTTATTTTTAAACCATTTCAAGCGATCAATTGGGATAGTGAAAAAGGTAGAATTACGAAGAAATTAATGACGCATAACATCTCTCTTTTCGTTGCACATACCAATTTAGACATTGCGCGTGGTGGCGTAAATGATTTATTGATGGAAAAACTAGGGTTAACAGATACCGATGTGCTCGTCAAAACAACGGAAGAAAAGTTATATAAGCTCGTCATTCACGTGCCGAAAACGCATGAAAATGAAATACGTCAAGCGTTTGCCGATGCTGGCGCTGGTTTTATCGGTAACTATAGTCATTGCACATTTAATCTAGAAGGGATTGGTACGTTTAAACCGCAAGATGGAGCAAATCCATATATTGGAAGTGGAGATGAATTAGAACGAGTAGAAGAGTATCGAATGGATACAATTGTTCCAGAAGGGATTTTAAACCAAACGATTGAACTAGCTAAACAAGCACATCCTTATGAAGAGATGGCGTACGATGTTTATCCACTACAAGTTCAAGGCGAAGCTTACGGATTGGGACGGATTGCCAAATTATCCGAACCAATGCAACTTCAAGAGTTGGCACAACTTGTAAAGAAAGCATACGATGTTCCGAACTTGCGCTTTGTCGGTAAAGAAGATAAACGGATCCGCACCGTTGCAGTCATTGGCGGCGATGGCAATAAGTATATCGCTAAAGCGAAGCAAATGGGTGCAGACGTGTTGATCACTGGTGATGTATATTTCCACACTGCGCATGATGCTTTAGGGATGGGGCTTGCAATGATTGACCCAGGACATCATATTGAACAAGTGATGAAAGTAGGCTTACAACAAAAATTAAAAAAGAAAATGCCAGCGGTACAGTTCAGCATATCAGAACACAAAACAGAGCCATTTACTTTTCTAACGAATGATTAATGTCAGTATTTTTTGATTAATTGAACATTTTTTCGGTGTGTTGACAATGCAAAATTACATTGATAGTCTTTTAATAATATTTTCGTAAAGGGGTCGACACATATGTGGGAAAACAAGTTCGAAAAAGAAGGCTTTACGTTTGATGATGTTTTATTGCTGCCACAAGAATCTTCCGTTTTACCGAGTGATGTTAAAGTAGAGGTGTCTTTGACAGATACGTTGAATTTAAAGATACCCATTATGAGTGCTGGAATGGATACAGTAACTGAATCAGGTATGGCAATCGCTATGGCTAGACAAGGTGGACTTGGTGTTATCCATAAAAATATGTCGATTGAAGAACAGGCAGAGCAAGTGGACAAAGTGAAACGTTCAGAAAGAGGCGTTATTACAAATCCATTTTTCCTTCTTCCTGAGAACCAAGTTTATGATGCTGAACACTTGATGGGTAAATATAGAATTTCGGGTGTTCCAATCGTCAACAATGAATCAGAACAAAAACTGATCGGTATTATAACGAATAGAGATCTTCGTTTTGTTGAAGATTACTCATTACCTATTGACGAGGTTATGACAAAAGAGCAACTTATTACTGCACCTGTTGATACGACATTGGAACAAGCGGAAAAAGTGCTCCAGAAACATAAAGTGGAGAAGCTTCCTTTAGTCGATGAGAACGGTGTGTTAAAAGGTCTTATTACGATTAAAGATATCGAGAAAGTGATTGAATATCCAAATTCTGCAGTGGATCGTCAAGGAAGATTATTGGTAGCTGCAGCCATTGGCGTAACAGGTGATGTGCTTGTTCGTTCAGAGAAGCTCGTAGAAGCAGGAGTTGATGCGCTAGTCATCGACACAGCACATGGTCATTCACAAGGTGTATTAAATGCCATAAAAAAATTAAGAGAGATGTACCCAGAAGTGAACTTAATCGCAGGTAATGTTGCGACAAAAGAGGGAACGAAAGCATTAATAGATGCTGGAGCTGACGTCGTAAAAGTAGGAATTGGTCCAGGATCGATTTGTACAACCCGAGTTGTTGCAGGTGTAGGTGTTCCACAAGTTACAGCCATCTATGATTGTGCTACAGAGGCTAGAAAGCACGGAGTAAGCATTATTGCGGACGGTGGAATTAAGTACTCAGGGGAAGTTGTTAAAGCCATTGCTGCTGGAGGACATGCTGTAATGCTCGGAAGCATGTTTGCGGGTACGACGGAGAGTCCTGGGGACATAGAAGTATTTCAAGGAAGACAATATAAAGTATATCGCGGTATGGGATCCGTTACTTCGATGGAGAGAGGAAGTAAAGACCGTTATTTCCAAGGGGAATCGAAAAAGTTTGTCCCAGAAGGAATCGAAGGTCGTGTCCCTTATAAAGGCTCAATCGCAGACACTCTTTATCAATTAGTTGGTGGATTGCGATCTGGAATGGGTTATTGCGGAACAAAAGATTTAGAAGCACTTCGTGAGGATTCACAGTTTGTTCGAATCACGAATGCCGGATTGAGAGAAAGCCATCCACATGATGTGCAAATTACAAAAGAAGCACCGAATTACTCAATGTAACGAATCAAAATAGTCGAGGTGTAGGTATGAAGCAAGAAGAAAAAATAATTGTTTTAGATTATGGAAGTCAATATAACCAACTCATTACTCGTCGGATTAGAGAATTAGGCGTTTATAGTGAACTTCACCCGAACGACCTTTCTGCAGAAGAATTAAAAAAATTAAATCCAAAAGGAATTATTTTATCTGGCGGTCCGAATAGTGTGTTTGAACGTGACGCATTTTCTATTGATGAACGAATCTTTCAACTAGGTATTCCTATTTTAGGAATTTGTTATGGCATGCAATTAATGACCTATAAACTAGGCGGACGTGTCGAACCAGCTGCTCAACGTGAATATGGCAAAGCCAAAATTTTATTGACAGAAAACCAATCATCAATATTTCATACATTGCCGGAAGAGCAAATTGTATGGATGAGTCATGGTGACCATGTTGTAGAAATGCCTGAAGGATTTCAAATTGATGCACAGAATCCTTCCTGTCCGATCGCCGCAATCAGTAATGAGGAGAAAAAGTTTTACGGTGTTCAATTTCACCCAGAAGTCGGTCATTCAGTTTATGGGAATGATCTTTTGAAAAATTTTGTGTATGAAATTTGTGGGTGTAGTGGCGAGTGGACGATGAGAAATTTCATTGCAACTGAAATAGAAAAAATTCGTGAATCCGTGAAAGATCGAAAAGTCATCTGTGCGTTAAGCGGTGGTGTCGATTCCTCTGTCGTTGCTGTATTGTTACACCAAGCAATAGGAGATCAACTGACATGTATTTTTGTTGATCATGGCTTGCTTCGTAAAAATGAAGCTGAAGATGTTATGAAGATGTTCAAAGAAGGTTTCCATATGAATGTCATTCAAATCGATGCAAAAGATCGATTCTTATCAAAGCTTCAGGGTGTCAGTGATCCAGAGAAGAAACGAAAAATAATTGGCAATGAATTTATCTACGTTTTTGACGAGGAATCTTCCAAGATTGATGATGTCGACTTTTTGGCACAAGGTACCCTTTATACAGATATTATTGAAAGTGGTACAAAGACTGCGCAAACGATTAAAAGTCACCATAATGTTGGTGGATTACCGGAAAAAATGAAATTGAATTTAGTTGAACCGTTGAACACTTTATTCAAGGATGAAGTTCGAAAACTAGGTGAGGAATTAGGGATTCCAGAACATATCGTATGGCGTCAGCCGTTTCCTGGACCAGGTCTAGCTATTCGCGTTCTCGGAGAAGTGACAGAAGAAAAATTAGAAATTGTTCGTGAATCCGACGCTATTTTACGAGAAGAATTTATGTTAGCAGGATTAGATAAAACAGTGTGGCAGTATTTCACGGTTTTACCAGGTATACAAAGTGTCGGCGTTATGGGCGACCAACGGACATACGACCACACAGTTGGGATTCGCGCAGTCAGTTCAATTGATGGTATGACTTCAGATTGGGCAAGAATACCATTTGATATTTTAGAAAAAGTCTCGAATCGAATTGTAAATGAAGTTCCACATGTGAATCGCATCGTGTACGATATCACAAGTAAACCACCTGCAACGATTGAGTGGGAGTAGTAATAGGAGCCCTAAAGCCCTTGGTAACAAAGGGTTTTATATGCGACAATCCCATTTTAAAACAAATAAGTCTACGACAAGGTGAAGGTTATTCACCGACGTCATGAATGATAGAAACATTAAAGTCGCAGTGACATATAACATATATATCACTGCGACTTTTCCATTTTGCTCAAAAAACTTGGAAAAATGAAATGGTTAAGATACAATATTAACATTTAATTTATTCATATCAGGAATATCATCTATTAATTCATTTTTCTTCAGCCAGTCCGCTGTCTCTTCCCAGGATCTTGTGTTTTCTGTCCCAGATCCTGATTCACTTTTCATTTTTGGTAATAAAATGCTCATGCTTCCCATCTCTACTTCTTTATCAAGAGAGAAATTAGCTTCGTCTTGATTATCAAGAATAATTTGTAGTGCATCTTCTAGATTTTCAACCATGAAGTCGAAGCCTTTTCGAGCCTCTTTCCAAAAAGCTTCTATATCTGCTTGCTCATTTTCCCACTATCTTCACTTGCCACTGTAACTATTTCATAATAACTCGGTACTCCGTTATCAACTAGGTTAAAATAATCGGCTTCGTACCCTTCGCGTCGTAAAACAGGAACTTCGTGATTGACATACATTCCGCTCAACACATCCACCTGTTCAGAAACCAAGGATGAGTCTAATTCAAATTAAACATTGACCATCTCAACCTTATCATAATCTTCGCCGTCATGGTTAACAATCATTTTTACCACTGCTTCGTTTGGCGGTATTCCTGGGGGAGCCAAACTGCTTACCTTCTAGAGCTTTTGGTGAGCCTATTGGACCAGACCATCAGAACGGTAAACGACGTGATTCAATGGTTCTCTTACGACTGCAGCGACAGCTTTTATAGGGGTGTCTTCATTTGCTTTTGCCATAATTCTACTTATTCACAGACAAAGATGATGAATGAAATAGTTTGTTTGCTTTACTGTTCGTTAATTAATTTTTTGCTAAATCTTTTACTGGCCACATAGAGACATCTTCTGCCATCTCCCAGAACATGTATTCAAAGTAACTCGTTCTGACAAAGATATCTTCAATTCTTTTCAACTCATGTTCAGATTTATCTTTTGCAATGTCATTTATCAAGTCGATACAGTTTTCAGCAATTTCAGTGAAACCTTCAGAAGAATACATCTGAACCCAGTTTCCATAAAGGTCGTGCTCTAATGCACCTGGCCATTCAGCTAACTTCTTACCAATCCAATTATAACTCCAAGCACAAGCAAGTACTGCTGCAATAGCGTTTTCCACACCGCCAAGCTGTGCTTGGCTAATCATATAACTTGTATAGGCAGTCATAGCAGCTGAAGGTTCTGTCGCTTCTAATTCCTCATTCGAAATATTGAATTTCTCTGCATACTTACGATGCAAATCCATTTCAAAATTCATTGTGCCGTGAAGTAGATTAGCGAAAATAGTCATTGTTTTTAAATCATTCGCTTTCGTACTACCAATTGCGAACACACGAGAGTATTCAATTAAGTATACGTAATCTTGTTTCATATAATGAATAAACTTCTCTTTATCGAGGGTTCCTTCCCCAATACCCTTCACAAATGGATGGTCTAAATAACTATTCCAAACAGGTTCGACAGTTTTGAATAGGCGATCTGTAAACGTCATAATATCTTATCTCCTTCTTTCTATTTTGAAAAATGAATCAAAAAAACCATTCCACTAATAGAGGGAATGGTAGAATAAAAGATACTTTTGTACGTATCGCCACCACTTCCCTACGCTAGTATGACCTAGTTCAGGTTCAAAGGGTCAAGACATGTCTTTCTCAGCAAATTTTTGCTCCCCTAGTGATTCATTTATTCAATTAGCTCTAATATAATCATACAAGTTTGTACTTGTCAAATTGATTTTGAGCGGAATAATGCAATGTTATTTGATTAGAACAAACTACAAATAAATACTACTCTACTAAAGTAATTATTGACTATATAAAAAACAAGTTACATAAGAAAAGGAGCTAAAATCATGAGAGATTTAGCTCCTTTTTTAACAAATTAATGATTCTTTATAACAACTTGCTCTACATTTAAGTGTTTTCTAATAGAAGCGTTATGGTAGATGATGTCTGCGATATCTTCAGGGTCCATTAGACCTGAAGTAACCGATTCATCTAAAATGCCATCCCAGAATTCAGTAGACATACCGCCCATGTATGCGCCGAATACGTGAATGTCTGTATCTTCTAGTTCAACGAGTAGGCTTTCATGAAAGCCACGCATACCAAACTTACTTGCACAGTATACTGATTCAGTTTCTTTTCCCTCTAAACCAGCTGTAGATACGATGTTTATAATACTGCCGCTATTCTGTTCCTTCATATCAGCGAGTATTTCTTGTGTACAAAAAATGGTTCCTTTTAAGTTAGTGTCGATCATTTGATGCACAGCATCTTCAGTTAATTTTTCAGCCAATTCAAATACACCAACACCTGCATTATTAACAAGAACATTAACTGAACCAAGGTTCTCTTTTATGTTCGCGAAAACATTCGCTACCTCTTTTTTAGATGAAATATCTACAGAAAAAATTGAATAGCTTTTGTTTGGTAATGTTTTTGCAGTGCTCTCCAACTTATTTTCTGTTCTACCTAATAAACAAACATGAAATCCATCGTTCGAATATTTTCTTGCTAGAGCTGCACCTAAACCGCTTCCAGCACCTGTAATGACAGCAACTTTATTATCCAAGACATAATCAATCCTTTCTAAACTATAAATGATAGTTAATTCATTTTATCATAGGCTATTGATTCATTGAAAATAAAACAAGAAGAGAACAGATTTGAATCAAACTTGAAATATTGCTTGATAAGTATTGAATCTTCGATAATTGGCTACAAGATAACAAATTACTCGTAGCCGTGAAAGGAATTATTATGAACACCATTCATGGGACTAATCTGAAAATCCTATTCCGTTTTGTTAATTTGATGTGCGAAAAGGGTACATCTATCTATATGTACGAAGAGATGAGGTGTATGGAGTGAGGGCGAGTAACGAAAAGATTATTATTATTGATTTTGGAAGTCCAATGAATAAGGTATTGACAAGGAAAATCAGAGAATTAAATGTTTATTCTAAACTTGTTCCGCCGTCAATCACTGCAGAAGAAATAAAAAATATGAGACCAAAAGGTATTGTTTTGGGTGCAAGCCCTGAGAGTGTTTATACAAACAAATCTCCAAAACCAGATCCGAAGATTTTTGAACTGGATGTACCTATATTAGGTGTATGTTACGGGTTGCAGCTGATTACCCAGTTTTACGGCGGTGTTGTAGATGATACAAAACAAAATGAGTTTGGGATTGTAGAAGTTAAGGCGGACTCTCGAAATAAATTATTTAACGGTTTACCCGTCTACAACACAGCTCATATGAGGCATGGAGATCGAGTGAAAGAAGCGCCACCTGGTTTCTTTTTCTTGCTCATTCACCGGGCTGTCCGATTGCTGCCATTAGCTCTGAGGAAAAACAGATTTTTGGTATTCAATTCCATCCCGAAATGGAAGCAACTAAAAACGGTGATGATCTTTTACGGAATTTTTTATATGATATATGTCGATGTAACGGTCAATGGACGATGAAAAATTTTATGGAAGAAAGTATAGCTGAAATTCGTGAGACGATCAGAGAAGAAAAAGTAATCCTTTCCATTAACGAAGATATCAAATCAATCGTTTTAGCCGTACTTCTTCATAAGGCCATTGGAGACCAATTGGTTGGTTTGTTTATTAATAACGGACTATTGCGAAAAAGTGAACCTGAAGAAACAACAAATGTATTATCACAAAGGTTTAATATGAACATCACAACGTTAGATGAACAGGCTTCTTTCTTTGAAAATTTGAATGAAATCGAAATTGACGAAGAAAAAGAACTTGCCGTAGAAAATCAATTGGTGAATATTGTTCAAAGAGAGGTTAGTCAGCTTAAGACAATTAAATGGTATGCTTCGAATGCTCTGTACGGTGATAAAGATGATGCAAAAGATCTATTTCATCAATCAAGTATGCTAGGGTTAAAAGAACTTAAGCCACTCTGTTGGTTATACAGGCAGGAAGTTGAGGAGCTCGGCAGACACCTCCGGGTACCGGATTATATTTTGGGTAAGCAGCCTATTACACTCGTTGGGTTAGCGGGTAAAGTGAAGGGTAAGGTTACCGAAGAACGTATTCATGTTTTACGTGAAAGTGAAGCCATTTTAAGGTTTGAAGTTTTCCAAGCAGGTTTAGAATACCAATTGGAACAGTTTTATACAGTTTTGTTGCAGCCTGAGTGGGATTTTAGTGGCGAACAATGGACATATCCTATATTGGTTAAAATGATAGAGAAAATAAATTCAACACAAATGATGCGGGCAAAAATACCTGATAATGTTTTAGATCGAATAGCTCGACGAATAGGTAATGAAGTTCCAAAAGTGTCAAATGTATATTATGACATAACGGTTGATCCAGCAGTTGATTCATAAAGGACTACTTCTATAGGTGTAGTGAAGGTTCCAATAGCATATAAATGGCAAAAAACGTGGAGACCATCGTAATTGATGAGCTCCACGTTATTTGTTAAGGATTGGACTGAGAGAATTATAGTTGCCGGTTAAACGTTATTTTTAACTATTCCAAATTAGTCTTTGCTGCAGTGCTTTTAATAACAGTTCTACTATAATAGCAAGTAACGTTACCGGAATAACGCCTTCTAAAATTAAAACCATATCGAACGTTTTTACGCCGTTTACGATTAATACACCAAGACCACCAGCCCCAACAGTTGCTGCTAATGTTGTCGCACTAATGTTTATTACAAGGGCGGTGCGAATTCCTCCTAGAATAACATTTAATGCTAACGGGATTTTTATTTTCCGATAGACTTCTACTTCCGACATTCCCATACCTTTTGCGGCATCAACGATATCTTTAGGTACTTCTTCTATTCCGATGACGACGTTGTACACAATCGGCATTAATATATAAATGACAAGGGCGATGAGTGCTCCTTTAATGCCGTAACCTAAAATAGGAACTGCAAGAGCGAGTAAAGCAGGAGAAGGGAAGGCCTGGCCTAAATTGACTGTTTTTAATAAAAGGGCTTTAAATTCACGGCCGT
Organism: Allobacillus salarius; assembly: GCF_007559425.1. Classification (GTDB taxonomy): domain Bacteria; phylum Bacillota; class Bacilli; order Bacillales; family Alkalibacillaceae; genus Allobacillus; species Allobacillus salarius. The sequence continues at coordinate 231,670 of NZ_VMHE01000001.1, read as the reverse complement.
AACTTGTCGTGATGAAAATACCGATAGCTGTTCCGAGTACAATTGCAATCAAGCTTGATAAGATAACCATCCAGAGATGTTCAAAAAAATAAACAACGAGCAGTGTTCGAGATCCGTTTTCGCTTTTTGAACTGAAAAATTTGTAGAGAATTTGTTCAAATCCTTTTGAATAAATCACGATAACAGTTAAGAGAATTGTAAGAAACGCTGCAACAAAAAGTCCTTTTTTATTCACTGTCATGGACATCACTTCCGGCGATTTGTAATAAAGCATCCCATGAAATGCTGCCGTTAATAAGAGATACTCGCTCTTGACCAGTCGTTAACATTGTTAATAGTACATCTCTCATTGTCGCGTCTTGATGTAGTGGGTTTTCATCTAACTCGAACGGTTCTGCATAATCCACCGCAGGCTTCCGTGACAAAATGGTTAAAATACCTTCTTCTTTAAAGAAGTCTTTTACGAAGTCATTTTTAGGATGAAGAACGATGTTTTCTGGTGTATCAACTTGTACGATCTCGCCCTTATTCATGATACAAATTCGATCTGCAAGCAGCAGTGCCTCATCTGTATCATGTGTAACAAAGACAACGGTTTTTTTCAGTTTTCGTTGAATCTTTCTAAATTCCTTTTGCAATCTTAACCGATTAATTGGATCAACTGCTCCAAATGGTTCATCCATCAGAAGAATCTCCGGGTCAGATGCCATCGCTCGTGCCACACCAATACGTTGAGCCTCTCCGCCTGATAATTGTGCAGGTGTTTTCACTTGGTAAATCGTAGGCTCCAAGCCGACTAAAGCAAGCATGTCAGATACTCGTTTGGCAATTGTATCTTCGTTCCACTTTAACAAACGTGGAACAGTCGCAATATTTTTATAGACGTTCATATGGGGGAACAACCCAATATTTTGAATTACGTATCCGATTGTTTTTCTTAATTGTACACCTTTTAAGTCATCAATATTTTCACCATTAACCGTGATAACCCCATCATTTCTTTCAATCATTTTATTGATTAATCTCAGTAAAGTTGATTTTCCACATCCAGATGGACCGAGTATAACTAAGAACTCAGAAGATTCAACGGTCAAAGAGAGATCATTCACAGCAGTAAAGTCACCATATTTTTTTGTCACGTGTTCGATGTTAATCATAGATTATACCCCCGATTATCTTTTCGATGGTTCGTAAAATATAGTCAAGCAGGATGGTGAAAAATACGATTGGTAGGACACCTAACAAAATTAAATCAGGCGATGCTTCACCAAGCCCGAGAAATACAAATGTTCCCATTCCACCACCGCCGACTAGACCAGCGAGCACAGCTCCACCAATTGTTTGAATAAACGCTATGCGTATACCTGTAAAAATAACCGGAAACGCTAATGGAAGCTCAATCTTTTGTAAAATTTGTCTGTTGCTCATCCCCATGCCGGTTGCTGCTTCAATAACGTTTTGATTAACGGAATGAAAGCCTGTTAATGTATTTCGGCCGATTGGAAGCAATGTGTATAATGTGAGGGCAACATAAGCAGGAGCCCAGCCTATGCCACTAACGCCGATTTGCTCAAAGAAAGGAAGGCTTCCTAAGCCAGCGAGCGGAACAAGTAACACACCAAAAAGAGCAAATGTTGGAATCGTTTCGATAATACTTAATGGAACCATAATTTTATCTTCTAATTTTTTTCTAGAATACGCTAAAAATCCTAGCGGTATTGCTATAAATGCACCGGTAATGACCGAAGCAAACGTAAGAAGTGCATGGATTCTAAGGTGATCATAAAATTGCTCTTTTTTAATTGTGTACTCTTTCACTAATGAGAGATTTGAAAATGCGTCTGTATTCGTAAAGTAATAGAAAAAACCAACAATACTCAATAATCCAATCCATTTTATATATGTATGGTTTTTAATCCGCTCTGTATAAGTCGAAAAAAGCATATATATACAAAATAGTTGCACATAAAAACCTGCTGAAAAACTTATACGCGCGGAAGACTGCCCATCGATCAACGCTTCAACATTGGAAAGTAATAACGAAAATAAAGCGATTATCAAACCTGTTGTTAATATAAATATGATTTTGTTTTTATGCTTTAGTTCAACAAAAGAGAATACGATGAATACCCCCCATACAAGAAGGATTGTTATACCTATATTTCCGAAAATCTCGAAGCTTGTATACGGTTCTCCAGGTAGAATTCGATTTGGCTTATGTTTTATGAGATTCAAAAAAACAAATGCTGCTGCTCCTATAGAGGATAGCAGCAGCAATGTTTTATCATTTATTGTAATCATTCATCCAACACCTTTTTGACTGTATTTAGTCTAAAAATCCTTCTTCTGTCAAATAGTCTCTTGCGACATCTTTTGGTGATAGCCCGTCTACGATGACGTCTTTATTCATATGTTGTAAGTCTTCTAAATCAATTGACGTAAACACATCTTCAATGATGTTCTGAATGTCAGGGTATTCGTCTAAAACTTCTGCTCTGACAACGACAGACGGTTCAAATACAGGTGGAATAGAAAGCGGGTCTTCTAAAACAACTAAATTCAAATCAGGTAACGAGCCATCTGTACCATAGACAAGTGATACATTGACATCATCTGTACCTTGGACAAGAGCACTGATCATTTCAGCTGTGTTTCCGTGTGGAAGCATGATCGTTTGATCTGAATCTAAATTGAAACCGTATTCTTCTTCCATTCCTAGTAATCCTAATTTCTTCTCTGCGAAAAGCTGACTCGTGATTAAAGTCACTTCGCCGCCGTCATTGACATAATCCGCAAAATCATCTAATGTTTTCAAATCATGCTTTTCGGCAAACTCTTTTTTGACAGCTAACATTTCAGTGTTGTTCGCATTAGCTGGAGCCAACCATATTAAATCATTATTTTCTTTGTCATATTTCTTTATGGTTTCATATCCCTCTGATGCATCTCTCCACACTTCTTCATCGACATTTTCAGCATAATATTGTCCGTTTCCTGTATAGTCGATTCCGATATCTAATTCATCCTGTAAAAGTGCGTTTCTATGCACATCAGGTGTACCGAACTGAACTTTATCTGTTATGTTGTATCCATTTTCTTCAAGGATTAGCAAAACCATATTACCTAAAATTCCACCTTCTGTATCCACAAAAGACCCGACAACGATTGGGTCGTCCGGATTGACTGCTTCTTCACTCTTTTCATCTGTCGAAGAGTTACAAGCTGCTAAGAGTACAAATATTAGCCCAACTGCAATCAATAATAACGTATTTTTTTTCATATAAACCTCCGATGTATGTTTTTTTGATAAGTTTTAATATATAAAAACTTTATAGGTTGATAATACAGGACTCGTTCAAAATTTACCAGACAATAGGTAATCATCTTAATTATTGTTTTTTATTTTCTTCCATTTCAAATATTCGAGTGACTTAATACATGAAGCTTCGACATCTCACTCTTGTTAGCTTGATAAAAGCTCATGAATATCCCTCCTGTGTTTTATCCTACACTATATGAATTCACATCGCATTTTTTCCTGTTCAGTATATTGGAATAAAATGTCGATAAAAACGGAAGGGAAGTGCTACCGGATTATGTTGGTGGGGTTTATTGGGGGGGGCGAGGAATATTTGAAGATAAGAAACAAACGAATAAACGATAGAAAAGCTGAAATCTGGACTGTCTATCACCAAGATGGAGAGCATAAAAAAACTGTTTCTATAAGCCTAAGCGAGAGGCTTACAGAAACAGTATAAATTTACTTGCGAGATGTACTTTATTTTTTGATTGTCGCACGATTCTTTTTGGCAGGCTTTTTATTAGGCTTTACTTTTGGAAGAATTTTTGTGCTCGTTACAAGGCTTTCTCTTGACCAAGTCGATTCATCGTTTTTATCATAATTCTCGATGAATTTGATGACTTCTTTGGCAATTGGAGTTGGTGTTGAAGCACCAGCTGTAACGGCAACTTTTTCGCAGCCTTCAAGCCATTCCAATTTGATTTCCGAAACATCGGCAATTCGATATGCTTCTGTATTGGCAAGTTCTTTTGATACTTGTGCCAACCGATTGGAGTTGTTACTCATTGGGTCGCCTACGACTAGTGTTAAGTCCGCATCTTTTGCTTGTTCAGCAACTGCCTCCTGACGAACTTGCGTAGCCATACAAATTTCTTGAACCAATTCTGTTTGTGGATATTTTTCTTGGACGAGAAGCATAATGTCATGTACATCCCACTGACTCATCGTCGTTTGGTTCGTGACAACGATTTTCGAAGTAGGATCGATCGTTAAGTTATCGACATCATCTTCTGTCTGTATTAAATGGACGTGGTCTGGTGCGACACCGACAGCTCCTTCAGGCTCGGGGTGACCTTTTTTACCGATGTATACAATTTCATATCCATCAGCTACTCTGTCACGAATTAAGTCATGTGTTCGAGTTACATCTGGACACGTTGCGTCAAGAACAGTTAACCCTTTATCTTCAGCGACTTTTTTTACTTCTGGTGATACACCATGAGCAGTAAAAACAACCGTTCCTTCATTGATGTCTTTTAATAATTCTAAACGTGACTTTCCACGTTGATCTAACGTAATAATCCCTTCATCCTTGAAAGCGTTAGTGACGTGGCTGTTATGAACAATCATCCCAAGAATGTAAATTGGCCGAGGTAGGTTAGGATCCTTTGCGGCATTACTTGCGATGACCATTGCGTCAACCACACCATAACAATAACCTCTAGGGGCTATTTTGATGACTTCCATTGATTGGTTCCTCCTCAAATCGCAATAATATCTCTCTAAACCTATTATAAGGCCTATGAGTAACTTTTACAAAGTGTTAAGTCGTTGGCAATTCATTCTATTGTGATTTATAATAAAAGATGGCAGTTTTAAAGGAGAATTCGTCTTATGACTAAAATGTTTAATGATTATGCACTAAGTGAGAATATGCTTCAAATTATTCACCAATTAGGCTTTAAAAAGCCAACTGAGATCCAACATGAGGTGATCCCTCAGTCGTTCAGTAATCGGAGTATTATTGGACAATCTCAGACAGGTTCTGGGAAAACGCATGCTTATTTAATCCCGTTATTCGAACAAATCGACACAACAGATGCATCTGTACAAAAAATTGTAATCGCACCGACACGTGAGTTGGCGATTCAGATTTTTGATGAAGTCAAAAAAATAATTCATCTCGCAGATGATCAGGTTGGATGGAATGCTCGGTTGGTCATTGGTGGCACAGATAAAAACCGCGAATTACAAAAAATGAAAAACCAGCCACATTTAATTGTTGGTACGCCTGGAAGAATCCTTGATTTTATGAAGGAGCAGGCAATTAAAACGGCGTCTGTGAACACAGTCGTTCTTGATGAAGCTGATTTGACGATCGATTTAGGTTTAATTAATGAAGTTGATCAAATTTTATACCGCTTAAAAGAAGATGTTCAAACGATGATTTTTTCTGCAACGATTCCAAAAGGCTTGCAGCCGTTATTGAAACGTTATTTAAATAATCCGCTCCATATCGAAATAGATCACGGTTCGTTTGGACCAGAGAAACTGGAGCACCGTTTAGTCCCATTGCGGCACCGAAATCGAGCGGACTTGCTAATCAAAGCTTCGGAGTTAATTAATCCATATATCGCATTAGTATTCGTGAATAAGAAAGAAGATGCGGATGAGTTGGCGAATGAATTAATTTCGAAGGGATTTGAAGTTGGTTTAATACATGGGGGATTAAAACCTCGTGAGCGAAAGCGTATGCTTCAAGAATTAAAATCATTACGTTTTCAATATATTGTGGCGACTGACTTAGCCGCAAGAGGAATCGATATTCCTGGAATTAGTCATGTCTTTAACGCGCAGTTACCACAAGAAATGGATTCATATATTCACCGTGTAGGCCGTACCGCAAGAGCGGGGCTTGAAGGGACAGCCGTAAGTTTTTATGAAGAAAAAGATTTACCTTTAATTGAAAAATTAGAAGAACGAGGCTTGTCATTCACAAATATGGATATTAAACAAGGTGAATGGGTTGAAGTCAAAGAATGGAATGAACGGAAAAAGCGTGAGAGGAAAGAATCTGAACTAGACGCACAAGCGTGGCAACAAGTCAGAAGAAAGAAAAAAGTGAAACCTGGCTATAAAAAGAAAATGAAGTCTGAACAAGAACGAATTAAACAACAAATGAAAAGAGACCAATTTCGGAAAAAGAGAAAATAGTGGAAGGGGAGACGGGAATGATTTTAGGTTCACACGTTTCAATGAGCGGAAAGAAAATGTTATTGGCATCCAGTGAAGAAGCAGTTTCTTATGGATCCAACACATTTATGATTTATACAGGGGCGCCACAAAATACAAGAAGAAAAGCAATAGAGGAGTTAAATATTGAGCAAGGTAAAGCTCATATGAAAGAGCATGGAATCAATGAAATCATTGTCCATGCCCCTTATATTATTAATATTGCGAACACAACGAAGCCTGAAACCTTTGAATTAGGTGTCAATTTCTTACGTAGTGAAATCGAACGGACAGAGGCTCTCGGTGCTAAACAAATTGTCTTACACCCAGGAGCTCACGTCGGAGCTGGAGTTGATGTTGGAATCAAGCGAATCATCGAAGGGTTGAATGAGGTGCTTGAAAAAGATCAATCCGTTCAAATTGCTTTAGAATCAATGGCTGGAAAAGGTTCAGAGTGTGGTCGTAGCTTTGAAGAACTCGCCAACATTATTGATGGTGTCACTCATAATGATCGTTTATCTATTTGCTTTGATACTTGCCACGTCCATGATGCCGGTTATGATATTGTGAATGATTTGGACGGCGTGTTAAAAGAATTTGATGACATTATTGGATTGGACCGTTTAAAGGTACTTCATATTAACGACAGTAAGAATGAAAGAGGGGCAAGAAAAGACAGACATGAAAATATTGGATTCGGTCACATTGGGTTTGAGGCATTGCACCGTGTCATTCATCTCCCTGAATTTAATGAAGTACCTAAAATATTGGAAACACCGTATGTCGGTGAAGATAAAAAGAACCGAAAGCCACCTTACAAATTTGAAATTGACATGTTGAAAAACGGCGCTTTCGATGAAGATTTAAAAGATAAAATTGTTAATCAATAAGGGTAAACTATAACAAGTGGTCTAAGTTATACTCTTTAGCTAAGTTTTCCAATAATTTCTTCGCATTATTGGCTTCTCGACGACCTATATTTTGTTCAATATAAGAAAATGTTTTCAATCGATCCTTTTCCGAAAAAGGGTCGATTTTTTTTGTGTGGATGAAGTCGAGTAATTCTTCAGATTGGCTCATAGTAAGCGGAATATTGTACCGTTGACTATATTGAACGATTTCTTTTGGTGAAGTTTGTGCTAACTTCATCCGAACGAGTTGCTTAATCATGGGATCAACCTTTCTGTAGTCATTTCATTTATATATATGTATGAACAACGAGGATGGCTCATGCGAACCAACCCAATTGTGACGAAAATAATAATTTTCATTCATAAAATAACCACTTATACACAGACTAAAGATACGAAAATAAAGTGGAGGCATGCAATCATGAAAGATGATCAATATAATAATGAATCAGAATACACTTCTAACCAGGATGATTTCACATCAACCAGTCATGTCAATGAACAAAACACAGACTCGGAACAAGAAGTAGAGTCAATAAATCATTATGATACGGAATTTACTGCGGATGCACCAGCGATTAATCCTCATGAATCAAGTCGTTCAGAAGTAAAGAAATATGATAAACGAACGAATATGAAAGTACGTGCACAGCACGGATGGGGATGGTTAGCACTTAGCGTAGCGGTGATTTCGTTCTTTATATGGACGATATTTTTCGCTATAGTTGGAGGAGTGTTGGGCGTATATGCAATACGGAAAAACAGCTTGATATTGGGAAACGCTGCCATTATATTATCAATGTTTGCGGTCATTTTCCGACTGATGGTGAATCCAATTATTTAGACAAAAAAGCCGGTAACGAGCGTATATTCTCATCACCGGCTTTGTCTTAGTAAGGTTACGTGTTTAGTTTTTGTTTTTCTTCTTCTTGTTTTCGATAATGCTCTTCAGCAAGAATATCGATTTCTTTTTTCAATTCTTCAACCATGGTTTCTTCAGGGACTTTACGGACGGTTTTTCCGTGACGGAATAGTAAACCTTCGCCGCGTGCTCCTGCAATACCTATATCTGCTTCTTTCGCTTCACCTGGTCCGTTTACGGCACAACCAAGTACAGAAACTTTAATAGGTGCGTGGATTTTTTGAATGTATTCTTCGACTTCATTCGCAATGGAAATTAAATCGATCTCGATTCTTCCACAAGTAGGGCATGAAACTAATGTTGCAGCGTTGGCAGCTAAGCCGAATGACTTCAACAATTCTTTTGCTACCTTCACTTCTTGTACAGGGTCAGCACTTAAAGAAATTCGAAGCGTACTTCCAATCCCTTTGTTTAAAATAACTCCTAGACCTGCTGCACTTTTTACAGAACCAGCAAAAAATGTACCTGATTCAGTGATACCAAGGTGAAGCGGATACTGAATTTGTTTAGCAGCTTCTTCATATGCTTCAATCGCTAAGTTAACATCAGATGCTTTCAATGAAACGACAATGTCGTAGAAGTCTAGATCTTCGAGTATTTTAATATGCTCAAGAGCACTTTCAACCATTGCTTCGGCTGTAGGGTATCCATATTTCTCTAACAAGTGTCTTTCTAATGATCCCGCGTTGACTCCAATTCGAATTGGAATTCCTTTTTCTTTCGCTGCGTTTACGACAGCTTCAACACGTTCTCTTTTACCGATATTACCAGGGTTAATACGGATTTTGTCCGCGCCGCCTTCAATCGCTTTCAGTGCGAGACGGTAATCAAAGTGTATATCAACGACAAGCGGTATATTAATTTGTTTCTTTATCTCTGGAAGTGCATTTGCTGCACGTTCATCTGGACATGCTACACGAACGATTTGACAGCCGGCGTCTTCTAACCGATGAATTTCTGCAACAGTAGCTTCAACATCGTGTGTTTTTGTTGTCGTCATCGATTGAATAATAACTTCGTCTGTTCCACCAATGACAACATCTCCTACACGTACAGGTCTCGTATCCTTACGGTGTGTAATTGCAGGCATGCTACAACTCTCCTTTAATCTTTAGAAAAATAAATATCCAATATAGATAATAACACAAAACCGATTCAATTTACCATATTAACACTTGATAAAACGTATTGGTTTCAATATTAGTTTATTTCTACAATATTATTATATAAAATAAAGAGAAGAATAAAAATATTTAGTCATGTAGAAATGCGGGGGAGAGAAATGCTTTTAGATCATAATTTTTTCGTGTTTTTAATTCCTTTTTTAGGGTTGTTTTTCTTGTTTGGTGAGCTTTTTGTAAAAATTAAAGGTGTAGGAGCAATTTTAGGACTTGGATTTATAGCGTATTACTTTTCTTTTTATCTGGACTCTTTACAATTACTGATCATTACTGCAGTTTTCTTGGTAGGACTTGGGTTAGTAGTCTTAGACGGAAAGTTAATTAATGATGGTACATTGGGTGTTATTGGTTTATTACTGATGATTTTTATAATCGGTTATACTGCACCAGGTTGGATAGCATCTTTTTATAGTTCTGCGGGTGTTTTGTTAGGTAGTTTAAGTAGCTTGTTTTTATTAAAAGTATTTCCGAAAAGGAATATGTGGTCAAAAATTGCTTTGAAAGATCAGCTGACGAGTGAAGCGGGGTACAATTCATTAAATGACGAATATAAAAGCTTGCTCGGAGAAAGAGGCATTACAAAAACGGTTTTGCGACCGACGGGAACGATTGTAGTAAATGAAGAAAAATACAGTGCAGTTTCTGAAGGAAAGTGGATTGAAATGGATAAAAAGGTTGAGATTGTGCAAATTGAGGGAACAAGGATTGTAGTTAAAGAGGTCGACCGATCTACAGAATAATTTACCATTATTCTCGATTGTAAAGATTGTGTAAATTTTTCACCTTAACCGTTTACAATAAACGACTTTGTTCTACATAATGTGAAAGGGTTAATAATTAAACAGAGGTGAAATCAATGGGAGATGTATCTGTTCAAGAAATGATATTCCTATTCATTGGTGGATTAGGAATTTTTCTATTCGGAATTAAATATATGGGGGATGGCCTCCAAAAGTCAGCCGGCGATAAACTAAGAGAAATTTTAGATCGTTTTACAACGAACCCATTTATGGGAGTTCTCGCTGGTATAGTCGTTACCGTATTAATACAAACGAGTACAGGAACAACTGTGTTAACGATTGGTTTGGTTAACGCGGGATTTATGACCCTTAGACAGGCAATAGGAGTCATTATGGGGGCTAATATCGGTACAACGGTCACTGCGTTCATTATCGGTATTGATATCTCTGCATATGCACTTCCGATAATTGCAGTAGGTACATTATTACTATTTTTCTTTAAAAATAATCGGATTAATTATTTGGGACAAGTTTTCTTTGGTTTTGGTGCGTTGTTTTATGGTCTCGAACTAATGGGTGAAGGTATGAAACCACTTCGAACTTTAGATACCTTCCAAGAATTAACTGTTTCGATGAGTGAAATACCACTATTAGGAGTGTTAGTCGGAACAATCTTTACAGTCATCGTGCAAAGTTCTTCGGCAACGATTGGGATTTTGCAATCGTTACATGCGGAAGGCGCGATTGAGTTAGCCGCTGCATTACCTGTTTTATTCGGCGATAACATCGGTACAACCATTACGGCCGTTATTGCAGCAATAGGCGCCAGTGTAGCAGCAAAACGAGCGGCAGCAACGCATGTTATATTTAACTTAGTTGGGGCAATACTCTTTTTAATACTTTTGCCTCCATTTACAAGCTTAATCTCTTGGATGCAAGAAGTGCTGGCATTGGAACCGAAAATGACCATAGCGTTTGCTCACGGTACGTTTAATATTACGAATACGATTATTCAGTTTCCGTTTATAGCTTTATTGGCTGTACTTGTTACGAAAATTGTTCCTGGTGAGGATCAAGTAATTGATTATAAACCAAAACATTTGGACCCGATATTTATTGCGCAATCACCTTCTGTGGCGATTAACCAAGCTAAACAAGAGACGTTGCGTATGGGCGAATTAGCTGTACAAGGGTTGCAAGAGACAAGGGATTACGTGAATACTAACAGTGGAAAACACTCCGAAATGGCTTATCAATTCGAACATGCGATAAATGATTTGGATAAAAAGATCACGAACTATCTTGTACAAATTTCTAGTACATCGATTACTGAAGCGGATAGTACGTTACACTCCAGTATCGTGAATATTGTCCGCGATATCGAACGGATAGGGGACCACTTTGAAAACGTTCTTGAGCTAAATGAGTATAAACTCACGAATAAAGTCATTATTACTGAAGATGCGATGCAAGACTTAAATGAAATGCTCGATTTAACTATTTCAACAGTTTCACAAGCTTTGGAAGCATTCGAAACAATGGACGTCGAACTAGCCGATGCTGTAATGGCGAAAGAAAATGCAATTGATAATATGGAAAAAGTTTATCGAAAAAATCATATTTTACGTCTAAATAAAGGGATCTGTAATGGGACTGCAGGAATTGTATTCGTCGATATGATTAGTAACTTAGAACGAATAGGAGATCATGCATCAAACGTAGCGCAAGAAGTCAAAAACAATCATTAAATGAAATGGTATGTATGACCGCTTTCTAACATAGAGGGCGGTTATAATTTTATGAAATTTGCAGGTTACTGGAGGTAGATTAACGGTTCTAAAGGACTGTTTTGGTAAGTCTTATCCTAATTTTTGACCTTTTTATATTTTCCAATAAAATTTTAAAAGAAAACTTTATGGAGATAGGATTGACAATCATGAAGGAACATGATAAATTATATTTCGTCGTCGAAAATTGCGAAGTGAACGAAATAAGATAGACGAACACGGAACATATTAAGTAAAGCGTGTTTCAGATAATAATTACTTTATTATATTCCAGCGTAGCGAACCGTAAACATCTTGAGAAGCTTCAGTGTAGGTTTGCGAGGAGTGGATACACGACGAGCACTGAGCATATTAAGCAAAGCGTGTACCACGTAAAAATTACTTTATTATATTCCAGCGTAGCTCAGTGGTAGAGCAGTTGGCTGTTAACCAATTGGTCGCAGGTTCGAATCCTGCCGCTGGAGCCATATGGCGGCGTAGCTCAGCTGGCGAGAGCGTACGGTTCATACCCGTAAGGTCGTGGGTTCGACTCCCTCCGCCGCTATTTTTTATGAATTAAACATTTTACATATGGCGGTCGTGGCGAAGTGGTTAACGCACCGGATTGTGGCTCCGGCATTCGTGGGTTCGATTCCCACCGGTCGCCCCATTAAATACTTAGGACCCTTAGCTCAGCTGGTTAGAGCTATCGGCTCATAACCGATCGGTCGCAGGTTCGAGTCCTGCAGGGTCCACCATTTACTCTTCGGAGGAGTACCCAAGTTCGGCTGAAGGGAGCGGTCTTGAAAACCGCCAGGGGCTTTGCGGCCCGCGGGGGTTCGAATCCCTCCTCCTCCGCCATACATAAAATAATTACTCTAAAAGTCAATCGACTTTTAGAGTTTTTGTTTTTTATCATGTATATAAGCCATTATGCGAGTAAATTTTATGAATAATATTATTAATCATATTTATTTATTTCGGGTTACTAAATTGTTATACTAATACTTAATTTGCGAAGGTAGAAGGAAGGTTCACCATGACAGATGAAGAACGAAGTAAAATAAAAAAAGTTCCCTTAATGATCGCCTTATTATCTGGGGCTTTTGTAGCAATTCTAAATCAAACCTTATTGGGCACGGCGTTACCATATATAATGAGGGACTTACAGATTGATCCAAACTTAGGTCAATGGCTTCAATCCATTTTTATGCTAGTTAACGGGATTATGATACCTGTTACTGCTTTTTTGATTGAACGATTTACAACGCGTGGACTCTTTTTGACAGCAATGGGTCTTTTTGCGTTTGGATCCTTATTATGTGCGGTTGCACCGAGTTTCGAAGTTCTGCTAGTCGGACGTGTTTTTCAGGCCTCTGGTGCTGGAATTATCATGCCGTTAATGCAAACGATTCTCTTTTTAATCTTTCCGATTGATAAACGAGGAAAAGCGATGGGATATTTTGGTCTGATTATTGCTTTTGCACCAGCAATCGGTCCAACGTTATCCGGTTATCTTGTTGAAAATCATCACTGGAGTATTTTGTTTTATATTGTCTTACCAATAGCGATATTCGATATGATTGTTGCTTATTTTATTTTAAAGAACATAACGAAACAAACATACCCATCCGTTCATATTCCATCAATCATTTTGTCTACACTTGGATTTGGTGGATTACTTTATGGTTTCAGTGTAGCAGGGGATGCTGGTTGGCTGGCGACAGAAACCATTATTTCTATATTAGTAGGTTCAATCACTTTATTCCTTTTCATTCGTTTACAATTACGAATGGAAACGCCAATCTTGGAGTTTCGAATCTTTAAATTTAAAACATTTACGATTGCGACAGTAATTGGTATGGTTTCATTTATGTCAATGATCGGCGGAGCAATCATACTGCCAATCTTTATGCAAGATATGCTTGGCTTTTCTCCATTGGACTCAGGTCTCATGTTAATGCCTGGGGCAGTTTTAATGGGACTAATGAATCCTGTGACAGGAACGTTATTTGATAAGTTTGGACCACGTTGGTTACTGATTATCGGTTCATTGGGCCTCTTTCTGACAACATTGTTGTTTACAAATTTAGACGAGTCCACATCGTTTTTATATTTAACGGTGTCAAATACGTTGCGTATGCTTTCTATTGCGATGATTATGATGCCTTCAACAACAGCTGGTCTGAATGTGTTACCTGAGAAATATTTGCCACATGGTACGGCAATGAATAATACGTTTCGTCAAATATCAGGTGCGGTAGGAACAGCTTTGCTCGTTTCCGTTATGACACATCAAATTACACCGAATGCCGGAGTCGCCGGTGAAATTAATGGTGTAGTTGTATCCTTCTACGTTGCAGCGATAATCTCTATAATAGGGTTTATTTTGTCGTTATTTATCAATAATCGATCGGATCGAGCAACATTATAAGTATTTAGCAGACCTCTATGAGTATTGACTCTCTGGAGGTCTGTCTTTTGTTCGATCAACAAAGGTTTGTTTTAATGTTATTGTGGAAAACCAAGAATATCACGACAGTTTCCATCATTTTAATAGATTCAAGATACTTAAAAGTGTATTTTTTATTCGTTTTAGCAAATTGAGAATTCATTCACAAATAGTACATAATAAAGCCATATAACCATCATAGATATAAGCTTTAGTCAAGATCAGATAGGGTATAATAGTAATTGATAGATGATATTACTCGACGGGGGGAGAAGCATGTTATTTGATGATCCGGTATTTGGAAGTAGAATGCTTACCATGTTGACGCTAAGCTTTCATATTATCTTTGCGACGATTGGTGTTGGCGTACCTTTAATGATTATGATTGCACAGTGGATCGGCATAAAACGAAATGACCCTCATTATCTATTAATGGCGAGAAGATGGGCCAAAGGATTTGTTGTAACTGTAGCTGTTGGTGTAGTTACTGGGACGGCGATTGGCTTGCAATTAAGCCTCCTTTGGCCAAGGTTCATGGAATTAGCCGGGCATGTGATTGCCTTACCTTTATTCATGGAAGTATTCGCTTTTTTCTTTGAAGCAATTTTCTTAGGTATTTATCTATATACTTGGGATCGCTTTGAAAATCCAAAAAAACATTTATTATTACTCGTACCAGTTGCTATAGGAGCTGCAATGTCGGCATTCTTTATAACAACGGTCAATGCGTTTATGAATATGCCTGAAGGGTTTGAAATCGTTAATGGACAGTTAACAAGCGTGAATCCACTGATGGCAATGTTCAACCTTGCAACTTGGACAAAAGTGACACACGTTGTCGCTACTGCGTTCATGACTTCAGCATTTATTTTGGCTTCAATCGCTGCCTTTCACTTATTGCGTGGTTCGAAACAAACCTATCATAAAAAAGGCTTGCACTTGACGATGAAAGTTGGTTTAGTATTTGCAATTGCATCAGCATTAATCGGAGACTTTTCTGGAAAGTACTTGGCAGAGCACCAACCAGAAAAGTTAGCTGCAGCAGAATGGCATTTTGAAACAGAAACAGAAGCACCACTTATATATATGGGTATATTGGATGACGATCAAAACGTCCGCTATGCGCTTGAGATTCCATATGCATTAAGTATTTTAGCGTTTAATAATCCATCTGCTGAAGTGATAGGGTTAAATGAATTCCCGGAAGAAGAGCAACCACCTTTGTTTATTCACTATTTCTTCGACATTATGATTACAATAGGCTCATTGATGATTTTCTTAGGGCTGATTTATGTAATTGGAACGCGGTACAACTGGAATTGGATCCGACAAAAATGGTTTCGTTTTTGTATTTTGCTAGGTGGCCCTTTATCTATGATAGCGATCGAATCAGGATGGTGGCTAGCTGAATTCGGGAGACAGCCATGGATCTTAAGAGGTTTTATGACTGTTGACCAAGCGGCAACACAAAGTGATCATGTCGGATTGATGTTTGTTTTGTTTGCGATTCTGTACTTAATACTAGGTATCGGGGTCGTCGTTGTGCTCACGCGTATGTTTAAACAAAACCCAGTAGAAAATGATCTAGCATCATTACAAGGTGGTGAGGGTCGATGAGCTATGAGATTTTAGGTATGGCTGTTTTATGGACATTTTTATTTGGATATGTGATGATCGCCTCCATAGATTTCGGTGCAGGGTTCTTTAATGCTTACAGTAAATTAACCGGGAAAGAGCATATATTAACAAAGGTTATTCAGCGGTATCTTTCGCCTGTTTGGGAAATCACGAACGTCTTTCTAGTGTTTTTCTTCGTAGGCATTGTCGGTTTTTTCCCATCAACTGCTTATTATTATGGAAGTGTTTTGTTAGTGCCAGTCAGTATCGCACTGATCTTACTAGCAATACGCGGTTCGTACTATGCTTTCGAAACCTATGGACCAACAGGACATAATGGATATGCATTTATGTACGGGGTGTCAGGTTTACTATTTCCAGCATCTCTTTCTGTCGTTTTCGCTATTTCAGAAGGAGGATTTATTGAAATAACTGACTCTGGACCTATCTTGGACTATTGGTCATTATTTACAAGCCCATTGACGTGGAGTATTGTCGTTCTGGCTGTCGTTGCTGTATTGTATATTTCAGCCGTCTTCCTAACGTGGTATGCAGATAAAGCAGGCGATACCAATGCAACCAACTTAATGCGAAAATACGCTTTAATTTGGGCTGTGCCTCTGATTGTTACTGCTGGTGGGATTATATACGAACTACGCTGGCATAATCCAGATCATTTAGAATTGATCATTGACTTATGGTGGATGTTTGCCATCTCCTTTATATTCTTTATTGGTTCTGTATATTTTCTTATCAAAAAGAAAAATTATGGCTGGTCAGTAACGCTGTTATTCGGACAGTTCGCATTTGCTTTTTATGCGTACGGCATTTCGAAGTATCCGTATTTGCTTTATCCTCACTTAACAGTAAATGACGGATTTACAAACGATACAATGGCGATATCATTAATCACAGTATTCATTCTAGGATTTGTTATGCTCGTTCCGTCATTGTATTTAGTTTTCAGGTTATTTTTATTCGACAAGAGATATATTCAAGGCGATAAATAGTTGAGGTGAATGATATGGAAGAACTACTAATTATCTATGCACCACCGATTGTGTTAATCGGATCGATTTTCTTAGCCTTTTGGGTCGCATCAAAAGAGAGTCCTTCTTTATATGACGACGAACAATAACGATAAATAATAGAGAAATAACAAAACCCCACTTAGTGGCCAACGCATAAGCCCTAACTGGGGTTTTGATATAATTCAATCTTAATTATATAACTCAAACTTTTTTAACTCTCGATGATCCTTATAACAAGACAGAGTCTTCAATTTGCTTCATTTGGTAAAACTCACCTTTACGGTTCATTAACTCTTCATATGTTCCTGATTCAACAATTTTACCTTCTTGTAGAACGATAATTTGATCCATGTCTTCTAAGTGAGTTAGTTCATGTGTAATCAATAGTACGGTTTTATTTTTTGTTTCATTCCAAAGTTGTTTATATATATTGTCCTTATTTTTTGTATCTAAGCTTGATGTCGGTTCATCCAATAACCAAAGCTCAGCTTCTGGATTCAGCAATATTCTTGCAACTGCTAAACGTTGTTTTTCTCCGCCTGATAAATTACTGCCTTTTTCTAATATAAGTGAATCAAGGTTTAAATAAGGTAGGTTTACCCGACGAAGAGCGTTCTCGAGATCAACATCTGAATACGATGATACCGCTAGCAAATTATCACGAACAGTCCCATAAAAGAAATGGTTTTCTTGTAATACAACATTTGATCGGTTCCATATAGAACTCGGTTCAAGCTGTGAAATCGGTATGTGATTCCATTCGATAGAACCAGTTTGTGTAGATTCAATGCCAAGGGCTAAATCAATGATTGTCGACTTACCTGAACCACTAGGCCCTACGATAGCTGTTTTACTTCCTTTGTTTAAATGAAAGCTAACATCAATTAATGCGGGTGAAAGTGCGTTGTCATAACGGAATGTCAGTTGATTGATACGCAAAGATTCGAAGGAAGGGGCTGTTGTCTTCCTTTCATTTTGAACGATGGGCTTTATTTCGCTTAACCGTTCGCTAACCTCTTGACTATTTGCTAGATGAATCGGAAGGGCACTTAATACCTCGCTGTTTTCGAACAATGTAATTGTTAGTAATAGGAAGACAGCCAAATAGATTCCGTTCAAATCACCATCTGATACAAAATAGGCACCTGTAGCTAAAACAAGCCAAATGATAAAATAGCCGACCCATGTGTAAATGGATTGATGCAAACGTTCCTTTCTTTTTTGATTAAATACGGATTGTTCGTAGTGGTCACTTTTATTGATCAATTTATCTTTTTGGTATTTTTCTCGTTGGAAAATTTTCAGCTCTTTATACCCAAAAAGATATTCACCCGAGTCATTGGATAATGCAGTGCGAGTCGCTCGTACATTCGGATTCGTTTTCATCAGCCACCAATAAAAAACTGATGGCAAGACTAAAACTTGTAGAATAAAGCCGATGAATATAATGACAGCAATCCAAAATGAGAAAAAGGACGCAAAGAAAATCGTCGTCAAGAAAATAAAAAAGAGCAGGATTGGTGGATATAGCACGCGTAAGAAATAGGTTTGCAATGATTCAATATCCCCAACCATACGTGAGAGCAAGTCACCGGATTGATATTTTTGCATGAGAGATGAGAATGATTGATCAAGTCTTCGATAGAACGTTTTGCGGATATGTCCGAGAACCGTAAAACTGGCACGGTGTGAATAATAACGCTCACCATAGCGACTAAACGCTCTCGTAACGCCAAGCAATTTAACAATCGCAATGACGACAGTCAATGCAGTGAGTGGTACACCAATTGCTGCTTTGGATAGTAAATACCCACTTGCTGAAAATAAGCCAATCGCTGCCATTCCTGCAATGAACCCAAACAACACAGATAGAAGAACATCTTTTTTCTCTTTTAAAATTTCGTTTATTACTATCCGTAGATTTGTCATTCAATGTTCTCCTTTCTCGTTGATGTGATCAAGCTTTGGTAGAACTTGTTGGAATGCTTCAATTCTTTATGTGTACCATCTGCTCCAATTTTGCCATCTTCCATTATCCATATACGATCACTTGATTGAATTGTTTTTACCCGATGAGCAATCGTAATGACCGTCATTTTTTCAGTTAATTGTTCAAGCGTATTTTGAATGACTTTTTCCGTTTTTAAATCAAGCCCAGTCGTTGGTTCATCAAATAATAAAATTGAAGGTTGTTTCACTAAGATTCGTGCAAGTGCTAACCGTTGCTTTTCGCCACCAGATAGACCTCGTCCACCTTCACCGACCGTCGTATGAATGCCATTTTCTAAAGTAGAAACAAGAGAATCAAGTTCGACTTGTTTTAGTGCATTCCAAATATCTTGATCATTGACTCGTTTGTTCGTGCTAAGCGATATGTTTTCTGCGATTGTTCCAGCAAATATATAAGGATTTTGTGACAGATAACCTAGCTGATTAAACCAAGAGGATGAATCGACATCTGATTTGGCATAACCATCCAAATAGATTGTCCCTGCTTTTGGTTCCATCAAGCCAGCTAATAGATGAAATAAAGTCGTTTTTCCAGATCCACTTTCACCGATTAACGCTATTTTTTCATACGGGTCAATATGAAGATTGATCGGGCCAAGTGAGAAACCTTCGTTAGGGTATTGCATTTCAACATTGTCTAGTTTGATGGTAGATGGAGAGTCCTTCTGCAGCTTATGGTTACCCCAACTGACATCCTGTGACTCAGTGGAAATTTCCTCATCTATTTTCTTTATGGCTGTCAAACTTTCCCTGCCGGAATGAAAAGCACTGCTTAATTCTTTCAAAAATACATAAAATTCGGGAGCTAATAAAAGAACGAAAAATGCAGTATGAAAAGTAATCGTATCAAATATGATCATTCGAAAGGATACTTCCAACGCGATTAATCCCATACTTAACATGGATATTAGCTCCATCATAAACGCTGAAGCAAATGCGACTTTCAAAACATCCATCGTTGCATCGCGAAATCCCAACGTGCTCGTTTCGATCTTCGTTTCAGACTGTCTAGACTTACCGAATATCTTTAATGTTTTCAATCCTTGGAGAGTGTCGAGAAATTGCGCAGAAAAAGCATTCATTTGTTCAATTTGTTCTTCAGATTTATCTCTCGTTTTCATCCCAATGATCGCCATAAATAAAGGGATAAAAGGAGCGGTGAATAAAATGATTAATCCAGAAGGATAGTTGAAAAAGAAAATAACGACCAAGATTGTTATTGGAATCGTCGATGCTTGAATGACTTTAGGCAAGTACTCACTAAAATAAGGATCTACTTCATCTACAGTGTCTAACATCAAGCTTATTTTTTTTCCAGTTTGGTCTTCGTTTGTCGGTGTTATGGTTTTAGTTGAAAAATGGTTCAATAATTGACTTCTGATTTTTTTCTTAGCTTGAAATCCGAGTCTTAGACTAACTGAACCGATGAGATGAATAATAAGGACGCGTGCGATTAGGAAGATGAATAGGAGAATTAGTAAAGTAATGACAGCTTCAAATGGCTCGTTTTCAACAAAAATCGATTGAATGATTTCAACAATTAAAAAAGCTTGGAAGACAATAATGCCAGCCAGTAGGATGCTGAATAATAAAATCCACATGAGTTTATGTTTTTGTTCACGGATTATCTTTTTTATATCCATTATGGTTCGTGTCTCCCTAAAGGTTTGTTTGTATTTATTTTATCATGAGATCAATGCTGAATCGCTCGTAAAGAATGACAAGGATTTAACAATTTGAATAGAGCATAAAGCTTGCAGGAACTTCTAACCATTGATAACCTTAAAGGTGTTGGGAAATTCATTTTGATTTTCCATGTATTAAATTATTGAAGGAGGAATTTCATCATGGCTTTTGAATTACCAGAACTACCATATGCATATGATGCACTAGAGCCACACATCGACAAAGAAACAATGAACATTCACCACACGAAGCACCATAACACCTATGTGACGAAATTAAATGCTGCCTTAGAGGGGCATTCTGACCTTCAAGACAAATCATTGGATGAGTTATTAAAAGATCTTAATTCTCTACCAAGTGATATTCAAACAGCAGTAAGAAACAATGGTGGTGGACATGCGAACCACTCACTATTCTGGCAAGTTCTTTCTCCAAACGGCGGAGGAGAACCTAGCGGTGAGTTAGCTGATAAGATCAACGAAAAATTCGGTAGCTTTTCAGCATTTCAAGATGAATTCGCAAACGCAGCAGCAGGACGTTTCGGTTCTGGCTGGGCATGGTTAATTGTAAATAATGGAGAATTAGAAATTACTTCTACTCCTAACCAAGACACTCCTGTTATGGACGGTAAAACGCCAATTCTTGGCTTGGATGTTTGGGAGCATGCGTACTACTTGAACTATCAAAACCGTCGTCCAGACTATATTAAAGCATTCTGGAACGTTGTAAACTGGGATGAAGTAAGCAAGCGTTATGAAGACGCTAAATAAAATGAAATAACATGTTTCATGAGCTCTTTTCAAAGCATTATTCTGCTTTGAAGAGAGCTTTTTTGATGTAATAAATTGAAGTTATATAAAAAAAGTTGTTATGTGAATGTGAAGATTTCGTACATTTAATCAGCAATGCTTAGCGTGCATAACTGGTTTCCTCTTGTTTAGACTAATGAGTGAAAAGAGGGAGCTAAATGAAACTTCGCCATCGGGATGACGTAACTGAATACGAGAGAAAAAATTTATTTTATCTGCTAGCAATCTCTGCGTTATATACACTTGGTTTAAGCATGTCCAATATTTTTGTCAATATTTTTCTCTGGAAACAATCTCACAATATTGAATTGCTCGCCGTGTATAATATTTCCATTTACTTAACGCAGTTGTTTATTTTTATCATTGCTGGCAAATGGGTAAAACGCTTCGATCGAGTGATCATTTTACGTGTCGGAATTATACTCATCTCACTGTTTTTTATTGGTCTCTTGTCATTAGGGAGTCACGCTTCATCATTTTATGTACTGCTTGGCGCTATTCTTGGAGCGGGTTACGGTTTTTATTTGCTGGCATTTAATGTGTTGACATTTGAAGTGACGGAACCACACACGCGTGATTATTTCAATAGCACGATGGGGACATTGCAATCAATCGCTTGGATGATCGGTCCGTTATTTGCAGGGTATTTAATTACCGTGTTGTCTGGATTCAAAGGCTATTTAACGATATTTTTTTTATCGTTTCTGTTATTCTTATTAGCTGTAATAACCAGTATCTTTCTTGAACGCAGACGAACGAGCGGGCAGTACATTATTCGTAGAGCAATACAAGAGCGGAAGGAAAACCCGAATTGGTATCGAATGATGAATGCACACTTTCTACAAGGATTTCGTGACGGTGTGTTTTTATTTGCAGTCGGTCTTTGGGTATTCATGATCACCGACCGAGAAATGACCATCGGAATCTATAATTTTATCTATGCAGGTGGATCGTTATTGGTATATCAGTTATTGAATCGCTGGTTGAAACCATCTAAACGGAAACGATTTATATTTATTGGCTCTGTCGCTCTATACATTGCTGTTATTTGGATTATTTATGCAAATACCGCAGTAGATCTTTATATATATGGAATGATGATTGGATTATCTTTTCCGTTGTTTTTTGCTCCGTTCATGTCCATCTCTTACGATGTCATTGGCCAGGCAAGGAATGCAAGGGATTACCGGGTTGAATACGTCGTTTTTAAAGAAATTATATTGAACTTCGGCAGAGTCATTTCACTAGTACTGTTTTGGCTTGGTTTACAATACTTCCATGAGATTCAATGGCTACGGTACTCGTTACTACTATTCGGTTTAGGCTATCTATTCGCGATGCTACAAATCCGAAAAATCGAGTAAAAGTCAGAAGTTCTTCATGAAAATGAGTTAATTTGATGATATAATAGAGCTTGTCAAATTCACTCGAATTAAGGGAGAGCTCAAACGATGGGGAAGAATAAGAAGCAAAAATCACATTTGCCTCTTCGTTTAAAT
This sequence comes from Allobacillus salarius, assembly GCF_007559425.1. Lineage (GTDB taxonomy): Bacteria > Bacillota > Bacilli > Bacillales > Alkalibacillaceae > Allobacillus > Allobacillus salarius. The sequence goes on along the minus strand of NZ_VMHE01000001.1, from coordinate 208,793 downwards.
ATATTGTTTTTTATCATTTTTCTATTATTTTCCGGTTTGATTTTACAACTCGGAGTCGTCCAAATTTTATTCGGCATGGATGCACAAGAAGAACTTGACCGAACAGAGCGAGTAACTTCTGCTACACCTGTACCTAGAGGGAAGATGTACGACCGTAACGGTGAACTCGTCGTCGACAATAAGGCGGAGTTCGCTATTACATATACACCAAAGAAGCATGTTCAACCGGAAGATAATGTGGAAATTGCTGAAAAATTAGCAGAATATATTGAAATGGATACGGAGCCAGTAACCAAACGAAACAAACAAGATTACTGGATCATTAATAATAAAAAAGAGGCATATGAACGATTAACAGAAGAAGAAAAGGAATTGAGTGATCAAGATCAATATTATGTGATGCTTGAAAAGATCACTGATGACGAATTAGAAGACTTCTCTGAACAAGAACTTGAAGTAATGGCCATTAAGCGAGAACTAGACAAAGCATACGAGCTGACGCCTCATATTATTCAATATGAAGACATCACTGTAGAAGAATATATGAGAATCGGTGAAAACTTGCATGAATTACCGGGAATCAATGTCACGACAGATTGGGAACGTGATTATTTATTTGGTAGTACGTTTGCAAGTTACATCGGAAGAATAACAAGCCAGCAACAAGGAATTCCGCAAGATGAGGACCAATACTTTCTCGCGAGAAATTATAGTCGAAATGACCGTGTCGGTAGAAGTGGTATTGAAAATGAGTATGAGCTATATTTAAATGGAAATAAAGAAATCAAAGAACATATTACTGATTCGAGCGGTACTGTAATCGACTCAAATACAATCCGTGAAGGACAAAGAGGTAAAGACTTGATCCTTTCTGTTGATATGGAACTTCAGCAGCGAGTAGATAAAATCGTGCAGGAAGAAGTTAAGGCAGCGGTGCAAAAACATCCGGGAAAAAACAGATGGTTCAGACATGCGGTCATAGTTTTGATGAATCCAAAAACGGGAGAAGTTTTAGCAACAAGTGGACAACAATACAATCCTTCTGAAACAGGGGAAGATGAATTTACGGATGTATCTCATAAAGTGCTCTATGATACGTACTTACCGGGTTCCACGGTAAAAGGCGCAACAGTCTTGGCGGGTCTTGATTCAGGAGTCATCCGTCCAGGAGAAGTGATTACTGACAGGCCGATTCGTATAGCGAATGGACCAAGGAAAAAGTCATGGAGAGATTTAGGGCCAGTGAATGATATTGATGCGATTAAACGCTCATCCAACGTGTATATGTTTTTCATCGCGATGCGAATGGGTGGCGAAAATAATTATTACTATAATAAATCATCCATCAATTATAATCCTGAGGCTTATACAAAAATGAGTAACTATTATAAACAATTTGGTCTTGGAGCCAAAACAGGAATTGATTTTCCTTATGAAGAAAACATGAATATTGACACTGCAGATGCCGGTGAACTTCAAGATATGGCAATCGGTCAGTTCGGAAACTACACAGCAATGCAACTTGCTCAGTATATTTCAACGATTGCTAACGACGGTTATCGGATGAAACCGTATCTCGTCAAGCAGATTCATAATTCATCACAAGGAGAAAAACTAGGACCTCTATATAAAGTAAACGAGCCGACGATTCTTAATAAAATAGAAATGAAAGACACTTATTTAAAAAGAGTCCAAGAAGGTATGCGACGAGTCTTTCAAGAAAGTGGAGGAACAGGTTACACGCATTTTGGTGATGCTGAGTATAACCCAGCTGGTAAGACGGGAACTGCGGAGGCTTTTTACTGGGACAACGAAACGAAAACACTGCACGACGATGTCAATAATTACAACCTTGTCGGCTATGCACCTTTCGATGAACCGGAAATCGCTTTTGCCGTCATGGCACCATATTTAGGAACCGGTGACTACCCAGTTCACCACCGAATTGGCAGAAGGGCATTGGACACTTATTTCGACTTAAAAGAAGAACGGCTAAAAGGTTCTAATGAAGATGACTCGGAAGAAGAATCAGAAGAGGATCAATCAGAAGAAGAATAAAAAAGGATTATAAAAGAAATTATGTTCCAAAACAGAATTTGAATCACCGGAAAACGTGCTATTCCCTAGGTGAAGTTTCATTCCTGGGTTAGCACGTTTTTGTTTGTTTCTAACGGGTGATTCAATTCGATTAGGAGCTTTTCTTCCGTTCGATTTCACAATGAATCATCCGATCTTCAGTGATGATGAAATCAACCGGAATATCATTATCATCAAAAGGTATATATTGGACGATTTGCTCTTCCATCGCTAAAGAAACGGTTGAATTCGGATAATCAACTAAATACCGGTCGTAATAGCCACCGCCATAGCCGATGCGATAACCTTTAGGATCAAATAATAAGCCAGGAACAATTATAAGATCGATGAAATCTTTATCGACTATTTTTTCCCGGCGATCCTTAGGTTCATACAAGTCCAGGTATACGTTTTCTAATTCTTTTTTATTGGTATATAAATAAAATTCCATGTGATGATCTTTTTTGGGAAAGCATTTAGGTATAACCACTTGTTTTCCTGACTTCCAAGCAGCCTTAATGATTTCTTCAACATTCAGTTCATTATTTCGGGGAATAGTGAGTGCGACTGTATCAGCTTCTTGCCACAAGTTCGTTTCCTGCAAATGTACCATCATGCTATTGAGACAATCATCCTTGTATTGGCGAGGGATATGATGAAGCAATCGCTTACTGAGTGTACGGTAGACGTGTTTGGACATTTAGCACCTATCCTTTACGATATTGTAGAATGTTTATCATTAGCTTATCACGAATGTATGAAGATCTAACTGTAAATCGTCGGACTTATTAAGAGTATTCCATAAAATGGATGGTTAAATACGCAGGAGTTTCCTATATAAAAAAACAGCAGGCAGGCACCTACTGTTTTACTTCGTTTCACGATGTAGCGTATGTTTTTTCAAACGCGGACTATATTTTTTCAATTCAAGGCGCTCAGGATTCGTACGCTTGTTTTTCGTTGTAATATAGTTACGATCACCTGTTTCTGTGCACGCTAAAGTAATTTGTTCACGCATCATGATTCCTCCATTCTGCACTTATCATTTTGACTTCATTATCATACCAAAGAACAATTCGAGTTTCAAGCATTGAAATAGAACTGTTACAATTTTACTGCCTCGTCAATTGAATTTATGATAAACTAGAAGTTAGGATTTTACAAAATGAGGTGTATGTATTGATCATCGCATTAATCAGTGTAGGTACTATTGGAGTCGCATTGTTTATTTTATCTTTTTTCATGAACGATCAACTAAAAGAAATTGAATATCAAGTTGAACAATTACGTATTTCTTCCTTACAGGATCGTTATTTAATCAATAATAAAATGAAGGTTCTAGAAGAAGAATTGCTATCAGAGCCGCTTGATGTACGAGATTATCAAAAAGATCAAAACACTAGTCACTGGAATAGCTAAAGGGTGAAAGCTAATTGAAACGTATGGTTATGGCCTATTCTGTAGGTCTGTTAACAGCAACATTCATCTTTGGAATTATTTATTGGATGGAAGGAAACTCTAACGAGTCAAAAGATTCTTCAAATGTTCCGGAAAAAGAGATCCAAACATATATTGAGGAGCAAGAGCTTAAGTTAGTGTCTCAAGATGAATATACTAATTTATTGAATAAAAATGAAGAGTTAAGGGCACAACTGGATGCGTTAGAAAAAGAGAACAGCAAATCAGATGAATCGGCGTCTTCAAGTGAGAAAGACGTTTTTCGTTACGTTTTGGAAATAGAACAAGGAATGAATTCATCCGATATCGCTGACCTGTTAGAAAGAAATGAAATAATTAATGATACAAAGCCATTTATTGATTATTTGGCAGAGCATGATTTAAGTCAGACGATTCAATTAGGTTCTTATGAAATGAATTCATCAATGAGTATTGAGGAAATTGCCAATTTGATCACACGGTGATGCCTCAGTTGATCATGAGGAGCTGTAACATTGTATATAACTGAACGATATACACTATTGAAGACAGTTGAATATTTAGTTAACCATGAACAATTTAATCTCGTTCAAATTATGCCTAATCAAAAAGAATATGTTCTAGAAAAAACTGAAAAGGGTTCTACGCATATTGTTACACTTAGTCAACAGACGTTCGATTGGGCAAGACAGCTCGAGCGAGATGTCCAAGAAAAGACGAAGTCAATATTTAGACAGAACCCAGTTCGTGGCCGCAGAAATTATTTTTTTCACTTTATTTATGTGAGCGATCTTTTACCTGTGGATCATTGGGAACCTTTATTGAAAGACCGACAACTGAAAAATAATAAACGATTGCACTCCTCCGTTTATTTATTTAGTGAAGAATATGTACAAGAGGAATTCAATCGTTTTTTAAGCCGCATGGGAAAAGAATCATCAACATTATTTGCCGAGTATCCAACGATTGAAGAGCAAGAATCATACACTCATTATATCGAGCAGCAACTCCTTTCAACGTACAAACAACAACAACGTGAAATTAAAGAAACGTTCCACTTCGGAAAGCCAAGATGGACGTTTTTATTGATTGCGATTAATGTATTCATTTTTATGTATATGGAATCTGTCGGAAGTTCAACAAACACGAAAGATTTGATTGATTTTGGTGCTAAATATAATCCGGCTATTATTGAGGGTGAATGGTGGCGCATATTTACTTCCATGTTCCTTCATATAGGCACGTTGCATTTGTTCATGAATATGATGGCTTTATATTTTTTAGGTGAAGCGGTTGAACGTATATTCGGAAGTAAACGATTCTTGTTCATTTACCTATTTTCAGGACTGTTTGGTGGTGTGGCAAGTTTTGCGACAAATGATGCGATAGCAGCAGGTGCTTCTGGTGCAATCTTTGGATTGTTTGGTGCGCTCCTATTTTTTGGAGTGCATTATAAACGCTTATTCTTTCAGACGATGGGCTCTAGTTTATTTATCGTAATTGGTATAAATTTAGTTTTCGGATTTACAATTCCTCAAATCGATAATGGTGCGCATTTGGGTGGCTTAATTGGTGGTTTCATTGCCTCACAAATTGTTCACTTGCCGTACAAAAAAGCTTTCATAAAGCAGTTCATTGCATTTTTTATGTACATTGTAATTATAGCTGGTTTGGTTTTATACGGAGTAAACCGAGCAGGCAGTCTTGATAATCCACATACATTTTCAGCAACTGCTCAAGAACTAATTGGTGAAGGTTTATACAATGAGACGATTGAGTTAGTGAACGATGAGCTAGATAGAGGAAGAGAAGAGGCGTATCTTTATTTCTATAGAGGTGTGGCTTATTTCGAGCAAAAAGAAATTGATTTGGCAGAAGAAGACTTCCACACTGCTGTGGAAATCGATAAAGATTTTGCAGAAGCTTACTTTAATTTAGCGGTTATTCATTCACGATTAATGGAGGAAGACGAAGCATTAAAATATGCTGAGAAAGCCATTGAGTTACAGCCAGACAACGAGCAATTTGAGGAATTTTATCAAAAATTAAAGATATAAAAATGTTAAGTTTATACGAACGTAGTGGGTGGAGTAATGGAAACCTTTCTTGATGTGCTTCAATTACTAAAGAAATATGGAATTTTTATTTATATTGGTGATCGGTTAGCTGAATTTAACTTGATGGAACAAGAGATTAATGAATTATATCAAAATAAACTGATAACCAATGAAGAATATATGCGTGCGCTTTTTATAATTAAACAGGTGCGCAATAAATATAGTTAAAAAGCCCCGTTTGTTTGTAACATATAACGGGAAGAATAAATACGATATGATTTGAAACTTTTAATCTAATAACTCGTCTTATTAATGTAGGAGTTATATCGGGATAAAAGTGAGGAGACTTCAAATGAACAAAATAAAACAAATACCATTATTTATCATTGCAGCAATACTCCTAGGAGTAAAAACATATATTGTCTACCGCTTTTATTTTAACCTTTCAATTGAATCCATCTTTCAGGAGACAATCTTAATCATCAATGCATTAGCAATCAGTGCATTCATTTTGTTTCTTGCGGTTTGGATGAAACCTAAAAACCAAAAGCGATACATCAAATATGTTTCACTCGTAATGAGTTTAATTGTTTTCGCGAACTTGCTTTATTATCGGAATTTCACAGACTTCGTGACGATTCCGACTCTATTCCAAGTTAACAACGCTGGAGATTTAGGTTCAAGTGTGTTTTCTTTGTTTTATCTTACCGACATCTTATTGTTTTTAGATGTGATTCTCATTTTTTACTTTGCAAGAAAAGAAACATTCCCAGTCAAATTATACTCTGGTCTGTTCAAAAGGAAGCTTATTGTCGTCTCATTAGCGGCATTAGCACTCAACTTGACACTTGCTGAAATTGAAAGACCGATGTTGTTCAAGCGTGGATTTGACCGTGAATACTTAGTGAAAAATGTGGGAATTTTTGCATTTCATGCGTATGATATGGTCCTGACTGCGTCCACACAATCAAAACGGTTATTTGCTGATGGTTCGGAAATGAGCGAGATTGAAAAATATGTAGATAAAGAAATTCGATCAACCAACAAAGTAACCTCAACAGACATGAGAGGAATTGCAGAAGATAAAAACATTATTTATATCGCTGCAGAGTCACTACAATCTTTTGTGATCAATAAAGAATTACACGGAGAAGAAATCACTCCGTTTCTGAATGATTTAGTGGAAGATAGCTATTATTTCGATAACTTTTATCATCAAACGCTATTAGGAAAAACTTCTGACCACGAATTTATTTTAGATAACAGTTTGTATCCTTTACCAAATAGTGCCGTGTATTTTACACACGCCCAAAATGAATTTCATTCGTTACCTAAAATAATAAAACAAAAAGGGTACTCATCTTACTCTATGCATGCGAATAACGGAAGTTTTTGGAATCGTAATACGATGTATGAATCATTGGGATACGATAAATTTTTCGATCAACAATCATATGAAATTAGTGATGAACACTCCTTCGGGTGGGGCCTCGAAGATAAGGAATTCTTCAGGCAATCAGTCGACATGATGAAAGATTTAGAAGAACCTTATTATTTAAAAATGATCTCTTTAACGAACCATTTTCCATTTGAAATACCAGAGAAAAAAACGACAATCGAACAATTTGATTCAAACTCAACGACATTAAATCAATATTTCCAAACGGTTCGATATTTTGATGAGTCGTTGGAAGTGTTTTTCGATGAGCTGAAAGAATCTGGCAAGTATGAGGATTCAATCATTATCATAATGGGAGATCACTACGGGATAAGCTCTTATCATAACAAAGCGATGGCACAGTTTCTTGGAAAAGATGAAATTACACCCTATGACGAAGTTCTGTTAGAAAGAGTACCTTTACTCATTCACATTCCTGGAAATGAAAACAATCAAGTGATCTCACAGGTCACGGGTCAAATTGATTTCAAACCGACCATTTTGAATATGTTGGATATTGAAAATCAAAATGACATTGTTTTTGGTAATGATTTATTTTCCGAGGAACGAAAAGGGTTTATCGCAATGCGAGATGGCACAGTTGTTGGTGATGATTTCATTTATACAAGTGAAGTTTGTTATGAACGTTCAACTGGCGATATTGCAGATGACAGCAATTGTACAGATATTTTGGAACAGGCGATGCAAGAACTGCAATACTCTGATGAAATCATTTATGGAGATTTATTCCGTTTTTATAATTTCGATAAAGGAGAAATTATTGAGGAAGAAGTGGAATAATGCAACCTGAAGTGAAGTTCAGATGTAAAGTAAAACCCGAACTGTAATCGTTCGGGTTTTGTTTTGCCGTTGAGAAAGCAGTCTGTAAAAAAAGAGGGCAAATCATTAAGATTTGTCCCCTTCATGTTAAGATATAAGTACTTGTTTACAACTAATTTTTTTAAGTAAAGAATACTTAATCGCTAAAATGTTGATTAAGATACCATGGATGAGATCTCAGAGATGATTGTCATAATTGAGAACCAACCAAATAAAAGTGTAGTTGCACCTGCAAAAAATACTGCTAAGAAATTACGGTTTTTGATTGAACGTAATGTACCAAAAATACATACAATTGCAACGAGTAGAAATATAATTGCCAATACCATTTTTATAGTCCTCCTTGAATGCCATAGTTCCTATTGTTATGATAACATAGTCCATTAAGATAAAAATATACGTATTCACAAGCTAAAATCTATTTTATAAGAAAAAGACTATCCTGTCGAGTATTTTCACCAAAAATACACATATCAAGGAGGAGAAGATATGAATATCCAAATATTCCAACTGGGACTGTTAGGTACGAATTGTTATCTGTTACAGAAAGATGGTGAAGCTCTTGTGATTGATCCGGGTGGCGACCCTGAGACTGTATTAAATACAATAGAAGAAAACAATCTTAGGTTACATGCCATTCTTTTGACACATGCACACTTTGATCACATTGGTGGGGTTGAGTCATTACGCGAAGAAACAAAAGCACCTGTATACATACATGAAGAAGAATCTTCATGGTTAACAGATCCATCTTTGAATGGTTCTGAGCTTTTTCAAGTCGGTACTATTTCGACGTCACAACCAGCAGATTATTCGATCAAACCAGGAAAACATAAAATGGGAAGCTTTTCATTCGAGGTTTTTCATACACCAGGTCATTCACCCGGAAGTGTTTCTTTTTGGTTTAATGATGATGCTGTAATATTTGCAGGAGACACGCTATTCCGGCAAGGGATTGGTAGAACAGATTTACCATTTGGAGATCATGTGACATTAATTCATTCAATTACAGAGCATATTCTTTCACTACCAGAAAATACGACGGTATATCCTGGGCATGGACCGGCTACCCAAGTTGGTGAGGAGAAAAGAACTAATTCGTTTTTAATCTGAGTTTTTAATGAGAACAAAAAAGAAGGCAACCGAACATTAATCGGTTGCCTTCTTTTTCATTTAGCAGATACAAGTCTGCTTTCGTACAAGTTAGTCTCTGTTTTCTTTGAATTAAGCAAATCCAGGTTCTAAAAGGAAGGTTACATAGTATGTGAAACCTATCATAAATACTGTTAAGTAAGCACCAAAGATATACATATAAAGACGCTCAGATAGGTTTAAGTAACCAATTCCCAAGAAGAAGACCGTTTGTGCTAAGAATAATAGAGACATGTTGATCATGTCACCAACATAGAACATGACGGCGAAAATACCCGTCCAAAATGCTATTCCGCGAAAAACGCGATCCATGTCTATTCCTCCTTCTCATAGGAACTCGTCAGACATATTATATACGAAGCAATGTTTATTGTAAATGAATAAATTATGACGGAAAAGCAAACTGGGCTGCCAGGATTCGAACCTGGGCATGACGAGACCAAAACCCGTTGCCTTACCGCTTGGCTACAGCCCAATTGATACAACACTATTCTGGCCGTATTGCTTCACTTTTATTCATCAATGTCGTATTTTTATATGTCGTTCCTCGTGGTGTTTCTACAATCAATTGTACTTGATAAGTAGAGGGAGATTCAAGTGTGTAGTGACATATTACCTGACCTACGAAATATTCAAATAGGACGGTTCCGTTTGTCTCTGAAGATTGGTCAATTATTTCTTGAAGGTCATGCTGTGCAACTTGAATTAATTGTTGGATTTTATGCTGTTCTTGAATTAACAACAAATTCTCTGTCTGTATATGTTGTAAGCTCAGATGGTGTAAAAGAACCGTCGTAACGACTAGCAAAATGATTAACAAGTATACGAATACAAAACCTTGTTCATTAGTGAGCGATCGTTTTAATCGGGAATGAATAATATTTGGTATATGCATAACCATTTTTCCTTTCGCCAGATATAGAAAATAAGTGGTTACCAATTTTTCGTATCGATAATTCGATCACATCAGTTAAAATAACTTCATGGCCACTTTCGTTTCCCCGACGACGAATCTTATCAAAATATAATTCATAACGATTAACAATATTATTGGGTAAATGAAATTGTATAGCTTGGTCTTCAATCGTTACAAACTGAGCTTCATTAAACTCCTTCATTAAGTAAAAATGAAATTGTCTCCATTCGTAATCTTTTTTATAGGTTGGACTCTCAATCTTTTGTACGGTAACTAATAGTGGGAGGATAAGAGATGAAAGTAACATAAGAATTGTCAAAGCAATCAAAGTGGACAGTAACGTGAATCCCTGATTATTCTTTGTATAAAGGTACATAAAGACACATACTTTCTTCGTTGTTGCGTCGATCTATCCATGACAAACATCCAACTTGTTTATTCTCAAGATTTTCTGTATTCCAAGTGAAATGAAAACCATCAATTATCACTTTTTCATTTTGCACATTGCTGCCAATTGAACGGATTACCAACCGTGATATATGTTCTTCTGCAATCATCGCTTGCCGTATTGTTTCGGTATGGTTCATGGCATGGTGTATCACCGGTAAAATAAAAGTAGTAATGATCAGCAGACAACTAAACGCTAACAAAACATCTACTAAAAAATATCCTTTAGATGACCGTGTGATATGGACGCACATTAGCTTCGAGTTTTTCAACATGGAATTGTCCTTTTCCGAATGGGAATTTTAATTCATATATTTGGTCACCGAAATGGATAAAAAAAGTTCCTGGACTTGATAAATTTCCTCGGGTAGTAAATGTAAGAGGATTTTTAAAGTTATTGAGCTGAATACGTATGTCTTTACGATATTTCCTCTCTAGAAGAGGTTGATCTAAGGAAGCATGGCGAATGGTATACATATGATTAGATGGGTCGAAAAACAATTGGGGAATAATTTGGTACGTCATTGTGTATTGTTGCAAGTAAAAAAGATCATTTTCGAATGTTTCCAGGAATTGATCCATTGTTTGTTTAGTTGGTTTTTGGCTGTGAGCCAACAGGTAGAAGTGAGAGAGGATTAAAATAATGGATAATACAACGAGTATTTCAATTAGAGTAAAACCTTCTTGATTGGAGGCTTTAACTTCCACTGGAAGCCCCACTTACTTCTGTTACTTCACCTGTGGTTGTGTTAATGGATAAATGAGATCCATTTGGACATGCAGGTTGTTCAATATAAGCACCGTCGACCAGTTGATCAATAGTCGGGAATTTCTGATTTTCGAGTTTATATAATTGAACTTGTGAAGATACAATTTTCTTATATGCTTCGCAGCCCTTATCGTCTACGGTATCATTATGTTTTGTTAGATTAGGTACAGTAATTAAAATTAATACTGAAATAATTAGTAATACAATTAGCATTTCTATAAGCGTGAATCCTTTTTGATTAAATATATTTTTCATCATTAAGCTCCTTTTTATCGTTATAATTGGTTAATCATTTGAAACATAGGAAATAAGGTGAACGAATAGATCAAGACAATCATCAGTCCCAATATGATATAAACAACAGGCTGTATCATCATCATCACGCTTTTTAATTTTTCCTCCATCGAATCAATGGCAAGGTTTGTATAGTTCTGAAGGTCTTTCGCTAATGTACCTTGCTCAGTAGAGCGTTTGATCATCAATTTAAACTCTGACTCAATAAGAGGGAGATCTTTAAAAGCGTTGTATAAGGACATTCCTGTTTGCAGGTGATCGGTAAGCAATGAGGCGAAATATTGGATGGATGGCATATAGTCTTGCTGTTGAATAATCATTATAGCTTCTTTGATTGTTTTGCCGCTTTGTAATAGTGAAGCTAATTGATAGGATAGCTGTGCAGTAATGAGCATCTTAAAAATGCCGTGAAGAAGTGGAGTTTTTTCATACATTGCAATTTTTTGTTCGACTGTGGATTGTCGGTGAAATCTATAAAAAAGCAGCGCAGTAATTACACCACCAATTAGAAAAATAAGAAATAGTGTTTGCGTAACTTGTAGAATTAACTGGTAAGTTGGTAGTGAACCAACTGTTCCCATACTACGGAACGACCTTTCAAACATAGGTAATAAAAATGTATTTAGGGCTATTAACAGAATAATACATACAGTCAGGAGAAAAAGAGGATACCTAAGTAGTTTCTTAAGTTTTGTTTGAAATTCCAGTCTCATCGTCAGTAATCTGTTCAAATGAATGAGATGCCCACTTAAATTCCCGGATTCGTTAGAGAAAAACAGGAAAGATACAACAATCGGCTGGAAGTCATATAGTTTAAAACATTCTTTTAACGATGTGCCATTCTCTAACGAACCGACAAATTGTTTAGCAAGCTGTCCGAGCTGTGGATCATACGTTAGAAATTCCAATGCTTGCTTCATAGAATGGTCTCGTTCGAGCAATTTGGCCATCCGATTTAAAAAAGTCACTTGGGTGGTAAGGTTAAGCTTTTTGGTCTGATTCGATCTGAATAATCCCTTCAGCATGAGCCTTCCTCCTTATTCGATCGAGTGAAAGGAATTCTTTAGAATTGTTCGGTGAGATTCCATTAATTGCACGTTCGAGAGCCTGACCTGAGAGTAATTCAGCTATAGCAGATCTTGAGGAATGATTTACTTCTTTATAGGTCGGTGATAACTCAACAAGTTGCTGAGCAACAATACCAATAATTGATTCGTGTAAATCACTCGAAGGAATGCCCATCTGTTTTAACCTAGTTAAGGTACCGAATGTATTCCTTGCATGAATCGTGGATAAAACGAGGTGACCAGTGAGGGCTGCTCGTATCGCAAATTTTGCTGTTTTATCATCTCTGATTTCACCGACCATAATAATGTCCGGATCATGTCGCAAGGCTGCTTTCAAGCCAACATCATAATCAAATCCTGATTTTTCATTCACTTGAACTTGCAAAATCTTTTCTACGGATTGCTCAATCGGATCTTCTAACGTAATCGATTGATACCCATATTCCTTCGTTGCTTGTTTTAGTAAAGCATACATTGTCGAGGACTTACCGCTACCTGTTGGGCCTGTGAATAATATGATGCCTGATGAGCTTTTCAACCATTTCATTAGTTGTCGAGCTTGTTTTGAAAAAACAAAAAGTTCTTCAATGTTCGGTTCATATTGCTCTGGTAGCACACGAATAGCTAAACTTTCTGTGTCTTTCAGAGGAAGAGTGGATAAGCGTAAGAAATAAGTGTTATCTTTTACTTGTGAAGAGAGTGTGCCATCTTGAGGTAAACGATTCTCTGCAATGTCCATCCCTGATCGAAACTTATAGTAACTTAATAATGATTGATATTGTTTGCGAGGAATCTTTTTATAGAACCAGCGATAGCCATTAATGCGAAAATAAATATGACATTCATTTGGTCCAGGAGAGAAGTGAATGTCTGTTGCTAAATATGTTGTAGCGTCCGTTAGTATAGTATTGGATAACACTTCTGGTTGCTTCAATAATGACAACCTCCTTATGAAAGGATGATAAATATGAAGTCAATTGCTCTCATTGGGTTTATGGGATCGGGTAAAACAACGATTGGTCAGATATTAGGAAAAGAATTAACTTATCCTGTAATTGATGTAGATGAACAGATTGAGAAAAAAACCAATATGACAATCAAAAAAATATTCGAAACAAAAGGAGAAAATTGGTTCCGAGAGAAAGAGGGAGAGGAACTCAATAAATGGGTTGATCAAAATGTGATTGTAAGTACAGGTGGCGGAATTATAACGAAAGAGCAAAATCGAAATCAATTAAAAGAACAGTTCAATACAATATGGCTACGAACATCTTTTGAAGAGATTATGAAGCGGTTAGCAGGAGAACAGGACACGAGGCCACTTTGGCGAAAGCCGGTGGAAGAAAGAAGACAGCTGTTTTTAGACCGAGAGAGCTTGTACAAACAAGTTGCTCACTACATCATTTGGACAGATGGTCGATCACAAGACGAAATAGCTCAAGAGATTATCAATCTATTACAGTTATACAAAACGGAAAAATAAAAGTCAAAAGGAGATAATGAGCTTATCTCCCTAAGCACTTCTTATTATGATGCTTTTTATTAATGAAATCTAAAATAAAACGAAAGTAATCACATTATCACTTTTTAAGAAATTAATTCTTTCGACATTTGCTCAGATACATAAAAGTAACCTAAATTAATCCATTCTAAATCTACTTGTGGATACAATCGTTCAAATATTTGAACCTTTGCCCGTTGATGTTCTGCATCGTCTTTTTCGTCATCTATGATCAGTTTTTTCAGCATATTCATTTCACGTTCATATAGTCGATGGGATTTATTCACAAAGTGCGTTGATTTTTGTTTGATGCGTTGTTGGAGCTCTTCGGTTACTCGCTCAACAGCTCGTTCGGTAGAAATAATCGTCGGTAAAGTGAAACAAAAATTTGGAACAGATGAAGCAAAGTTTTTGTGTTCAATTTCATCCATCATTTGAAAGCGCATTGTACCGTCGATTAACCGAATGCCCACACTCACCAGCTCATCTTTGGAAAGAAAACCACGGTATTTCACACGTATATTGCATATTAACCATGGATGCAGTGGCGTTTTCGTTGTACTGTTGGACTGGCAATCTTCATAAAGAACGGTATATGCCCCTTCTCTTTGAATAATGTGGAAGATTTGGTCTAGCCGAGGAGAACCAAAATGGATCCATTCACCTTTTTGTTGATCTCTTTTTTCTTCATCTGTAATAAAAGTGACACTCATTGTTTCGCCGACTTTACCGAGCTTCTTTACATACTGCCAATAAAAAGGTCGATTCATCAATTGCTCATCTAGTTGTTCAGTAAGCTTAACCGTTAAAATACCGTCTGATTTTTCTACAATAGATGCTTGTCTCGATGTAAAAAAATCAATTAAAAATGATTGAATGTCAGCTTGTTTCATTAAAAGCCTTCCTTTCAGATTGATGCGATTTAGCCACTTCAATCAAGTTATCTAGTTTTATGGATGCTTCTTGTTCACTAGAGGACTCAGAAAGGATTTCTTTCATTTCATCTTCAAAGTTACCTACCCCGATATCACTTAAAATTTGATCGAGCTCTCCAACGACACCCTCGAATAAATCGAGCTTATCATAAAGAAGATTGAGTATTTTTTCATCCACTGTGTTTTTAAGAATCATATAAAATATTTGGACGTTTCTCGTTTGGCCGTATCGATGTATTCTTCCGATCCGTTGTTCTAATTTCATCGGATTCCAAGGAAGGTCATAGTGAATCATATTTCGGCAATGTTGTAGATTAAGACCTTCTGCTCCAGCATCCGTGGTAATCAATACATCGGCTTTCGTCTCAAATAAATGGAGCATCCATTGTTTTTTGCTTTTTCGAAAATCACCGTTATAAGTAACAGCTAATAAACCGTGTTGATGAAGTACCCATTGTAAATAAATTTGCGTAGCTTTATATTCAGTGAAAATAATGCATTTCTCACCGAGTTCTTTTACAAAGTTCATCATTTGAATCGCTTTTGCATGTTGAGGAAGCTCTTTTAATTCATTAATACGATCAATCGCATGCTGCGTTTGATTTTTTGCTAACATTTGAAAGCAAGCTTCCCTACTCGAACAAAATCCTCTCTTCATCGTTAATTGTGTCAATGCATGATTGGATTGTTTATTATCAATCGAGTCGTAAAATGCTTGTTCTTCATCAGAAAATTGAGCGTAAATTGTTTCAATGTTTCGTTCAGTCCACTGGTTCTGCGTTTCTTTGCGCAAGTTTCTCACCATTGATGTTTGTATCAATTGTTTCATTGCTTCTTGTGTTTCTGGATCTTTTTTCAATTCTTGCTTAAACGCTTTTTTCTCACCTAATAGACCGGGCCTTACAATCTGAACTAAGTTATAGATTTCGTCCAACTTATTTTGTATAGGTGTCGCTGTCAGTAATAAACAATAAGTTGCTTTAATCTTTTTGACGAATTGATAATTTTTCGTTTGACTATTTTTTAAACGATGGGCCTCGTCAACAATTAACATGTCGTAATCTTGTTGAAGAATTTCTTCCTGGTGAGGTGACTTTTTTGCCAAATCAATAGAAGACACGGCAACTTCATATAACGTCCAATCGTAGGAGCGGTGCTTGGCCCTTGCGGGAATAAAAAACTTTTGATTCATTTCTTGTTCCCATTGACGAATTAATGAAGAAGGTGCCAAGATCAAGACTTTCTTCACTAGGCCCTTGATCATTAATTCTTTAAGGATCAAGCCAGCTTCTATTGTTTTACCAAGTCCTACTTCATCAGCTAAAATAGCACGCCCGTGCATCTCATGAAGGACTTTCTCAGCAGCTTCTTTTTGGTGTGGCATTGGCTGTAGTTCAGGTAAGAAAGCAAGGGATGCAAGGCGTTCTCCCTGGGTACTTTTCATTTTTGAAATATGATAGGCTTGCTTGAATGTCTTCCAATCACAACTTGTCTGTTCCTTTATTTCTTGACACGCTGATACTAATTGTTGGTTGATTTGAATGTTCATGCCAAACAATTCCTCCTTTTCTGACGAGTTCTTAAAACCGCTTACAGTAAAATGATTATTATGGTATAATATAAATAAAGAATCTTAAGAGTAGTATGTGCAAAAAATAGAATATCAACACGCGAATGATTATAAGGGGAGAGACTGGGATAGCCAGCGCCGACGGAGCAAGTAGGAATACGAATCTCTCAGGCAAAAAGACCCTTGTAGGACGCACCTCTGGAGAGAGTCTAGACTTATAGACCACCAAAGATGTAAGCAGTGATTGATTTCTGTGAAACTTTCAGGTGACAGGACAGAGAGAATTCCGAATGCTTTTATTTGGTATTCTCTTTTTTTATGTTTAATGGAGGAGGGGACTTATGAGTGAGTTAAAGCAAACACCTCTATATCCGGTTTATAAGGAATATGGAGGAAAAACAATTGACTTTGGGGGATGGGCATTACCTGTCCAATTTGCCGGAATTAAAGAAGAACATCACACGACTCGTGAGAAGGCGGGGTTATTTGATGTTTCACACATGGGTGAGATTGCTGTAAAAGGAGAAAACAGCGAAAGCTTCTTACAGAAGATGGTCACCAACAATGTGTCTAAGATTAAAATCGGTCAAGCACAGTATACGTTCATGTGCAACGAACGTGGTGGTGTCATTGATGATTTTCTTATATACAAACTGGATGAGAATGATTACTTACTCGTAGTGAATGCTGCCAATACCGAGAAAGACTTCAATTGGTTAAAACAGCACCAAACGGATGGAGTAGAAGTTGAAAACGTATCTTCAGAATATGCACAACTTGCACTTCAAGGCCCGAAAGCCGAACAAATCTTGCAAAAGCTAACAGATTCAAATTTGAAAGAAATTAAGTTTTTCCGATTTGATGATTCCGTGGAATTTTACGGAATTGAAGGTAAAGCGATTGTTTCTAGAACTGGCTATACAGGTGAAGATGGTTTCGAAATTTATTTGCAATCATCTTCTGTTGCCGGTCTTTGGAAAGCGATTCTCGAAGCTGGTGAGGAAGAAGGAATTCAACCTGTTGGTTTGGGAGCTCGTGATACACTTCGCTTTGAAGCAGGACTTGCACTATACGGTCAGGATCTCTCTGAAGAAATCACGCCTATTGAAGCAGGTTTAGGTTTTGCAGTAAAGATTGACAAAGAAGCCGATTTTATCGGAAAAGAAGCCTTAACCGAGCAAAAAACGAACGGCGCTTCTCGAAAACTCGTCGGATTTGAGATGCTTGATAAAGGGATTCCTAGACATGGGTATGAAGTTTTAAAAAACGAGAATGTCATTGGTCATGTGACTTCAGGTACACAGTCACCGACACTCGGCAAAAATTTAGGTACGGCGCTCATTCCAAGTGAACTTGCGAATGAAGGAGAAGAAATCGACATTCAAGTCCGTAAAAAAACGTTAAAAGCAAAAATTATACCTACTCCATTTTATAAACGAAAGTAAGAGGTGATTGATCTATGCAACATCGTTATATTCCTATGACAGAAACAGATAAAAAGGAAATGCTAGATACAGTTGGCGTTACATCAACCGATGAGCTATTCGCTGACATACCTGAAAAAGTTCGCTTTCATGGCGAATTGAATGTGAAACCAGCCAAAGACGAACATGAGTTAACGAAAGAACTGACACAACTTGCAGCTAAAAACGTAAATACAAAATCACATGTATCGTTCTTGGGAGCGGGTGTGTATGATCACTACATGCCGTCCGTTGTCGATCACATGATATCCCGTTCTGAGTTTTATACAGCTTATACGCCTTATCAACCAGAAATCTCACAAGGTGAGCTTCAAGCTATTTTTGAATTTCAAACGATGATTTGTGAATTGACTGGCATGGACGTTGCAAATTCATCCATGTATGACGGAGGAACTGCGCTTGCTGAGGCGGTGAATTTGAGTGCAGGTCAAACGAAAAGAAGCAAAGTATTGGTCTCTAAAGCGATTCATCCTGAGTCCATGGATGTCATTAAAACATATACAGCCGGACCGGATGTAGAAGTTGTAGAAATTGACGTCAAAGATGGGTTGACTGATTTAGATCATTTAAAAGCTGAGTTGGATGATAACACGGCAAGTGTTGTCGTTCAATATCCAAACTTTTATGGACAAATAGAGCCGTTAAAAGAGGTCCAGGAATTGGTTGGCGAACAGAAAAAGACGATGACGATTGTATCGAGCAACCCACTTGCTCTAGGCTATCTAACTCCACCAGGAGAATTTGGAGTTGATATTGTTGTTGGTGATACACAAGTGTTTGGTATTCCAGCACAGTTTGGCGGACCGCACTGTGGATACTTTGCGACGAACAAAAAACTAATGCGTAAAGTACCAGGTCGTCTAGTTGGTCAAACTGTTGACGATGATGGACGCCGGGGCTTTGTTTTAACTTTACAAGCACGTGAGCAACATATTCGCCGTGATAAAGCCACATCCAACATTTGTTCGAACCAAGCGTTAAACGCACTGGCAACATCCGTATTTCTCAGTGTGATTGGTAAGCGTGGAATTCAGGAAATGGCGACAAAAAATATGAAAAAAGCCCGTTATGCTAAAAAAGTATTGGAAGATGCAGGGTTTGAAGTGTTATACAGTAACCGTTTCTTCAATGAGTTTGTCGTAAAACTGGACCAAGACGTAAACCATGTGAATAATCAATTAATTGATAAAGGCTTCATCGGAGGATTTGACCTAGGTAAAGTAGATGGATCGTTAAAGAACCATATGTTAATTGCTGTCACAGAAATACGAACGAAAGAAGAGATCGATCAATTTGTTAAAGAATTGGGTGATATCCATGGCTAAAGAAAAAGACTTTCCGTTGATTTTTGATATGAGTAAAGAAGGACGAAAAGGATATCAATTACCTGAACTAGATGTTCCGGATGTAGATTTGGATGCAGATTTTGAGGATGAGTATATCCGTAAAGAAGCTCCAGAATTACCTGAAGTGAGTGAACTACAAATCGTTCGTCACTATACAGCACTATCAAAAAGAAACCACGGAATTGATTCAGGGTTTTATCCATTGGGCTCTTGTACGATGAAATATAACCCGAAAGTCAACGAAGAGATCGTTCGCTTGCCTGGTTTCAGTTTTGTACATCCGTATCAAGCCGAAGAGACTGCTCAAGGAGCAATGGAGTTGATGTACGACTTGCAAACTTCATTGGAAAACATTACAGGTATGCACCAATTTACCCTACAATCAGCAGCAGGTGCTCAAGGGGAATGGGCTGGATTGATGATGATTCGTGCTTATCATGAGTCCAACGGGGACACAGAGCGTACGGAAGTCATCGTTCCTGACTCTGCACACGGTACAAACCCAGCTTCTGCAGCGGTAGCGGGTTTTAAAGCGGTCACTGTAAAAACAAATGATCGTGGTCTTGTTGATTTAGACGATTTAAAGCGGGTAGTCAGCGAGAAAACAGCAGCACTAATGTTGACGAATCCAAATACGCTCGGCTTATTCGAGGAAGAAATTATTGAAATGGCTGAAGTCGTTCATGGAGCTGGCGGACGTTTGTATTATGATGGAGCGAACTTGAATGCCATTATGGGATATGCAAGACCAGGTGATATGGGCTTTGACGTAGTTCACTTGAACTTACACAAAACATTCACTGGTCCTCACGGCGGTGGGGGTCCTGGTTCAGGTCCAGTAGGTGTTACCGAAGAGATGGCAAAATTTTTGCCAAAACCTGTATTGACGAAGAAAGACAATCAATACACTTTTGATTACAACCGTCCAGACTCCATTGGACGCATTAAACCTTATTACGGAAACTTTGGTATTAACGTACGTGCATATACGTATATCCGCTCAATGGGACCTGATGGCTTAAAGCAAGTTAGTGAAAATGCCGTATTGAACGCAAACTACATGATGCGTCGCTTACAAGATGAATTTGAATTACCTTTCGATCAACATTGTAAGCACGAGTTCGTTATATCTGGTAAAAAGCAGAAAAAACTAGGTGTTCGTACACTGGATATTGCGAAACGCCTACTTGATTTCGGATTTCACCCGCCAACCATTTACTTCCCACTGAATGTGGAGGAAGCAATGATGGTTGAACCGACAGAAACGGAATCAAAAGAAACGTTGGATGAGTTTATCGATGCATTAATCTCAATTTCCAACGAAGCAAAAGAAGACCCTGAAATCGTCCAAGATGCACCACATACGACGGTAGTTAGTCGAATGGATGAGACATTGGCAGCTAGAAAACCTGTATTGAAGTATGAAAAAGAATAGATAATGAATAAAACCCGAATGAAGCAAGGATCATTGCTCGTTCGGGTTTTGTTTTACCCTTAAAGGCGATTCGAATTGCGACAAACAAGCAATCGTTTATGTCTGTGTAATAAGGGAAGAAAATGATTGAAGAGACATAAAAGAAGGAGGCTTCGTTTATGAGCAAGACGATATTCATTACAGGTGCTGGAAGCGGCTTAGGGAAAGGGACCGCGATTGGCTTGGCGAAAAAAGGTCATCACGTTATTGCGACGACAGAAACGACATCACAAAAAACGGCGTTGATGCGTGAAATAGATCATCAAAATTTAAAAATGGATGTATTTAAATTAGATATTACGAATGAAATCGATTTAAACCAGATTAATCGATATGATTTTGATGTTTTTGTAGCGAATGCTGCGATTAATGAGCGTGGACCATTGGCAGAAGTGCCTATGGAGCGTTTTCGTCAAATCTTTGAAATCAACGTATTCGCAACTTTAAAATCAGTCCAATTTGCGGCAAAACAATTTGTTAGTAAAAAAAGAGGAAAAATTGTATTTATGAGTTCCATTGCCGGGGTTCTCGGTGCGCCATATGGTGGTCCTTATGCTGCTACAAAGCATGCGATTGAAGCAATGGCATCTAGCTTATCAAAAGAGTTAAAGCCTTTTAACGTACAAGTAGGCACGATTAACCCAGGCCCATTTAATACCGGATTTAATGATCGGGCTGCAGAAGAACAATGGAAATGGTTTGATCCAGAAACCAACTTTAGCGATGCAGATGATATGAAGGAAAAAGAAAAAGGTTTAAATAACCAATACGATCCGAAAGAAATGATTGATAAAATGATCGAAGTGATCCCACAAGATCATCATAACTATCGTACTGCTTTCCCACAAGAAACCGAAGACAAGATGAAAGAGATGCAACAAGAGAGATGGGAAGCTGAACTCTAAATAAAAAATTGTCAGCCAGGGTGTTTCTCCTAGGCTGACAATTTTTTATTTAATATCCTTTTTTCTTCGTTTTTACTTTACCTGTCCACTTACTGAATCCGCCTTTTAGCTGATTCAAATTTTCATAGCCTCTTTTGTGCAGAAGGCTTGCTGCACGATTTGAACGAGAACTTCTTTGGCAATATAAATAGACTGGTTTATCTTTACGAATCTCATTCAACCGTTGTTTCATTTGTGTCATAGGAATATTGCGAGCGCCGAGAATATGTCCTCTTTCAAATTCTTGTGGCTCGCGGACATCAATCAATTGTGCTTTACGATATCCCTCGATAAATTGATCTTCCGTTAAAGTTTTCAAGTAACGTTGACGTCGTATATTTTGAATGACAACGAATACAATCAATATCGCTGCGATGACTAAGATTGTAAATAAAATATCCAATTGAATTCCCCTCTTTTCTTTTCCCTACTGTATATTATAAATAGATTTTATATAAGATTCAAAGGTATATCATGATTTTTTTAAAACGGCTTAAACCCAATAGGTATACAGTTTTTGAATTTATCTATATAAAATGTTTCGAACACCATATATAGTGGTAATATTGATATTAAAGAACTATATATGGAAAAATGTATTGCTTTTTTGTAATCGGTTTGGTATGGTGAAAACAATATATATAATAGCAGAAATCGATGAGTTTTGTCGAATTCTTGGGTGAAGGAGTGTAACGGATGCAAAGTTTAAAAGAAAAAACCGCTACATTGGATATTGAACAATTGAATGAGGATATTAAACAATTTACACAGGTACATCCAATTACATCAGATATGAAAACGACACATAAAGGTGTATCTCGTCTAGTCATGTTAGATCGATATGCTTTTAAAGACACAGAGAAAAAAACATTGAAAACCGGCGATTTTGTCGTCTTGACCATTAAAGAAGACCCGAAGTTCCCTGCAAGAGGAACAGGATTCATTACAGAGATTAATAAAAACAACAACCAGGCTACCGTACAGGTTGAAGATGAATTTTTACATGTATTAGAAAAAGAAGAGGAACGAGAAAGTGGCAAGATTGTTCGTCCATTAAGTACGATTGATAAGCCGCTTGAAGTTTTTTATGAACAAATTGCTTTGAGAAACGCAACGGGACTTGCTGAAGTAGAGACCGACCCTAATAAAAAGCAAGAATGGTTTAAGAAATTTTATCATGAGCTTTCTAATTTGAACTTTATTCCTGCTGGTCGAGTTTTATACGGTGCAGGTTCAAATACAGATGTAACGTACTTCAATTGCTATGTCATGCCATTCGTAAAAGACTCACGTGAAGGGATTAGCGACCACCGTAAACAAGTGATGGAAATTATGTCACGTGGAGGTGGTGTCGGAACAAATGGATCGACTCTTCGACCTCGTAACGCACTAGCAAGAGGTGTAAATGGAAAATCTTCAGGTTCCGTATCTTGGCTGGATGATATTGCCAAACTAACACATTTGGTAGAGCAAGGCGGTTCTAGACGTGGTGCGCAAATGATTATGTTAAATGATTGGCATCCAGACATTATTGAATTCATTATCTCTAAAATGCAAAACCCGAGAATTTTAAGATATCTAATTGAAAATATTGAAGATGAAACCATCCAGCAAATGGCCAAAGACAAGCTTAAATTCACACCGTTAACTGAAACAGAAGCACAAATGTATCAAGGTGTTGTCAATTATAAACACATTCCCGGCCAGGGAGGCTTTTCTGATCAAAACATAAGAGATGCTGAAGAAAAGCTTCGTGACGGAGGAACTTATAGTGTACACCACCCGGAATTTTTGACCGGAGCTAATATTTCAGTTTGTATAACAGATGAATTTATGGAAGCCGTCGAGCAGGATGAGATGTATGAATTAAGATTTCCAGACGTTGAAAATTATACAGACGAACAAATGGATTATTACAATAACTATTGGCACGAGGTTGGAGATGTTCGTGAATGGGAAAAGCAAGGTTTCGGGGTACGTACGTACAAAACGATAAAAGCTAACGATTTATGGAATCTAATTAATATTTGTGCGACTTATTCTGCAGAACCAGGAATCTTCTTTATCGATAATGCGAATAAGGAAACAAATGCTACTGCTTATGGTCAAAAAGTAGTCGCCACGAATCCGTGTTTCCATCCATCTACACGAATCTCTACAGAATTCGGATTAATAACGATTGAAGATTTATATAAAAAAGTAGGCGGGCAATCATTTCTGACAGCGACAGACAATCGTTTGATAGAACAGGCAAAGGTTGTCAATGGACGGGAATACGAAGCATCAGGCATTGCACACCGTAAAGCTATTGTGTTTCCAACCGGAGAAAAACAAACATTAAAAGTACACTTAAAAAATGGCATGGAGTTGAACGTCACGCCTGACCATCGAATATATACCGACCAAGGATGGAAAGAAGCACAGGAATTAACGAAAGAAGATCTTGTCTATATTCAATCCGGCGAAGGGGGATTCGCTGAAACAGATGAGATTGGTGAAAGAACTGGATTATTCCTTGGGTGGTTAACTGGCGATGGATGGCTTTCAAAGGATAATCGTGTTGGACTTGTTTTTGGTAAAGACGATCAAGAAATCATTCCTGAAATACTTGATATCGGACGTGAATTAAGTGGTTTCACACCAAAAGTGATGGAGAGGCAAAACGGTACTTTCCAAGTAAGCTATAACCGAAAGGCTTTCACAGAGAAAATGAAAGCGCTAGGAATGAAAGCATGCCGGGCTCACGAAAAAAGAGTTCCAGAAGCGATTTTCACCGCTTCCAAATCAACGGTAACGAATTACTTACGCGGACTATTCTGTGCGGATGGTACAGTTTATACAAAAGATAAAAACCATCGCACGGTTCGTTTGACTTCTTCGTCTAAGGAATTATTACAAGACGCGCAATTACTTTTATTAAATTATGGAATCCATAGTAAAATCTATTTCCGTAAAAAGAATAACCAAACACAATTCCGTTATGTAACAAAAAATAATGAAGAAAAAGTTTATGAGAGCAAACCATTCTATGAACTAATAATTTCAGGAAACAACTTGTCATTGTTTAAAAAAGAAATTGGTTTCAAACACATTCAACGAAAAGAAGATTTGTTAGCAGTTGTCCCTAAATCTTCTCGTAAAAACGAAAAATTCATTACAACAGTTAATCGAATTGAGGATGGCGAGTTAGTTACTGTCTACGATATTACAGAACCAGAGACTCATTCACTAATTGCGAATGGGGTTGTTGTTCACAATTGTGGAGAGCAACCACTAGCACCTTATTCCGTCTGTAACTTGGCAGCAGTCAATCTTGCAGCAATTGCTGACAAGCAACAAGCGAAACCTAACTTTGAAAAGTTGAAAGAAACTGTAAAAGTCGGCGTACGTATGCAAGATAATGTCATTGATTCAACGCCGTATTTCCTTGAAGACAATAGAGTACAAGCATTAGGGGAAAGAAGAATCGGCTTAGGCGTCATGGGGCTACACGATCTCTTGATTTACTGTGAAACTGAATATGGTTCCGAAGAAGGCAATCAATTAGTCGATGAGATTTTTGAAACGATTGCTACGACTGCCTACCGTGAATCAATTGAACTGGCTAAAGAAAAAGGAAGCTTCCCATTCTTAGTCGGAGAAACTGAAGAAGAAACGAAAGAACTTAGACAGCGATTTATTGATACAGGATATATGCAGAAGATGCCTAAAGATATTCGCGAAGGTGTCTTACAATATGGAATTAGAAATTCGCACTTATTAACAGTTGCGCCAACCGGATCCACAGGGACGATGGTCGGTGTGTCAACAGGATTGGAGCCATATTTCTCCTTCACTTACTACCGAAGTGGAAGACTCGGTAAATTCATCGAAGTGAAAGCAGATATTGTGAACGAATATTTAGAACTTCACCCAGAGCAAGATCCAGATAACCTTCCGAGATGGTTTGTTACAGCAATGAGTCTATCGCCAGAAGCACATGCTGATACACAATGTGTTATTCAACGGTGGGTAGACAGCTCTATTTCAAAAACGGTCAATGCGCCTAAAGGATACCGTGTTGATCAAGTAGAACAAGTATACAGACGACTTTATAAGGGCGGTGCAAAAGGTGGTACGGTTTATGTAGACGGTAGTCGAGATAGCCAAGTATTAACCTTGAAAGCCGAAGAAAATGATTTCTCTGAGCAGACAGAATTGTTCGAGGAAGAAGAAAAGAAAGTTGTTCTTGTCGACACTGTTAAGGAATTGGAAAAGACGAATATGAACATCGGTTCTGAAATCGGTGATACTTGTCCGGTTTGTCGTAAAGGAAGTATAGAAGACGTCGGAGGATGTAATACTTGTACAAACTGTGGTGCACAGTTGAAGTGTGGATTGTAAGAAATAACAAAAAGATGATCTCGTTATTCATGCGGGATCATCTTTTTTTAAGTTTTTCATCTTATTTAGGTAGCTAGATATCCAAATAACCCCCCAGATTTTGATTTCAATAATCCAAATCTGGGGGGTTATATTTAATCATAGATGTTTGTCGTGAAACGAATTTTATTTTTTATTGCCTTCGATTACACGTAAATGGGGTTGATTACCCGATTTCTTTCTTATTCGTGGCATGCGTTGTAGTTTCGGTTGGCCACTCGTCTTCGCATTCATATTTGGCTTAACTTTAGAGCCTGACTTTCCGTACATTTGCTTTGATTGTTTCAGTGCCTTTTTATAACCACTACTCACATTGCTTCTTCTGCGAATTAAGAAGAAATAGAGTAGAAATCCAATCACAACTGCAGCGCCGACCATCATCAACATATTGCGCATAAAGCCACCAGGATTCATAATCAATTGACCTACTAATCCAATTACAGCTAGAATGGCAATCCCATAAGCTATCCATTTACCCCACTTCATGATTAGGCACTCCTTTCGGTCCAAACTTTATTTATCATCATTATACCACTTTTAGATATCTATATACTTATTTTCATAGTATGATTTTCCCTAATTTGTCCAAATTAAAACCGAGGTGATTTGATGAATGAGGAGAATTATCCAAGAAAAAACCAAAATTTGCTGGTTAAAAGCTTGGTAACGGGTTTTGTAGGCGCATTACTATGGGGAGCAATGAGTTCGGTAGGTTATTTTATGTCATTTTCAACCGTATCACATGCGAGTTTTATTCTACGTTCATTTTTCTCAGGAAGTTGGACAGAAGGGTTGACCGGCGAACTGATCAGCCTCTTTATTCTTGGCTTATTAGGTACAATACCGGCAATTATTTATTATTATTTCTTTAAAAAGTTTGCACGAGTCATTCATGGTGTAATCTATGGATTGATATTATGGGCAATCTTTTTCATTTTTCTTAATCCTTATTTTTCTTATGTTCCAAATTTTAATGAATTAGAGGTGGATACGATAACGGCAACAGTTTGCCAATTTGTTATGTACGGTGTTTTTGTCGCCTATACAATTGCTTTTGACGCCAATGGTGAACGAATTACTTTTCAAGAATAAGGTACCAATAATCGGATGAATAACATGCCTGTACATTTTATGATAAACTAAATTTATTGTAGAAAAAAAGGGGAATAGGCATGGAAAAGATTCTACTTCTAAATGGACCGAACTTAAATATGCTTGGAAAAAGAAATCCTCAAGTGTATGGCACGGTTGATTTGGATTCGATTGAAAAAAATGTGCGTAAGTTATTAGCTGAGCACAATATTTCGTTGGTGAGTTTTCAATCAAATCATGAAGGTGAACTCATTGACGCGCTTCATGAGGCGAATGGTCAATATGGAGGGATTATTTTTAATCCTGGTGCTTATGCACACACAAGCATTGCAATAAGAGATGCTGTGGAGGCCATTGCGACACCTGTCGTGGAAGTGCATATTTCGAATATTTATGCGAGAGAATCTTTTCGACAACATTCGTATCTATCTCCTGTCGTCTCCGGACAAATTACTGGTTTCGGTATTGATGGATACTTAATGGCTGCTTATTCATTCTTGAACAAACAATCATAAAGGGGAGAAAATCATGGAGAAACTACATAAGCTCAGACAAATCATGAAAGAAGAAAATGTTGATGGTATGTTGATTACAAATGGACAGAACAGACGTTATATGACCGGATTTACAGGAACTGCCGGTGTCGTACTAGTAACTGAAAATGATGCTGTTTTCATTACTGATTTTCGTTATACAGTGCAAGCGAAGGATCAAGTAAAGGGCTTTACGATTGTAGAACATAAAGGTCCAGTTCACCTTGAAGTAGCTTCACAAGTTGATCAACTTGGAATCAAACAATTAGGATTTGAAAAACAAAATCTGACTTACGCAATTTTTGAACAGTATCAAAAAGAATTAACGTGTGAATTTGTTCCGGTTAATGGTCTAGTAGAGAGATTACGTATTATTAAATCTGAAGAAGAGCTTGCCATTATGAAAGAAGCTGGAAAAATTGCAGATGCTGCTTTTGAACATATTCAAGGTTTTATTAAACCAGGCGTCAAAGAAATTGATGTGTCGAATGAATTGGAATTCTTTATGAGAAAGCAAGGAGCGACATCCTCATCTTTTGACATCATTGTTGCTTCGGGTTACCGAGGAGCTTTACCGCATGGAGTTGCTTCGGATAAAGAGATTCAAACAGGAGAGTTAGTAACGCTTGATTTTGGTGCGTTGTATAAAGGTTATTGCTCAGATATTACACGTACGGTAGCTGTTGGTGAGGTTAGTGATCAATTAAAAGAGATTTATGACACGGTTTTGCAAGCGCAACTCAAAGGAATGGAAGGAACTAAAGCGGGTATTACTGGTAGAGAAGCAGACGCACTTACTCGTGATTACATCGAAGAAAAAGGATATGGTTCTTATTTCGGCCATTCAACAGGTCACGGTTTAGGTATGGATGTACACGAATCTCCAAGCTTATCATTGAAGTCAGATACCGAGTTGAAGCCGGGCATGGTAGTAACAATCGAGCCAGGTATTTACGTTCCTAATGTCGGCGGTTGCCGTATTGAGGATGACCTTGTTATTACCGAAAATGGCAATGAACCATTGAACTTTTCAACAAAAGAATTAATTACTCTGTAAATCAGAGTAGAGGAGGAATATAAATGATCTCAGTAAACGACTTTAAAACAGGACAAACGATAGAATTAGATGGCTCCATTTGGCAAGTTCTTGAATTTCAACACGTAAAGCCAGGTAAAGGTGCAGCGTTCGTTCGCTCAAAATTAAAAAATCTTGAAAACGGAAATACACAAGAAAAAACATTTCGAGCAGGAGAAAAGGTGAATACAGCACATCTGGACCGTCGTCCAATGCAATATTTATATGCATCAGATAACAACCATACATTTATGGATACAGAAACGTATGAGCAACTGGATATTCCAGGAGATATAATCGAAGAAGAACTAAATTTCATGAAGGAAAATAGCCAAGTTACCGTTATGATTTATGACGGAAAAACATTAGGTATCGAATTACCGAAAAACGTAGAGCTTGAAGTTATTGAAACTGAACCAGGAATTAAAGGAGATACAGCCAGTGGCGGAACAAAGCCTGCCAAATTGGAAACAGGATATTCCGTACAAGTACCTTTCTTTGTGAACAAAGGAGACCGATTGATCATCAGTACGAGCGAAGGTAAATATGTATCGAGAGCTCACTAAAATTTGATTTCAACATATGCCTGTTATGAAAGTTGAATGTTAACTTTCATAGCAGGTTTTTTTATATTCAAAATGATGATATCAATTCAATTAGCAATTCTAGGATCCCTTTATTTATAAGATCATTCCTCACAAAAGTTTTTTTCCAATCCTCTTTAAACTATCTTACCAAATACTCAAATATTATACTTCGCTTAATAGATTTCAAACGCATAACTGAAACAGAGGACTCATAGAATGAGATAAGACAAGCAAGGGGGAAGTCTTTTGGAAGAGATATTTAACGTATTGCCACCATATATTGCAAGTAAAATTAAAGAATCTGTTTCAGAAAAAGATTTGAAAGAATTAGAAGAAATTCGACTTCGCGTACATCGGCCGACTGAAGTCGTTTTAACGTCCAAATCGATTGTTATTCGTTCCATTCAGCTTACACAAGAGGAGTCGAAAAGATTTTTAGCTCGAATCAGTCAACATTCTGTATACCGCTTAGAAGAAGAGTTGAAAAAAGGATTCATTACGTTGCAAGGTGGTCACCGGATTGGACTGAGTGGTTCAGTGAATGTTCAGGATGGTTCAGTTAAGGCCATTAGTCATGTTTCATCTTTTAATATCCGGGTGGCGAAAGCAGTCATCGGTTCAGCTCAAATGATCAGCCCCTTGATTATGGACAACCAATCGAACGTGTTGAATACGTTAATCGTCGGTCCGCCAAAAACAGGTAAAACGACTATCTTACGGGATATCATCAGACAAATAAGCGATGCTGAGAATGGTTTTCGTCATCATCGAGTCGGATTAATCGATGAACGAAATGAAATTGCAGCGACGCTAAACGGCATTCCGCAACATCCTGTTGGGAATCGAACGGATGTTATGTCTGATTGTCCTAAGGCAGAAGGAATCTTAATGATGATTCGATCGATGTCACCAGAAGTGATTGTTGTCGATGAAATCGGTCATGAAAAAGACACACGCGGTCTGCTTGAAGCAATCTATGCAGGAGTTAAGTTAATTTGCACTGTTCACGGAGATTCAATAGAGGACGTACAAAAACGCCCTTCTATTCAAACTCTGATTCGTGAAAGAGCGATAGAGCGCTTTGTTTTTCTAGATCGACTGTCGAAACCAGGCACTGTCAAAAGTGTATATGACCATCGATTTGAAGAAATCAAAAGAGACAAGACGATAAGGAGTGTACAGCATGAAATGGATCGGCATGCTGCTCATCCTGTTCACGTGCACGTGGGTAGGGCTAGATAAATCAAATAGGTATAAAGGTAGAACGAATCAACTACGAGAGTTTATTCAAGCACTTCAACTAATGGAGGCTGAAATGACATTTGGAAAGCTACCAATTCAATCATTGTTTCAGTTACTCTCTGAACAATTGAGCCAGCCGGTAAGCAACTTCTTCGATGATATAAATAAACGACTTCTAAACGTTGATGGTTCACTTCAAGACGTTTGGCAGGAGACAATCCATATTCATTCCCACCGATTGGCGCTTACAAAAAAAGATCTTCATGTATTGAAGCAATTTGGGAATACGTTAGGTTTGCATGATCTAGTACAACAAAAGAAACAAATTGAGTTAGCATCGATTCATTTACACAAACAGTTGAATGAGTCTGTTGAAGAGGAGAAACGCTTTGCGAATATGAGTCGAACATTGGGCTTGCTGACTGGCGTTTTGATTGTATTGGTTTTGATATAGGAGAGGAGGGATGAATCGATGCAAGATATTTATATTTTGTTTCAAGTGGCAGGTGTTGGCATTATTGTCGCGATCATTCATACCGTTCTGAAACAAATGGGTAAGGAAGATATTGCTCACTGGGCAACGTTAATTGGGTTTATTATCGTCTTAGTTATCGTCATCGATTACTTATCCCGTTTGTTCAATCAAATTAAATCCGTCTTTATCTTACAAATGATCTTGTAAAGGAACGGTATACATGGGGTCAATTTTACAGCTTTTCGTTATCATCATGGTCGCAGCAATGTTGGTCATCATCGTACGCGAACAAAATGAGTCTATTAGTTTTTTGCTCGTTTTGCTCCTTGGAATCTTTGTTTTTCTGTTTGTACTGAACCAAGTCGAACAACTCTTCAATTTATTTCAGTCCATTGTCTCTAAATTCGATGTATCACTGCTTCATTTAGATACGATGATCAAAGTAATCGGCGTGGCATATTTAACAGAGTTTATCTCACAGCTTTTGAAAGATGCTCAATTGAACTCAGTCGCCGTCAAGGTTGAAATTGTCGGCAAGCTTTTTATACTACTGCTTGCTTTACCCATTTTCATCTCAGTTCTTGAAACATTGATGTCATTTATCCCGCAATAAGAAGGAGTTTAGATCGATGCGGTTTTTCGTCGCTTTCTCTGTCGTTGTCATTATGCTCTTCGTTTTTATTCCTGTATATACAACTGCGGAGGGACAGCAAACGGACTTGGAACTGAATGAGCAATGGATTGATACTGGTGAGATGCAAGTCTATTGGCAGGATGCACTCAGACAATACCGTGAATTCATACCATTTTCAGCAGAGGAACATTGGTTAGATGCTGTAAAGGATGGTTCAATTTTTTCAATTAAAGATTGGGTTAACGGTTTTCTATTATTTTTTTTAGAAGAATGGCGAACGAATGGCAAGTTGATCGGCATGCTTTTTTTACTCTCTTTATTGAGTGTTTTTTTGAAAATTCTTGTCGGTTCATTTGAAAATAGTTCAGTCAGTAAAATTAGTTACTTAGTAATCTTTGGAGTTTTATTGACAATAGCAATTTCCAGCTTTTATAAAGCCGTTAATTACACGACGGAAACTATTGAGTCCTTAAGTCATTTCATGTTTGCCTTATTGCCGCTCATGCTAAGTTTAATGGCTTCATTCGGAAATATAGCGACGGTTGCTTTTTTCCAACCATTAATTCTTTTGTTTACACAAGTTTCGGGCGTGTTGATCAGTAAATTGGTATTGCCATTACTATTCATTTCAGCCATTTTGCATATTGCTAGTTTCATTAATGAAGAGTTTAACGTTTCACGGCTGGCTGATTTATTTAAATATGTTGCATTCGTCATAATGGGTGCATTTTTAACGCTATTTGTCTCACTCATGTCTTTGCAAGGTGTAAATGCGGCTGTAACTGATGGTGTTGCCATTAGAGCTGCCAAGTATGTAACGAGTAATTTTATTCCAGTCATCGGTCGGATGTTCACGGATGCTACGGATACCGTGTTATCCGCTTCCATATTACTAAAAAATTCAATTGGCATAGCAGGTGTCATCATCATCCTATTAATTACTTTATTCCCAGTCATTAAAGTGCTTGTTATTGGATTGATTTTTAAAGTGACCTCTGCAGTCCTTCAGCCAATTGCTGATGGTCCAGTCGTCGATTTAATCGATGTGATGGGGAGATATATTCTTTATATTCTAGTAGCTCTATTACTAATGTCACTTATGTTTTTCTTTGCGATTGTCATGTTGATAATCGTCAGTAACATGACACTGATGATCCGATAAGGGGGAATGGCGATGTCATTTTTGATGAACTGGGTTTCACAAATTGTTTTATTCATATTCTTGGCGACAATCGTCTCCTTATTGATTCCAAAAAATTCGCATGAAAAAGTGATAAAGCTCGTATTTGGGTTAATTGTATTTCTATTATTTCTTCATCCTTTAAAGATGATATTTCAAGTAAATCCTGATCAAATCATCTCTCAAATTCAGTTGGAGCAATTCATGCAAGGAGAAGATGCAATAAAAGAAGAGATTTCTGATAAAAAAATAGAAATACAAGCCTCTACTGATGCATATATATTAGAACAGCTAGAAAAGCAAGTAGAAAATACGGTAGGTGAGGAGTTGATGGCTACATATGGTGTGAATATTCAAGACATTTCTATCCAAATGCAAGAAAGTACATCCGAAGAAGAACCGCAAATGGATGAAATAACATTTAAGCTTGAAGAACAGCAACAAGATATGGTCGAACCAGTTAAAACGATATCAATCCCTGCTAATAACCATACAGACCGGAGAGATCGTGATATAGAAATCGCAAAGTCGATTTCTTCATTATTAGATCTTCCTCTTCAGGCAATTGAAATTGAATGGGAAGGAGGATGATCCGATGGGTCTTAAACAATGGTTTCAAACTGACTCGGAAAAAGGTCAAAAACCTACTAAAAAATCATATATTTTATTAATTGGGCTAGTTGGAATTTTGTTCATACTCGTTTCAAATATCTTCCCGGATTCTTCGAAAGAGGATGAGCAACCAATGACAGACGAACAAGAAGTTTTTCTGAAGAAAGAAGCCACAAAAGAAACGAATGAACGAAATATTACACAAATTCAAGAAGAAACAGAAAATATGCTGACAGAAGCGTTGAACTCTTTGGCCGGCGTATCGAATGTACAAGTTGTCGTTCAATTAAATGCGTCGGATTTAAAAATCTACGAAAAGAATCAAACGACTAGCTATCAAAAAACAGATGAAAATGATCAAAATGGCGGTACAAGGACCGTTGATGACGAGACAGTCGAAGACCAAACAGTACTTATCCGAAAAAACAATAATGAAGAACCATTGTTGATACAAACAAGAAACCCAGAAATCAGAGGGGTGTTAGTCATTGCAGAGGGGGTTGATCAAATTCAAGTTAAGCAAATGGTAATCGATTCAGTTTCACGTTTACTAGATGTATCTACACACCGAATAGCAGTAATGCCAAAAAGTCAGGAGGAATAAAATGGTTTTAAAAAAACAGACAGTCTGGTTAATTACGATGTTGAGTTTATTGATTGTGTTAAGTGTTTATTATATGCTTCCGGGCGATGATCAGGCGGCAATGACCGATTTAGAGGATGAGCAAACAGAGGAAGAACGTTCAGATGAAGAAGAAGGGGACGGGGCTGAAAGTGAGAACTTTGTCGTATCTGAATTGCCTACGGGAGATTACTTTCAAACGATTCGTCTTGAGACGGAAGACTCTAGAAGTGAAATGAAAGAAAAGCTATCAGAAGTCATATCTTCCACTACAGCAACTAGTGAAGAAAAAAATGATGCGATGGATCAAATCTATTCGATTGAAACAATGTCTCAAAAAGAATCTCTGCTTGAGAAGATGATTATTCAAGAGAAAAATTATGAAGATGTCCTTGTTCGAAAAGCCGATGATAAAGTAAATGTCACGGTTATGGCTAATGAATTATCTAAAACTGATGCCAACCACATTATGCAAATGGCACGTGATGAATTTGGTATGTTGGACGTTACAGTCAAGTACCAAGGAGAGGTAAGTCAGCAAGAGGAGTCCGATGATGATGAACAATCGGATGATGCTCAAAATCAAGAGCAAGAAGATGATGATGAACAATCGGATGATGCCCAGCAGCAAGAACAAGAAGAGGAAGATGAACAAGACCAGGAACAAAATCAAGAAGACCAAGCTTAAAATAGAATTGATACAACCTACTAATCACCAATCGGGATTATTGAATCTTGGTTGGTGTTTTTTTATGTGTTATTTCAAAAAATGTGGTGTGATAGTTGTTGGAATGAGAGAGATCAGCGGGCAAACTGAATTCGATTATATTTACTGTTGGCAAATTGTTGTGAAAATTAAGTTGAACATGGAACATCATTTATCGTACAATTAAATCATTAACGCATGATTAAAATCGAAAAGGAGTGCCAATCAATATGCTAAAGGTACAAGAGATTCGGGAGCTAATAAAACTAATTGATGAGTCATCCATTACAGAATTTAAGTATGAAACTGAAAATGCAGAGGTTCATTTAAAGAAAGCAACAGGAGAAGTACAAGCTGCTCCAGTCGTTCAGCCATCTGTTGCACAGCGAACTGAGCAGCAAGCTTCAGTTCCTACGGTTGAAAAGTCTGAATCTGCTAATCAAACAGAAAAAGCAACTGACGAATCATCAGAAAAGCAAGAAGAAACAGCCACTCATACAGATTATGATCATGAGATTACCTCACCAATGGTCGGAACATTTTATGCTGCTCCTTCACCGGAAGAAGGTCCATATGTAAATACTGGAGATCGAGTCGAAGCGAGCTCTATCGTATGTATCGTAGAAGCAATGAAGTTATTCAATGAAATTGAAGCCGAAGTAAACGGAGAAATTGTGGAAATATTGGTTGAAGACGGCGAGTTGGTTGAATACGGACAACCGTTGTTTAGAATTAAAAAAGCGTAAGGAGGGATTGTCCGTGATCGAACGAATATTAGTTGCCAACCGTGGTGAAATTGCGGTGCGAATTATTCGTGCTTGTAAAGAAATGGGCATTGAGAGTGTCGCTGTATATTCAGAAGCCGATAAAGAATCACTACATGTTCAATTGGCAGATGAAGCTTACTGTATTGGACCTGCCTCTAGTAAAGATAGTTATTTAAATAAGACGAATATTATGAGTGTCGCGAAGTTGACCAATTGCGATGCGATTCATCCAGGGTATGGTTTCTTAGCTGAAAATGCTGATTTTGCAGAGATGTGTGAAGAATGTAATGTCATTTTTATTGGGCCAAGTGCTGAATCGATTTCTAAGATGGGTACAAAAGATGTTGCTCGAGAAACGATGAAAGATGCTGGAGTTCCAATCGTACCTGGTTCAGAAGGAATTATCGCTGACGTTGAAGAAGGCAAAAAAGTAGCCAAAGAAATCGGTTACCCAGTAATTATTAAAGCTACAGCTGGGGGCGGTGGAAAAGGAATTCGAGTCGCTAAAGACGAAGAAGAGTTAGTCAAAGGAATTCGAATCACTCAAAATGAAGCTGAAACAGCTTTCGGTAATCCAGGTGTATATTTAGAAAAATACATTGAGAATTTCCGTCATGTTGAAATTCAAATAATGGCCGATGGTCATGGGAATGCTGTTCACTTAGGTGAAAGAGATTGTTCAGTCCAGAGACGTTTACAAAAATTAATTGAAGAAACCCCTTCACCTGCTATT
This sequence comes from Allobacillus salarius, assembly GCF_007559425.1. Classification (GTDB taxonomy): domain Bacteria; phylum Bacillota; class Bacilli; order Bacillales; family Alkalibacillaceae; genus Allobacillus; species Allobacillus salarius. The sequence goes on along the minus strand of NZ_VMHE01000001.1, from coordinate 172,366 downwards.
GATGAAAAAACGCGAGCTGATATGGGACAAGCAGCTGTTCGTGCAGCACAGGCTGTTGACTATATTGGCGCAGGTACAGTTGAGTTTATTTATGATCTGGAAGATAATACGTACTATTTCATGGAAATGAATACACGGATTCAAGTAGAACATCCTGTTACAGAAATGGTTACAGGAATTGACCTAATCAAGGAAATGATTCGTGTTTCAAGTGGAGAAGTACTATCCGTCAAACAAGAGGATATTCAATTTGAAGGATGGTCGATTGAGTGTCGGATTAATGCCGAGGATCCTTATAAGAACTTTATGCCATCTGCAGGTAGAATAGAGATGTATTTGCCTCCTGGTGGTTTCGGAGTCCGTGTTGATTCTGCCGCCTATTCCGGTTGGATGATTCCGCCTTACTATGATTCCATGATTGCAAAATTAATTACACATGGCGCGACAAGACAAGAAGCGATTGATAAAATGAAACGTGCCTTAGATGAATTCATGATTGAAGGTATTCACTCAACAATCCCTTTTCATCAACGTATGATGAATCATTCTGTTTTCGTTTCAGGTGATTTCAATACTAAATTCCTTGAAAATTATAAAGTTATGGAAGATGATGGAGAGTAGAAAGAGGTGAGCAATAATGGACGATAAACAACTGTTGAATGTCAGTGATGACGAATCATTAGGTCGTGTAGAAATTGCACCAGAAGTTATTGAAGTCATTGCAGGAATTGCTGCCAATGATGTTAGTGGTGTTGCAAACATGCGCGGTAACATAGCATCCAATGTATCTGAGAAGTTAGGTAAGAAAAGACATGGAAAAGGCGTTAAAGTAGAACTAAAAAACGAGGGTATTAAGATTGATATCTTCACCGTTCTTGATTATGGAGTTTCTGTGCCAACGGTCGCTCAAAAAATTCAAGATAGCATCCGGACAACACTACGAAATATGACAGCATTAGAGATTCTTGAGGTCAATGTTCATGTGGTTGGCGTACAAATCGAGGATAAAGCTGAAGAAAAAGCATAAATGTAAAAAGTCTAACAATGGAAAGGATACTTTCTATTGTTAGGCTTTTTTATTGTCGTCTGCCATCAGACCAACTTGTTCAATATATTCTTTTTTATTTCTCATGTTTCATGGTAAACTAACGAAGGATATTATGTATATAATAAGTGAAATAGTGGTTAGTTAAGGAGTTTATATATGATTTCAAGAAAACACGCAAGAGAAAAAGCATTTCAAGCATTGTACCAACTAGATATTAATGAAACAGTGAATTATAAGGATTTGTTCCGAGCAATTGAGGAGGAAGTGGATTCATATGCTCATGAACTTATTGAAGGTGTCTTTACACATCAACAGAAAATTGACACAGCAATCAGTGAAAAATTAGAAAAATGGTCTTTTAATCGTATCGGTACTGTTGAAAAAACAGTGCTAAGAATTGCTGTGTATGAAATATTATATATAGATGATGTACCAGTCAAAGTTTCGATTAATGAAGCTGTTGATCTAGCGAAGCGATTTAATGAAGAACAATCGGGAAAATTCATTAACGGTATTTTATCAAAATTTACTACAAAATAAGGGGGAACGCACGATGACAACAGTTATGTACGGAACAGAATTAGCCAATAAAATGCGTTCCGACTTAAAAGAAGAAGTAAAAGTTTTATCTCAAAAGAATATTCAACCAGGTTTGGCAGTCATTATTGTTGGTGATGATTATGCATCTAAAACTTATGTGCGAATCAAACGAAACGCAGCTGAAAAGATCGGGATTTATTCAAAGGTAGTAGAATTTCCGGATGATATAAATGAAGAAACACTTTTAGATAAAATCAATGAATTCAATGAAGATGAAAACATACACGGAATTCTTGTTCAGCTTCCACTTCCACCACAAATTGACGAACGTAAAATTTTAGAAACGATTAAACCTGAGAAGGATGTTGATGGATTCCATCCAATCAATGTCGGCCGATTATCAAATAATCAACCAGGGTTTATTCCTTGCACACCATTAGGTATTGAAAAAATGCTTGGTTATTATGAAGTAGAAGTTACCGGTAAACATGCAGTCATAGTCGGACGAAGCAATATAGTCGGTAAGCCAATTGGGCAAATTTTATTAAACAACGATGCGACAGTTACTTATTGCCATTCCAAAACAAAAAACTTAAAAGAAATAACGAAGCAAGCAGACCTATTGATTATTGCTGTTGGTCAGGCAAACACCATTACTGCAAATATGATTAAAGAAGGAGCAGTCATTGTTGATGTAGGAAATACTTATCTTGAGTCAGGAAAAGTTGTCGGAGATGTTGCTTTTGATGAAGTAAAAGAAAAGGCAAGTTTTATAACACCTGTTCCAAAGGGTGTAGGACCAATGACGATCACAATGCTTTTGTACAATACAGTACTTTCTGCAAAAGCACGAATCACTGAAGATCAGTAAATTTTTGCGTCAAAAGGTGGAGAAAAATGGATAAACGGTATCTAACAGTTACTGCCTTAACAAAATATCTGAAGAGAAAGCTTGAAACAGACAAACATTTACGAAGTGTATGGTTACAAGCAGAAATCTCAAATTTCAACCATCATTCACGGGGTCATATGTATTTTACGTTAAAAGATCAAAATTCAAGGATTTCTGCGGTAATGTTCTCGTTTCAAAATAAATTTTTGAAATTTCGACCTGAAAATGGAATGAAAGTTCTCGTTAAAGGAGAAGTAAATTTATACGAACCACAAGGACAGTACCAGCTTTATGTACAGGCGATGGAACCTGATGGAATCGGCTCCCTTTATTTAGCTTATGAAGAATTAAAGAAAAAGCTTACACAAGAAGGTTTGTTTCAGGATGAACGAAAAAAACAAATACCATCATTTCCGAATCATATTGGTATCATTACTTCACCGACTGGGGCCGCTATTCGAGATATTTTAACAACGATTGAACGACGTTTTCCATTTATTAAACGAACATTACTTCCTGTCAACGTGCAAGGTCGAGATGCTGCTCCATCGATTGTGAAAGCAATTGAAAAAGCGAATGGTGAGTCATTCGACGTGTTGATCATTGGTAGAGGTGGAGGCTCCATTGAGGAACTATGGGCTTTCAACGAAGAACAGGTTGCTCGTGCCATTGCGAAGTCGTCAATACCAATCATTTCGGCAGTAGGTCATGAGACAGATTTTACAATAAGCGATTTTGTTGCAGACCTGCGAGCACCTACTCCGACAGCCGCAGCAGAACTAGCTGTTCCATCTATGCTTGAATTACATAATCAATTAAACCACCTTGAAAATCGTTTAAATTATCACTTGAACGCAGAGATTAGACGAAAAAGAGAACAGCTAAAAGCATTGGAAAATACGTACGCCTTCAAATATCCAGTTCAACTAACGCAACAGAAAGAACAAGATTTTGATCGACTTGTCGCTAGTTTGGATCGAAATATGCGTATCCTCTTTGATCGAAAAGAGCAACGATTTGAACGTCGTAAAGAGCAAATGATTAGCTATTCACCTCGTCATCTTGTAGCAGAGAAAAAAAGTGAGTTGCATTATTTATCACAATCGATCGTGAAATCTGCTTCAAATCTTTTTGATCATAAAGCGACGAGTTTTTATAATCAACTGGAAAAATTAACGATTTTAAGTCCACTTGAAACGATGAAAAGAGGATACGGAATCGTATACGAACCTTCTGGAAAACTTATAAAATCGACTGACAAAGTTAGCGTCGGCGATCAAGTCCGTGTATCTTTATCGGATGGAATGATGGATTGTAAAGTGGAACAATTAATCGAAGGGGATGATTTAAATGACTGAAGAGAGCAAGACGGCCAATGAAGAACTGAACTTTGAACAGGCAATGGAGCAATTAGAAGAAATTGTACGTGCACTAGAAGAGGGTGACGTCCCTTTGGAGAAAGCAATCGAGTTGTATAAAAAAGGTATGGAGCTTTCAAAAATATGTAATCATAAATTGACGTCTGTCGAAAAAGAGATGACTCAGATTATGAAAGAAAACGGTGCTACTGAAGACTTCACAATGGAGGAAGAACCTGGTGACAATTAATCGTTTTATTATAAATAAACAAAAATTGATTGATAAGAAGCTAATTGAGTTGGTTGAAGAACTCGAAGCACCGAGCCTTTTAAAAGAAGCCATTGAATATGCAATAAAAGCTGGAGGGAAGCGACTTCGCCCTATATTATTGATGTCGACATATGAAGGATTCTCAACAGAGCTTAAAAAAGCAACGCACCCAGCAGTTGCTTTGGAACTTATCCATACGTATTCGTTAATTCACGACGATTTACCGGCTATGGACGATGATGATTTACGCCGAGGTCAACCGACGTTGCATCGTCAGTTCGATGAAGCTACGGCGATATTAGTTGGTGATGGATTATTAACGTATGCTTTTCAATTAATTTCTTCCTCACCATTCCTTGAAGCAGAGGAAAAAGTGTATGTCATCCAACAATTAAGTCAAGCGAGCGGTGTTAATGGCATGGTCGGTGGCCAATACTTAGACTTAAAAGCAGAAAACGAAGAGATTGAAGAACATGAATTATCAACTATCCATATCAAGAAAACAGGTGCGCTTATACAAGCGGCAATAAAGATCGGTGCCTATTTAGGAGGAGCTACTCCACCACAAATTGAATCATTACAAACTTTCGGTTACTATTTAGGGTTAACGTTTCAAGTTCAAGATGATTTATTGGACGTTGAAGGGGATTCAAATGAGTTAGGGAAACTAACCGGAAGTGATCTAGCTAGGAATAAAAGTACCTATCCAAAGTTACTCGGTTTACAAGGTGCCAAAGATCAGAAAAACCAATATATGGATAAGGCCAAGGAAGCCTATTTATCCTCTAATGTTAATCAACCGCGTCTTTTAGAGCTTATTAATGTGTTTGGCAACCGATCAAATTAGGTTCAATAAATTGTATGAACGTTCGTTCTGTGATAAAATATAATTAAATAGGGAGTGGAACAGTATTCTAGTCGACCCTCCATTTCTGAAGGCGGGCCTAAAAATCCGCCAAAGGGCACATCGATGAAGTTCCTTGTGTTGGCTTGAGGCGCCCAGCCTGGGGTCAATGCTGGGAGTTAAGGTCGTAGGGCGATCCACAAAGGCATGTGGGCGTAGACCCTGCTTCCGCGGAGGCCCACTCTTGTGTTTCGGTGATTGCGCTTACCGAGATATGAAGTGGGGTATGAACCTGCTGGATAGGGGAAACTCTATCGGCAGCGTAGCCTGCCTTGAGTGGTAGTTAGGGGATTGCAATTTAACATACTACAACGATCGGCCGTCGTTACCAGTGTGTGAGCACAATTGCATGAAATAAGTACTGCAAAAGAGGCTAGGAAATGGTCAAAGGTTGTTGAGGAAATCTCCTAGACTGTCGTAACATGCACTTAAATGGGATTATGGTGTGGACTAAGTGGTAATCCAGTCTAGCTGGCGGTGACGCGGCTAAGGTTGCTTTAAAGGGAAACCGCCAATGTGGCAACACATGGTAGCAGCTTGGGAAAACCTACTGGACCTAAGCCACAATTTTTACCATTTAAGTGTCCATTCCCTCTATACATAGTTATTATTTTGTTAGTATGAGCTAAGATGAGGTTATTTATGAAAAAAAGTTTGTTGAAACGATCAATTAAATTTAGTATTGGAATTGCCGTTATCACAGCTGTGTTAGCGGCCATTTTTTCAGTTATATCAAACGCTTCATTAGAAGGTACAAGCTGGTATCTAGGCTTACTTATTGTTTTATTTATTGTATTGATTGGTGTATTCTTTGATATGATGGGAGTAGCTGCAGCTGCTGCTAATGAAAAACCGTTTCACTCAATGGCTTCTGAAAAAGTGAATGGTGCACGAGAAGCGATTGTCATCGTCAGAAATGCAGACAGATTTGCTACGTTTTGTAATGATGTAATCGGAGATATTTCGGGAATCATTAGTGGTGCAGCGTCCACTTTGGTCGTCATTCAATTGGCTGTGGTGTTACAGTCTGATGTAACGAACCTACAATTCATATTGAATATCATATTAACAAGTTTTGTCGCCGCATTGACGGTCGGTGGTAAGGCAATTGCCAAAACATATGCCATTCACCGATCAACAAATATCATTTTGGTTGTGGGGAAAATGTTTGCTTTTTTCGATAAAAAGTTGCATATTAAAATTTTACCCGATTTGAAGAAAAAGAAGCGAAAAGAAATATAATTATAAGGTGAGGGATCCGCATATGGATCTTAAAGATATTAAGACTCCATCCGATATCAAGCAATGCTCGATCGATGATTTAAAAAAACTGAGTGAAGAAGTTCGTCAATTCCTTATTCAGGAACTTTCGAAGACTGGTGGCCATCTTGGCCCAAATTTAGGTGTAGTTGAATTGACGATTGCTTTGCATCATGCTTTCGACAGTCCAAAAGATAAGTTTATTTGGGATGTCGGACACCAGGCGTACGTGCATAAAATGCTGACAGGACGTATGGAGGGCTTCAATACGTTAAGACAATATAGAGGCTTATGTGGTTTTCCGAAACGTTCGGAAAGTGAACATGACGTTTGGGAAACTGGACACAGCTCCACTTCCTTGTCTGCAGCAATGGGAATGGCGATTGCGAGGGATATCCGTGGTGAAGACCACGCTGTCGTACCAATTATCGGTGATGGTGCATTAACCGGTGGAATGGCACTTGAAGCATTAAACCATATCGGTCATGAACAGAAGAACATGATCGTCATTTTAAACGATAATGAAATGTCCATCGCACCAAACGTTGGCGCCTTGCACAATGTGTTGGGCCGACTTCGAAGTGGTCAAAGATACAATTATGTAAAAGACGAAATGGAATACTTATTGAAGAAGGTTCCGGCGATCGGCGGTCGACTAGCATCAACAGCCGAGCGATTGAAAGATAGTATGAAATATTTATTCGTACCTGGAATGTTCTTTGAAGAACTTGGATTTACGTACTATGGTCCAATTGATGGTCATAGCTATGAAGATTTATTCCGTTCAATTCGTTATGCGAAAAATACGGAAGGACCAATCATTCTTCACGTCATTACGAAAAAAGGAAAAGGTTATCGCCCAGCTGAATCCGATAAAATTGGTACGTGGCACGGCGTTGGCCCTTATAAAATTGATTCTGGTGAAACGTTGAAAAAAAGCGGATCAGGCCCTGCATGGAGTAAAGTAATCAGTGACTCTTTAATGAAAATCGCAAAAGACGATGAAGAAGTGGTTGCTATTACGCCAGCGATGACGGTCGGCTCAAAATTAGAGGATTTCAAAAAAGAGTTTCCTGACCGCTTATTCGATGTCGGAATTGCTGAACAACATGCGACAACTGTTTCTGGTGGATTGGCAGCTGTTGGAATGAAACCTTTCTTGTCGATTTATTCAACGTTTTTACAACGTGGATTTGATCAAGTCGTTCATGATATAGCTAGACAAAATTTACCTGTAACGTTCGGTATTGACCGTGCTGGACTTGTTGGAGCAGACGGAGAAACACACCAAGGTGTGTTCGATATTTCCTTCTTAAGACATTTGCCAAACATGAGAATCATGATGCCGAAAGATGCGACAGAGGCTCAGAACATGGTTTATACAGCACTAAGTCAAAAGGATGGTCCGATGGCGATTCGTTACCCTCGTGGTAATGCAAAAGAAGCTCCTAAGGATGTACCGTTTGAACAAGTTCCAATTGGTTCTTGGGAAGTTCTTAAAAAAGGACAAGATAGTGTCATATTCGCTTTTGGAACTATGCTCGACTTGGCAATGGAAGCTGCGGAACAATTGAGTGAAGAAGGGTTATCTGTCCGGGTAGTCAACGCAAGATTCATTAAACCGTTGGATGAGAAAATGATTCATCAAGTCGTCAAAGAAAATATCCCGATTTTAACGATCGAAGAACATGCGTTGCAAGGTGGATTTGGAAGTGCTGTTTTGGAATTTATTGAGCAACAAGACTATTTATATCCATTTGTTTATCGTATGGGCCTTCCGGATTATTTTGTTGAACATGGAAGTGTCGGCGAACTACTCGAAGAAACTGGCTTAACCGTAGACGATATTAAGAAGAAGATTAAAAAAATTGTACCACTACAAAAGAAAAGAGCTTAACGAATGAAAAAAGTTCGATTAGACGTCCTTTTAGTCGAAAAGGGCTACTTTGAAACGAGAGAAAAAGCGAAACGATCTATTATGGCTGGCCTTGTTCATTCTGAAAGTGAGATATTGGACAAGCCAGGTGTGAAGATTGACCCTAACACCAAGCTTACTGTAAAAGGAAAAGCTGTTCCTTATGTAAGTAGAGGGGGTTTGAAGTTAGAAAAAGCGTTAAAGGAATTTGACGTAGATATCACAGATAAGTTAGTGATGGATATCGGTTCATCAACGGGTGGCTTTACGGATTGTGCATTGTCTTTCGGTGCAAAAGAAGTTTATGCAATTGATGTAGGCTATAATCAGCTGGCTTGGAAAATGAGAAGTGATGAACGAGTACATGTCATGGAGCGAATGAACTTCCGTTATGTCACACCTGAAGATTTGAAATATGGCAGACCGAATTTTGTTGTGACCGATGTTTCATTTATTTCGCTTCGATTGATTTTCCCAACGATTAAAAAGCTTGTTCAAGACGATACCGATATTATTGCATTAATTAAACCACAGTTTGAAGCGGGAAAAGAAGAAGTCGGAAAAAAGGGGATCGTACGCAATCCTAAAACACATGAAAAAGTAATTCGTGAGCTTACTGAGTTTATCGTGTCTGAAGGCTTTCAAGCCGTTGATTTAAGTTACTCACCAATTACCGGTGGTGATGGAAATATTGAATATTTAATTCACGCAAGGTGGTCTTCAACAGGAAATATTGATCATGTCAGCGAAAAAATTAATGAGGTCATATCATCTGCTCATGAATCTTTTTAAGTGCTTTTATTTTTTAAAATGTCGTAACCTTTAGGAATAGTGAGGAATGACAAGTGAAAAAGACACAACGGTTAATTAAAATGCGAGAAATTATTACAAAGCATGAAATCGAGACACAAGATGAACTCGTTCGCCAGTTTAATGAACAAGGGTACAATGTGACACAAGCAACAATCTCACGTGATATTAAGGAATTACAACTCGTCAAAGTACCAACGGAAAAAGGAACTTATAAATACAGTTTACCGATTAAACCAACCGGAAATCCACGTGAAAAACTTTCTCGGTCGTTAGTGGATAACCTAGTGACAATCGATCACGCTAACTGTTTTATTGTTTTAAAAACATTGCCTGGGAATGCACAATCTGTTGGCGCTTTAATTGATCAATTGGATTGGGAAAATATGATGGGAACGATTTGTGGAGACGATACTTGTTTAATCATTTGCCGTTCGGAAGAAAGTCGCGAGGCTGTATATGAACGGTTTATGGAAATGATTTATTAATTGAGGTGACACAATGCTTGGTCAGCTTTCAATCAAAGATTTCGCAATTATTGATGAAATAACGTTAGATTTTAAAGAAGGATTAACCGTTCTTACAGGAGAAACTGGAGCCGGTAAATCCATTATTATTGATGCAATTCAACTGTTGGCTGGTGCACGTGCATCAGTCGATTTCGTGCGTCACAACCAAGACCAAGCAAGAATTGAAGGCCTTTTCTTTATAGATGATGAAAAACATGAAGTATATGATATTCTTTCGCATTTCAATTTACCGATTGATGAAGAAGGAAATATTATTTTAGAACGGTACATAACAGCTAAAGGAAAAAGCATATGTCGTGTTAATCACAAATTAGTGACTTTAGCGATATTGAAAGAAGTCGGTAGCAAACTGATCGATATACATAGTCAACATGAGACCCAATCATTAATGAATCCAGATCAGCATATTGAGTTAATGGATCAATTTGATGCAAAGAAAATTGCTTCTTCTAAAAATGATTATTTAATGATATTTAATGAATTGAAAAAAGCTAAAGAACGAATGAAAGAGCTTTCCGAAAGCGAACATAAGACGACAGAACGTTTAGATTTGCTTACTTTCCAACTGACTGAGCTACAAGAGGCGCAATTGGAACCTGAAGAGGACACGCAATTGGAAAAAGAACGGAATCAATTAGCAAATTATGAACGAATCTTTGATGGACTTCAAACAGCTTATGGTTCTCTATATGGTGAAAACAGAGGACTTGATTTCTTATCTAATGCAATGAACGCACTCGAACAAATTGAAGATGTAGATGATCAATTACAAAAGATTTCAGAACAAATGAAGTCGCATTATTTCGCTTTAGAAGAATTAAGCTTTGATATTCGTCACGAATTGGATCAGATGGAATTTCATCCAGATCGCTTAAATGAAATTGAATCGAGATTATTTGAATTAAACCGACTGAAAAGAAAGTACAATAAAGATCTAGAAGGCCTCATGTCTCATATGGCAATGATGGAAGAAGAGCTTGAACAGCTTCAACATCGGGAAGTCCATCTTCAGTCTTATGAAAAGCAAATTGACGAACTTACGAAGGATGCACTGATTGAAGCAGAACAGCTGCATACACTTCGAAAAAAAATTAGTGTTGACCTCACAAAAGAAATTCAACAGGAATTGAAAGACTTATACTTAGAAAAAGCAGTTTTTGAAGTTGATTTTTCCCAGCCTTCGGGTGATGTGAATTGGAAAGATAAATCGATCAGACTGACTAAAGAAGGTTTCGATCAGATTCAATTCAAAATAAGTACAAATCCTGGAGAGCCATTAAAACCACTCCACAAAGTGGCTTCTGGTGGAGAAATTTCGAGAATCATGCTTGCGCTAAAACGAATTTTCTCTAAACATCAAGGAATTACAAGTGTCATTTTTGATGAAGTCGATACAGGTGTCAGTGGGCGAGTTGCACAAGCGATAGCTCAAAAAATTGTCGACATTTCAAAGGGATCGCAAGTCCTTTGTATTTCCCACTTACCGCAAGTGGCAGCAATGGCTGATCACCATTATCGTATTGAAAAACATCAAAAAAGTGATGACTCGACACGTACAACTGTCAATTTATTGACAGACGATCAAGCAGTTGAGGAGATTGGTCGAATGATATCTGGGGAAACAATGACAGAATCAACAAAACAACATGCCAAAGAATTGATTGACCAATCGATTCAGTTAAAAAAAGCATAATCATAATTCAAAAGCTATCCAATAAACGGATAGCTTTTTTATTGTCCAATCATTTCTCGATTTAGCATAAATACATCAAAAATACGATCTATACGTCATAATTTCACTCATAAAAGGAAAAGTTAAACTTCATTGCATGGTATTAAGTCGTTTAAAAAACATCGATTTAGCTCAAATTAATGGTGAAACATCAGAAGATGAAAACACCATGAAATGAGGAGTTGAATATATGATCCGTTCCCGCGTAACCCTTTTTATGATCCTCCTTGTTTCGTTCATCACTCCATTCGCATCTGGCACCATTATTTTAGCGGAAAACCAACCAACAGTAACTCATGTCATACCTGGTGGCCAATCAGTCGGTGTACAATTACACACCTCTGGCGTAGTCGTTGCAGGATTTAGTGAAATTAAAACGTCAGATGGCGAAATTTCTCCGGCAAAGCAATCAGGTCTTCAAGTTGGTGACATCATTATCCGAGTAAATCAAGCAAAAATTGAAAACATGAGCGAATTCACTTCCTTATTAGAACGGATGACCGAGAAATCCGATACAGTTGAATTAATGGTCAAGAGAAAAGAAAACATCTTTCCAATTAATTTAAAACCATACGAGATCGATGATGAACTAAAATTAGGTTTATTCATCAAAGATGCAACAGCAGGTATTGGAACGATGACCTTTTACGACCCCAAATTTCAGAAATATGGTGCACTTGGTCATAGGATAACCGATCAACATTCAAAAAAACCGATGGATATTTATAATGGTAAAATTGTTCGATCGCAGGTTACATCTATAAACAAAGGCGAAAACGGTGTTCCCGGTGAGAAAAAAGCGCGATTTTCCATGAAAGATTCAAGCTTAGGCACAATACAAAAGAACAGCGATTTCGGTATTTTTGGTAAAATTACAAAAGGATCCGAATTATTTTCACAAAAAAAGCCAATTCCTGTAGCTTCATCCGATGAAGTCAAAAAAGGTAAAGCAAAAATCTATACGGTAATTGAAGGCGATGAAGTTGAAACATTTGATGTAGAAATAATTAGTTCTAAGCCTTCTCAGAAAGCAGCAACAAAAGGAATGATTATTAAAGTTACCGATGAACGTTTGCTTAAGAAAACCGGTGGAATTGTGCAAGGTATGAGCGGAAGCCCAATCATACAGGATGGAAAATTGGTAGGAGCAATTACCCATGTGTTTCTAAATGATTCAAAAAGCGGATATGGTGTACATGTTGAGTGGATGTTAAATGAAGCAGGTCTACAAATAGCTGATAAACAAACAGCATTAGCAAGTTAACCATTAACCAGTCGGTACATCCCGACTGGTTAATTTACATAATATTTTCGACAAAATACATCATAATTTGTTGAAACTAAACGAATTCTTGAGCATTCATTAGAAAAACTCGCTTTTTATAGATAATTTAAAAAAATTTAAAGAAAAAAGAGGGGATTTAGGTTATTTATAGAAGTTATACTGTAGAAGGAAATGGAAATTACAAATTTGGAGGGTAATTATGGAAAAGATTAATGTAGCAATCGCAGATGACAACAAAGATTTAGTGCATATGTTAGAGAAGTATTTAACAGAAGAAGGAATGGAAGTTGTTGGAACAGCTTATAATGGAAAAGAATGTTTAAGCATGTTGGAAGAGACCATTCCAGATGTTTTAGTATTGGATATTATCATGCCACATATCGATGGCTTAGCGGTGTTAGAAGATATGCATCAATTAGAAATTGAAACATTGCCTAATGTGATCATGTTGACCGCATTTGGACACGAGTCGGTTACGAAAAAAGCTGTTGATCTTGGAGCTACATACTACATGATGAAACCGTTTGATATGGAACATTTAAGAGATCAAATTGTTCAAGCGGCTGGTGGGCAAACAATGACACGAGTTAAATCATACAATGAAGGCGTAGCACAACCAAAGAAAATTGATTTAAACTCCAATATTACTTCAATTATTCATGAAGTCGGCGTTCCGGCACATATTAAAGGTTATATGTATTTAAGAGAAGCAATTTCAATGGTTTATCATGATATTGAGCTACTCGGTTCGATTACAAAAGTACTTTATCCAGATATCGCAAAAAAATTCAATACAACGGCATCACGTGTAGAACGTGCAATCCGTCATGCGATTGAAGTAGCGTGGAACCGTGGAAATATTGACTCATTATCATCGATTTTTGGATATACAGTAAGCGTTTCCAAAGCGAAACCGACAAATAGCGAATTCATTGCAATGATTGCAGATAAACTTCGTTTAGAACATAAAGTGAGTTAATTGAACAAAAAAGCGGCCATTTCGGTCGCTTTTTTTATTTTTCATTCAACGCCTATTTGGAAAATCCTGATATGTTAATAATGTTGCTTTCATGTTAAAATAGAACATCTTTAATTCAGGTGAGGAAAAGAAGGTGTCTACATGAAAGTTGCGAAATTCGGTGGAAGTTCAGTAGCAAGTGCAGAGATGTTGAAAAAAGTAGCCAATATTATTAAAGCGGATGAAACCCGCAAATTTATTGTTGTTTCAGCGCCAGGGAAACGATTTGAAGACGATCACAAAGTAACTGATTTATTTATCCAATTACTAAAGCAATTCAAAGACGGTGTCGACTACCAAGACACATTGAACAAAGTCGTAAATCGTTTTCGAATGATTACAGAAGAATTATTATTACCAAATGATATTCCAAACGACCTGAAAAATAAGATTGAAAAATTATTTTCTATGAAAAAGAGCGATGAACAACTGGTGGATGAATTAAAATCCTTTGGCGAAGACACATTGGCTCGGATTCTAAGTGATTATTTGTCTGAATTGGGAATACAATCTACATATAGAAACCCTAAAGAAGCTGGAATCATTGTGAGTGACGATTATGGAAATGCGGTCATTCTGGATGAAGCATATGAACAAATACATCAACTCCGAAATGAACGTGGTGTTATTGTCATTCCAGGGTTCTTTGGTTATACAAAAAACGGCCAATTGAGAACTTTCCCACGTGGTGGTTCAGATATTACGGGATCCATTATAGCTGCAGGCGTTGAGGCTGATTTATACGAAAATTTCACGGACGTAAGCTCTGTCTACTGTGTCAATCCGAAGCTTGTACCTCAACCGAAAGAAATTACGATGCTTACGTATAAAGAAATGCGCGAATTATCTTATTCCGGATTTTCTGTTTTTCATGATGAAGCTTTAATCCCAGCTTTTAAAAAGAAAATTCCAGTCGTTGTTAAAAATACGAATCAACCTGATCTTCCAGGAACAATGATTAAAGCTGAAAAAGAAGATTTCTCTAAGCCAGTTGTAGGAATTGCAAGTGATGAGGGATTCTCGAGTATTTACGTACGGAAATATTTAATGAACAGAGAGTTAGGATTCGGACTTCGACTTTTAAAAATTTTAGTCGATGAAAACATATCTTTTGAGCATGCTCCATCTGGAATTGACGATATGTCAGTTATTGTCCGATCCCATCAACTGACGAAAGAAAAAGAACAGAAAGTATTAAAACGAATCCAATCAGAATTAAATGTTGATACAATTTCTATTCAACATAACTTGGCAATGATTATGTTGGTCGGCGAAGGGATGAGCCAACGGATTAATGTTGCAGCGAAAGCGACGAAGGCTATCGCTGAAGCGACAACGAATATTGAGATGATTAATCAGGGCTCTTCAGAAGTTTCCATGATGTTCGGAATAGAGTCTGAAAAGCTTCAACAAACTGTTCAATCTCTTTATCGTGAATTTTTTGAGTAGCCAACATCAAGTTGACTTAATTATCTGATAAATTTAAAATAGAGAGAACTAAATTATTGGGAGGAAACTTGGCTATGGTAATACTTACTTTAACAAGCTGGACTTGGTTCTGGTTTCTTGTGCCTATGCCATTATTGGCAATATGGGCAGTCATATCATATTATACTGATGCACCGAAGGAGGATGATTCTGAGTGAATCCAACGTATATTACTTTCCTTCTGTATTTAGTCGTCCTTCTTGCGATCGGTATTACGACGTACCGAATGACAAACACGATGTCCGATTATATTTTAGGAGGGCGTCGTCTTGGCAGTTGGGTGACGGCTTTCTCTGCATCCGCAAGTGATTTTAGCGGATGGCTTTTATTAGGACTTCCAGGTGCGGCATACGCTGCAGGTTTCGGACAATGGAGTTTGTGGCTCGCCGTCGGTCTTGCAATCGGAGCGATGTTTAACTGGCGTTTCGTTGCTAAAAGATTACGCGTATATACACAGTTCTCCAAAGATTCAATTACTTTACCTGAGTTCTTTGAAAACCGTTTTCGAGATCGTTCTAATTTGTTGCGTCTCATTTCGGCATTATTTATTTTAGCTTTTTTCCTTTTTTATACAGCTTCAGGACTTGTTGCAGGAGCTAAGTTATTCGAAGGAACATTTGATTTTAATTACCATAATGCACTGTTAATTGGTGCAATCGTTATTGTAGCTTATACATTCCTTGGAGGATTTTTAGCAGTTAGTTTTACGGACTTCATTCAAGCATTTTTAATGTTCGTCGCTTTAGCGATCACAGCCATTGTCGGTGTGTATGAAATTGGAGGATTTGGTGCTTTATTTGAGGGTATGGGTAGTGTCCGTGAAAGCTTAACGGACGCATTTGCCGGAACAGCATATGACCAAGGTAATGGCATATTATGGGAGTCAGCAGGCGCAATCGGTATAGTGGGTATTATTTCGGCGTTAGCATGGGGACTTGGTTACTTCGGTCAACCGCATATTTTAGTCCGCTTTATGGCTATTCGAAGCCACAAGGAAATCCGAAAATCCAGACTTATTGCCATGATCATGGGTGTTGTCATTCCGCTATATTCCTCTTTACTAGTTGGGATGATTGGAATTGTATCAATTTCAGAGCCACTGGCTGACCCGGAACAAGTATTTATTGTATTGGTACAAATGACTTATAATCCATGGGTTGCTGGCTTTTTATTAGCCGCTGTATTGGCTGCGATCATGAGTACAGTCGACTCACAGCTACTGGTCTCATCCAGTGCATTAACAGAAGATTTTTATCGCAGGTTTTTCAGAAGAGCCGCGTCAGAAAAAGAACTGGTGTGGGTCGGGCGGATTTCAGTATTACTCATTGCGGTTATCGCAGTTATCCTAGCATGGAATGAAAGTAGTTCAGTACTTGACCTTGTTTCTTATGCTTGGGCTGGCTTTGGTGCTACTTTTGGACCACCAATTTTATTCTCCCTATTCTGGAGAAAAACGACACGGAACGGTGTTCTTGCTGGTATGATTGTCGGAGGCTTAACGGTCATGACGTGGTCCTTAACAGGCTATGAAATATACGAAATGGTACCAGGATTCCTGTTCGGTAGTTTAACTATTATATTAGTTAGTGTAATTGGCAAAGGTCCTTCAGAAGAGATTACAGAAGAATATGATAAGGTTGTCAATAACTTATAATAACTATAAAATAGACATAGAACGACAGAAAAGGTTTGGAGTACACTCCAAGCCTTTTCTTGAACACAGAAGAGGATGTGATTTCGATGACAGATAAAATTTACGGGAACACCCCATGTTTTTTAGGAGGTAAAAAAGTTCAGATTGGAACCGACCAAGTAAATGATCGAGACGTATTGATCTATGGAGTGCCATGGGAAGGCGCTGTAACTTGGGGAGACTATACAGGAGCAGAGCTCGGTCCAAAATCCATTCGTTTAAATTCCGCTCGTTACAGCGGTTATTTACCTGAATTGGACGGGATTGATGTACTCGCTCATTATCAACTAGGTGATTTAGGTGATGTTGATATTGTTCCTCATGATGTTCCTGACACAATGAATCGAATCGAAAATTTTGCCGGCAAAGTATGGGACACCGGTAAGTTTCCGGTAGCATTTGGCGGAGATCATGGAATCACTTTTCCGATAGTCAGTGCATTGGGTAAAAAAATCGATGGTAAAGTGGGAATCATTCATTTAGATGCGCATTATGACAATATGAATGATTATCAAGGCGAAATGTATGCTCGATCAACACCATTCAAACGTTTGTATGAAGATGAGAATGTTCGTAG
Organism: Allobacillus salarius; assembly: GCF_007559425.1. Lineage (GTDB taxonomy): Bacteria > Bacillota > Bacilli > Bacillales > Alkalibacillaceae > Allobacillus > Allobacillus salarius. The sequence continues at coordinate 155,045 of NZ_VMHE01000001.1, read as the reverse complement.
TGAAAGTATCGTCCATATGGGCATTCATGGACCGAGAAATAAACCAGAAACTGGAAAGTTTGCTGCTGAAGCAGGTGCTACAACCATTACGTCGAGGGAAATTCGTTATGCAAATAATATTCAAGCAATGGCAGATAAGGCATATCAAATTGCAAGCGAAGGTACTGAAGCTGTTTATTTATCCATTTGTAGTGATGTGTTAGATTTCGCTTTCAACCCAGGTGGTCCGGTTGATGGAAATGGCCTAACTTCTTTTGAGTTGGTTGAATTAGTACATGCTTTCGCTAAAAAAGGAATTATTGGCATGGATTTGGTTGAGATTTATCCAATTCAAGATCCAAATGATTTTTCTTCACACTTGGCATCAACAATTATTCTGTACGCATTAGCAGGAAACATTTTGCACGAAAAAGAGAATAAATAAAAAAGGGCAGAGCAGTCAACAACATCGACTGCTCTGCCTTTTTATTCATTTTATAATCATTTATTTCATATCATTGTTTTTATCGTCGATTAATACACAATCTTTCCTGGATTCCTTCGTTTTATTTTTCTTCTGATCTCTTCGGTAGATAAATCCTCCAATAAAACCGATACCAATAATAATGAACAGTATACCTGCTCCAAATTGGATCATGACATTAATAAATATTGGAGCAACTTCACCGAAAAATGAATCGCGAAGTAATTTAATGCCGTAAGCGGCTAAAATACCAGGAATCAATAAAATGATTAAAGCGATTAAACGAATCATTGCATACCCTCTTTTCTCTATATCCCTCCATGATTATATCAAATTTATCTTTAAAACACAGAGAAAACACTTGAAAAATTAAAGCGTTTTCATATATGATAGAACTATGCAAAAAATTGCAGTGATAAAGGTGGATAAGATGCAAAATGTGTTAATCGTAGGAGCAGGAAAAGGTGGAACTGCAATTTTACATCTATTTTCAGATATCGATTTGCTATCTGTGCAAAAAGTTGCAGACATTAATCCAAATGCGCCTGGTATGATTAAAGCAAGAAAAAATGGGATTTCAACATACTTATCTTACAAAGAAGCAATTGACGACACCGTTGATATTATCGTGGAAACGACTGGTGAAGCAACTGTTTTTCAAGAATTAAGGCAAATGAAACCTAAAAATTGCGTATTAATTCCTGGGACAGTGGCGCACGTGATTGCGGATCTATTGTATGAAAAAGAAGGATTAATGAGTCAAGTTGAAAATGAAGTGAATATGCGAGAGATCCTGCTATCTTCTATTCATGATGGAATGATTGTTGTCGATACAGATGAGCAAATCACATTTGTTAATCAGTCTGCTGCGAATATTCTAAGTCTGCAGGAAACAGAGATGCTTGGAAAGAAAATTCGTGAAATTATTCCTGATTCAGCATTACCAAACATTCTCCAAACGAGAACGAAAGAAATTAATAAACAATTAACTCTTGAGAATGGTAAAAAAGTGATTACGACAAGAATACCAATGATCGATGACTCAGACGAATTGATCGGTGCTTTCGCAGTTTTCAAAGATATAACGGAAGTCGTAGGCCTTGCTGAGGAAGTTACTGATTTAAAAGAAGTACAAACAATGCTTGAAGCAATTATCCAATCTAGTGAGGAAGCAATTTCTGTAGTTGATGAAAATGGTATTGGTTTAATGATCAATCCTGCGTATACCAAGATAACCGGACTTGATGAGAAGGAGATTATCGGGAAGCCAGCCACCATCGATATATCTGAAGGTGATAGTGTTCACTATGAAGTGTTACGAACGAGAAAACCTGTGAGAGGGCGAAAAATGAAAGTTGGTCCTTTCAACAAAGATGTACTTGTCAATGTAGCACCGATCATCGTCGATGGAGCATTAAAGGGTAGTGTAGGGGTCATTCATGACTTATCAGAAATTGAATCTCTCAGTGCAGAATTAAAAAAAGCGAAACGAATCATTCGCAACCTTGAAGCCAAGTACACTTTTGATGACATCATTGCCAACTCAGAGGATATGCGCTTAACGCTTGAACAAGCGAAAATCGGTGCGAAAATGCCTACTTCAATTCTGTTGAGAGGAGAACCTGGCACCGGAAAAGAATTGCTAGCTCATGCAATTCATAATGAAAGTCGCCGAAAGTTTGATAAGTTCATTCGTGTAAACTGCGGCACGGTGGATGATGAGACGTTACAGAAAGAACTTTTCGGTGATGAATTAGGACCTCCAGAAAGACAAAAGGGATTATTCGAAGAGGCAAGCAACGGAAGTGTATTTCTAGATGATATAGGTGAAATGTCACTTTCAATGCAAGGTAAATTATTGAAAGTTCTCGAAGATCAGGAAGTTGTTCGATTCGGAGGACATGAACGGATACCCGTCGATGTTCGAATCATAGCGGCAACAAGTGTGAACTTGGAACGTGCGATCATTAACGGTTCTTTTAAAGAATCGCTGTTTTACCGGCTGAATCGACTGCCGATTCATTTACCTCCATTAAGAGAAAGAATGAATGATTTAAAACCTTTAGCCAAACATTTAATAAATCATTTAAATGAAAATTATGGTCGGCATATAGATGATATTTCTGAAGAAGCTTTAGAAAAACTTCGGAAATACAGCTTTCCGGGAAATGTTAGGGAATTGGAAAATATTATTGCTCAGGCAATCATTAAGATGCACCCACATGAACGTGTAATCCAAGAGCAGCACATTCCTAGACTTCATAAACATACTTTTGATCAGTTGGATTTACTTCACGACCATCGAGATGAAGAATATGCGACTTTGCAAGAAGCGATGGATGAATTCGAGAAACAATTCATTTTGGAAATCTTGGAAGCAAATGATTATATCAAATCGAAAACCGCAAAACAGTTAAACATATCTATTCGAAATCTGTACTACAAAATGGATAAGTATAATATCGGAAAGCAACTAAATTCTGCCGAGGATGGTTGACCCAATCCTTAGGTTTATGGAAATTTAACCAATTTATAATTCAAGGAGGAGTTATTACGATGGAACTATTTAAATACTTAGAGGAATATGATTATGAACAGGTGGTATTTTGCCAAGATAAAAACTCAGGTTTAAAAGGAATTATTGCGATTCACGATACTACATTAGGACCAGCATTAGGCGGTACTCGTATGTGGACATATGAATCCGAAGAAGAAGCATTAGTAGATGCATTACGCTTAGCAAGAGGAATGACCTATAAAAATGCAGCTGCCGGCTTAAATCTAGGTGGCGGTAAAACAGTTATTATCGGTGACCCGAAAACAGATAAAAGTCCAGAATTATTCCGTGCATTCGGTCGTTATATTCAAGGACTAGCAGGTCGTTACATTACTTCTGTCGATGTGGGCACAAACACTGAAGATATGGACTTTATTTATATGGAAACAGACTATGTAACTGGTAAATCTCCAGAACATGGTTCGGCCGGAAGCCCATCACCTGCAACGGCTTACGGTGTATATTTAGGTATTAAAGCTTCAGCTAAGGCGGCATTTGGTTCTGACTCACTCGAAGGAAAAACGATTGCCGTTCAAGGTGTTGGAAGTGTTGCGTACACGATGTGTAAATATTTGCATGAAGAAGGCGCAAATCTAATTGTTACAGACATTAATGAAGAAGCTGTCAATCGAGCTGTAGAAGACTTTGGTGCCAAAGCTGTAGGTACTGAGGAAATTTATGAAGTGGATTGTGATATTTTTGCTCCATGTGCGCTTGGTGCAACAATTAATGACGAAACAATTGATAAGTTAAAAGCGAAAGTGATCGCAGGATCTGCTAACAACCAATTGAAGGAAGAACGACATGGTGAAATCCTTCATGAAAAAGGTATCATTTTCGCGCCGGATTTTGTCATTAATTCCGGTGGTGTCATTAACGTTGCAGATGAATTAAATGGCTACAATAAAGAACGTGCTTACAAACAAGTAGAAAACATTGGTTTAAGCTTGGAAAAGATCTTTGAAATATCCAAAGAGAAAAATATACCGACACAAGCTGCAGCGGATCATTTGGCTGAAGAAAGAATTGCTAGCGTTCAGCGTTCTAGAAGTACTTTCTTAACGAATGAAATGAATCCATTATCTAGATTAAAATAAACATGGGAGAGGGAACGTATTTGGTTTCCTCTTCACTCATGTAATTGGCAAGGCGAAATTGGTTTAAAGAAGAAAGGGGAGAAACTGATGGCTACAGAGTACGATTTGGTTATATTAGGCGGGGGCACAGGCGGTTATGTGGCTGCTATACGTGCTAGCCAACTTGGATTGAAAACAGCAATTGTCGAAAAAACAGGGTTAGGTGGAACTTGTCTTCATCGTGGATGTATTCCGTCTAAAGCTTTATTGCGAAGTGCAGAAGTATTTAAGCAAACAAAGAATGCCGCTGAATTTGGTGTTGAAACAGGTTCTCCAACAATAAATTTTACGCGTGTTCAAGAACGAAAGGATTCCATTATTGAACAACTACATAAAGGTGTTCAAGGATTGATGAAAAAAGGAAAAATTGATGTTTATGAAGGGCATGGCAGAATCCTTGGACCTAGTATTTTTTCTCCTACTGCTGGAACAATTTCTGTTGAAATGAACAACGGCGAAGAGAATGAAATGCTCGTACCGAAGAATGTCATTATCGCAACAGGTTCTTCTCCAAACACACTTCCAGGACTTGAAATTGATGGACAAACAATCATGACTTCAGAGGAAGCCTTGGAAATGGATGAATTACCTAAATCAATCATTATTGTTGGCGGAGGTGTCATCGGAATTGAATGGGCATCAATGCTTGCGGACTTTGGAGTAAAAGTAACGGTACTTGAATATGCTTCTACAATTTTACCAACAGAAGACGAAGAGATCTCGAAAGAAGCTTTAAAGCAATTGAAGAAGAAAGGAATCGAGTTTTTCACAGAGGCAGAAGTACTAGGTGATTCAGTTAACGTAGATCAAGGCGTAACCATTCAAGCGAAAATCAACAATGAAACGAAAACATTTGAAGCTGATCGTCTGCTAGTATCTGTTGGCAGAAAACCGAACGTAGATAATATCGGCTTGAACAATACAGATATTGAAACTGAACGGGGGGCTATTAAAGTCAACCAGTTCAACCAGACAAAAGAAAGTCATATTTATGCAATCGGTGATGTGATTGGTGGGATGCAATTGGCTCACGTCGCATCTCACGAAGGAATCTTGGCAGTAGAGCATATCACTAATGAAGAGCCTGAAGCAATCCGTTATGAACATGTCGCTTCTTGTGTATACTCAAATCCAGAGATTGCTAGTGTCGGCTTAACAGAAAAGCAGGCAAAAGAGAAAGGCTATGATGTGCAAGTAGGTAAGTTTCCGTTTAAAGCAGTCGGAAAAGCATTAGTTCACGGGGAATCAGACGGTTTTGTCAAAATGATATCAAATAAAGAAAATCAAGATTTACTCGGTGTTCATATGATTGGCCCGCACGTAACAGATATGATTTCCGAAGCAGGCCTTGCAATGGTTCTTGATGCTACACCATGGGAAATCGGGGAGACTATCCATCCTCATCCGACACTATCAGAAGTAATAGGTGAAGCAGCTTTAGCTGTAGATGGAAAACAAATTCATGGATAATTAAAGGAGGCAAATAGTATGGCTCAAAAGAAGAATCGTCATAAAGAGTTAGGGTTGAGTGACGAACAAGTGATTGATATGTATCGTACCATGTTGCTTGCAAGGAAAGTTGACGAAAGAATGTGGTTACTCAATCGTGCTGGGAAAATTCCATTTGTTATTTCTTGTCAAGGTCAAGAGGCGGCACAAGTTGGGGCATCATTCGCACTGAACAGAGATGTAGATTATGTCGCTCCATATTATCGTGATGTAGGAGTTGTGCTTGCGTTCGGCATGACAACAAAAGAATTGTTTTTACATGCATTCGCAAAAGCGGATGATCCAAACTCAGGTGGCCGTCAAATGCCAGGACACTTTGGGCAGAAAAAGAATCGTATTTTAACGGGATCTTCACCTGTTACAACTCAGTTGCCACATGCTGTAGGGGTTGCCCTAGCTGCACGGATGGATAAGAACCCAGCAGTATCTTTTGTTACATTAGGAGAGGGTTCTTCCAACCAAGGTGATTTCCATGAAGGCCTAAACTTTGCAGGAGTGCATAAATTGCCAGTCATTACAATGGTTGAGAATAATAAATATGCCATTTCGGTACCGTTGGAAAAACAAGTTGCCAGTGAGTCCGTAGCCATTCGAGGAAGCTCTTATGGAATGCCGGGACATCAAGTGAACGGTAACGACCCTTTGGAAGTTTATAAGGTCGTTAAAGAAGCACATGAGCGCGCAACAAACGGAGAAGGTCCGACATTGATTGAAGCGATGACAGATCGTATGACTGCTCACTCAAGCGATGATAACGATAAAGCTTATCGTGATGCGGAAGAAATTGAAGAAATGAAGAAAAACGATAACGTGCTAGCGTTTGGCAGATATTTAAAGGAAGTAGGCGTTCTTACAGAAGAAGCTGAAGAGAAATTAATGAAGGAATTAGATGATGAAGTGAATAAAGCAACAGACGAAGCTGAAAACGCACCATATGCAGAGCCTGAACATGCATTGAAATATGTATATGCTGAAGAAGGAGGGAAATAAAATGGCTGTAATGTCTTATATTCAAGCAGTTACACTCGCAATGAAAGAAGAAATGGAACGTGATGAGAAAGTATTTGTTTTAGGAGAAGACGTTGGTAAAAAAGGCGGTGTATTTAAAGCAACTGAAGGTCTATATGATCAGTTTGGCGAATCTCGTGTCATTGACACACCATTAGCTGAATCGGCAATCGCTGGTGTTGGAATCGGAGCGGCAATGTACGGTATGCGCCCAGTTGCTGAGATGCAGTTTGCTGATTTTATTATGCCAGCTGTTAATCAGATTATTTCCGAAGCTTCTCGAATTCGTTATCGTTCGAACAATGACTGGAATGCACCGATCACCATTCGTGCACCTTATGGTGGCGGTGTTCACGGGGCTCTATATCATTCGCAATCTGTTGAGGCTATTTTTGCTAACCAACCGGGATTAAAGATTGTTATGCCATCGACTCCTTATGATGTTAAAGGCTTGTTAAAAGCGGCTATTCGAGATGAGGATCCTGTACTATTTTTTGAACATAAACGTGCTTACCGATTAATCAAAGGGGAAGTGCCTGAAGATGATTACACACTGCCAATTGGCAAGGCTGATATAAAGCGCGAAGGGGAAGACATCACAGTTATAACATATGGCTTAAGCGTACACTTTGCTTTACAGGCGGCTGAAAAATTGGCGGAAGAAGGAATATCTGCACATATTCTAGATCTTCGAACAGTGTATCCACTTGACCAAGAAGCGATTATTGAAGCGGCTAAGAAGACTGGGAAAGTTTTACTCGTAACAGAAGATAACAAAGAAGGTAGTATCATTGGTGAAGTTGCAGCAATTATCGCTGAAAACTGTCTATTTGATCTAGATGCACCAGTACAGCGTTTGGCAGGACCAAATGTACCATCAATGCCTTATGCACCAACGATGGAAAAATTCTTTATGATCAATCCAGATAAAGTCGAAAAAGCAATGCGTGAATTAGCTGAATTTTAAACGAAGGAGGTAAAGATCATGGCGGTAGAAAAAGTTACGATGCCTCAGTTAGGGGAAAGTGTAACAGAAGGCACAATCAGTTCTTGGCTTGTGAAAGCTGGGGATCACGTTAATAAATATGATCCAATTGCAGAAGTCGAAACAGATAAAGTAAATGCGGAAGTACCTTCTTCTTTTACGGGTACTATCAAAGAGATTGTAGCTAAAGAAGGAGAAACAATCGAAGTCGGTGAACTCATTTGTTATATGGAAACCGAATCAGCAGGTGAAGATTCATCAACAGAAGAAAATAAAGAAACCTCAACACAAGAAAAAAGTGAAACAACCGAAGAAGAAAACAAAGATCAATCAATGAAAAAACGTTATTCACCAGCAGTGATGCGCATGGCTCAAGAAAATGATATTGATCTGAACCAAGTAGATGGTTCAGGAAAAGGTGGACGAATTACACGGAAGGATATTGAGAAAATTATCGCTTCTGGCGACATACCAAAGCCATCTGCACAAGAGGAAACACCTGCACAACAAGTAGCAGATGAAACGAAATCGATGTCTGCTAAAACGCAGTCGCAATCTCAATCACCTTCTGCGCCAACGCAAGATGGAGATATCGAGATTCCTGTCACGGGTGTTAGAAAAGCAATTGCACAAAATATGGTTACGTCTAAAACTGAAATTCCTCACGCTTGGATGACAGTCGAAGTGGATGTAACAGACCTTGTTGCATTTAGAGATGCGAAAAAAGTAGAATTCAAACAAAATGAAGGCTTCTCATTAACTTATTTTGCATTTTTCGTAAAAGCAGTCGCTCAAGCATTGAAAGAATACCCACAACTGAACAGCTCTTGGGCAGGCGATAAGATTATCCAGAAAAAGGACATCAATTTATCGATTGCCGTAGCACATGAAGACCGTTTATTTGTGCCAGTAATCAAAAATGCTGACGACAAGAGCATTAAGGGAATTGCTAAAGAAATTGTTGAGCTTGCGAATAAAGCTAAATCTGGCAAGTTAACGAGCGCAGATATGTCTGGTGGAACATTTACCGTAAATAACACAGGCTCATTCGGTTCAGTTCAATCAATGGGGATCATTAATCACCCACAAGCAGCAATCCTTCAAGTAGAATCCATCGTGAAGAAACCTGTTTTCATGGAAAATGGAATGTTCGGAGCACGCGACATGGTAAACCTCTGTCTATCATTAGATCACCGTGTACTTGATGGCTTGATTTGTGGTCAGTTCTTAGCTCGTGTGAAAGAAATTTTAGAAAATATGTCTGAGAAAAATACATCTATTTATTAATTAAAACGCAGCAAAGGAACCAGCAAAGCTTATCGTCTTTTGCTGGTTCTTTTGTAAAACAAGCATATAATCATTTGATCTTATAGTTAAATAGCTATAGCAAATAAATTGAAAAGCTTGTTCGAAGCTGATAGGATGAAATTGACACTTAGAAAATTAGGGGGTACACATAGATGGATTTTAGCCTATATATGGAAGATATGTCTAAGCAAGCACGTGAAGAGCTTACGAATTCTGGCTATGAAGAATTGAAAACACCTGAAGAAGTCGATCAGGCACTTACTCGAAAAGGAACTACACTTGTAGCTATTAACTCAATGTGTGGCTGTGCTGGTGGTGTTGCACGTCCAGCTGCGACAAATTCGATTCATTTCGATAAAAGACCAGACCATTTAGTAACTGTTTTTGCAGGTCAAGATCGTGAAGCGACCGATAGAGCTAGAGATTACTTTGAAGGCTTTCCACCATCTTCACCATCGTTTGCACTAATGAAAGATGGAAAAATTGTTACGATGGTTCCACGCGAAGAAATTGAAAGCTCCACACCAATGGAAGTTGTTCAGCGACTTCAATCATTGTTTGACGAGCATTGTGAAGAATATTAATTCTTTCTATGAATAGAAAGGGGTAACTGACGGTGACATTCTATCCCGTCAGTTTTTTTCTGTAAACGACTAAAATCGTTCCTATTTTAATATAATCATTAATGCAGTAATCGTTTAAGACTAAATTGAGTAAGAGAGGAAAAATTATGTTTAAAATAGGCTACCGAACGATCAAAACAGCCATCGGCGCTCCCATAGCCATATTTATAGCGCAGTTACTTCAACTGGATTATGCAATCTCTGCGGCAGTCATCACCATGCTATGTATTCAAACAACGCGGAGGGCATCTTATTTAAAAGCATGGTCCAGGTTTTATTCATTCTTGATTGGCGTTACAATAGGTGGATTGGTATTTGAATTTATCGGCTATTCACCACTAACGTTTAGTTTGACGTTACTATTATTTATCCCTTTAGCAGTAAAACTGAAAGCGACAGAAGGAATTATCACAAGTACGGTAATCATTCTTCATATTTATAATGCGGGTGCGTTAACGGTAGGTTTGTTTATTAATGAAGTGATCTTGCTTTCTATTGGAATTACTATTGGAATTGTACTGAATTTATATATGCCTAGCTTAACCGATGATTTAGTCACAATTCGAAAGGAAATTGAAAATAATTTTTCGCGTATATTACACGAAGTGGCACGCTTTATTGAAACAGGAGACCATTCATGGTCAGGCGAGGAATTAGCTGAAACGGCACAATTGCTTGAGAAGGCTCAAGAGTTAGCCAATAAAGATGTTGAAAATCATCTTTTGCGCACTCGGCATCCGTATATCGACTATTTTCATATGCGTGAAAAGCAATTTGAAATATTGGAACGTATGCTGCCTTTTATTACTCATCTTAACGCAACAGATAATCAGTATAAATATATTGCTAAATTGTTTGAAGATCTATCGAAAAATGTACACCCAGGTGATACATCGATTCAATATTTGGAGCGATTGCGTACTATTCGACAGCGATTTAACAAAGAGGAATTGCCGGTTAGCCGAGAAGAATTTGAAAGACAAGCTAATTTATATATCCTTTTAAATGAAATCGAACAATATTTAACATTGAAACGATCAATCAAGAGCTTTAAATAAAATAAGAGAAACCAAGTTAAGTAAAAAAGCAACCACCAGAAGGGAACATGGTGGTTGCTTTCTTTATTATACAAACATAGCTGCTCCAGCAAGCAATGAGCTTAGAAGCATTGCGATAATCATTGCATAAATGACAATAGTCGTCCATTTTGCTTTTTTTCTTCTATTTGACGAAAACGGTGCTCTCGTTTTCTTTTTTTGATTAGCCAAGTGTATTCCTCCCTGCATTCATATCCATTACTTCTTATTTTATAGAAAAACTTGCTGTTGGACAAGTGTATTTTTTCCACTAAAATATGAAGAAGATTAAAAATTCCTTATATTTATAGTAGAATGGTTATTAGAAGGGAGAGTTCTATGAATGAGTGAACATTTTACAGAACAAAAAAAGATATGGGAACAACAGAGTGAAAAAGTTAAAGAACGCTTTCCAGAGAGAAAAGATCCATTTACAAATCTATCTGGGATTCCTATCGAACCTTTATATGTACCTCAAAATGAATCGAATTATGATGACTATGCAGAAAAATTAGGGTTTCCTGGACAGTATCCATTTACTCGGGGAATCCAGCCAACGATGTATCGAAATCGCTTTTGGACAATGCGTCAATATGCTGGTTTTGGCTCCGCAAAAGAAACGAACGAGCGGTTTCGTTATTTATTAGATCAAGGACAGACAGGTTTATCCGTCGCATTCGATTTACCGACTCAAATCGGTTATGACTCAGACGACTCGATGGCTGAAGGTGAAGTCGGAAAAGTTGGTGTAGCAATTGACTCATTAGAAGATATGGAAATTTTGCTTGATCAAATTCCACTAGACAAAGTAAGTACGTCTATGACGATTAATGCGCCAGCATCCGTATTGCTATGCATGTATATCGCTGTTGCTGAAAAACAAGGCGTGCCAAAAGAAAAAATTACTGGTACGATTCAAAATGATATATTAAAAGAATATATCGCTAGAGGGACTTATATTTACCCTCCAAAACCATCCATGCGGCTAATTACAAATATTTTCGAATATTGCCGTGACAACGTTCCAAAATTTAATACAATTAGTATTTCGGGTTATCACATTAGAGAAGCAGGCTCTACCGCTGTACAAGAAGCAGCATTCACCATTGCGGATGGACTCGCTTATGTTGATGCAGCACTTGAAAGCGGTTTAGAAATTGATGAATTCGCTCCACGTTTGGCATTCTTCTTCAATGCGCACAATAACTTCTTTGAAGAAGTAGCAAAATTTAGAGCTGCGAGAAGAGTTTGGGCAGATTTGATGAAAAATAAATATAAAGCGCAAAATGAAAAGAGCTGGCGCCTACGTTTCCATACACAAACTGGCGGTTCTACACTTACTGCTCAGCAACCGGATAATAACATCGTGCGTGTCGCCTTACAAGCTTTATCGGCTGTTATGGGAGGCACACAGAGCTTGCATACAAACTCCCGTGATGAAGCGCTAGCATTACCTACAGAGGAGTCTGCAAGAATTGCTTTACGTACACAACAAATCATCGCACACGAGAGTGGTGTAGCTGATACGGTCGACCCATTAGCTGGTTCCTATTATGTAGAACAGATGACAGACGAAGTAGAAAAGCAAATCCGTGAGTATTTAGACAAAATTGAAGATATGGGTGGAGCTGTACAAGCTGTTGAAGAGGGTTATATGCAACGAGAAATACACCAAGCAGCTTATGAAGCACAAAAACGAATTGAATCGAAAGAAGATATTATTGTAGGGATGAACGAATTTACAACGGATGAAGAAACGCATGCAGATTTATTAAAAGTCGATGAAAAGTTAGAACAAGAGCAAATCGAACGACTGGGAGAGATTCGGGCCAACCGAGATCAACAACTTGTCGATGAAAGATTAAGAGATTTAAAAGAAGCGGCAGAAGACCCAAATGAAAATTTAATGCCTCATATTTTAGCTTGTGTGAAAGCGTATGTAACAGTCGGAGAAATTTGTCATACAATGCGTGACGTCTTCGGTGAATATACAGGTGCTTAATGAATACAGTTTATAGTTTTTAAGAGAGGTGAAGAAGAGATGAATCGAAAGATACGTGTATTAGTCGCTAAGCCTGGTCTTGATGGACATGACCGTGGTGCTTTAGTCATTGCACAGACATTGAGAGATCGTGGAATGGAAGTAATCTATACGGGATTGAGGCAATCGGCCGCTCAAATTGCACAGACGGCTATTCAGGAAGACGTAGATGTAATCGGTCTATCCTCATTGTCCGGAGCTCATAAGTCATTATTTCCTAAAGTAATGGAAGAGCTAAGAAAGAGGGAAGCAGAAGACATTCCTGTGATTGGCGGCGGGGTGATCCCGGAAGAAGATATACAATTTTTATTGGATCATGGAATACAAAGAATCTTTACTCCAGGTACGCCAATGACTGCTGTTGCCGACTTCATTGAGGAGAAAGTACAAGGTGATTCCGTATGAAGAAAATCAATCATATCGGAATAGCTGTAAGAAACATAGAGGAAACGCTGCCCTTTTACACAGATACACTCGGGTTAGCGTTCAGGGGCGTTGATGAAGTAGAGAGTGAAGGGGTCAAAGTAGCATTCTTATCAATCGGAGAAAGTAATTTTGAATTGTTAGAACCTCTTCATGAAGAATCACCAATTGCGAAATTTATCGAGAAACGGGGCGAAGGTATTCACCATATCGCTCTAGAAGTAGATGACATACATGCGAGACTGGAACAATTCAAGTCTGAAGGTATACGGATGATCAATGACCAACCGAAACAAGGAGCTCATGATACACAAGTAGCCTTTTTACACCCTAAAGCAGCGAATGGTGTCCTATTAGAACTTTGTCAGCCGAAACAGGAGGATTAATCATGGATATTTACGATAAAATTAATGAACTCTATGACAAGCGTCGTGAGATTGAATTAGGCGGCGGAGATGACAAAATTGAAAAGCAGAAAGCAAAAGGAAAGATGACCGCACGAGAACGAATTGATTATTTGTTAGATGATGGATCGTTTGTGGAACTGAATGCTTTTATGGAACACCGTGTCACCGATTTTGGGATGGCGGGTAAAAAAGCTCCGGGTGAAGGTGTTGTCACCGGATTCGGTAAAATTAACGGAAGACCCGTATACTTATTCGCTCAAGATTTTACGGTTTATGGTGGAGCTCTTGGTGAAATGCACGGTAAAAAGATCGCTGCAGTCATGGACTTAGCAGCAAAAAACGGAACGCCTTTTATCGGACTAAACGATTCTGGTGGAGCACGAATTCAAGAGGGTGTTGCTTCGCTTGATGGATACGGTCATGTGTTTTACCGTAATTCAATCTATTCCGGTGTTATTCCACAAATTTCAGTGATTATGGGACCGAGTGCAGGTGGAGCTGTCTACTCACCAGCAATTACCGATTTTGTTGTTATGGTTGAAAAAACATCTCAAATGTTTATTACAGGGCCAAAAGTCATTGAGACGGTAACCGGTGAAAAAATTTCTGCCGAAGACTTAGGTGGAGCGGATGTACATAATGCAATCAGCGGAAATGCGCATCTGAAAGCTGCTACCGAGGAAGAGGCATTAGATCAAGTAAAAGATTTGGTTAGTTATCTACCACAAAACAATAATGAAAAACCTCCTGAGATCGAAGTGGAGGAAATGGATGATTATCGACCGAATATGACGGATATTATTCCTTTTGATTCCATTCGCCCTTATGATGTTCGTGTCGTTATCGAAGAATTCGTTGATGAAAATTCGTTCTTTGAAATTCATAAACAATTTGCGAAAAATATTGTTGTAGGCTTCGCAAAAATAAAAGGGAAGACCGTCGGCTTAGTTTGTAATCAGCCGAAATTTATGGCAGGTGGTTTGGATATTGATTCAAGCGATAAAGCTTCCAGATTCATTCGTTTCTGCGATTCCTTTAATATACCGTTGATTACGTTTGAAGATGTCACGGGTTTCTTCCCAGGTGTTAAACAAGAGCACGGTGGAATTATTCGCCACGGAGCAAAGATTTTATATGCTTACTCTGAAGCTACTGTACCGAAGATTACCGTCATTACACGTAAAGCTTACGGTGGTGCTTATGTTGCCTTGAATAGTAAATCAATTGGCGCTGATTTGGTTTACGCGTGGCCAAATGCGGAAATTGCAGTAATGGGACCAGAGGGAGCCGCGAATATTATCTTCGCTCGTGAGATTAACGAGAGTGACGACCCTGAAACGACACGTAAAGAAAAGATTGATGAGTATAGAGAAAAATTCGCTAACCCTTATGTTGCTGCAGGGCTCGGAATGGTTGATGATGTCATCGATCCACGGGAGACGAGAGAAAAACTGGTCCAAGCATTAGATATTTTAAAGGATAAACAAGAGGAGCGACCGAAAAAGAAACACGGAAACATTCCATTATAAGGAGGTTATCTTTTGATTCAAGCAGATCGAGATCGATTGGTCAGTGAATTTATTGAACTGGTCAAAATTGATTCAGAGACAGGCAATGAAGAAAAAATCTCGGTTGTTCTTAAGGCTAAGTTCGAAGCATTAGGTTTTACCGTTGTAGAAGATGACGCCAAGGAGAAAACAGGCCACGGAGCTAACAACTTGATTTGTACATTGGAAGGTACTAAAGAGGGTGTCGACCCAATCTTCTTTAACTCCCATATGGATACAGTCGTCCCTGGTAAAGAGATCAAGCCACAAATAGAAGATGAGATCATTCGCTCAGATGGCACGACTATTTTAGGTGCCGATGATAAAGCGGGGATTGCTGCGATAATTGAAATGGTTCGTCTGTTAAAGGATTACGATATTGACCACGGCCAAATACAAGTTGTTCTTACAGTTGGTGAAGAATCTGGTCTAATTGGTGCAAAAGCACTGAACGCCACATTCATCGATGCAAAATATGGGTATGCCGTGGACAGTCACGGAGACGTCGGGGGATTAATCGTCGCCTCTCCTACGCAAGCAAAATTTGAAATCACTTGCCATGGAAAAACAGCTCATGCTGGTGTTGCACCTGAAGAAGGGATCTCTGCGATCACGCTAGCTTCGAAAGCCATCTCAAAAATGAAATTAGGCCGAATTGATGAAGATACGACTGCGAATATCGGTCGATTTGAAGGTGGGAAGGCAACGAATATCGTAAGTGATGAAGCTGTTGTTATTGCAGAAGCACGCTCGCTTGTTCCCGAAAAATTAGATCGTCAAATTGAACAAATCAAGGATGCTTGCCGACAAGCAGAGGAAGAAGTTGGCGGCTCAATTGATGTCGATGTTACAATTATGTACAAAGGGTACAAACATGATGAACACACACAAGTTGTAAAAGTGGCAAGTCAAGCAGCCAGACGCGTTGGATTAGAACCGCAATTGAAAGCCACTGGCGGTGGTAGCGATGCGAACGTGATCAGCAGTTACGGCTTCCCAATGGTAAACTTATGTGTCGGTTATAAAAACATTCATACTCCAGAAGAAGAAATTTCAATTAGTGAAATGATGAAGATCTCTTCATTACTTGCAGGGATTGTGATTGAAGCAGCAGAAGAAGGTTCAGCTTAATCGATTGAACAATAACTATTTCCGTTGTAAACTAGCCTCATTCAAAGCTTGAATGGGGCTTCCATTATGTAGGTGAGAAAAATGAGTAAAGGTCGCGTAATCTTCCATGTCGATATGAATAGCTTCTATGCATCTGTTGAAATTGCAGATCGCCCAGAGCTGAAAGGGAAACCAGTTGCCATTGCTGGAGCTCCTGAAAAGCGAAAGGGAATTATTGTTACAAGTAGTTATGAAGCTAGAGCTAAAGGCGTCAAGACGACAATGCCTTTATGGAAAGCTTATGAGTTATGTCCGAATTTAATTGCATTACAACCTAATTTCGAGAAATATCGTGAGGCTTCAAGTAAGATATTTTCAATTCTTTATGAGGTTTCACCGATTGTCCAACCAGTATCAATTGATGAGGGATATCTCGATGTGACAGACCATGACTTCGGAATGAATGGAATCGAGCTTGCTGAATGGCTTCAAAAGAAGATTTATGATGAATTAAATTTGCCATGTAGTATTGGCATTGCACCGAATAAGTTTTTGGCCAAGATGGCATCTGATATGAAGAAACCAATGGGTATTACTGTCCTTCGCAAGCGAGAGATTGAGCAGAAGTTATGGGTATTGCCAATAGGTGAAATGTATGGTGTTGGTGAACGAACAGAGGAGAAGCTACAAAAGCTTGGAATTAAAACAATTGGAGATTTAGCAAACCATGATGTTGTAGCATTGAAGCAGCTTTTAGGAATCAATGGAGAGCGACTTCACGTCCGTGCGAATGGACATGATAATCGTCCTGTCGATCCAGATGCCATTTATGAATTTAAGAGCATCGGAAATTCACGAACATTGCCACACGATACAACAGACCAACTAGAAATAGATTCGTTATTAGACCAATTGGCCGATAAAGTTTCAGCCAGATTACGTTATAAAGATGTAGTTTCTGAGAACATTCAAATTATGATTCGTTATCACGATCGCAAAACGGTTACACGTAGTAGACAATTACGTGACTTCGTAGAAAAAAAAGATGAAGTTTTCATGAATGCAAAGATGTTATTTGATGAACATTGGAATGGGGAGCCGATTAGACTACTAGGAATAACTGCACAAGACCTTGTACCAAAGCATGAACTGTCCAAACAATTAAATTTGTTTACATATCAAGAAGAAGCCGAAAAAGAAAAACTTTATCAAACGGTTGAAGATATGAAAGAAAAATACGGCGACGATGTGTTCATTCAGCCAAAAGAGAGAACTCGTCCAAATTTATCAACGAGTTTTCAGAAAGATTTTTTAAATGATTTTAAAAATGAAAAAAGAGACTGAGACAAAATCTTTAAAGTTGACACAGATACGAACCATTCTAATTCAGTACGGTGGAAATACTCGCTTCGGAAATATACTTCACTTTTACCCACAGGGCATAAGGCGACATCTGCGATAAATCGCAGTGTCTTCTATATCGCGGGCAGCTGGTGAGCCCCCTCGTGCTACGCACTGCAGGGTCTCACTTAGGCTTTTGCTCCCGACGCCCAGGGCTAGCTAGTGTCAACGTTGGCCACAGGACGTACTTCCACAGGATGTGGTGGTTTCCGCGTTGCACACAGGACGTGTGCGGTTTTAGCGGAATTTCTTTTATTTTCTGACCGCAGAAGTCTCCGTATATTTCCTGCGCTAAATTAGATTATTATTCGTGTTTCTGAGTTTATAACTTTGATTTTTCTCAGCCTCTTTGATTAACACCCCGAGCAAGGAGGATAAATCCTTTGACTCGGGGTGTTTTCAATATTTTATTTTTTAAACAACTTTCTCATAATCTGCTCTCCGAATTTCGAATTTGGATAGCGGAAAGATAAGTCGAAGGCCGTTGTTTGTTTCAGTACACTTTTACGATGTGTGAACGTACGAAAACTTTCATACCCATGATAAGCACCTATACCACTGGCACCAATCCCGCCGAATGGAAGGTGAGGTGTGCCGATATGCATAATCGTATCATTGATTGTACCACCACCGAATGAGATATTGTTCGCAACCCATTGCTGTTTCTGTTCATTTTCAGAAAAATAATACAAAGCTAGTGGATTTCTGGAATGTTCAATCTCATCAACGATTTGCTCCAAATGGCTGAACGAACGGATAGGTAAAATCGGGCCAAAAATCTCCTCTTGCATAATTGGTCGATCCCATGAAGGTTCATCAATGAGTGTAGGGTTCATCTTACGGTTTTCGCGATCCGCTTCACCGCCGAATATGATATTTTCATTATCCAATAATTTTTCTAATCGATTTAGATGATCCTCATGTATAAGTTTTGTGTAATTCGGGTGTTCCATTGGCTGATTGCCATAAAATGATGATAATTCCTTTTTTAATGCTTGAATAAAATCATTTTTTACCGATTCATGAACGAGCGCATAATCCGGAGCAATACATGTTTGACCGGCGTTTAACAACTTGCCCCAAGCAATTCGCTTAGCGGCCAATGAGATCTTAGCGTCTTCATCGATAATTACAGGACTTTTACCTCCAAGCTCAAGCGTCACAGGAATTAGATGTTTACTTGCCTTCTCCATGACAATTTGTCCAACCTTTTGGCTCCCTGTGAAAAAGATATAATCAAATTCTAATTCCAACAACTCTTGTGATACCTCTTTACCGCCTTGAACGACTGTAATGTATTTCTCTTCAAACGTATCAGCAATTATGTCAGCTAGAAGTTCACTTGTGTAAGGTGTAAACTCTGATGGTTTTAAGAACGCTGTGTTTCCGCCAGCAATGGCACCAATTAACGGGGTAATACTTAAATTTAATGGATAGTTCCACGGACTAATAATTAATACTGTTCCATAAGGTTGTTTATAAATATAACTTTTGGCTCCCTTATGGGTTGTAGGAGTTTTCACTCTTTCTGTACGCATCCATTCTTTTAAATTCCGCATGACATGGTCGAGCTCACTATAGAGAACACCTAATTCAGTCATCAAAATCTCGTAATCCGATTTTCCTAAATCTTTTTTGATTGCTTGGTAGATTCGTTTTTCGTTGCGATTCAACATGTCTTTCAGTTTTTGTAGTTGATGAATACGATATGTGTGTGTCATTGTTTTACCGGCTCTATACATTACTCTATGATCACGTAAAATCGTTGATAATTCCATGTATTCACACCCTTTATTACTTTACTGTAAACTCCGTAAAATCATCGACGAATTGTAACGGAGAGAATATACTTTGTAAACGTGTCTTTTCCTCTTCAAGTATATTTTGTTGGTAACGAGAAGAAATATGGTTCAGGAGTAAATATCTCACTTGTGCTTGTTTGGCTAGCCGAGCGGCATCGGCTGCTGTTGAATGAGAATAATCCTTTGCTAATTGGTCATCCGCTTCAATAAATGTCGCTTCATGGATCAATACATCTACACCATTTACCCATTGTGCGAGTGAATCTACTGGTTTTGTATCACCACAGATGGCAATTCGTTTACCTGGTATATCAGACCCCGTAACATTTTCGCGATGAACCTCCGTGCCATTTGGAAGAACGGTCGTTGACTGATTTTTAATCGTTTCATAAATTGGACCAGGGGAGACCCCTAGTTCTTTCAATCGGTCAGGAAGCAATGGTCCAATTTTATCTTCTTCCTCAATTTTATAAGCGTAAGAAGGTATCCCGTGCTTTAACTTTTTGGCAGAAACTTTAATGTCTTGATCTTGATAAATAATTCCTTCTTTAATCGGCTTGTAAACGAGAGGATAATTCAAATGCGTACCTGTTGTTTTTAAAGTCGTTTCCACAAATTCTTTTAGTCCCGTTGGACCATAGAGCTCAACAGTAGATTCGCCGCTTTGAAAAGACCTACTACTGAGAAAACCAGGAAGACCTAAAACATGATCTCCGTGCATATGTGTAATAAATATTTTAGTTATCTTTCGAGGCTTGATTGTCGTATTCATAATTTGATGTTGGGTAGCTTCTCCGCAATCGAATAACCAAACTTCATCACGTTCTTGTAGCATTTTCAACGCCAAAGAGGAGACGTTACGGTTTTTCGATGGCACTCCAGAACCTGTACCTAAAAAAGTGATTTCCACAACATTATCCTCCTACACTAAATCCATCCACGTTTGTATTGTCTAGGTGCTTCGATGTCAACTTGTAAATCATCAGCCGCTCGCTTAGGCCAGTAAGGGTTGTTTAACATGGCCCTACCAATGAATACAAGGTCAGCACGTTCGTTTCTTACAATTTCTTCAGCTTGATTGCCGTCACGAATCCACCCGACTGCTCCAGTTGGAATATTCACTTCATGCCTAATCGTTTCTGCGTAACGGACTTGATAGCTTGGATAAACTTCAATTGGTGCTTGTGCATGAACAACTCCACCTGAACTGCAATCAATAAGGTCTACTCCGTCTGACTTCATTTCTTTCACGAGATCGACATAGTCATGAACATCATATCCATTTTCATGATATTCATTTGCTGATATTCGAACAAATAAGGGACCATGCCAAACTACCCGAACAGCTTGAATGATTTCTTTTAAAAATCGATACCTGTTTTCTTTTGTACCGCCATATGCATCCTCACGAACATTTGAAAGAGGGGAGAGGAACTCATTAATTAAGTACCCATGTGCGCCGTGTAGTTCGATGATATCAAATCCGGCATCTTTCGCTCGACGTGCACCGTCTTGAAATGCTTGAACTACTTTATGAATCTCATCAATCGTCACTTCTGTCGGTATGCGTGATGTTTCATCAAAAGGTAAAGCGCTCGGTGCAAAGATTTCTTCTTTGACTTTAGATTTGCGGCCGGCATGAGCTAATTGAATCGCGCTTTTGGCACCATGTGAATGAATTCGTTCGTTTAGTTGTTGAAAAGAAGAAATGTGCTTATCAGACCAAATCCCTAAGTCTTGAGCTGAAATTCTCCCTTCTGGCAAGACAGCTGTTGCTTCGACCATAATTAGTCCCGCTTGTCCGATTGCTCGACTTTCATAGTGCGTGTAATGAAAAGGTGTTAATAGACCATCTTCATCGAAACAAGAGTACATACACATTGGCGACATGACAATTCGGTTCTTTAACTGTACTCCCTTAATTGTATAAGGAGAAAAAAGTTTATTCATGATTGACTTCCACCCTTAATTCAATAGTTTATGTTTATCTAATTATAATTCGTCCAGATGTTGTTCATTTTGATGAACAGTTTCGTTCATGGAAAACAAGTCTGGACGGTCGGTTATGATTCCAGCCGCATTTTTATCGACACATTGCTTAAAAGTGCTTTTTCTATTTACGGTATATACACGAAAAGGAATATCATGATGATTCATTGCGCGAACCATTCTTGAGGATAATAGACGTGATTTAATGTGCATAACATTTGCGCCTGTATCAGCTAAGTATTGTTGTATGTTTCTGAAGGCTACTTTACTTAAAAGAGCTAGTTCAATGTTAGGATGAAGCTCCCGCATACGATAAAGTGTGTGTGGGTTAAAGCTTGAAATGATTACACGGTTTTCTAAGCCATATTCACGGATTAATTGGAACACAATTTTTTCGATATTTGGGTATCTGATGACTTTTGTTTTCATCTCAATGTTTACGAATAAGTCTTTTGGTAAAATCCATGCGAAAAACTCTTCCAATGAAAGGATTCGTTCATCGGAAAACCGTTCACTGAACCAACTTCCAGCATCGTATTGCTGGAGTTCTTTATACGTAAATTTTTGTACAAACCCTCGCCCATTCGTTGTACGTTTAATATCAGTATCGTGTATAATGACAGGAATTTGATCTTTGGTCAGATGGATATCCAGCTCTATACCATCTGCGCCCATTTTTTCTGCCAATTGAAATGCGGCAAGGGTGTTTTCCGGAGCAAATTTACTCGCGCCTCGGTGAGCGATAATTTGTGTCACAGCAAAAAACACCTCAAATCGTTATCTGTTTTGATTGTCTTGTATAGATTACTAAAAGTCAATAATCAAGCTAGTTGTAAGATGAATTTTCTTTTCATTCACATCTGAAAATAATTTTGTAGTATAATTAAATGAATAACCATTCAATCAACCAGACGGAAGGAGCCTACTATTGATAAATCATTCAATCCATCAAATTACTGTTACGACACCTTATGCCGTAGGTGATGTACACATGTATGTTTATAAAGGTGAATCGGTCTCATTAATTGATGCAGGTGTGAATACTGATGAAGCGTGGGACCAGTTTGTAAAGGGTCTTAAAGAAATTAACTTACAACCATCCGATATCGAACAAATTATTTTGACCCATCATCACCCTGATCATATAGGACTTACTGGACGATTCGAACACGAACCAATTGTTTATGGACACCGATTGGTTGAGCCATGGTTGAATCAATCCGATCGATTTTTCGAAGGGTATCGTGACTTTTTTAATGATTTATATGAAAAGTGGGATGTACCCCAACGTTTTCGTAACATTGAAAAAACGATAGCAGTTACAAAAAAGTTTTCTTCTAAAAGTAAACTGCATCACTATTTGTCTGAAGGTGATATTATTGAGGGAATTCCCGGCATGAGAGTAATCGAAACACCGGGACATGCACAGAGTCATTTATCTTTTTGGGATGAAACGAATCGGCAAATGATCGTCGGAGATGTGTTGTTAAAGCATATATCTTCCAATCCATTATTAGAACCACCAGAGAATAAAGGTGACGCAAGGCCGAAACCATTATTGGAATACAGAAAATCATTAGCAAAACTTCTGGAATATGACGTCGAGCAGTTTCTCCCGGGACACGGGAATCCGTTTCGTGGGCATAAAGAGTTGATCGAACGAAGACTTGAAAGACAGGCGAAGCGGGCAGAAAACGTATTGGTTTATTTAAAAGAAAAAGGCCCTCTGACACCGTATGAGATTTGTACGTGGTTATTTGCCAGACAGTATGAATCGCAATTTGGATTAACAATGTCTGAAACAATTGGACAATTGGATTATCTTGAAAGTATCGGTGCGGTCAATAATGTAGAATCCAACGGTGTAAGTTACTATGCACCGACGATGACACATCAAAAGTAACTTATAATTAAAAAGAACGGGATTGATCTCTATTGTAGTGATCAATCCCGTTTTATTTAAACCCTATGACTTTCATAGCGTTGCGATTTCGTTATTTTTCTTAACTCTTCGTACAATTCATCAGAAATCGATGCTTGTTCATAAGCCTTCATGTTTTGTTCAACCTGACTTGCTTCACTTGCGCCAATTACTAAGCTTCCAAGTGCTTTGTTATTAAATAAATAAGCCATCGCAAGTGACTGTAATGGTTGACCACTTTCTTTTGATAATGCAAGCAATTCCTTAATCGTATGGCGCAATTCTTTCCCTGAATAATCAAGAAAACCATCTTGGCCTTTTTGTTCCCATTTTTTCATTCCATCATCTGTAAGCATTCCTTTAGCTAAGCTTCCTCTGGCCATAATGCTTACTTCGTGATCATGAAGGATATCTTCAAATTCTTCCGGACGACGATCGAGTAAACTATACTGCATCATATTACTCACAATCTTCGAATGATCGGAAAATTGCTGAATAACATTTGGACGAATAGAAGAGATTCCATAATAGCGAATTAATCCCTCTTGCTGCATTTCTTCTAACGCTTCAAGAACTTCATCGAAAGGATCCTCAATTGTGCCCCCATGTAATTGATATAAATCAATTTCATCAATTCCTAAACGATGTAGGCTATTTTTAACCGCTTCTTTCAAATATGTTTTCGATGGGTCCCAAAACCAATCTTTTTTGTCTTTATCAAAGTGGTTACCACCTTTCGTCGCAATGACCACGTCATCGCGTCGTCCTTTAATGGCTTGTCCTACAATTTTTTCGTTTTCGCCAAAATCATATAAATCTGCAGTATCTAAATAATTAATTCCTGATTGAATGGCTTCATGGATGATATCCTTTGCACGATTGACATCTGTGCCAAGACTCATACAACCTAAGCCAATTTCACTGACATGAAGGTTCGAGTTTCCAAGTCTACGTTTTTTCATCGAATTTTCACTCCTTTATTATTCATTGTAGAATTGAAGAATAGGAAAGACAAATGATTGGATACTTATGATTATGGTAAAATGAATCAATAGCAGGAGGCATGTAAAGTGAATAAGTTTGAAGAAAAAACAGTACACACCGAAAAGGTTTATGAAGGAAAAATCATTGATTTAGAGATTGACGATGTCATTTTACCAAATAAGAAGACGTCGAAGCGGGAGATTGTTCGCCACCCAGGTGCAGTTGCCATATTAGCGATGACGGGTGAAGGAAAAATAATCATGGTTGAGCAATACCGTAAGCCCTTAGGAAAAAGCATAATTGAAATTCCGGCTGGGAAACTAGAACCTGGAGAAGAATCAGTTAAAACAGCTGCACGTGAATTAGAAGAAGAAACAGGATATGCAGCACGTCAGTTTGACTTTATTATGTCTTACTACACTTCACCTGGTTTTGCGGATGAAAAGATTGAGCTATTTTTAGCAAAAGACCTCTATAAAGTAGAAGAACAATCATTGGGAGATGACGATGAATTCGTTGAATTAATAGAACTTACTCCAACAGAAGCGATTGAATATATTAAACAAGAAAGAATTCACGATGCCAAAACAGTCCATGCTGTGTATTACGCCTTAATGAAGGAAGTGTAGCAATTGAGTTTATCAACTTACTATGCAGACATCCATATTCATATCGGAGAAACTATGCATGGGAAACCGGTGAAAATCTCCGCCTCCAATCAATTAAGGCTTTCAACAATCATGGAATTCGTCAAAGAGAAGAAGGGGTTGGATTTGATTGGGATTATCGATGCCCACGTGCCCGCTGTTCTCGAAGAAATTGAACTTTCTGTACAGAATAAGAAGTATATCGAATTGCCTGATGGCGGTATCTCCAATGGATCGGTAACGGTTTTACTAGGCTCGGAAATTGAAATTTACGATTCAAGTAGTAGTGGACCAATTCATATCCTCTGCTTTTTTGCAACGGTTGAGCGAATGAAAAACTTTTCCCAATGGTATCGTCAACACGTCAGTAATCCGGAACTAAGCTCTCAACGAATATATGTCGATGGAAAAGCACTTCAAGAGAAGGTCAAAGAATTAGAAGGATTATTTATTCCCGCACATATCTTTACGCCGTTTAAAAGTTTGTACGGCAAAGGTGTGAAAAAAAGCCTGACAGAAGTCTTTGACCCAACTCTGATCGATGCCGTTGAATTAGGGTTAAGCTCAGATACAAACATGGTTCGAAACATCGAAGAAATTAAAGCTTATCCATTCCTTACGAATTCGGATGCTCATTCATTGGAAAAAATTGCACGTGAATACAACGCATTGGAATTAAAAGAAGCTACGTTCAATGAATTTGCAAAAGCGTTAAAGAATGAAGCAGGAAGAAAAATTCAAGCAAATTATGGGATGAATCCTCATTTAGGAAAATATCATCATTCAGTGTGTAAAAAATGCGAGACTACGGAGATTATCGGGACGGTCTGTCCTAACTGCGGATCGACAAATGTTATTCGAGGGGTAAGCGAGCGCATAAAGGATTTGTCTACGGAAGATAGTTCTTATACGGAACGACCACCTTATATTCATCAAGTTCCTTTAGATTATATCCCTGGTTTGGGCCCGAAGACGCTTGAACGGTTGAGGGAGCATTTACATCATGATATGTATATTATTCATCGAGCTAGCTTCGAACAGTTGAAGGAAAACTCCAACGAGCGAATTGCTAGAAAAATATTAGATTTACGAGAAGGAAAAATCTCTGTGCAAGCTGGTGGCGGCGGAGTTTACGGGAAAATCATCGATTAATTCACGATCTTTCGTTCTAGTTTTAAGATTCCTCACATAGATTTTTAATAGGAAATTGAGATTGGGGGATCTAGAATGAAGCGATGGATCAAAGGGTCATTATATACAATTGAACCTTATATTAGTCTGTATGTCTTTCTATTTGTCTTATTTGTAATAGGTGTGATTTTTGGGGCCAATTTGGTCGGAAACTTAAACTTTTTACAACAACAAGATTTGTTGTTTTTTGTCGAAAACTATTTTCAAATGTTGGAGAGACCAACAGATCAAGCGGTTTTGGATAGCTTTTTGAATATCTTATATACGCATGGTAAATATATGATATTTCTATTCTTATTTGGTTTATCGTTTGTGGGTCTGCCCATTGTATGGTTTTTATTATTTTTAAAAGGTGTAGTTGTCGGTTTCACTGTCGGCTTTCTCGTCCACCAATTGGCTTGGGATGGATTTTTTATCTCGCTTGTATCGATCGCTCCACAAAATCTATTGATAATACCGGCTTACTTGTTCTTGGCTGCTGGGAGTATGATTTTCAGTATTCGCGTCATGCGACTATTATTTAGCCGACTAGGAAACAAAACTTCTATCGGTGAAGTGTTGAGTAGTTATTTCAAAAACCTTGCCATTTCTTTCTGTATTCTTTTGGCAGGATGTGTTGTTGAAATTTTAATTTCTAGCCAAGCGATCCACTTAGTTATCAATTAATAATGATTATCTTCAGATATTTATTATAATCTGCTATTAATAATCATTTTAATTTGACATGTTTACGACTCTTACTTATAATAAACCTTGAACGAGTAAGAGGAGAGGTGCATATAAGTGGAGAATCGCATTGAAAAGATCAAAAAGCAACTTTCATCTCAAAGCTATAAATTGACACCACAGCGCGAAGCCACTGTGCGTGTATTACTTGAACATGAAGAAGACCACTTAAGTGCTGAAGATGTTTATCTCCTCGTAAAGGAAAAAGCCCCAGAGATTGGTCTAGCCACTGTATACCGTACGTTGGAATTATTATCTGAACTAAAAGTGGTTGATAAAATCAATTTCGGCGACGGTGTCTCACGTTATGATCTTAGAAAAGAGGGGGCGGAACATTTTCACCACCACCTCGTTTGTGTAGAATGTGGCTCCGTTAAAGAAATTGAAGAAGATTTACTCGGTGATGTTGAAGCCATTGTTCAATCAAGATGGTCTTTTGAAGTGAAAGACCACCGTTTAACCTTTCATGGTGTTTGTGAACAATGCCAAACAATAACAAGTAAAGTGAATTCGTAAGGTATCATAAAATAGCAATTGATAAGATGGTCTCGGTACATTCGAGTTCATCTTTTTAATTTTCTTAAATGTTCTCTAATATATTATAGAGTTTTTAAGTGAAATGAAGGGCTGTAGTATGATAAATTCTAACTATAGCCTTTTTTACGTCACATCATTTGAGGGAGATACCGTTATGGATAATGAAATTGCTGATTTTGTTCACTATTTGACGATTGAAAAAGGGTTGGCAGAAAACACGGTTAAATCTTATGAAAGAGATTTAAAGCAGTATTATTCATTTTTGACAAACGAATATACATTGCATGAAGTTAAACAGATTGAGCGACCGCACATTAAACATTTTCTACTCTCATTAAAAGAACAAAATAAATCGACGGCTTCAATTTCTCGAATTATATCAACCATTCGTTCTTTTCATCATTTTTTAATTTATGAGCGTTTAGCAGAGCATGATCCGAGCTTACATATCGAAACGCCTAAGAAAGAACGGATGTTGCCAAAAGTACTTTCAAGCGAGGAAGTAGAGTCATTGCTCGATATTCAAGGTGACTCACCGTTTGATCTTAGGAATAAAGCAATGTTGGAGATGCTTTATGCAACCGGTCTCAGAATTTCCGAACTGTTATCATTAGAGTTGGATGATCTTCATTTAACAATGGGATTTGTCCGTATAACGGGTAAAGGTGGAAAAGAACGAATTGTGCCACTCGGAAAACATGCACAAAAAGCAATCGAAGATTATGTGGAGAATGCTCGTTCTCAATTGGAGAAGAAAAAGCAATCAGATGCTCTTTTTCTGAATCACCATGGAAACCCGATGAGCCGACAAGGTTTTTGGAAAGTGTTAAAGGGAATTGTTTTAAAGAAAGGCATTCAAAAAGAAGTATCCCCACATATGTTGCGTCATTCTTTTGCAACACAT
This sequence comes from Allobacillus salarius, assembly GCF_007559425.1. Lineage (GTDB taxonomy): Bacteria > Bacillota > Bacilli > Bacillales > Alkalibacillaceae > Allobacillus > Allobacillus salarius. The sequence continues at coordinate 126,750 of NZ_VMHE01000001.1, read as the reverse complement.
TTATTAGAAAATGGAGCTGACTTACGGGCTGTCCAAGAAATGTTGGGTCACTCGGACATTTCAACGACTCAAATATACACTCATGTGACAAAAACAAGGTTAAAGGATATTTATCATACCTATCATCCTCGGGCATAATACGAATTGGCAACTTTACTTATTTAAAAACGGAGGAGTTTTTTATGGATTTTAAACGCGTATTTTTAATTGTTATGGATTCTGTAGGAATTGGCGAAGCACCTGATGCGAAAGAATTTAATGATGTCGGTGCGGATACCCTCGGGCACATAGCTGAGAAAATGAATGGCTTGAATATGCCGAATATGAGTAAGCTCGGATTGAGTAACATCCGTGAAATTCAAGGGATTGAAAAAGCTGAGCAACCACAAGCTCATTTCACAAAGATGGAAGAAGCATCGAGCGGAAAGGACACGATGACAGGACACTGGGAAATGATGGGTCTTCGGATCGATCAGCCTTTCCGTACATTTCCAGATGGGTTTCCAAATGAACTCATTGAAAAAATTGAAAGTAAATTCGGACGCAAAATTATTGGAAATAAACCTGCATCCGGTACAGAAATTATTAAAGAATTAGGTGAAGCGCATGTTGAAACAGGCGCATTAATTGTTTACACTTCAGCTGATTCTGTCTTACAAATCGCAGCTCATGAAGAAGTAGTTCCACTCGATGAGTTATATGAAATTTGCGAGTATGCTAGAGAGATTACGAAAGATGAGCCGTATATGATCGGTCGGATCATCGCTCGACCTTTTATAGGAAAACCCGGCGAGTTCGAACGGACATCTAACCGTCACGATTATGCTCTAAAACCTTTTGGTCGCACAGTGATGAACGAACTCAAGGACAACGATTATGATGTGATTGCAATTGGAAAAATCTCAGACATTTATGACGGTGAAGGTATTACAAAATCAATTCGCACGAAAGACAATATGGATGGAATGGATCAAATTCATGAAACGATGAAAACAGATTTCACAGGAATCAGTTTCTTAAATTTAGTTGATTTTGATGCGAAATTCGGACATAGAAGAGATCCAATCGGATATGGTGAAGCTTTGGAAGCTTTTGATGAACGTTTACCAGAACTGCTTGAACAATTGAAAGAGGATGATTTACTCATCATCACCGCGGATCATGGTAATGATCCAGTGCATCACGGTACAGACCATACGAGAGAGTATGTTCCTTTGCTTGTTCATCATAAGAATATCAACACAGGCGAAGAATTACCGATTCGTAAAACTTTCGCAGATGTTGGAGCGACAATTGCAGATAACTTCAACATAAAGTTACCAGAGCATGGCGAAAGCTTTTTAAAAGACATTCGATAACAAGTAAAGGGGAGTTATATTCATGCAGTTAATGAATCAAATTGAAGAAGCAAAGCAATTTATTCAACAAAAATTAAACAAACAGGAACCTAATATTGGACTCATTCTTGGTTCTGGGTTAGGTGTTTTAGCTGATTATATCGAGGAACCGACGACCATTCCTTATGAACAGATTCCTCATTTTCCTAAATCAACAGTAGCTGGACATGAGGGACAATTAGTGATTGGCGAACTGGAAGGCCAAACCGTCTTAGCGATGCAAGGTAGGTTTCATTATTATGAAGGCTATCCGATGGAAGCAGTGACGTTCCCAGTACGGGTGATGCATGCATTAGGCATTGAACAATTAATTGTTACAAACGCTGCAGGTGGAATTAATGAAAATTTTGAACCTGGAGATTTAATGATTATTCAAGATCATATTAATATGATGGGTACCAATCCATTAATTGGACCTAATCCAGATGAACTTGGACCTCGGTTCCCGGATATGTCCCAAGCTTATAGTAAATCGTTACGCAACCTTGCTGAAGAGACAGCTAACGAGCTCGGACAGACGATTCGTAAAGGCGTATATGTAGGAAATTCCGGGCCAACTTATGAGACAAGTAGTGAAGTAAAAATGTTGCGTATATTAGGTGGCGATGCTGTTGGCATGTCAACTGTACCTGAGGTAATTGTTGCGAACCATTCGGGAATGAAAGTATTGGGCATTTCTTGTATTTCCAACATGGCTGCAGGTATTTTGGATCAACCGTTGTCTCATGAAGAAGTAATTGAGACGACTGAGCGTGTGCGAGAGGATTTCATCCAGATCGTTCGCTCGATTTTAAAGAAAATGTAGATCGGAGTGGACAGTATGAGAATGTACGATATTATTGCCAAAAAAAGAGATGGGGGAGAATTGTCTCAAGAAGAAATCCAGTTTTTTATAGACGGTTATACCTCTGGAGAAATTCCTGATTATCAAGCGAGTGCGTTTGCGATGGCACTTTATTTTCAAGGTATGAACAAGGAAGAACGTGCAGCCATTACGATGGCGATGGCACAATCCGGTGATATGATTGATTTATCAGAGATCGAAGGAACGAAAGTCGATAAACATTCCACAGGTGGCGTAGGTGACACGACGACATTAATTCTAGCACCACTTGTAGCCTCCGTCGGTGTGCCAGTTGCGAAGATGAGTGGAAGAGGTCTTGGCCATACTGGTGGAACGATTGATAAACTGGAATCTGTGCCAGGATTTCATGTCGAACTAACTAAAGAAGAGTTTATTCAAAACGTTAACGAAAGAAAGGTTTCTGTTATCGGACAATCTGGGAATTTAACACCTGCCGATAAGAAGTTATACGCACTTCGTGACGTTACAGCGACCGTCAACTCGATTCCGTTGATTGCTAGTTCTATTATGAGTAAAAAAATAGCCGCTGGCGCAGATGCAATTGTTTTGGATGTTAAGACAGGTGCAGGAGCATTTATGAAAGAAGAAAGCGAATCAATTGATTTGGCGAAAGCAATGGTTGAAATCGGTAATTCTGTTGGCAGAAAAACGAAGGCTGTCATTAGTGATATGAGCCAACCATTAGGAAATGCAATCGGAAATGCGTTAGAAGTCAAGGAAGCGATTGAGACGCTGAAAGGTACAGGACCTGAAGACTTAACGAAACTATCCTTAACTTTAGGCAGTCAAATGGTTGTCTTGGCTGGCCACGCAGAGAATCTAACGGATGCATGGTCATTATTAGAGAAAAGCATTGAAAACGGAGATGCTTTGAAAAAATTTAAAGAGTTTTTAGCTTCACAAGGTGGAGATGCATCTGTTGTTGATGAACCGACGTTGTTACCACAGGCTAAGTATCAATTTGAAGTACTTGCAGATACGTCGGGATATATTCATGAAATGGTCGCCGATGAAATAGGTCATGCAGCGAGCATGTTAGGCGCCGGAAGATTAACGAAGGATTCAGAAATTGATTTATCCGTCGGAGTCGTACTGCAGAAAAAAGTTGGCGACACAATTGAAAAAGGAGAACCTTTGTTAACCGTTCATAGCAACCAAGAAGACATTAAAGAAGTTGAGAACAAATTAAAAGAAAATATTAAAATCTCTCCTGATCCTTTAATCCCACCTGATTTAATCAGACAAATTATAACGGAATAAGTAAATGAAATAATTAGCAACCAAGCTATGGAATACAACCTGTAGCTTGGTTTTTTTAATTATTATTTAATCAATATGGAACAACCTTATAACCCTTCATTTTCACTAATTCGTAAAACGGTGTAATAATTTCAAGAATCATGGAAAAAATATCAAGCAGAACGAATGGAGGGAAGGGAACATTATGATTCGTAAACATTTTATTCTATTACTGACTGTTTTATTGATGATGCCAAGTATATCTATATTCGCCGAAGATGCCGAATTAACTAACCATTCATCAAGTTCATTTTTAATGGAGGTAGATACAGGCACAGTATTACACGAAAAGAACGCCCACAAACAACTACCACCCGCAAGTATGACAAAGCTTATGACACTATTATTGATCATGGAGGAGATTGATCAAGGAAAGCTGACACTTAGTGAAAAAGTGCGTGTGAGTGAATATGCAGCGTCAATGGGAGGGTCACAAATATTTTTAGAGCCGAATGAAGAAATGTCGGTTGACGACCTACTGAAAAGTATTGCAATCGCTTCTGCGAATGATTCATCTGTCGCTTTAGCTGAGCGAATTGCCGTTTCTGAAGAAAACTTTGTTAAACGGATGAACGAACGTGTTAAAGAGTTGGGATTAAAAAACACGAAATTTAAAAACGTAACCGGTTTACCTGAGGAAGGTCATTTTAGTTCTGCATATGACATGGCCAAGATTGCACAAGAGCTATTAAAGCATGATGAAATAACTTCTTATACACAAATTTATGAGGATTATTTACGAAAAGGAACAGACGAAGAATTTTGGCTAGTCAACACAAATAAATTGGTGAAATTTTATCAAGGTGTGGACGGATTAAAAACAGGCTATACAAATGCAGCGAAATACTGTCTGACGGCTACCGCAAAACGAGGGGATATGCGAGTGATCGCTGTGTCAATGGGAGCAGAAACCGTAAAAGATCGAAACGCTGATGTAACCAATATGTTGGACTATGCATTCAGTCATTATGAGCTTCATAAATTGCATGATAAAGATACGCCTCTATATTCGTGGTCCCATTTAAAATCAGAGCAAGATGAGCTGAACTTGGTCGCCGATCAAAATGTTTCAGTTTTATTATCTAAGGGAGAAAAAATGGAAGATTATAAAACTGTTGTTGAGCCCGGTAACATCAGTAAGTGGCCTATGAAGGAAGGCGAACAACTGGGTCATTTACATGTTAAAAAAGGTGATACGACGATGAAAAAAATACCGCTATATGTACAGGAAGATGTACAAGAAGCTGGTTTGTTTAAATTGTTTAATCGTGTCGGAAAGTATTTACATCAGGGATATAAAACGTCGAATAAGAACTAGTTTTGTCAGGGAGAAGGATTTTTCATAAGTATTAAAGAAAGACTCAAGTAGCTAAAACCAAGAGGAGGGTATGGCCTTGAGTCTTACTTATGATTTTGAACAAAAACAAGATGTATTGTTAGTCCGATTGACAGGTGAGTTGGACCATCACGAAGCGGAGCAATTAAAAAATGATTGGCAATCTTATTTACAAAACGGAATGACAAAACATGTAGTTGTAAATTTGGAAAACTTATATTTTATGGATTCTTCAGGGTTAGGTGTATTTCTCGGTCGTTATAAAGAAGTGAAAGAAATTGGCGGTGAAATGGTCATCTGCTCAATCAATTATGATGTTCAACGGTTATTTGAGTTATCGGGTTTATTCAAGATTATCGATGCAGTTGAAAATGAAGCAGCCGCTCTAGCTCGGTTGGGGGTGGCATTATGAGTAATTTCATGAAAGTAGAATTTGCCGCCAAAAGTGAAAATGAATCTTTTGCTCGAACGACAGTGGCTGCATTCATTGCTCAGTTAGATCCGACGGTAGAGGAACTGACAGAGATTAAGACGGTTGTCTCTGAAGCGGTTACCAATGCAATCATTCATGGATATGAAGAAAATGAGAAAGGGACCGTCTTGATTGAATGTGAACTTAAAGACGATAATATTTCGTTGACAATTCGTGATTTCGGTAATGGGATTGAAGATGTCGATGAAGCCATTCAACCGATGTATACATCAAAGCCAGAATTAGAACGATCCGGAATGGGCTTTACCATTATGGAAAACTTCATGGATCACTTTGAAATTGAATCGATACCGAATCACGGAACAACCGTCACTTTGAGAAAAAAGTTCTTAAACAATCAATCGGCTTACAATTAGGTGATGCCGATGAGCCAAAATAGCCAGATCAAGAAGAATATATCGCTCAGTAACGAAACGGTTCGTGAATTGATTAATAAAAGTCAAAGTGGTGATGAAAAAGCTCGTGATGAAATCGTCGAACATAATACGCGGCTTGTGTGGTCTGTTGTCCAACGTTTTTTGAATCGTGGATATGAACCGGATGATTTATTTCAAATTGGGTGTATTGGATTGATTAAATCAATTGATAAATTCGATTTGTCGTATGAAGTGCGATTCTCTACATACGCTGTACCAATGATTATAGGAGAAATTCAGCGTTTTATTAGAGATGATGGTTCATTGAAGGTGAGTCGATCGCTAAAGGAATTGAACAATAAAATTCGTATTAAAAAAGATGAACTTACGAAACAACTCGGTGAATCACCATCCATTTCTATGTTAAGTAAAGAAATGAATATTCCAAAAGAAGATATCATCTTAGCGCTTGAAGCAAACCAACAACCACATTCGATTCACGAGACGGTTTATGAAAATGAAGGAGATCCCATTACACTAATGGATCAAATAGCCGATCAGAACACCGAGTGGTTTGATCATATTGCATTGAAGGAAGCTGTCCGGCATTTAAATGAACGAGAACGGCTAATTGTCTATTTACGGTATTATAAAGACCAAACCCAATCGGAGGTAGCTGAACGACTAAGCATTTCACAAGTGCAAGTATCGCGGTTGGAAAAAAATATCCTTAATCATTTAAAAGAATATTTGAATCAATGAACACTCCTTGCAGGTTGAATTCCCATCAATCTGCAAGGCTTTTTTGTTTAAATATCAAATTGGATTTATTCAGCTCAATCGTCAATTTTTTTATTCAAATACATGGTTTGAAGCTAAACGTACATACTAATTGCTAGAGTCAACTATTGAAGGTGAAAACGATGGCACAAGTGATTTACATTAAGTTAAAACATCATAAAACAGTTCAAATGAATGAAAAGATTTACTTAAGGGACATCGCTTGGATTCAAGCTGACGAGGAAGTGAAACGAAAGCTTGAGCAACTTTTTGTTTCAGAAGTTAAAAAAGAAGATCTGACTTATAAAGTTCTAGATATTTTTACAATTATCGAAAAGCTTAGGAAGATCTATCCGGAATATGAAATAGAAACAATCGGACCTGCACAAACTATTCTAAAACTTCAAAAGAAGCATTCGAAAATCTTTCCGTTGTACGTTGTTTTTATTTGGTCTCTGCTGTTTATTGGTTCAGCTATGGCGATTGTGAATTTTCACTATGATGTCAGCATGGAAGAAGTTCAAGAACGTATTCATTATATGATTACGGGTGAAAAAGGACGAAGTATTTTATGGTTTCAAATACCATACTCATTTGGTTTAGGCTTTGGGATGATCTTATTTTTTAATCATATTTTCAAGAAAAAATTAAATGAAGAACCGAGTCCTCTAGACATCGAGATGCACAACTATGATGAAGATATTCGAAGATACGTGACCTACCATGAAAATGAATTGGTTGAACGAGATGAAGATTAACTACTTGTTTGATTTATTTATCGGCTTAGCAGCTGGTTTCACTGTTGGCGCAGGATTTGTCGCATTTCTAACGGTTTTAGGAATCATCCCTCGATTAGCTCAACTATCAAAATCAAGAAGATTTATTCATTTCTTTGAAAATGCCGTGACTGCTGGCGCCGTATTCGGGACCTACTTATCATTTCAGACGGTTATCATCCCTGTACCTTTGCCAATTGAAGTGTTATGGGGTTTGTTACACGGGATCTTTATCGGAATGCTTGCTGCCGCGTTAACCGAAGTACTCAATGTGTTTCCAATTTTGTTTAAGCGTATTCGGCTGAATCAGTATTTATTGACACTCTTACTTGCAATTGTCTTAGGTAAAATATTCGGTTCGGTATTTCAATGGACAATATTTGATTTTTAGAAAGGGGCATATGAATGATCACGAAAGATAACTATAAAGAAAGCATCAAACCCTATCAAGGAAAACCGCCATTATTAAAGAATTGCATGAAAGCCTTTATTGTCGGTGGTTTAATTTGCGTATTCGGACAGGCATTGACCTATTTTTATATGTATGTATTTGATTTTACAGAAAAACAAGCAGGAAATCCGACGGTAACAACGCTCATATTAATTTCTGCTTTACTTACCGGCTTTGGCGTCTACGACCGTTTAGGTAGCTTTGCTGGAGCGGGGGCTGCCGTTCCTGTTACTGGGTTCGCCAACTCGGTAACAAGTGCTGCATTAGAGCATAAGAGTGAAGGGATTCTCTATGGGATATCGACAAACATGTTTAAACTAGCTGGTTCCGTAATCGTCTTCGGTACTGTATCTGCGTATGTCGTTGGCTTAATTCGGTATACAATCCAGCAATTACTCTAACAATAGAGGTGATCTCAAATGAAGCAAGGTAAAAACTCATGGAAATTTACAAATGGTGTATATATTGCTGGAAATGCCACAGTAACTGGCCCAAAGGAAGCACAGGGACCGCTTGCGGATACTTTTGATTATAGTTTTGATGATTTATATTGCAATGAAAAAACATGGGAAAAAGCAGAGCAAGCGTTACTGAAAAAATCAATTGAATTGACGTTATCCAAAACAAATACACGTCAGGATGCTGTCGACTTATTAATTAGTGGTGATTTATTAAATCAAAATATATCATCCAGCTATGTAGCAAGGGACTTGGATGCTCCTTTTTTTGGTGTATTCGGTGCTTGTTCCACATCGATGGAAACTGTAGCCATCAGCTCTTCGTTAGTGGATGCGGGTCATTGTTCTAAAGTTGTGGCGAGTACAAGCAGTCATTACTCCACAGCTGAAAGACAATTTCGCTATCCGACAGAGTATGGTATTCAAAAACCGAATACGGCTCATTGCACAGTTACTGGTGCTGGGTCTGTACTCGTACAAAATGAAAAGTCAGCCATCCAAGTGGAAGGTGCGACTATCGGAAAAGTGATTGATTATGGAGTAACGAACCCTTTGGATATGGGTTCCGCGATGGCGCCAGCTGCAGCAAATACAATTGTCCAGCATTTCAAAGACTTCGGTCGCCAACCTGAGGATTACGATATTATTTTGACAGGCGACTTAGCCAGTGTAGGTACGCCGATTGTAAAGAAACTAACAGAGCAATCAGGCTATGACATTGAAGAAGTGCATCAAGATTGTGGATTGATGATCTATCACGACAGCCAAAAAGTAAACGCGGGAGGAAGTGGCTGTGCGAGTTCTGCAGTGGTCACTTATGGATACATTATGCAACAAATGATGGAAAACAAACTGGATAAAGTACTTATTGTAGCTACTGGTGCATTACTTAGTCCGACGATTGTCCAACAAAAAGAATCTATTCCATGCATAGCGCATGGAGTGGTTATAAAGCGGGTGAAAGACTGATGATTTTACAGTTTTTATGGGCTTTTTTAGTTGGTGGAGCAATCTGCGTCATAGGTCAATTATTATTTGATGTCGCAAAGCTTACCCCAGCGCACGTCATGTCTTCTTTTGTTGTCGCTGGAGCCGTATTAGACGGATTTGATTTATATGACAAGCTAATCGAGTTTGCTGGTGCGGGAGCGACTGTACCAATTACGAGCTTTGGACATAATCTCCTTCATGGAGCCATGGCTCAATCTGAAGAACATGGATTTATGGGTATAGCGGTAGGAATTTTTCAATTGACATCCGCAGGTATTTCTTCTGCTATTTTATTTGGATTTATCATTGCCTTAATTTTTAAACCAAAAGGCTAGAAGGGGTAATTATATGGCTCAAGATGTTAAAGGTAAAACAATTGATGCTTCGATTAAGAAGAGTCGTAAAGTATTTGGAGACCTATTAGGTATTGGAACCTCGTTTGATGTGGGAAGGCGCACACTTTCAGTATTAGAGCATGATGTGGATCTTTATTTTGTGAATGGATTGACCGATTCTGAATATACGATTGAAATCATCAAGAAACTGGTAGAAATCAATGATTTTGAGTCGGAAAAACGGAAATTGGCCGAAATCATAAAAAACCGACTGATGAACCATCAAGTAGAAGAGTTTAAAACCTATGATGATGCCATTAATCAATTATTAGCAGGGCTAGTGGTAGTGACGATCGATGGGGAACCTTTCGCACTTGTTGTTGATGTAAGGAATTACCCGGGTCGAGGGCCGGAAGAACCGGATACAGAAAAGGTCGTACGAGGTGCGCGTGATGGTTTTACGGAAAACATTATTGAGAATGCAGGTTTAACAAGAAGAAGGGTACGAGATGAGCGACTACGCATGGAAATTATGCGAGTCGGAGAACGGTCAAAAACAGATGTCTCCGTGGCTTATTTAAAAGACATTGCAGATCCCGGTTTAGTTGAAGTCATTAAAAAAGAGATTAACAAAATTAATGTAGATGGCATGGCGATGTCCGATAAATCATTGGAAGAATTTCTCGTTTCACAAAGCATTAATCCGTTTCCATTAGTACGCTATACAGAAAGACCTGATGTCGCTTCAGCCCACTTGTTTGAAGGTCATGTCCTAATTTATGTGGACACATCACCGAGTGTGATGATTACCCCAACAACATTCTTTCACCATGTTCAACATGCGGAAGAGAGTCGACAAGTTCCGTCCGTCGGAACGTTTATTCGTTGGGTTCGATTTTTCGGTGTTATATTGTCAATCTTTTTATTGCCGTTATGGGTGTTATTCGCGACACAACCCGAATATTTACCCCCTGAATTATCATTTATCGGATTGAAAGAAGAAGGAAATTTGCCGATCATTGTGCAAGTCTTACTGGCAGATGTCGGGCTGGAATTTATGAGGATAGCGGCCATTCACACACCGACCGCCTTATCGACGGCTATGGGTTTAATTGCTGCGGTGTTGATTGGCGAAATCGCAATTACAGTTGGTTTATTTAGTCCGGAGATTATTTTATATGTAGCAATAAGCGCAATCGGTACGTATTCCACACCAAGTCATGAACTTGGTGTTGCGAATAAATTGGCGAGAATTATGTTGGTCATCGCTGTATCGATCTGGGGAGCAACTGGATTTATGGTCGGCGTAACTTTGTACTTGCTTCATTTAGTAAGAACCATCTCAATGAATACACCGTATTTTTGGCCATTAATTCCATTCAACGGAAGAGCACTTTGGCATGTATTCATCCGGATGACAGTTCCACATCAACGGTTCCGCCCGAGTATCGTTCACCCTCAATCAGCAACAAGAATGCCTAAAGGCGAAAATACAAAATAATTGAAATCTGATTAAATCAGAGCGACCAGTAATTCATTTGGTCGCTTTATTTTTGCTGGTTAAGAAGGTTGGACTTCTATGATTGCTGCCATGAAAACTGCGTTTAAAATTGAAAAGAGTATCGCATTTATGATAAATTATTTCTATTAGCTTTGCTTCAGAGAGAAAAGGTGAGATAATTAATGAGTAGTAATCATTTGCATATTGGTGGTATTGATTCGATTGAGTTAATTGAAAAGTATGGCACACCTTTGTTTGTTTATGATGTTCAGAAGATACGAGAGAATGCACGTGCTTTTGTCCGGACTTTTGAAGAATCTGGCATCCCTTTTCAGGTCGCTTATGCAAGCAAAGCTTTCTCTTCAGTCGCGATGCTTCAAGTGGCTAAGCAAGAAAAGTTAAGCTTGGATGTCGTTTCTCAAGGTGAATTACATACAGCGCTGGAAGCCGGTTTCCCTGTTGAAAAAATTCATATGCATGGAAATAATAAAAGCGAAGATGAACTGAGAATGGCAATCGAATGTGGAATTGGTTGTATTGTCGTCGATAATTTTCACGAAATCTCTTTGCTCGAGGCGTTGGTTGAGGAATTGGATACAACGGTACAAGTGTTGCTTCGAGTCACACCAGGGATTGAAGCACATACACATGACTATATATTGACTGGTCAGGAAGACTCCAAATTTGGGTTTGATCTAAATAGCAACCAAGCTGATAAGGCACTGAAACGTTTACTTAATCTACCACGATTTCGAGTATTGGGGATTCATTCACACATCGGTTCCCAAATATTTGAGACAACGGGTTTTGAGATGGCCATTAAAAAACTCTTCCAATTACTCATTCATTGGAAACATCAATACCAATATGATGCTGAAGTTGTCAATTTAGGTGGTGGTTTCGGTATTAAGTATACGGAAAGCGATCAACCATTACCTTTGAATCAATATGTCGTCACATTGACAGAATGTGTCAAAGCTGAAGCGCAAAGATTAAGTTTGTCCATTCCTGAGATTTGGATTGAGCCAGGCAGGTCTATTGTTGGTGATGCGGGCATTACGTTATATACCATTGGATCATTGAAAGAAGTTGAAAATGTTCGAAAATATGTATCCGTAGACGGTGGCATGACAGATAATATTCGGCCAGCACTATACCAAGCTAAGTACCAAGCGGTTGTCGCAAATAAAATAAATGATCCATTGATCGAAGAAGTATCAATTGCTGGCAAATGTTGTGAGTCTGGTGATATGCTTATTTGGGACTTAAAAACCCCTGCAATCGAATCAGGTGACTTTTTAGCTGTATTTTCGACTGGCGCTTATGGGTACGCGATGGCAAGTCATTACAATCGTTTTCCTAAAGCAGCGGTTGTATTTGTTGAAAATGGAAAAGATCAGCTCGTTGTCAAACGTGAAAAGTACACGGACTTAACCCGGTTTGATTTAAGCTATGAATAAACTAATTGGAGGAATAGAAAATGAAAAAAGCAACGATTCAATTTGAAAACGGTGAACAAATTAAGATTGATTTATTTGAAGAAGATGCTCCAGGAACAGTTGAAAACTTTGTCAGCCTAGCAAATAAAAACTTTTATGATGGGTTAACATTTCACCGAGTGATTCCAGGATTCGTCATTCAAGGCGGAGATCCAAATGGTAATGGTACAGGTGGACCAGGATATACAATTAAATGTGAAACAGAAGGTAATCCGAACAAGCATGAAAGAGGATCTTTATCGATGGCACATGCCGGTAAAGATACTGGTGGAAGCCAGTTCTTTATTTGTTTTGAAGCACAACCACATCTTGACGGTGTGCATACTGTATTTGGAAAAGTTGTAGATGGAATGGATGTTGTCGACCGCGTAAAAGTTGGCGACGTCATGCAAAAGGTGACAATCGAAGAATAGAACACCAACGTATTGAACCTTGATTTTTTGGACAAAATGGTGTTACTATTACTACTCGACAAACTTTTTTTTGTGAATTTTACATTGAATTATCTTCCATGAAATTCTCAAAGATTGAAGGATTGTAAAAATCCTTTTGTTAAAGAGGGGTTAATATGTTAATCAAGTTTAAAAAGAGCTTTGAAAAAATTGCCATGGGACTTCTTTCTTTTATGCCCGAAGAAAAACAGGTGAAGAAACTACAAGAAACAATAAATGAGTACGAAAGTAACGAAGATTGGCAATTGTACTTGTGGAAAGAAGAAGAAGTACTAGGAACAATTGGTGTCTGCTTTGAAGACGATAAAGTTGTCGTTCAGCACATTAGCGTAAATCCGTCTTATCGAAACCAAGGTATCGGTAAAAAGATGGTTCAAGCAGTGAAAGAGCTATATGACGAGCGCCACGTTTGCGGAAATGAATTCACCAATGAATTTTTTGAAGCTTGCCAAGAAGAATAAATAAACTGTCCAATTTACTTTTGTAATGAGTAGATTGGACAGTTTGTTTTATATAGACATGTCGGTTTTTATGATTTTTAATATTGATTTAAATCCACAACTTAGTGTAGTAAATCAGTAACAGAAATAACAATCTAATTTAGCGTAGGAAATATACGGAGACTTCTGCGGTCAACTAAATGCGGCCACGTCCTGTGGCCAACGTTGACACTAGCCCGTCCTGGGCGTCGGGAGCAAAACCTAGGTGAGACCCCGCAGTGCGAAGCACGAGGAGGCTCAACAGCTGCCCGCGATATAGAAGACACTGCGATTTATCGCAGATGTCGCCTTATGCCCTGTGGGTAAAAGCGCAGTATATTTCCGAAGCGGGTATTTCCGCCACACTATATTAGTTTTTTTATAAAGTTAAAAACCACCTTATTTTTATATGTCATCACGAAATTCTTTTAAATGCCGATGGACGATCCGTTCATCCGAAACCTGATAAGCGTATTCCGCTTGATTATCTTTTTGTATTGCCAAGCGACAAAGCCTGTCTTGCAATTTCTTATTAACAATTGGTAAGTCAACGCTTTTATACGGTACGTTATTTTGAATCTGATATTGGATCGTAGAAATCAGATCAATTAGGCGTTGGTTAGATAATCCTAGTTGAATTAAATCACCTTGATGCTTCCATAACTTCTCATAGCAACTATCGATCAATTTTTTCGCCCCGACTATGTTTCCTCGTCTATAATGATACAAGCCAACAGCTAATTGAATCAATCCTGTCCAAACCGAATTTCGCTTCATTTCCGTCTCATTTTTCCAAAAATCTTCTAACACTTCATGACACTCAAAATAGTCTCTTGTATAATGGAATTCATAGAGATATTCAAGATATTGTTTCGGATACATAAGTTATCTCCCTCATTGTTATTCCTTTTCACTCGAAAGTTTGATAAGATTTCAATATAAACTCTCGGCCATCGAAAGAGTGATGCATTTGTCCAATCAAACCTATCAAGTAAAATTCGATACCTTTGAAGGTCCACTAGATTTATTATTACATTTAGTCAATCAATATGAAATCGATATATACGACGTACCTTTAAAAGATGTTGCGGATCAGTATATGAATTACATACGTACAATGCAAGAACTTCAGTTGGACATTGCCAGCGAGTACTTAGTCATGGCTGCAACACTACTGGCCATCAAGAGTCAGATGCTTTTACCAAAGCAAGATGTGGAAATGGAGGACGAGTATGAAGAGGACTTACGCGATGAACTCATTGCAAAGCTGATCGAGTATCGTAAGTTTAAGGAAGCTGCCACTGAATTAAAAGAAAGAGAGCAAGAACAACTTCGCACGCATATGCGACCGGCAACCGACCTTTCCGTTTATCAAAATGAGACAAAGGTTGAGAGAAGTAATGAATTAGATATTGTTGATCTGACACAAGCTTTTCAAAAGGTTTTACGCAGAAAACAATTGCTGGAACCGATGGAAACAACTGTACAGAGGCAAGAAATCTCGATTGAAAAAAGAATGGATGAAATTTTAAATACGTTAATGAAATATCGTGGGAAAAGGACATTTGAAGAGCTCTTTTCTTATCAGAAGAGAGTGGAAGTTGTTGCGACTTTTCTTGCTATCTTAGAGTTGATGAAAGGTATGAAAATCATCTGTATCCAAAACCATAATTTCGACTCAATAACGGTCCAGTTGACGGGGGAAATATAAATGGAGTTAAATGAAATGAAGGGTGTCCTGGAAGGTTTATTGTTTGTTTCAGGTGATGAAGGGTTATCAAATAAACAAATCAAGAATATTCTTGAAATAGATGAGGATGCTATTACATTATTATTGAATGAATTAAAATATGATTATGAACATGGACAACGTGGTTTATCTATTTTAGAAGTAAGGGGCATCCATTATCTGACGACTAAACCGGATCACGCTGTTTATTATGAAAAAATGCAACAGTCAAATGTATCGTCAAGATTATCTCAGGCATCTTTGGAAACATTAGCGATTGTAGCTTATAAACAGCCAATCACGAAAGTTGAAATGGAAGAAATTCGTGGTGTGAAGTGTGATGGGCCAGTTCAAACGTTAATGTCGCGATATTTAATAGAAGAAGCCGGAAGAAAAGATACGAGTGGACGGCCGATTCTATATCAAACGACAAGAGAATTTTTGACATTCTTCGGATTAACTTCGTTAGATGACTTACCACCACTTACGGAAGAAGATTTAGATCAAACATTAATGGAATCCGATTTATTTTTTACTGAACTGGCTGATGAGAATGAAAAAGCAGCTCAATAATATTAAGGGGGTCCCTACGAACCAATGCGTACAGGAAGAAGGTCTCAAGCGCAAAAAGTTTTTGAAGAGCTTGGACGTATAGAATCGATTCTAGAAGACTTTCACAATCGCCATTCGGCTAATCACTTGGCAAATAGCAATAAAGACTTAAGTGAAGAATATATCCAACGAGTCATTAAACAATTCAGACTTCTAGAAGCCTATTCTACGGAAGGCAAGAGAGCGATTTACCCATTTACAAACGGTAAAACAATTGATGCCAAGAACATCGATCGAATATTAAGAGGTATTAATCTGAAATGTGTAAATTCATTCTTTTCGCCCACCGTTGATTTGTGGTTTGAGGACAGCCGAGCATCTTATCAAAATAAAGATGCCATTGACTTTATAGAAAATCCTGGAGAGGAAATTACTCAACTAACTCGAGAGCTTGAACCAATATTCCTAGATTTACGAAACCAATTAGAATATTTTTCACAAGAAATATCCTAGTACACTTAAATCGTGACTAAAAAAGGATAGGCTGTGATCAACCCGAACTGAAATCAATGATTTTTAGTTCGGTTTTTTTATATTGTGGAAGTATTTCCAACTTTAAGGCACAGACCGAACAATTTTTCAGATTCATCACATCATTCTTTATTGCTTAACCTTATTTCAATGATGGATTCATATCAGTGAGAAGTGGTTCATATCTTTTAATAACTAGACAAGCATGAATGGATGTGGAATCGAACAATGAAAAAGCTAGCCATTTTTACCTTATTGATTCTCCTGATATTGTTTATCAATCCATATGGAAGTGACGCTGCTCCAGATATATCCGCAGAGAAGGCTGTTGTACTTGATATGAATACAATGGAGGTCCTCTATGGAAAACAGATGAATGAGAGATCCTCTATAGCAAGCATCACTAAAATTGTTACTGCCTTTGTCGCTTTAGAATATGGTGATTTAGACCACCGAGTGCGTATTTCAAAAAAAGCATCCATGATGGAAGGTTCATCCATTTACACGAAAGAGAATCAACTCTATACACTTGAAGATTTAATCTACGGGCTTATGCTTCGTTCAGGTAACGATGCAGCTACTGCGATTGCAGAGCATGTGGGCGGAAGTGTAGAGGGCTTTGCTTTTCTGATGAATGAAACAGCTGATTGGATCGGTATGGAAAACAGTTCATTTAAAAATTCACATGGCCTGGAAGAGGAAAATCATTATTCAAGCGCTTATGATATGGCATTGATTACAGCGCATGCAATGAACGAGAATGATCAATTCAAAAAAATCTTCGGAACAGAAAAGCACTTACCGAAAAATGGAGACTATTATTGGTTCAATAAAAACAAACTACTAACCACTTATGGTGAATACTGTACAGGAGGAAAAACAGGCTTTACAAAAAAAGCTGGTCGAACCCTCGTTACGACAGCTGAATATGAAGATCAAGCAATTGTCGTAGTAACGCTTAATGCCTCAGATGATTGGAATGACCACAAAAAACTTTATGATTATGCTTTTCAAGAATTAGCGAAGAAGCCAAATGTGCCGATTCAAGCAGAAGCCAATCAATCTAATTTATTTGATCTTTATATCGAAACGTTCCGTCAATTGCAGGGGGCGTCCGTATGGTAAATATCATATGGGCCGGATTAGCAGCAATCGGAATTATTTATGCCTTATTCAATGGGACAATGGAAGAAGTCAATGAAGCTGTTTTTACTGGCGCAGAAGAAGCAGTTGCCTTAACGATCACACTCGTCAGTGTTTTGGTATTTTGGTTAGGTCTCATGCAAATTGCAGAAGAAGCGGGATTGCTGGACAAGCTAGCAAAGTTATTTCGCCCATTATTCACGCGGTTATTTCCTGAGATTCCACCAGATCACCCTGCCATGGGCTATATTTTATCGAACTTTTCTTCAAACATTTTTGGTCTCGGCCATGCCGCTACACCATTTGGCATTAAAGCCATGCAATCATTGAAGAAGTTGAACAATAACCGGACGGATGCTTCAAGATCAATGATCACTTTTTTAGCACTGAATACCTCTAGTGTGACGTTAATACCGACGACTATGATTGCGATTCGAATGAAATATGATTCCATTGCACCGACTGAAATTGTGGGAGCAACCATTATGGCAACATTGGTTTCCACTGTAGGGGCACTATTAATTGATCGATTCTTTTATTATCGAAGGCAAAGGAGCTTATAAATGCTTGTTCAATTTAGTAACATGGTTATTCCGCTCCTCATTTTATCGGTTTTGCTTTATGGGACATATAAAAAAGTACCTACTTATGAAGCGTTTGTTGAAGGTGGCAAGGAAGGAGTCGCAATGGCTGTTTCATTGCTTCCTTTCTTATTAGGTATGCTCGTTTCCATTACGATCTTTCGAGCATCAGGAGCATTGGATGCATTTGTTCATTTACTAGAGCCCGTATTGGCTGTTTTTCATATTCCTCCTGATATCGTTCCATTAGCGCTGACTCGCCCAATTTCTGGCACAGCTTCACTCGGTGTTGCGACAGATATTATCCAAAATGAAGGACCAGATTCATTTTTAGGAAAATTAGCTTCTACCATGCAAGGAAGTACGGATACGACATTGTATGTATTGACTGTTTACTTTGGAGCTGTCCAAATCAAAAAAATGGGTGATGCGTTGAAAGTTGGGTTACTGGCTGATTTAATCGGGATTACAGCTTCACTAATTATTTGTTACATATTATTTAGTTAATGCGTATATTTTTTTAAGTGGCTGGGATAAAATCTTTAAAGTTGACTCAGATACGAACATTCTAATTTAGTAATGCGGAAAAAACTCGCTTCGGAAATATACTCCGCTTTTCTCAGGCAGCTGTTGAGCCTCCTCGTGCTACGCACTGCGGGGTCTCACCTAGGCTTTTCCTCCCGCAGAAGTCTCCGTATATTTTTAATGTTTTTTATGTAGAGGGTTCGATACTATTCGACAATGAACCCTTATTTGTCGTATGTAAATATGCTCGTATGTTAAAATACACATAGACATTGAAGAAAATAGGTGAAATAGGTATGGAACGACTACAAAAAGTGATTGCAAAAAGTGGGGTTACTTCCCGACGTAAGGCTGAAAATTACATTTTAGAAGGTCGCGTCAAAGTGAATGGAAAAATAGTGACAGAATTAGGTACAAAGGTTTCTTCCTCTGATCGGGTAGAAGTAGATCAAGTAGAACTTGAAAAAGAGGAACCTGTTTATTATATGCTTCATAAACCTCGCGGAGTCATATCTGCCGTGAAGGATGATAAAGACAGGAAAGTAGTGACTGATTTGCTATCGGATGAGATTGAAGAGCGTCTTTTTCCTGTTGGCCGGCTTGATTACGATACATCAGGGTTAATTCTACTCACGAACGACGGTGAATTTACTCAACGGCTTATACATCCTAAGTATCAAATGGACAAAGTGTACGTAGCAAAAATCAATGGAATCATTGAAAAAGAAGAACTTACAAAACTAAAAAAAGGAATTGTCGACCAAGGTGAAAGATTAAAATGTGTTAAAGCAAGAATTTTAAATAGTAATGTCAAAAAAGGTAAAGAGAGCAAGGAAGGAAAGAGTATTGTCGAACTCACGCTCCACCAAGGTAAGAATCGACAAGTGCGTAGAATGTTTGAAGCGCTTGGTTACCGGGTGGAAAAGTTGAGACGCGAACGGTTTGGTAACTTGAGTTTGGGTAACCTGCCAACTGGAGAGTATAGAAAGCTTACACCACATGAGGTGAAGCAATTAATTGCCCTCTCAAATCAAAATGTTAAATAATGTTCAAACGTTGAAATAAGGGACGTCAACTCTAGTGATATAATGGCCCTCAAGAGGAGTGAGATACTGTGCATAAAAAGAAAAAGAGGTTGATCATTCGGACGGTTATATTATCGATCCTGGTTCTAACTTTAATTGGTGTTTTATATGTTAACTTCTCAAATGAACGACCTGTTGTAGCTGAGGGAGATGAAGCACCAAATTTTAAGCTTAAACGATTGGACGCTGAGGGAGAGACGATTGAATTAAAAGACCTTGAAGGAAAAGGTGTTATGTTGAACTTCTGGGCAACTTATTGCGAACCGTGTAAAGAAGAGATGCCATACATGGATGAACTTTATCAAGAGTATAAGGATAAAGGGATTGAAATTGTTGCCATCAGTGTTGATTCAAATGAGTTTGTCATTAATAATTTCTATAATAAACTAGGATTAAGTTTTCCAAGTGTTCATGACAAGAATGGAGCAGTAATGGAAGCGTATGACATCGTTCCGTTACCGACGTCATTTTTTGTCAATCCAGATGGGACCATTGAGCGAGTCGTTAAGGGCGCATTAACATTGGAACGATTAGAGGGGTATCTACAGGAAATTCTACCAACGAGTTAAAATCAAACGTAGACTTAAAGAGGGATAAACATGAGTGTGAACACGATAAAATGTGAATGTGGACATATTAATCACGAAGGTACCGTCCTTTGTGAAGCTTGCGGTAAGCCAATTAAAGGCAACCAACACCTTGATGGAAATGACGATCAAAGAGTTCTTGAAATGCGTTATGACGGTAGTGCCCGTCGTTCAAAAACTTACAAACGTACATTTATAGATAAAACGTGGGCGTTTTTTTCATCTGTTAAAGTCGGTGTGTGGCTCATCGTAATTACGCTAATTTTTTCAGCATTAGGAACAATCTATCCACAAGAGCCGTTTAAAAACTCACCATTGCCAGCTTCTCAATTTTATGAGACAGAATACGGGCTGACTGGAAAAATCTTTTATCAACTAGGTTTTCATAATATGTATGATTCTTGGTGGTATATTATTTTAGTAGCAATGATTGGTATATCTCTTGTTATTTGTAGTCTTGATCGCTACATACCGTTAAGACGTGCATTAAAGAATCAAAAAATTAAACGTCACCCAACATTCGTGAAACGTCAAAGGGTTGTCAGTTCAACGGACAAACTATCTGATGAAAACTATCAGACGATCAAAGAAAGATTGAAGAAAAAAAGATATAAGATTAAAGAAGAAGACGGACATCTATTTGCAGAGAAGAACCGCTTTTCTCGGTGGGGACCCTATGTCAACCATATTGGTTTAATCGTTATCTTGACTGCGGCGATTCTACGTATGTTTGATGTAATGCACGTGGATGACTATGTATGGGTTCGTGAGGGAGAAACGCGGGTTATTCCAGGTACAAATCAAGAGTATTATATCAAAAATGAAAATTTCAGTTATGATTTCTTTGATGCAGAGGAAGATGAAGACATACGCTTCCGTGAAGCATTAAAGAACGCGAATGGACCTATTCCAAAAGACTTTCAAACCGATGCGATCATCTACAAAGTCAAAGGCGAAACGGTCATCGGTGAAGAACCTGAACTTGAAGAAATCAAGCGTGGACAAATTCGTGTAAATCATCCAATTCAGTTTGATGGATATTCACTGTACCAAGCAGGTAACCAAATGGACAGCGAGTACGATCAAATCTCTTTTAAAATTAATGGAGAAAACGATCAAGAATTAGGTAAATTCACTTTCGATACTGATGAAGCACCTTATCAAATTGAATTAGACAATGGTATGATCGTTAGAGTGGATGATTACTATCCACAGTTAGAGTTCACTGATAAAGGTCCTTCATCTTTTTCAAAGTTCCCGAGAAATCCCGGAATTATTTTCTCGGTTCTGAATGAAGGAGAAGAAGAAGGTGACCGATTCTTTTATTTAGGGGAAGATATTATCAGTCTTTCAGACGAGAGCACACTAACTATGTCCGTTACGGATATTGAAAAACGATCAGCGTCTGGATTAACCGTTAAGAAAGATTACAGTTTACCATTCTTTTTGATTGGTGCAATTATTTTCATGATCGGTGTAGTTCAGGGATTATATTGGTATCACCGTAGAATTTGGATACATCCGACAGAAAATGAATATCTTGTCGGTTCACATACGAACAAAAACTGGTTCGGTATGAAGAAAGAACTCGACGAAATTTTTGAAGGAACTGAGTTTAATGAATTTAAAGACCAAAGTGAATTGAAGTAATTGACTCAATAGAGGAGGTCCTCTCATGGATTTTTATGAAATAAGTAGTAGTCTATTATCTATTTCCTTTTTTATCTATTTGATTGCAGTAGTATTCTTTGGTGCAATCTTAGGTAAGAAAAGAGATGAACGACAAAAATCAAAACTGACGACAATTGGAATCATATTAACCATCATTGGTTTCATTGCACAAGTCGCTTCATTTATTTTCAGATGGATGGAAGCAGGACATATTCCAGTTAGTAATATGTTTGAATTCATCTATTTCTTCAGCATGTGTTTAATATTTGCCTTTTTATTAATTCATTTTATTTATCGTTATTCGATCATGGGGATTGTGGCACTCCCGATTGCGATCGTATTAATTGGATACGGAAGCGTCTTCCCAACTGAAGTCACCCCATTAGTTGACTCGTTACAGTCGAATTGGTTATACATTCACGTAACGACTGTTGCATTGGCACAAGCTATATTATCAATTAGCTTTGTTGCTGGATTGTTATACTTGATTGTGAAAGTAAACCAAGAGGTACGTAGCAAAGAAACTTCTTATTTAGAACTGATTATGTACTTCGTCGTTTCAGTTATAGCATTCGTTGTATTATCATTTTCATTCGGTGCTGCCGATTACGAAGCAGTGTTTAATTTACCAGAGAATGGAGATTATAACGAGATTTCTTACACATTGCCTGCGTTAATTGGTCCGACTGACTCAGAACTGGCAACAACTGATCATTTTTACACTGGTATAGAAGCGCCAAGCTTTCTAAACGGAGCGGAAGCTGCTCGTAAATTTAACTCGTTAATTTGGTCATTATTGACTGGTCTCGTTTTATATGGATTGTTACGATTATTGACACGTAAACGAATAGGCGCATACTTGCAGAATAAATTTGGCAAAGTAAATCCTGACGTTGTAGACGACATTCTTTATCGTGCCATAGCAATCGGTTTCCCATTATTCACATTAGGTGGATTGATTTTTGCGGCAATCTGGGCCCAAGAGGCTTGGGGACGTTTTTGGGGCTGGGACCCGAAAGAAGTCTGGGCGCTTATTACGTGGTTATTCTATGCAGCCTTCTTACATCTAAGACTCGCGCGTGGATGGCATGGTAAAAAGTCTGCATGGCTAGCGGTAATCGGATTTGCCATCATCATGTTTAACTTGATCGTGGTCAACTTGGTCATTTCCGGCTTACATTCTTATGCTTAATATATTGATGAAGAAGGAGTAATGCGTGATGTCAGAAGAAGGTAAAATTTTAATTGTAGAAGACGAAGAGCGAATCCGTCGTCTTCTAAACCTTTATTTATCTCGTGAAGGTTATACGCTGGAAGAAGTAGAAAATGGAGAGGATGCTCTCCAAATGGCATTAGATAACGATTATGATTTAATTTTACTGGATTTGATGCTACCAGGTATGAGCGGTGAAGAGGTATGTGAAAAGCTTCGTGAGCGAAAAGCTACTCCAGTAATTATGTTGACGGCTAAAGGGGAAGAAGGTAATCGTGTGCAAGGTTTTGAGGTTGGTGCAGACGATTATATCGTAAAACCATTCAGTCCTAGAGAAGTCGTTCTTCGTGTGAAAGCTCTATTAAGACGTTCTTCTGCTACGAAGTATTTGGAAACTTCACCTGAGACAAACGATGTTCTAGTGTTTCCACATTTGAGCATTGATAAAGATGCCCATCGAGTGATGGTAGAAGACACTGAAGTTAACTTAACACCGAAAGAATATGAGCTGCTTTATTATTTAGCTAAAACACCGGATAAAGTATTTGACCGCGAAGAGTTGTTAAAAGAAGTTTGGGAATATGAGTTCTTCGGTGATCTACGAACAGTAGATACCCATGTCAAACGCCTACGCGAGAAATTAAATCGTGTATCAGAAGAAGCTGCCAAGATGATTGTAACAGTTTGGGGAGTCGGATATAAGTTCGAGGTTAAAGACTTATAATGTTTTGGCGTAGTGTAGTATTCAAATTATGGTTCACCATTATTTTAATGGTGGCCTTTGTTCTATTCATCTTGACTGTACTTCTACTAGAATTCTTTGAGAATTACTACGTTGAAGAAGCAGAAAAAAATTTGCTGAACCAAGCTGAAAGTGTAGCAACACTTATTGAAAGTCACGGTAATGATGGTTTAGAGATTGAAACAATCAATGAAGTTACCGCTCCGACGACTCGTGTAACTATTTTTTATAGTGAACATGAGTATTGGATGAATGACAATTCTGAGACAAACCCATTACCTGAGGTAGATCCAACTTGGTTTTTAACAAATACAGATTTAAACCAAACAATAACAAATAAAGAAGAAGTCATGAAGATAGAACCTTTATCCAACTCAGAAGCAAAAATAGTTGTCGTTGGAATTCCTTTTGAATTAGAGGGAAGTACGGGTGCCATTTATGCTTATCAATCACTTGAAGCGATTGAAGAAACGACTACGAAAACAACTCGAATTATTTTAATCGCTGCATCAATTTCAATCATTTTGACGACAATTTTTGCCTTTTTCTTATCAACTAGAATTACTGCACCGTTAATAAAAATGAGAAAAGCAGCAGGAGAACTCTCTCGCGGTGAATTTTATACAAAGGTACCTGTGTTAACGCATGATGAGATTGGTGAGTTAGCTATCTCATTTAATCGAATGCGCCGACAATTAAATGATCACATATCTGCGTTGAACCAGGAAAAATCTCATTTATCAAGTATATTGAAATCAATGGCTGACGGTGTCATCACCATTAATAAAAAGTGTGAAATTATGGTAATGAATCCACCAGCAAAATCCGTTTTGGAACAATTAGGCTATCAATTCGATGATACGATGAATAAATTGCCATCCGAGTTGAAGGGATATTTTGAAGATGTTCTAAATAAAGAGCAAGAGAGCATTTCCGAAATCTCTGTCCAAGGCAGAACCTACGTTTTACTTCTGACGCCATTATACACGAACGGAGTCATTAGAGGGGTTGTAGCGATATTAAGAGATATGACAGAAGAACGGCAAACGGATAAACTTCGTAAAGACTTTCTAGCTAACGTCTCACATGAACTTCGAACGCCGATTTCTTTAATGCAAGGCTATTCAGAAGCAATTGTGGATGACATCGCTGCTTCCAATGAAGAAAAACGTGAGCTGGCCCAAATTATTTATGATGAATCACTCCGGATGAGTCGTTTAGTTAACGAATTACTAGACCTAGCTCGCATGGAAGCTGGACACATTCAATTAAATATTGAAAAAGTCGATATTAGCGGCTTCATCAATCGAGTAGCGAAAAAGTTCCGAACGGTTGCCGATGATCAAAACATTCATGTTGATGTTTCTTTAAATAATCAAACAGAATTAGTGTTTTTAGATCCCGATCGAATGGAACAAGTATTAACGAACTTGATTGATAATGCCATTCGCCATTCAACGAGCGGTGATTCGATAACAATTACACTCGATGAACTAATAAATGAATTCGTCATTTATGTAAAAGATGAAGGATCTGGAATTCCTGAAGAAGACGTACCATTTATATTTGAACGATTTTACAAAAGTGACAAAGCTCGGACAAGGAAAAAAGAAGTCAAAGGAACTGGTCTTGGACTTTCGATTGCTAAACATATCGTAGAAGCACATAAAGGTCGGATTTCTGTTCAAAGTCATGTAAATGAAGGTACTAAATTTACAATTACTCTACCAAAAAACCCACATAAAGATTATTCATGATGAAAACAGCCTGAGAATATTTTTATTCTCTAAGGCTGTTTTATTGTGTATATATGAAGAAACCGACTATTTATTTTGTGGTAAAATGATTAAAGTTGTAACTATTTTTATCTTTACCCGACAAATAATATGAATGGAGGGCGAGCATGAAATCCATCTTTCAGGACCTCTACGACCGTTATCATCAAGATTTATATCAATTTATTTATTATATGGTGAAAAACCGTTCTACAGCTGAAGATTTAGTTCAAGAAGTGTATATCAAAGTATTCAAATCTTATGAAACATTTAAAGGTGAGAGCAGTCCGAAGACTTGGATGTTTTCAATTGCACGTCATGTTACCATTGATTTTTTTCGCAAAGAAGAACGACGTAAAAAACAATCAGCTGACTATTATGATTGGCATGAAAATAATGACCAGCTAAGCGATGTCCAGCCTTTACCGGATGAAATCGCTGAAAAAAATGAACAAATTCAGTTACTCTATCGTTGTCTTGATGATTGTACGGAAGATCAGCGTGTTGTTGTGATTTTACGTTACATACAGGAGTTATCGATTCAAGAAACTGCAGAAGTCTTAAATTGGACAGTTAGTAAAGTAAAAACCACCCAACATCGTGCCATTAAGTTCTTGACGAGAAGAATGAATGAAGTAGAAGGAGGGCATAGCGGATGAGTAAATTTGATGAAAAAGAAATAGAAAAATTGCTTGGCCATATGCCTGATATAAAAGATGAGCAATCAAGTGAATATTATTATAAAAATATTGATGAAGAACTGACTAAAACTAAAAGACGAAGTAAAAAGAAAACAAAGTTATACCCGGTATTAGCTAGTGTTGCGGCTTTGTTTTTGGTTATGTTATTGTCTGCGAAATATCTCCCTGTTGGTGCACCTACTTTTGATGAGGGGTCAGATGTTGAGCTAAGTGAATTCAATTCAAATACAGATATGAAACAGTATGCGAATGATGAGCAAGCTGAAAGTTCGGTTGAACAACAAGAAGAGGAATCAATGGAAAGTGCTGAAATTAATCAGGAAGATTTTGTGGAAGAAAGTACAGATGCATCATTCACACGTGTAGTTCATGCTAATGATGAAACAAATGAAAATTTAGTTACGTATTTCTTCCCGGATGAACAACTGCAATTACTTATACCTATTACCTTTGAGCAGCAAGTAGCTGACCCATATGAAGCTTTTAATTACGCTCAAGATGTGATTCCGGACGATTTCCCAATAAACGATGAGCTTTATGAATATCTTTCTTTTAAAGAGATTGATTCTAGCGGAATGCCAGTTATTCAAATTGATGTGGATCGTTTTCAAAAAGAATATCCTGGCGGTTCAACGATAGAGAATTTTCTTTTACAAACGATTAATGCTTACTTTGCGGAGCTAAATGAGGATACTATCAAATTGGTGAATACCAATGGAGAAAACGTTTCACTTCCACATATAGGAGAAATCGACCAACCACTTGAAGTGGAATCAACAGATAAACAACCATTTAAAATCATTCATTTAACTGAAATAGATGAACCGTATTATGTACAGTCTCCTGACTTTTCTGGTGAATCTACAGAATCTATATCCATTGAAGACGCATTTCAACGAATGAAACAAGAGGATGAATATACTGAGGCAATGTCGTCCATACCAAGTGAGTGGAAAATTCAAGTTGACAATCAGACAGAAGATCGATTATATCTTACAATTGAAAATGTAGATGATGAAACCGAACAAGGTCGTATCATTGCAGTTGAAACAATTCTGTTAACAGCAGAAAGTTTCGGCTTTAATGAAGTGGTTTTTTCGATGGACGGTTTTGAGCAAATTGGTCAATATCCAATTGGTGAACCAATTCAAGCCCCAGCGTATGTTAATCCGCACGATTAATTTGTATTTGCGTTAAATTATTGGATTTAGAAAAAAGGGGTTTTGAACTGTTATGAAAAAGAATCAAAAAGAGTTGTCAGAAGAGAAACAGCATGAACTTCTTAACACTTTAAAAGAGCGTTTTGAAAAAAATAGCCATCGTCATGAAAACTTGGATTGGAATGACGTTGAAACTAGATTAAAAAACAATCGTGAGAAATTATGGTCACTCAATGAAATGGAGTCGACAGATGGAGAGCCAGACGTTATTGCTTATGATGAAGTAACAGGCGAATATATTTTTTGTGATTGCTCAAAGGAAAGTCCTAAAGGCCGGAGAAAAGTGTGCTATGATCGAGAAGCATTAGAAGCAAGGAAGAAGTATAAACCAGAAAATAATGCAATTGATATGGCCAATGATATGGGTATTGAAATGCTTACCGAAGAACAATATCGTGAGTTACAAAAACTTGAACCATTTGATACAAAATCGTCAAGTTGGATTCAAACACCCGGTACTGTCAGAAACCTCGGTGGGGCTCTGTTTGGAGATTATCGATACGGACAAGTTTTCATCTATCATAATGGCGCAGACTCTTATTATGGAGTGCGAGGATTTCGTGGTTTACTTCGAGTTTAAACCATACAAAATGGAAAAAAGAGCGGCCGAGAAGGCTGCTCTTTTTCATGTTATTATTTTTGGTAACGCGCAGTGCACTCATCAACTAATTTAGCTGCCGCTTCAGGGCCTTCCCAGTCACCGATTTCTGTTTTCTTGCCTTGTAGATCTTTATATGTTTTAAAGAAATGAGAGATTTCATCAAGGACATGTTGTGGTACATCTTCGAGTGAATAAACATCTTTAAAACGTGGGTCTTCTACAGGAACAGTTAGTAGTTTTTGATCTTCTTCACCATCATCAACCATGTTTAAGAACCCGATCACTCGAGCGTCAATGACACAACCAGGGAATGTAGGGTTTGTAACTAGCACTAATGCATCTAATGGATCATCATCTAAAGCTAATGTTTCATCAATATATCCATACTCAGCTGGATAAAATTGTGGTGAGAATAATACGCGATCTAATTTGAATACACCTTTTTCTTGATCGTATTCATACTTGTTTTGGCTTCCTGTTGGAATCTCAACAAAGACTTCAACAATTTTGGTTTCTGCCATGTTTTCTTCCTCCTTAAATCTACAAAGTCCTATTTATTATAACAATATTTGTATTAATAGGCTATATAAAGCCAAGGTCAATCTCCAAACTTATTTGGATCTCCTTCGAATGGGGCTTCCGCCAATCGAATCGATTCGGTTGGACATCCTTCAAACGCGTCTTCAACGTCTTCCAGCCATTCGTCGGGAATTTGTTTATTTCCTTTATTGTCGTCTAGTAGCGAGAAGGCGACTCCGTCATCATTATAATCGAATACGTCGGGTGCCGTTGCTCCACATGCACCACAAGCGATGCACGTATCTTGGTCGACGATTGTGTAGTTGGCCATATTCATCCTCCGAAAAAATGTTTCATTCTTTCATTGTAATTTTTGCCGCCATTTAATTCAATAAATTGTTATAATAAAGGGAGAGACAACGTTCGATATATTTCGAGTACTTTATTAAAGAGTACTGATTGTAGGGAGATCGCCATGCATTATCGAGAATTGTTATTATTTTTATTCAAAAAACTGGAACATGAACGATCAGTCAATGCAGTATTTCACTTGTTGAAGGGTAAAAAATCAGCGCAAACATTGCAAGATGCATACCTTTTTCAAATCGAAAATTTTTATGGTATCGATCGAAAATTGAAAAAATCCACTTTTGATGTCTATGTAAGGGAATTGACAGAGAAACGACTTGTTCGAGTGGAAAATGACCAAGCAATAGTGACAAAACAGGGTAACCAAATCTTGAGAGGTAGGAGCTTTCAAAGCTATTATCAGATTAAAGGTCATAAGTATCATCAAATTGACCGCGAGTTCAAGCAAGGTTTAATCCTGTTAATTCAAACGGTTTCAATGCTCATTCACGGAGAAAACAAATTTATTCCAATCGTAGATCAATCATATATTCAATCGAGAGTGAGAGAAGTGTTGCGAGATTACTCCATGCAGTTCGACAAGATTGCTGAACAACTATATGGTGAATTACATACCGTTTTATCAACGATTGATGAACATCTTGCTACTGTTTTGCTTAAGCAGTGTTCTGGATATGCACGTGTTGGCATGAGTGAACAACAAATCGCTGTTGAAGAGAATCGTAACAAAGAAGATTTACATCTTCAGACAGTTGCTGCCATCCATAACATTCTTGACACAATCTCAGAACAACCTGAAAAGTATACATTACTCACAAGGTTGATTTTGAAAAAAACGAACCGTTTAACCGTTTCAGCGCAAGAAACGTTTAATTTTTATCAGGCTGGACATACGCTTGAAGAAATTGCTTCAATTCGTCAGTTGAAAATCAGTACAATACAAGATCACTTTGTAGAAATTGCTACACATAAAAAGGTCTTCAACATCTATTCATTCATTTCCGAACAAGATTTAAACGAAATTCAGGAAGCCATACAAAATACATCGACTAGAAAATTAAAACCGATAAAAGAACAGCTCAGAGAAGAAATCGACTATTTTCACATCCGCTTGGCTATTGCCAACATGAATGATGATAAGGAGTAATACAGATGAACTCAGCGATATCTAATGACATTGACCAATCGTTAATCAGTCTATTTGGCTTCAAGCAATTTCGCGCTGGCCAACGAGAAATCATAGAATCGATTCGGAGTGGAAATCACACATTGGCCACATTACCAACAGGCAGTGGTAAATCCATTTGTTATCAGCTTCCGGCCTTAATCGGTGAAGGTATGACTGTTGTTGTGTCGCCGTTAATTTCGTTGATGGTCGATCAAGTCAAATTATTGAAGGCACAAGGGATTAAGCGAGTGGCGAGCTTAAATAGTATGATGAACGCGAAACAAAAATCGGCTGTCATTAATCGATTGGACACTTATAAATTACTTTACTGTTCACCTGAAATGCTTCAACAAGAACGAGTACAACTTGCTTTATCAAACAAAACGATAGATTTCTTTGTCATTGATGAAGCACATTGTATTAGCCAATGGGGACACGAGTTTCGACCAGACTTTTTACGACTTAGAGATGTCGTTAAAAAATTGAACAATCCAACTGTACTAGCATTAAGCGCCACGGCGACACCTTCGATTCGTCAAGATATTATCAAGCAATTAAAACTTCCTATGACGGAACTTGTCTATCCAATTGACCGTCCGAATATAACGTTTTCAGTCGATGAAGTGACGCCAAACAATAAAGACGAGCGATTAATTGATTTAATTGAACAAAAGAATATACCAACGATGATCTATTTTTCATCACGAAAGGTTAGCGAAGCTGTATATAGATTGTTGCAAAGCAAATTTCCTGAGCGCGAAGTAGCGTATTATCATGGTGGAATGGAGCAGGACGAACGGTTATTAATCCAGCAGCAATTTATGAATAATCAGCTGGATATCATTTGCTGTACAAGTGCGTTTGGTATGGGCGTTAATAAATCTAACATACGTCTAGTTATTCATTATCACATGCCTTCAACAATCGAATCGTTTATTCAAGAAGTTGGAAGAGCAGGACGAGATGGCAAACAAAGTGTTTCGATATTATTGTATGCTCCAGGAGACGAATACCTGCCTTTTCAACTCATTCAGACCGAACTACCTACAGAAGATGAAGTGAACTTATTTCTTAATGAGAATATGAACGGACAGCCGGAAGATTATTTGAATGAAACAAAAATGAGGTTTTTGGAACTGCAAAAAGAACAGCACCAAAAAACTCAAAAAAGCGAGCAAGCAAAGAGAATTATTCAATACAGAAATGACCGAGAGCGAATTAAACAGCAGAGTATATTCAAATTAGTCGACTGGATCAAAGCAGATACGTGCCGACGTGTCGGATTGTTCTCTCACTTTCAGCCGGATGTCTCTAATGCTAAGTATGAATGTTGTGATTGCTGTGATTTTCGTCTGGAGGAGTGGCGAAATACACCAGAAACCTACCAAAAGAAAAATAAACCTCTTAGAGATAATTGGGAAGCATTACTTGGTGAATTATTAATGAAAGGGTGAGTGAATGGGAAGAAAGAAAAGAAAGACGCAAGCTGAATTAATTCAAGAAGTATCTGATAAGGAACTCGTTTTAAATGTCATTGCATCTCAATTAATTTTTTTATTTTTAGCTGTGATTGCTACTTTTTATCTATTTTCTTGGGAAGAAATAGTTGCACTATTTCAGTTTAATTGGTTGGAAATCTTTATTTATGGTCTTATTCCAGGCACGATTGTTGTGTTTATTGATTTGATTCTTATTCGGTTCGTTCCAAAAAGACACTGGGATGACGGCGGGGTTAATGAAAAAATATTTCGTTCACTAAGTGCTTGGCAAATATTTTTGTTGGCGATTGTCATTGGTGTTTCGGAAGAATTTCTTTTTCGTGGCGTTATTCATACTGAATTTGGGTATATAGTAGCAAGTACTATTTTCGCTCTCGTCCACGTTAGATACTTAAGTAAACCTGTTTTATTGGTTTCTGTCATCCTTTTGTCCTTCCTAATTGGCTATATGTACGAGATAACCGGCAACTTATTGGTGCCAATAGCAGCACATATTTGGATCGACTTTTTGTTAGGTTTATACTATCGATATCGAATGAGGTGATTGGATATGCAAGATTTAAAAATGCCGGATGAATTAGACAAGCAAATCCTCACAACACAAAAAAATGAAGTCATGGACGAAGTAGCAATACCGAGTCGTCGTGAACGCAACACACGTAGAAACCGTAGGGAACAAAAAGAGCTTAAAGAAAATGAGTTTTTCTTCTCACACTTGTTTCTTAATGTAATGGCTATTGTCTTTATCTTGTTGATTTTATCAATTCCTTTCTTATATTTATAAATGATTCAATATCATAATATTAAAAGTGTGTTCAATATAATAGACAGAATCGAGAAGAGTAATACTCTATGGAACCAGCCCTCAAAAACTGCCTAATCACTAATGTTCAATAAACGAAATTCATCTATTATAACTTAGCCGGAAGGACAAAAATTCATGACTTTTTTATTGAAGTAATTGAATAGAAAGCAGGACTCTTTTGATTGGTTGTTGAATACTATCATAATAGTCGAAAAAGGGGGAATGTTTGTGTTTGTTCGTAGTGTGATGATGCCGAAGAGTGAATGTCATTTTGCAGAAGGCGAAGAATCTCTGCAAGAAGTATTGGATACATTCGATAAATATGATATTGAAGGAATGCCTGTCGTCGAACAAGGGAAATATAAAGGTATGATTACGAAGCAACGCATTTATGAATACTATTTTGAGGTCGTTGAAGAGAATAAACAATTATTTCTAGAAAATCATCGTGTTAACGAAGTATTAAGTAATAAAAACATCTATGTGTATAAAGATGAGGTGTTTGAGAGTGCCTTCACCACGTTAAAAGGTGCGCCGATTATTGCAGTGATCGATCATGACAAAACATTTTTAGGTATCGTCACGAGATACGATGTGATCGAACAATTCGAAAGTGTTTTTGGTATGAAGAAACGAGGCACACGGATAACGTTCTCAACAACTGAGCAAGAAGGCGTATTATATAGATTGACAAATGTGATTCGTTCTCACCAAGTAAATGTAATTTCATTGACTACCTTCGATGAAACAGGTAAATTAGCAAGAAGGATTGTCCTTAAAATTGATACACAAGAAAACAGTCAAAAGTTTATCGACGAACTCGAAAAGAATGGCTTTAGAATATTGGACGTGAAAGAGCTTTAATGAGAGTGACTCCAGTTGTAAGACTGGGGTCAGTTTTATACATAAATTCGGGTTAACTCTTTTTAACAGTAGCTGGATGCTTTAAAATGGAGAATTAAGACTTTTTGATTTTGACCAGGCTTTATTTGTTGGATGAAATCATATAGTAGTATAAAATACTTTTGGGGGTGGTTACGTGCGTTTAGAGAGATTAAGCGTTAACCAATTCAAAATTTTTTTGACATATAATGATTTAAAAGAACGCGGATACTCTAAAGAAGAATTGTGGAACAACTTACCAAAAGCTAACGAGCTTTTTCAAGATATGTTATATGAAGCTTGTGATGAGCTCGGAATTGAACTGGATGGAAAATTAGTCGTTCAGGTTTACATGTTGCAAGCTCAAGGTATGGTAATAGTAGTTACTCAAAACAGTGAAGGAATTTCAGATGAAGATTTTATCGAGTTGAAGGTAACGATGGATGAGAGTAAAGAATTGATGTTTGTATTCGATGATTTTGAAGATGTCATCCAAGCAGCTGGTTCGTTTAAGAAATTAACTGAACTTCAAGCATCTCTTTATCATTACGAAGGCTGTTATTATGTAAAAATA
This sequence comes from Allobacillus salarius, assembly GCF_007559425.1. Classification (GTDB taxonomy): domain Bacteria; phylum Bacillota; class Bacilli; order Bacillales; family Alkalibacillaceae; genus Allobacillus; species Allobacillus salarius. The sequence continues at coordinate 92,811 of NZ_VMHE01000001.1, read as the reverse complement.
CATGATGAAGAGCTAAGTGATCAATCCCAGGAAGAGATCATTTCAATGGTATCAGAATTTTCTTCTCCATCGACAATGACCTCTTATATATTAAATGAATATGGAAAATGTATTGTTGAACAAAATGCCTTTGAAACCATTCAAAAGTATTTCTAAATATGTATAAAGGGTGACAAGATGAAAATTGCGGTTTTATATGGCGGGACATCTAAAGAGAGAGAAGTATCCTTATCAACTGGCGAAGGGATGATTAATGCTCTTCGCCAACTAGGATATGATGTCGTTGCGATCGATTTTGATCCTGCCAAACTTACTCAACATATTAGTGAATTGGAAAATGTAGACTTCGTATTAATTGGATTACACGGAAAACAAGGAGAAGATGGAAGGGTTCAAGGGTTCTTAGAATTGTTGGGACTTCCATATCTCGGTTCTGGGGTTCTCGCTTCTTCTTTAGCGATGGATAAATCTCGGTCTAAGCAAATCTTTGCTAACGAAGGGTTACCAATTGCACGCAGTCAAACATTCAACAAAAAAATGGACGTCAAAGAAATCTACCAACAAATAATCAACACGTTTGATTGTCCGTTCGTCATTAAGCCGAATCAAGAAGGCTCGACACTTGGGTTAACATTTGTTCATCATCAAGAAGAAATAGAAAAAGCCATTCAGCTCGCTTTTTCACATGACGATCAGTTGCTCGTGGAAGACTTTGTAGAAGGTAGAGAGTTGACTGTGTCTGTTTTCGGCAATCAAGGTGAAGAAGAAGCTTTACCGATTATTGAAATCATTCCTAAAAATAAATATTATGATTATGAAGCAAAATACAGTGTAGGCGGTAGTGAACATATTGTACCTGCCAAAATCGCTGAACCGTTGACAGACAAAATACAAAGCTTAGCTGTAAAGGCACACCAAGCATTAGGTTGTGAATCCTATTCACGCGTAGACTTTATATTGAACGAACAAGACGAACCAATCATCTTAGAGGTCAATACGTTACCTGGTATGACACCGACAAGTTTATATCCAGACGCTGCGGCAGCAGTTGGCTTAAACTATGAGCAAATGTTGGATAAATTGATTGGTTTAGCTATGAAGAATTATTGATAAAAAACTCACAAATTATGGTTGCATAAAGTTATATTGAATGTATACTAATCATTGAAAGCCTGTTTAATGTACTATATAGGTTGCTTAATTTTAGGAGGTAAATGAATGGTAGCCGAGAATTCAGCAGATTCCAAAAATGATATTTTATTATCCACCCAAGAAGTGATTAAGGAAGCTCTAGATAAATTAGGCTATCCGAACGAAGCTTTTGAGTTGATGAAAGAACCAATGCGGATGATTACTGTTCGGATTCCAGTACGGATGGATGATGGAAAAACGAAAGTATTTACAGGATATCGGGCGCAGCATAATGATGCTATTGGTCCGACAAAAGGTGGCGTACGTTTCCACCCGAATGTAACAGAGAAGGAAGTTAGCGCATTATCCATTTGGATGACGTTAAAATCTGGAATTGTCGACCTTCCATATGGTGGAGGTAAAGGCGGAATTATTTGTGATCCAAGAGAAATGTCTTTTCGTGAATTAGAGGCATTGAGTCGGGGATATGTCCGTGCACTTTCACAGGTAGTTGGACCGACAAAGGATATTCCAGCACCTGATGTTTTCACAAACTCACAGATTATGGCTTGGATGATGGATGAATACAGCCGTATTGATGAATTCAACAGTCCTGGATTCATTACTGGAAAACCGATCGTTCTTGGTGGTTCTCACGGTAGAGAATCTGCTACAGCTAAAGGTGTTACGATTTGTATTGAAGAAGCTGCCAAAAAACGAGGAATTGACGTTAAAGGAGCAAGAGTTATTGTACAAGGCTTCGGAAACGCAGGTAGTTTCTTGGCTAAATTTATGCACGATATGGGTGCAAAAGTTATTGCTATTTCTGATGCTGAAGGAGCTTTGCACGATCCAGACGGATTAGATATAGACTATCTGTTAGATAGAAGAGATAGCTTTGGTACAGTAACCAATCTTTTTGATGACACGATTACGAACCAAGAAATGCTAGAGCTAGATACTGACATTTTAGTTCCAGCTGCAGTTCAAAATCAAATCACAGAAGAAAATGCTCATAAAATTAAAGCGGATATCGTTGTAGAAGCAGCGAATGGTCCAACAACATTAGAGGCGACTAAAATTTTGACAGAACGAGGAATCTTACTAGTGCCAGACGTACTTGCTTCCTCTGGTGGGGTTACTGTATCTTACTTTGAATGGGTACAAAATAACCAAGGATACTACTGGAAAGAAGAAGAAGTTCAAGAGAAACTTCGTGAAGTCCTTGTTCGTTCATTTAATAATGTGTATACGACATCACAAAACCGTCAAATTGATATGCGTTTAGCAGCATACATGGTCGGTGTACGGAGAGCGACAGAAGCTGCAAGATATAGAGGTTGGATTTAATACTTTATTTAATCGCCAATGGATGGTATATGTTCATTGGCTTTTTATTGTCTTTATAAATAACAGTTAATTCATTGATTATATGCACATCTTCTCCTATCATTAATTTGGTAGGAATTTTTAATCACATATATGTATAGTTGGTTTTTAACAAACAGGAGTGTATAAGGATGGAAAAGGAAAAAGTCATTATAATTGGCGCGGGCCCATGTGGTCTGTCAGCAGCCATTGAATTAAAAAATATTGGAATTGACTCACTAATCATCGATAAAGGAAGTGTAGTGGACGCGATTTATAATTATCCCACACACCAAATGTTCTTTAGTTCAAGTGAACGATTAGAGATCGGGCAAATTCCCTTTGTTTCTGAGAGACAAAAGCCGGTGCGAAATGAAGCGTTAAATTATTATCGAACCGTTGCTCAACGAACAGGGTTACGAATTAATACCTTTGAAGAAGTTCAACACGTACAAAAAAATACGGATTGTTTTCAGTTGCATTCCGTTGATCATAAGGGAACAGAAAAAGTTTACCAAGCAGAATTTGTGGTGATGGCTACTGGGTATTACGGTCAGCCAAATTACATGGGAATTAAAGGTGAACATTTACCTCATGTTTCCCATTATTTCAAAGAAGCACATCCTTTTTTCAACAAAAAAGTTGTCGTCATTGGTGGGAAAAATTCAGCAGTAGACGCAACACTAGAGTTAGAAAAAGCAGGTGCAGAAGTAACGGTACTCTATCGAGGCTCAGATTATTCAGCAAGTGTTAAGCCATGGATTTTACCATTATTTGATTCATTAATGAGAAATGAGAAAGCATTTATTCATTTTAATTCTATTCCAAAAGAAATTACGAAATCTCATGTAGTATACGTCAAGAATGGCGAGGAACACTCTGTAGAAGCTGATTATGTATTTGCTATGACGGGCTATCAACCAGATCAACCATTCTTGAAAGAAAGCGGCATTGAGCTCGATCAATCTGCTTGTCCGATTTACAACCCAAATACGATGGAGACAAATGTCGAAAATCTCTATGTTGCAGGTGTAGTTGCTGCTGGGTATAACAATAATAAAATTTTTATTGAAAACGGTCGATATCACGGCGGTTTAATCGCTGAGAATATACAGCAAAAAAATATGCAATAAGAACGGTAGGTGGTTCATTTGAAAAAAGTCGTACTAATCACTACAGGAGGAACAATTGCCAGCAAACCGAAAGAATCGAGTGGGAAATTGGATTCGGGTGCTATGTCGGGCGAAGAACTCGCAGAATTATGTGACTTACCTAAAGGCATTGATGTCGAAATTGACTCAGCTATTCAAAAGCCTAGCATACACTTGACTGGCGATGACTGGATCTTACTGAAAGATCGAATTGAAAAACACTTTGAAAATCCTAATGTGGATGGAGTGGTTGTCACTCATGGGACAGACACATTGGAAGAGACGGCGTATTTCTTTGATTTGACTATCGCTGATGAGCGTCCAGTTGTCGTGACAGGCTCTCAACGTTCAATTGCTGATTTAGGTAGTGATGTGTATATTAACTTACGTCACGCAATCTATTCCGCCAGTCACCCAGACTTGAGAAATTGCGGAACTGTTGTCGTGTTCAATGAACGAATTTTTGCAGCACGCTATGTGAAAAAAGAACACGCAAGTAATATTCAAGGGTTTAATGCGTTTGGATTTGGTTATTTAGGAATTATTGATAATGACGATGTCTATTTATTTCAAAAGCCGATCAACCGAGAAAATTACCAAGTTAATCGTTCCTTGCCTCGTGTAGATATTGTTAAGTGCCATATTGAAAGTGATGGTGTCGTGTTAGATGCATTAGCAAAAGCAGGAAGTAAAGGAATAATTATCGAAGGGGTAGGTCGTGGTCAAGTCACACCTACCATGATGCCGGCAATCAAACGATGTATCGAACAGGGCATATATGTGGTCATTACGACATCTTCAGAAGAAGGCTCTGTCTATCCGACATATGACTATCCAGGAAGTGCTCATAATTTACATAATGAGCAAGTCGTTTTAGGTCGAGATTTTGATAGTAAGAAAGCCCGGGTGCGACTAAGCGTTCAACTAGCCGCAAAAGAAAACGTGTATTTTTAACTAGCTTTGAACCATTTACAACTAAAACTTTTATAATTGAACAATATTAAAATTGATTAAGCTAACTTGGTTGAAGAAACTGAGAATTGGAGAATATTTTTCTCTGGTTCTCAGTTTTTTGTGCTTCTATCGCATAAATTTCAGACTCAGGCGGAAAATATGGAAAGTCACAATGAATCGAGGAGGTTAATCGATGAATCAAAAAAAGTTGAAGTTAATGATTTTGCCTTTATTAGTAGTTGCAGGCATGTCTTTTATGGTACCTTCCAAGCCTGCAGAAGCGTTTACCAACCAAGTCATACAACAAGGGGCTGTTGGAGAAGATGTCATCGAATTGCAAGCTAGACTTCAGTACATCGGCTTTTATAACGGTGATATTGATGGTGTTTTTGGATGGCGCACATATTGGGCAACCCGTAATTTTCAATACGAATTCGGCATTAAAGTTGATGGATTTGTAGGAGAAAAGACGAAACAAGCTCTAGAACGAGCAACAGAATATGATCAAAACTATGTTCAAGAGCAACTAAATAAAGGGAAGAAATTCACACATTATGGTGGTCAAGATCGAGGCGGCGAACAACAAACGACAGGCGAAGAATCTACTACTCCAACGCCTACCGCTGTAAACGTACCAAAAGGTTTCTCACAAAATGATATCCGTCTTATGGCACAAGCTGTGTATGGTGAAGCAAGAGGGGAACCATATGAGGGTCAAGTTGCTGTTGCTGCTGTCATTTTGAATAGAATTGAAAGCTCGACATTTCCTGATACGATTTCTGGAGTCGTTTTTGAACCTTTAGCTTTTACCGCAGTCGCGGACGGACAAATTTATATGGAGCCGAATGAAACTGCAAAAGAAGCTGTTTTAGATGCCATTAATGGTTGGGATCCTTCAGGTGGAGCTACTTATTATTTCAATCCAGATACCGCAACTTCTGATTGGATTTGGGGAAGACCTCAGATTAAACGAATCGGCAAACATATTTTTTGTAATTAAAATGGAGGTGTGAATATTGTTTCGATGGATAACAATCGGGATATTAAGCGTTTTGTTGGTCGGTATAGGCATTTGGGGTTATCAAGAACACCAAGATAAGGATGCAGTTCTTGTCCATGCAGAAAATGGATATCAACGAGCATTTCATGATTTAACTTATCGAATAGATTTATTGAATGATAAGATTAGTACCATTATGGCTACGAATACGCCAGAAAGACTTTCACCGCAAATGGCTGATATTTGGAAAATCACTTCAGAAGCACATGGTGATGTAGGCATGTTACCACTATCTCTGTTGCCATTTAATAAAACCCAGGAGTTTTTAAATAATATCGGTGAATATTCATATCGGGTAGCCGTACGTAAACTTGATGATGATCCCCTAGAACAGAAAGAATTAGATTATTTGGCTGAACTATATGAACAATCAAATGAAGTCAAAAGAGACTTGAGACGAGTTCAACATGAAGTTTTGAATGAAGGATTGCGTTGGATGGATGTTGAAATGGCCCTAGCAACGAATGAGCCTGGTGATAATACAATTATCGATGGGTTTCAAACTGTTGAAACAAACGCAGAGAGTTATATAGAAGCAGGTAGTCAGTTTGGATTGACAGCGACGGCAGAAGATGAGAAAGAGCTTAAGCTGGAAGGAGAACCAATTACAGAAGAAGAAGCCAGTCAGTTTATTCGCAAACATTTTGACTTAGATGAGTCTCTAGAGCTAAATGTGTCGGAATCAATGGAAGGGACAGACCTTCCTGTCTACTATTTTTCCTTTGAAAATGACACACACCGAGGGTATGCAGAAGTTACGCAGCAAGGTGGTCAGGTTGTTTCCTTTATCCTAAACCGTGATGTTCAAGACCGTGAAATTAGTTTACATGATGGAATGAATCAAGCAGCTGAACATTTGAAAGGTCTCGGTTTTGAGAATATGGAACCTACAGAATCGATGCAATATGAAAAAATCGGAGTCTATACGTTTGTTCGTACGGATGATGATGTTTATTATCAGCCAGATCGTATTCAAGTAAAAGTAGCTTTGGATAATGGTGAAATCACCGCATTATCAGCTCGAGATTATTTAGTGAACCATTATTCTAGAGGAGACGTTAACTATGAACAAAACTTAACAGAAGAAGAAGCGAAAGAGTTAGTCAATCCTGCACTCGAAGTCGAGGTATCAAAGTTGGCAGTTATTAAAAATGATTTAGGTGATGAAGTATTGACTTATGAATTCATTGGACAAGCCAATGATTCAACTTACAAAGTGTATATTAATGCGGATGATGGGTTTGAAGAAGGCGTTGAACGCTTGAAGAATAGTGAGCAAATATTTGAATCCTCTTAACTTGAAAAAGGGAAAGACAAAAGATGTCTTTTCCTTTTTCGTTTTTTTTGTAATAATAAGTATATCTACTCACGAAGGGGAATGGTGACGTGTTTACAATAGGTATGCGAGTCACGTTAGAAATGGATCAAAGTGGTAACAAAGAGCAACATACAAGCAAAATTATGGAATTCGATCGAAATTATTTATATCTTACATATCCTTCGCACCAACGTAAGGGAACAACAACTTACGTAGCCGATGGGCAACTTACGGATATATCAGTCGTTGGTTCGAATAATGTGGTCTATAAATTTTCTTCAGAAATTTTAGGTAGGAAAAAGATAAAAAAAATCCCTGTTCTTTATATTCGTATACCTCATTCGACAGAAATTAAAAAAATTCAACGCAGACAATACGTTCGTGTAGAAAATGTACTAGATGTTGCAGTATACTCTTTAGAGGAAGAGAAAGCTCCTTTAATAACAAGATCTGTCGATATCAGTGGCGGTGGTTTAGCGGTAGTGACTGATTCACAAGACCGATTCAAACCAGATGAAACTGTCCGCTTAATGATTGTACTACCTTTTAGCTCTGACAAATATGAATATATCGAAAGTCCAGGGAAAGTTGTTCGTAACTTTTTGGATCAACAGCATGCTGAACCCCGCATGTCCATTAATTTTACGGATATCCAACCAAATAATCGGGAGAAAATTATTAAATTCATTTTCGAAAAACAATTAGAAGAACGAAGGAAATTAAGTAATAACCAAAATTCCAGGAGGAAACGCATATGAGAATCGCAATTGATGGGCCTGCTGCAGCAGGAAAAAGCACCGTAGCCAAATTATTGGCAAAAGAGCTAGGTTATTTATACATAGATACAGGAGCCATGTATCGCGCAATGACATTAGCTGCGTTAAAAGCTTCTGTTAACTTAGAAAAAGAACATGAATTAGTGGAATTGGCGAATGATACTTCAATTACATTCCAAGCCGGAACAGATGGACAGCAAGAAGTGTATGTTAATGGAATCAATGTTTCAAAGGAAATTCGAGATAAAGACGTGACCAATAACGTCTCAATTGTTGCAAAACATCGCTTAATTCGTGAGAGATTGGTTGCGATGCAACAACAATTAGCCGAAGAAGGTAATGTCGTTATGGATGGAAGAGATATAGGTACGCACGTTCTTCCAAATGCAGAAGTAAAAATCTTTTTGATTGCTTCCGTTATTGAAAGAGCAGAACGTCGCCATAAAGAGAATGTGGAAAACGGATTTGAATCAGACTTAGAAACGCTCAAAGATGAAATTCGCAAACGAGATCAATTGGATTCAGAACGCGAAGTTTCACCATTAATAAAAGCGGACGATGCCATAGAATTGGATACTACTTCTATGAGCATAGATGAAGTGAAAGACAAGATTCTTTCAATAGTCATTCAAAAAGAAAATGAGGAAGGGAAAGCGTAATGTTATATCCATTAGGTAAATTTCTCGTTTCTGTCTTATTTAAATTGTTATTTAAAATTAAAGTCATTGGAAAAGAAAACATACCCAAGGATGGTCCTGTAATTATTTGTTCCAATCATATTTCAAACTATGACCCACCTACCGTCGGCATTACCTCGCCAAGAACAATCCATTTTATGGCGAAAGAAGAGCTGTTTGAGAAAAAAGGTATTGGGTTTATTTTAAGAAATGTAAATGCATTTCCGGTTAAACGTGGTATGCGTGATCGGAATGCTTTACGAAAAGGTTTGAAACTTCTGGAAGAAGGGAATGTATTAGGACTATTTCCAGAGGGAACTAGGAGTAAAACGGGTCAAGTAAAAAAAGGCCTTGCTGGTGCAGGTTTTTTCGCTATGCGGTCTAATGCTACAGTCATCCCTTGTGCAATCATCGGAAAATATGAACGCTCTAAACCATTGACGGTTATTTATGGTAAACCGATACAGTTCGAATCATTGAAAAAAGACAAACCATCCGCTCAAGAAGTCACCGATGAAATTATGGAAAATATAAAGCGATTATTAGATGAATATAGAAAATGATGTTATGATTTATTTAGTTAAATTTATTGAAGAAGAGTTTGGGTACGAAGGAGGATTTGGACATGGTAGAGAATCATGAGGACCATGAAGTAAATGTGTTGAATGTTGGAGATGAATTGAATGTAACTGTATTGAAATTAGAGGAGAAACAAGTAGTTGTAGATACAGGAACAAAATTTGATGGTGTCATCCCTATTTCTGAACTTTCACATTTGCACGTGGATCATACAAGCGAAGTGTTATCTGAAGGGGAAGAAGTAAGTGTTGTCGTCAAAAAAGTAGAAGAAGATACAATTATTCTTTCCAAAAAGATGAAAGACCGCGAAACGGCGTTTCAAAAATTGACTGAACGATTCGAAAAAGAAGAGGTTTTCGACGTAGAAGTAATTGAATCAGTCAATGGCGGCTTAGTCGTGAATGCTGGATTAAGTGCATTTATGCCAGCTTCTCATGTAGAAACGCACTATGTTGAAGATTTAAGTGCGTACAAAGGAAAAACTTTATCTGTAAAAATCATCGAAATGAATGAGGAAAAAAACCGCATCATCGTTTCCCATAAAGCTGTAGCTGAAGAAGAACTGCAAGCGAAAAAACAAGAGTTACTACAAGAACTCGAAATTGGTGATATCGTTGAAGGAAAAGTACAACGACTAGCTCCATTCGGTGTTTTCGTTGACTTAGGTGGAATGGATGGATTGGTTCATATTTCACAATTATCCCATCAGCATATCGACCAACCGAGCGATGTCGTTAGCGAAGGAGACCAATTGAAAGTAAAAGTCATTTCTGTTGATCGTGACAATGAACGAATCGGTCTTTCAGTGAAAGAAACACTTCCAGGTCCATGGGATCGAATTGAAGACCAAATTAACGTTGGTGAAATTGTCGAAGGAAATGTCGTTCGTCTCGTTCATTTTGGTGCTTTCGTAGAAGTGCTACCGGGTGTAGAAGGACTTGTGCATATTTCTCAGATTTCGAAAGAACATATTGGTAGACCAGAAGAAGTGCTTGAGCAAGGCCAGAAAGTAAAAGCGAAGGTACTTGAAGTAAATGGCGAAAAGAAACGAATCTCTTTAAGTATTCGTGAAATTGAAGAAGATCAAGATCGTTCTGAATATCAAAAATACCAGAAAGATCAAGATGACCATACGTTCCAACTTGGTGACCTTGTTGGGGACAAACTTAAAAAGATGAGAGACTAAGAAATCTCTAGTTTTTGATAAGTAACATTACAATAAAATGAATGGAAGAGGCTGGGACTTAACAAACATTTATTAATCAGAAGAAGCGGAGTATGATAGTATTACTATATACGTGAAATTTTCCGAATAAGAGAACGTGCATTAATTAAAATTGCTACGTTTCTGGGAATATAGATCGTTATATGCTGTCACTCGGTACTTTCTGATATAAAGGAATTTTTGTCCCAGCTTTTTTATCCGATTAATTCTATAATGAAATACAATGCTAAAAGTTATTATTTATTTAACAGAATGTGATTAAAAAATTTACTTATGTTGTTAGGAATGAATGATTATGAGAAAATCGACTGTTGCTATCGTAGGTAGACCGAACGTCGGTAAATCAACTATCTTCAATCGTTTAGTTGGTGAACGGATTTCGATTGTCGAGGACACACCTGGTGTAACTCGGGACCGCATCTACGCAAAAGCAGAATGGTTAAATACAGAATTCAATATTATTGATACAGGCGGAATTGATTTAAGTGATGAGCCACTGCTTGTACAAGTTAGAGAGCAAGCTGAAATTGCAATTCATGAAGCAGACGTTATTGTCTTTTTGGTCAATGGTCGAGAAGGCATCACGAGTGCAGATGAAGAGGTAGCAAAGATTTTATACCGATCCAACAAACCGGTTGTACTTGCCATCAACAAAGTTGATAGCTATGAAATGCAACATTTAATTTATGAATATTATGCGTTAGGTTTTGGACAACCGTTTCCGATTTCCGGTACACACGGATTAGGATTAGGTGATCTGTTGGATGAGGTTGTCAAGCATTTTCCTGACCGCAGCAATGAGATTGAAGATGAAGACAGAATCTATTTCTCTTTAATCGGAAGACCGAATGTCGGTAAATCCTCTCTTGTAAATGCCATACTAGGCGTTGATCGTGTCATCGTCAGCGATGTTGAAGGTACAACAAAAGATGCTGTAGATACTTCTTTTACGAGAGAAGGTAGAGATTTTACAATCATCGATACAGCAGGGATGCGTAAAAGAGGTAAAGTATATGAATCGACAGAAAAATATAGCGTACTGAGGGCCATGAAGGCAATCGAACGTTCAGATGTCGCTCTCATTTTAATTGATGCTGACACAGGAATACGAGAACAAGACAAGAAAATTGCTGGTTACGCACATGATGCGGGACGTGCAATTATTATTGTCGTTAACAAATGGGATACTGTTGAGAGCAGTCAAGATGCGATGAACAAATTTGAACAAGAAATCAGAAAGCAGTTCCAATTTTTAAGTTATGCACCAATCGTGTTTTTATCAGCGAAAACAAAGAAAAGACTACACACTTTATTGCCAACGATCGTCATGGCTGGCGAAAATCACGCTAAACGAGTGAAGACGAACGTATTAAATGAAGTGATTGAAGATGCTTTAGCCGTCAATCCGACGCCTTCGATTAAAGGGCAAAAACTAAAAATCCTATATACCACTCAAGTGGCCGCAAAACCGCCAACATTTGTCGTTTTTGTTAATGACCCACAATTGATGCATTTCACATATGAACGTTTCTTGGAAAATCGTATACGAGAAGCTTTTGGTTTTGAGGGTACGCCCGTCAATATTTATGCCAGAAGAAGAAATTAATTGATGAGGTGGAAGAATGAAAAAGGTTACGGTACTCGGTGCTGGAAGCTGGGGAACGGCATTAGCCATGGTATTGGCTCATAACGGACATGATGTTCGATTATGGTCACACCGAAAAGAACAAGCAGATGAGATCAACAATCAACATACAAATGACAAATATTTACCAGGCATTGAACTGCCGGATAAAATTACTGGTTATCATGATTTAAAACAAGCATTGGAAAGTTCTGAAGCTGTTTTAGTTGTCGTTCCAACAAAAGCAATCCGAGATGTCATTAAGCAAGCAAAACAGTATTTGACAAGTGATCAAGTTCTTATGCATGCGTCGAAAGGTATTGAACCGGAAACACATAAACGGATTTCAGAAATGATGACTGAAGAGTTAGGAGAACAACTTGGTGAAAAAGTAGTTGTTTTATCAGGGCCTAGCCATGCAGAAGAAGTAGCCTTGCAACAACCGACTACAGTGACTGTTTCTTCGTTAAAGTCAACAGAAGCCGAAAAAGCTCAAGATTTATTTATGAATAATGTATTTCGGGTTTATACAAACGAAGATTTTATCGGCGTTGAGATCGGTGGAGCACTTAAAAATATTATCGCACTCGGTGCTGGTATATCAGATGGACTTGGTTATGGAGATAATGCTAAAGCGGCATTAATGACGAGAGGCTTAGCTGAAATGGCAAAGCTAGGCGTCAAGCTAGGTGCCACTCCTTTAACGTTTGCAGGACTAACTGGCATTGGCGATCTTATTGTCACATGTACAAGCCAGCATAGTCGTAATTATCGAGCAGGATTTATGTTAGGTGAAGGATATGAATTATCCGATGTGCTTGATAAGATGGGAATGGTCGTCGAAGGTGTACGTACGACAAAGGCTGTACATCAATTAGCAGAAATCGAAGCAGTAGAAATGCCGATTACAAGTGGTATTTATGAGTTGCTATTTGAAGGTAAAGATCCACGTCAAGTTGTTGATGATTTAATGCAACGAGGAAAAACGAATGAACTGAATGCTCTCTCGGTAGATTTTAATTAAATTTAAAGTTATGACACATCCTTCTAGCGTTGAACGAACAGCTTTCTCCAGAATGCATATAGTATTATGAATGTATTCGTAAGGAGGAAAACGTATGAAAGATGATGTTACAAATTCGATTATGAATCATCTGAACAAGAAAGCTGATATATCACCACAAGAGATCATTCAAGTAGCAAATGCTATGCAACAAGCAAATTTTTCGGATGAAAAAACGGTTCGAAATCTTGTCAGAAGGTTAGGTAAAATGGCCAATCGTCCGGTAACCAAAGAGAAAGAAGATCGAATTGTTGAATTGGTTACGAAAAAGAATCAATCGATGGATGCGAACATGCTTCAACAAATTTTTAAAAAATAGCAATTGTATAGGCTAGCGAACGTTCAAACCCACGCGATTGTCATATGATATGGTGAAAGAGTGATGAGCTGCTTGTGAGGAATTAGTCTGAGAGGTGTACGCCCCTACACCTCTTTTTTCTTTTGCAAGGATTGAAAAACTGGATATTTTTTAACCTGTATATGGATATATGCCTTGAGAATTCACAAAGCTTTCAAGTTCATTACTTATAAGCGTATGAAAGAATATGATATAATCTTTGAGGAAGAAAGTGAGGTTGTAACATGTCTCAATCAATGCTAAATATGTACATATCTTTTGGAGGAATGATTTTACTCTTTGCCGCAACAGGCTTAATCATCTTGGCTAGAAATAAGTTATCTGGTGTATTAAGATTTATCGTTTCTCTGACAGCTTATCTTTGCTTGGTTGTGGGAGCAATCATTATTTTCTATATTGTTCTAAGTGGACCTACCGAATAAATGAGGGATGAAGAATGATGCGTATTCTATTATTGGTTTTTTCTAGTATTCTTTTAACCGGGTGTCTTTATCCGAATAATCAGCTTACTGAAAACCAGGCAACGAATGATGAGCAATTAAATCGGGTGCAAGAAGCTGTTGATGAATACCGAGAAACAACCAATGGACTTTTACCAATTGAAACGAAAGATCAAAACACACCAATTTTTATTAAATATCCTATTGACTTTCAGGTATTGAGGGAAAAAGGAATAATGGGTGAAGTGCCTAGTAATTCATTTGCAGGCGGCGGAAAGTATTCCTATGTTCTAATTAACCCAGAAGAAGATCCAAAAGTAAAAGTAGTGGATGCACGAATAACTCAACAATTAAGAACAGTAAATTATCAAATCAATTTATATCGAAATGAAAATGATTTCGCTCCATTTGGTGAGCGGATTGGTAACGGGATTTTCTCGATAGACCGAGAAAAACTACGATTAAAAGATGGTTACACAGTTACTAGTCCTTATACCGGGCAAGAGTTAGATATTGTCATTGGTAAAGGTGGAGATGCGAAAGTCGATTTTAGACCGGATGTATATCAATTAATGGAAGAAGAAGGTATAGAGGAATATGAAGGAGATCTTCGCTATCTCCTTGCAGAGCATTATCCAATAGCCCCTGCGTATTCACCAGCGATGTTTATGGAAAATGGAGAAATTATTTTAAAACAATCCGAATAACCGATCATTTGATTACATAGAGATTCTACTAAGGAAACTGTAGGATCTCTATTTTTTTATAGGTTTCTGGCATATTCAAGTAGGACAACGTCATAAGTTAATAGTGCATATGAATAACAGTTAATCGATACTGTATAAAAGGTCGGAGGGATAAGATGGATAATTTCAACGTGTTTCATGACATATCTAAGCGAACCAACGGAGATATTTACCTAGGTGTTGTTGGTGCTGTGCGAACAGGTAAATCTACGTTCATCAAAAAATTCATGAATCAGATTGTTTTACCGAACATTGAATCTGAAGATGAACGTGATCGCGCAACAGATGAACTACCTCAGAGCGCAGCCGGAAAAACAATTATGACGACAGAACCTAAGTTTATACCGAATAATGCGGTAGAAATCTCCGTTGATGAAGGTTTGGATGTCAAAGTTCGATTAGTTGATTGTGTAGGGTATACGGTGAATGGAGCAAAAGGGTTTGAAGATGAGAATGGACCGCGAATGATTCATACGCCTTGGTATGAAGAAGCTATACCGTTTCCTGATGCAGCAGAAATTGGGACGAGAAAGGTCATTCAAGAACATTCAACGATTGGTGTCGTCGTGACAACGGACGGGTCTTTTGGAGAAATACCAAGAGAAGACTATGTGGATGCAGAAGCTCGTGTAGTTGAAGAGTTAAAGGAAGTAGGAAAACCGTTTATAATGGTGCTTAATTCCTCGAGACCACATGAACAGGAAACAATCGAGCTCCGTAATGAATTGGCTGAGCTTTATGATATCCCAGTCATCCCAGTATCTGTTGAGGAAATGCGAGAAGATGATATTCACAACATTTTACGAGAAGCATTGTTTGAATTCCCGGTTATTGAAGTCAATGTCAATCTTCCTAGTTGGGTGATGTCCTTAAAAGATGACCACTGGCTCAGAAAACAATTCCAAGAGGCGATTCAAGAAACGGTCAAAGATGTTCGCCGTTTGAGAGATGTTGATCAAGTGGTAGGTAATTTCTTCGATTATGAATTCGTCACTGATGCGAGGTTATCCGGCATGGAGATGGGTGAAGGGGTTGCAGAAGTCGAACTTCACACATCCGATGAGCTTTATGACCAAGTATTAAATGAAATTGTCGGTGTGGAAATTCGAGGGAAAGATCATTTACTTGAGTTAATCCAAGACTATGCAGATGCCAAAAGAGAGTACGACCAATATCAAGATGCGATTGCTATGGTCAAGCAGACGGGATACGGGGTTGCAAATCCTACCTTAGAGGATATGAAATTAGAAGAGCCTGAAATTATACGCCAAGGTCCTCGTTACGGTGTGAGATTGAAGGCGGTAGCTCCTTCGATTCATATGATCAAAGTGGATGTCGAATCAGAATTCGCTCCTATTATCGGTACAGAGAAACAAAGTGAAGAACTCGTCCGATATTTAATGCAAGATTTTGAAGAAGATCCGTTATCAATTTGGAAGTCAGATATTTTCGGACGCTCATTAAGCTCGATCGTACGAGAAGGAATCCACGCAAAGTTAACACTCATGCCGGAACACGCTCGATATAAATTAAAAGATACACTCGAGCGAATCATCAACGAAGGAAGCGGCGGATTGATTGCGATTATCCTATAAATTTACAAAAGCGACAGAGAAATGTCGCTTTTTTTCTGCTTAAAATGAGAAAAATGTCTTAAAACGTTGATAAATTAGGTATTTTAGGCATTTTTATATTGAAAGGTGGATATGCTTGTGATACTATTCAAATACAGCTAGCGAGCCTGTCAAATATAGGCACCACAAAGGTTACGGGCTTTCTATTGTTTTGTTAACTAAAAACAACGTCACAAAAAAGCGAACTAGATTGATCGAGTTCGCGGAAAATTATTGTTAAGTTGCAATTGTATAAAATCTACAATATGCAATTTAATATAGTTACTCACTCTTTGAGAGGAGGTGAGACGGATGAACAAAACAGACTTAATTAATGCAGTTGCTGAGCAAGCTGATCTTTCTAAGAAAGACGCTTCTAATGCTGTTGATGCAGTTTTCGATGCAATCACTGGTTCATTGAAAAAATCAGAAAAAGTACAATTAATCGGTTTCGGTAACTTTGAGGTACGTGAGCGTTCTGCTCGTAAGGGACGTAACCCTCAAACAGGTGAACAAATTGATATCCCTGCAAGTAAAGTTCCAGCATTCAAAGCTGGTAAAGCCCTAAAAGATGCTGTGAAATAACAGTACATAGGGTAAATCCCTAAAAAGGAGGTTTAACCTCCTTTTTTTATTTTTGTCTAATATATTTTTCTCTTCTTCTTGTTAGCGAATTTGCTTCGAACATGCTAAAATATCATAGGAGTCCTAGAACGGTATAGTTGGGTGATTGAATTGAATTCAGTAAATGACTATCAGGATCAATTGGTCCTAACATTTATAGATAAATATAAACATACATACGTTAATGAAGACCGATATGACATGGTCAGCCTGAAGCAGCATTTGCATTTTTTTCAGGAAATCAAACCTGAATTGAATGATTGGGAACGGGTTATTTTTGATGCCGTCATTCACATGCAAATCTCATTACAAATTCATGATCGTGTAGAGTCTGATTTTTTACAAAGTAATCATACGGATACTATGGTTGGCTCGATTCAAATGAATGCCTTAATTGGCGACTATCATAGTTCCTGGTTTTATAAACTGTTGTCTGGTTCGGGTGAACTCAGTGCCTTAGCGCATTTTCTAGAACCTGTTAAACAAATTAATCGTACAAAGGTTGAGCTTTTACATAATGAAAGTTTATCCGTAGTAGAAATTCTTAATAAAGTAGAAGAGATTTATATCGGTTTGTATGATGCTTATGCTTTGTATCATCAACTTGCTGACTATAACCATTTACGAAATCAAATCATTTATCATTTTGTTTATAGTCAAAAACCATTCTGGATTGAAAACATGATTAAACGAAATAGCCAAGTAAAAGACAAATGGCTCGAACGAAAATCTCAATTTGAAGAGGATTCGATCAATCGTGAATGAAAGTAGGAGACCAATGGACCCTCAAACAAAGTCCGAAAAAGTACATTCTGTATTTGAAAAAATTTATAACCGTTACGATAAAATGAATTCCATCATTTCATTTCAACGTCATAAAGCTTGGCGTAAAGATGTTATGAAGCGAATGGCTGTCGAACAAGGTTCTGATTGTTTAGATGTATGCTGTGGAACTGGTGATTGGACAATCGCTCTGTCTGAAGCAACCGGAAAAGACGGAAAAGTTATTGGTTTAGATTTCAGCCAAAATATGCTCTCTGTCGGAGAGAAAAAGATTGCTGATCGTCAAATTGAAAACATCACATTTACTCACGGCGATGCAATGAATCTACCTTATGACGACCATTCATTTGATTATGTAACGATTGGATTCGGTTTACGAAATGTTCCCGATTATAATCGTGTCTTACGAGAAATGTACCGTGTTGTGAAACCTGGCGGAAGTGTCGTTTGCCTTGAAACCTCACAACCGACATTACCTATATATAAACAACTGTATTTCTTTTATTTCCGTCGTATCATGCCTTTGTTCGGTAAGTTATTTGCAAAAAGCTATGACGAATACGTTTGGCTAAATGAATCAACAAAAAACTTTCCGGATAAAGCGACATTGAAAAAAATGTTTGTAAATGCAGGATTTAAAAATGTCCAAGTGAAATCATACGCACTTGGTGCAGCAGCTATGCACAAAGGCACTAAATAAAGAAAGGTGAAAACGGATGAAACTTGCAGCGACTTTATCATCGATCAAGCCAGAGATGGATCAAGTTGAACGTAAAATTAAAGAGATAACCTCTGCTGAACCTTCTATGATCAGCCATACATCCAGTCATCTTTTGGAAGCTGGTGGTAAACGGATACGGCCGGTATTTGTATTGCTAGCTTCTAAATTTGGTGCCCCGATGCAGAAAAACGTGATTGAAGTCGCTATTGCCCTTGAACTAATCCATATGGCCTCACTTGTCCATGATGATGTGATTGATCGGGCAACAATCCGAAGGGGAAAACCAACTGTAAACGATCTATGGGATAATGGTACCGCTATGTTTACAGGTGATTTTATTTTTGCTCGTGCAGTTGAATTGTTACAGAATTTAGATGAACCTAGACTTCATCTTGTTTTATCACATACAATTCATCAGCTAACATTAGGGGAAATTGAACAACTAAAAGACCGCTATATGATTGGACAAAATTTATTCCGTTATTTTAGAAGAATAAAGCGAAAAACGGCTTTATTGATTGCATCTAGCACCGAACTTGGTGCGATTTCGTCACAATGCAACGACGAAGAAATCAAACAGTTAAAAAGGTTCGGTTATTATATTGGTATGGCTTATCAAATCATTGATGACATACTTGATTTTACAGCTTCCGAAAAAGAACTTGGCAAACCAGTTGGAAGTGATTTACTCAATGGACATCTTACGTTGCCAACGATTCTAGCGATTCAAAAGGATGAAGCTTCACTTTCATCGATTGAAGCGTATTTTAAAGATCCAACAGCATACAATCGGGAACAAATCATCCAAACCATACAAGATATCGGCAGCTCTTCTGCGATTGATGAGGCTTATGCATGGAGTGACGCATATTTAGACAGAGCACTAATTGCTTTGGAAAAGTTGCCATCACATCCGATTAAAAAAACGTTGCGAAAAATTGCAATCTATTTAGGGAAGCGTAAATATTGATATTTAAATTGTAATTTTCGTTAATCTTTGATAAACTTTTTACGGTTTGAAAAATAGCATAAATACATTGAAGAGGTGTTAATTATGGAAAGAACATTCGTTATGGTTAAGCCTGATGGCGTACAACGTAATCTAGTTGGAGATATCGTAGCTCGTTTCGAAAGTAAAGGATTTAAACTAGCAGGAGCTAAATTGATGCAAATCTCCCAAAATCTAGCTGAAACACATTATGGTGAGCACAGTGATAAGCCATTCTTCGGTGAATTGGTTGACTTCATTACATCCGGACCAGTTTTTGCGATGGTGTGGGAAGGTGAAAATGTAATTGCAACTGCACGTAAAATGATGGGTGCTACAAACCCACAAGATGCTGACGTTGCAACTATTCGTGGTGACTTTGGTTTAACAGTAGGTAAAAACGTTATCCACGGTTCTGATTCTGAAGAGTCAGCAAAACGTGAAATCGAACTATTCTTCCTAAATGAAGAACTTGTAGATTATCAAAAAAATCAAGATACTTGGGTTTACTAAGCATTTCAACGTCCAGAAAACCAGCTGCAATCTGTAGCTGGTTTTTTGCTGTTCCTGTTATCAATAATAACCATCATGGAATCGAGTTTTAAATATTTTGGTGATTCATGGAACAATAGCATTATACCGCCATTTTCTTTATAATAAGAAGTATTACAGATGTAGGAGAGAGTAAAAGTTGTGACGAATGATTATACTGAATTTGTAAGTTCAATTAAAAAGCAAACAGGCATTGATTTAGGATTATATAAAGAGAAACAGATGAAACGTCGATTGACTTCCCTAAGAGAAAAGCGTGGTTTCGACACATTCTCAAGCTATTTCAAAGCAGTAAAGAATGACCGAGAATTATTAACGGAATTATTAGACCGAATGACAATTAATGTCTCAGAATTTTTTCGCAATCGTTTAAGGTGGGAACGGCTTCAATCCAATTTACTCCCTGATTTACTAAAAGACAAAGATTGCATCAACGTTTGGAGTGCTGCATGTTCGACTGGAGAAGAGCCATACACACTAGCGATTCTATTGCATGAATTTTTACGCTGGGACCAAATGAACATCTTAGCAACCGACTTAGATGAAACTGTATTACATAAGGCGCAGCAAGGTATTTATCACGAACGGTCGTTAAAGGAAGTTACACAAGAACAAAAAAGAAAATATTTTCATCATGATGGAAAAGTTTATCAAGTTAACGATGAATTAAAAAAAGTCATATCCTTTGAACAACATAATTTACTCGCTGATTCCTTTACAGGTAAATACGATTTAATTTGTTGTAGAAATGTATTAATCTATTTTACGGATGAAGCAAAGACAGAGATATACACACAATTTGCGAATCATTTGAATGAAGGTGGAATTTTGTTTGTTGGTAGTACAGAACAAATTTTTCATCCAGAGAAATATGGCTTACGAACGATTGATTCATTTTTTTATCAAAAGATGTAAAGGGAGTCTTAGACAATGCGTTATTTAACTGCAGGTGAATCACACGGAAAACAGCTAACTACGATTATTGAAGGTATACCAGCACATTTACAGTTATTGGCTGAAGATATTAATCACTCATTAATCCGCAGACAGGGCGGCTACGGAAGAGGTCGACGAATGAAAATCGAAAAAGATTTAATCGAGATCACTTCAGGTGTCAGACATGGTTCAACTTTAGGTTCACCGATCAGTCTCGTACTGAAAAATGACGATTATAAACATTGGATTGATATTATGGGGGCAGATCCTTTGCCGAACGATACTGAAATCCGTAGGCAAGTAACAAAGCCTCGTCCAGGGCATGCTGATTTGAATGGTGCATTGAAGTATAACCAACGCGATATGCGTAACATCCTTGAGCGATCCTCCGCACGTGAAACGGCTGCAAGGGTAGCGGCAGGATCAGTTGCCAAACAATTATTACGCGAGATTGGTATTGAGGTATTAGGTTTCGTCAAACAAATCTATCAAGTAGAAGCAAATGACCGACCTGAATTAACGATGAAAGAAAAACAAGAGATTTCCTATCAATCAGCTTTGCACGTTATTGATCCTTCAGTAGAAGAAGACATGAAAGCAGCTATTGACCAAGCAAAACAAGATGGTGACTCGATCGGAGGTATATGTGAGGTGCATGTAGAAGGAGTACCTGTTGGATTAGGATCACATGTACACTTTGATCGAAAACTAGATGGAAAAATAGCTGGCAGTGTAATGAGTATCAACGCTTTCAAAGGTGTTGAATTTGGTGAAGGATTTAAAGTAGCGAGCAAACGCGGAAGTGAAGTGCACGATGAAATTAGCTTCAATGAGCAAGATGGATATCAACGGGAATCGAATCGTTTAGGTGGGTTTGAAGGTGGTATGACAACAGGAATGCCAATCATCGTAAAAGGGGTCATGAAGCCAATACCGACTTTATATAAACCACTTAATAGCGTTGATATTGACACGAAAGAAACATTTAAGGCAAGTATTGAGCGTTCTGATTCTTGTGCTGTTCCAGCAGCAGCTGTCGTCATGGAACATGTGGTTGCTTGGGAAGTCGCTAATGCCATTTTAGATCAATTTCCAGCTGACTTCATGGATCAATTGAAGAAGGCAGTTGCAGATTACAGAGAAAGGACTCGTTTATTTTGATTGGACTTTCGGTCAGAGCTCAATCCCGTGACTATCAAATTTTCATTGATTCAGGATTACGTTTTCAATTAGCGGAATTACTTGATTCATCCATTGAAAAACTCGTCATCGTAACGGATGAACATGTAAAAAAATATTATCTCGATGATTGCTTACATGAATTAAAATCATCTTTTCCAGTTAACGTTTATGTTATTCCGCCAGGTGAACAATCCAAATCGATGGAGCAATATAAAAGTTTGCAACAATTTTTGCTGAATCAACGCATAACAAGAAAATCAGCCATCCTCGCATTAGGCGGCGGAGTCGTTGGGGATTTAGCGGGTTTTGCCGCTGCGACCTTTGCTAGAGGTATTGGGTTCATTCAAATGCCGACTACCATTCTTGCGCACGATAGTAGTATCGGTGGAAAAGTCGCGGTTAATTTAGACGGAAAGAAAAACATCATCGGTAGCTTTTATCCGCCTCACCAAGTTATTTTTGATCTCGAGATGTTTCAAACGCTTAACGAGCAAGAAATACGCTCCGGTCTAGCTGAAATGGTGAAGCATGGATTAATTGCAGACCAGAAGTTATATGATAGTTTGTTGTCTTCGATTAAAGTGGATTTTGACCTTTCTTCAAATGATTTTAAACATTTGCTTGTACAGTCGATTCAAGTGAAAAATAAGATTGTAGAGAAGGATGAAAAAGAAACGGGTATTCGGAAATTCTTGAACTTTGGACACTCATTTGGCCATGCATTGGAAGCGGCACATATGAATTCGCGTACCCATGGTGAATGTGTGATGCTTGGAATGATCTTTGCTCTATGGTTATCGAACGAGAAGTTCAATCATCTGAAAGGATTTTCATTTCAAAGACTGATGGATTGGGTAAAGCAAATGGATTATCCGTTACAATTAGATGATGTTACAAGTGCAGAGCTTCTAAACAACATGAAATTTGATAAAAAGAATACGCAGGATGAATTGCAGCTTGTTCTTTTGAAACAAATTGGAAGTCCATGCTTACAAAATATCAACGTCTATACAATGGAAAGTTATCTCAATGAATTTATTACAAAGTGGAATCAGGGTGAATTCAATTGGCTCAAATGAACGGTATTAAC
Source organism: Allobacillus salarius (assembly GCF_007559425.1). Taxonomy (GTDB): domain Bacteria; phylum Bacillota; class Bacilli; order Bacillales; family Alkalibacillaceae; genus Allobacillus; species Allobacillus salarius. The sequence continues at coordinate 69,852 of NZ_VMHE01000001.1, read as the reverse complement.
GGAACACTCATCGTTCCAGGTGACAAATCAATATCTCACCGAGCTGCAATTTTAGCAAGCTTATCGACAGGGAAGACAGTGATTGATAATTTCTTGTTTTCGGAAGATTGTTTACGTACACTGGATGCTTTTCAGGAGATGGGGGTACAAATTACTAAACGCAATCAGCAAGTCATCGTTGAAAGTGAAGGACCCTCAAAATTTTTACCAGCTAAAAACGCTATTGATCTCGGAAATTCAGGGACAACCGCCAGATTGTTAGCGGGTGTTTTGTCAGCCATGCCTTTTAGCACAGTAATAAAAGGTGATTCTTCTTTATCAAGTAGGCCGATGAAACGTGTGACTGAACCACTTTCAATGATGGGCGCAAAGTTTAAATTTTTGCAACGGGATGGCCACCTACCTATGACGATCGAAGGAGGCAGGCTGAAGCAAATTGATTATGAAATGCCCGTCGCTAGCGCCCAAGTAAAATCAGCTGTTCTCTTAGCAGCGCTAACTGGACAAGTTCATGTATCGGTGACTGAACAAACGAAATCCAGAGATCATACTGAACGTATGCTTGAAGCCTACGGAATTCATATCGAGGATAAAAATGGTACAATTACATTAAGAGAAAACCAAGTGCTACATGCAAAAAACATCGAGGTACCTGGAGACTTTTCATCAGCAGCTTATTGGATTGCAGCTGCAGTCATTACTCCAGGAAGTGAATTGACCATTGAACATGTTGGTCTTAACCCAACGAGAATCGGTTTTCTGAACGTATTGAAGCGAATGGGGGCATCCATCGAAATCATAGAAAAGTTAGATGCGATGAACGAACCAGTCGGAACAATTATTGTTCGATACTCGACATTAAATGCAACGTCATTAGAAATTGATGAAATACCAACACTCATTGATGAAATCCCTATTTTGGCTTTAGTCGCAACACAGGCTGAAGGTACGTCTCACTTTCATCATTTAGAAGAGTTACGATTTAAAGAAACGGACCGCATAAAAGCGACTGTACTTGGTTTAGAAGAACTCGGGGCAGATATTCAGATGAAGGATGATGGAATGGTCATACAGGGACGGACTCGATTGCATGGTGGAGTGGTCAAAACATTTCACGACCACCGAATTGCCATGACAGCAATGATTGCTTCGTTAATTACGAGTGGTGACGTAACGGTTGATGATCAAGACTGTGTTAAAATCTCATACCCTAATTTCTTTGAACAGTTGAATGAATTCATATAACCGATACATTCTCCAAAAGAATGAAAGAAAGGTGGCCGAAGATAATGGATATTATTAATCAGGCACTTCAATTGAAAGACCAAGATAAAATAAATGACGCCATCCAACTCTTACAAGAATACCAACGGAGCGCTGGAGAAGATGAACGAATTGAGATTGCCCAACTTTTTCAAGATTGGGGATTAATGAATGATGCAATTGCAATCTATGAAGATATGTTATTGCTTTACCCTGAAGACTCACACATTAAATTACTACTGGCCGAAATATATACGGATATTGGGGATGACGAGAAAGTCATCGAATTAATGGAAACGATTCGTCCTGAAGAAGAAGCTTATGTACCGGCGTTAGTTCAACTAGCCGATTTATATCAAACACAAGGTTTATTTGAAGTATCGGAACAAAAATTGCTAGAAGCAAAAGATATTTCACCAAACGAACCGATTATTGATTTAGCATTGGCTGAATTGGCTTTTTCAAATGGAGAATTTCAAAAAGCGATACCATATTATGAACGAATTGAACGGATGGAAGAAGAGGTATCTATCGTCAATGTGAAAGAACGGCTTGCTGAATCACTCTCATCATTAGGTAATTGGGAAGAAGCGTTACGATATTATGAAATGATTACTTTAGATCATCCAGATCAACTATTCAAATATGGATATACCGCGTATCAATTGGAAAGATATCAAGTAGCGATTGAAGCGTGGCGAAAATTGCTCGAAATCGACCAGGATTATACAAGTGTATATCCATTGTTGGCAACTTCCTTACATGAGGAAGGAGCTGTTCAGGAAGCTTTTGAAGCATTAGAGCAAGGCATTCAAAAAGATGAATTCAACAACGAATTGTACTTACTGGCAGCCGAGTACGCTGTTGAGCTAGGGAATCGTAAAGATGCAGAATCTTATTTAAAACAATCCCTTTCATTAGATCCTGGATTTGAAGAAGCTGCTGAGCGACTACTTGAACTGTATGAAGATGATTTGGACTATGAAGCGGCCAACGACTTGTTGGATGAGCTTTTAAGTTATGAAGCTTACCCAGACATCCTCCTATGGAGAAAGGCTCAAGTTTCGATCGAATTGGAATTGTTTGACCAAGCTAAGCAAGCTTACGAAAAGGCTTATCCTTCATTTAAAGAGCAGCCAGACTTTCTGAAAGAATATGGTTACTTTATGAATGAAGAAGGTAACCGGGAACAAAGCCTATCCTTGTTGGAAGCTTATTTGACATTCCGACCTGAAGATGAAGAAGTTAGTGATTTTGTCAGTCGATTGACTAACGAATAAAGGCAGGTGTAAAGAAATGCAAGTGCCTTCTGAGCGAAAAAAGGCTTTTATTGAATGGTTCCTAACCACACATCCCCCTGAGCAAAGGGAAGTCGTGTGGTTACTTCAGTATATTTTAAAAAGAGAACAATTACTTAACGGTATTCATTTTATCTATGAAGCTCACTTGACACCACGAAGCATCATTGTTTCGACGGAAGAAGAAGAAAGTAGACCATTCCGTTTTTATAAAGAGCATATTGTGACGACAGATGTCGATAAAGCATTTCATGATATTCGTTTAAATCAAGATCAAGAGTTGTTTATTGAATTTATATATGAAGACGTCCGGCAATCGGCTGAATATGCAGATGTACTAGAAGAGAATCCATATTTACCCGACGATTATTACTTGGAAAAAAAGGATTATAATGCGATCGAAAAATTTTTAGAAGAGACATCTCGAGAAAATGAAAAAAAATCATTGCAAAAGAGAATAAATGAAGCGTTAGACCAAGGTGATGAAGAAGCTTTTTTGAAATGGAGCAAGTTATTGAATAATCTTGACAAAGAACACTCTGAATAAGGAGGGAAGTATAAAATGAAATATATTGAACAAGATATAAAAATGTATATCCAAGAAAAGGAATATATCGATACAGCAATCATTCCATTAGTCCCTTATGCCATTCATGATGATCAAGAAATGGTTCTGACGTCGTTTCAACAAGAGCTAATGAATTTATACTCTCATCAACTCGAACAACGATTGAAAGGTAGAATATTTCTATTTCCAGTCTATACTTATTTAAAAAATAGTTTGATTGATAATGAAATTGAACGCATTAATCATGTTATCCAAGAAGTGAAGAAACAACCTTTCAACGAAGTGTTCCTATTAACATTCGATAAACAATGGCGAAAACAGTCAAGCTCCATAGAAGGTGAATTAGTTTGGCTTCCTGCAATCAAAAGTGGCAATCTTCAATCAAATGAGGTTCGTGAAGTCATTCGCTCTCAAATTATCGATATCGAAGAATTAATCAAAGAAAGTTGGTCTTAATTTTGAAAAATTTTCGTCGAAATAGGATTTTTATTGACCGTAATGAAGGGATACGCTATCATTGTATTGTCCTAATAAATAATCGTTTCGAAAGACCCTATGCGTTGCATCAGATGGTAGAGGGGGGAAAAGAATGAGCAATAAAAAGAACAACCAAGTTTCTCGTCGACAATTTTTGAACTATACCTTAACAGGTGTTGGTGGCTTTATGGGTGCTGCATTAATCGCGCCAATGGTTGGATTTGCAGTAGACCCACTATTGAAAGGTGAGAAATCTGGTGACTTTGTTTACGTTTTGGACGTAGATGAAATCACAGAAACACCACAGAAAGTCTCATTCCAAGTCGATCAAACAGATGGTTGGTATGAATCGAAAGTTGAAAAAAATGCTTTCGTATTTTATGACAGTAACGGTGATATTCTAGCTTTATCACCAGTATGTACGCACTTGGGTTGTACAGTTGACTGGGCAACAGAAAAGGAAGATGAATTTTTCTGTCCTTGTCATGATGGTCGTTACAACGCTGAAGGAGAAAACATTGCAGGTACTCCTCCAACTGAACCATTACATGAGTATACGTTTAAGGTTGAAGAAGGAAAGCTGTATCTAAGTCCAGAAACGCATGCAAGAGGGGGGGCATAATACGTGTTAAACAAAATTTATGACTGGATTGATGAACGATTGGATGTAACGCCAATCTGGCGTGATATTGCCGATCACGAAGTTCCTGAGCACGTAAACCCAGCCCACCATTTCTCAGCTTTTGTTTATTGTTTTGGTGGATTAACGTTTTTCGTTGTCGTCATTCAAATTCTATCTGGTATGTTTTTGACAATGTACTATGTACCGGATATTGAAAATGCTTGGGAATCTGTTCGATACTTACAAACAGAAGTTGCTCACGGACAAATTGTTCGAGGAATGCACCACTGGGGAGCCAGTGTAGTAATCGTTATGATTTTCTTACATACACTGCGTGTGTTTTTCCAAGGTGCTTACAAGAAACCTCGTGAATTGAACTGGGTTGTTGGGGTATTATTATTCTTTGTAATTTTAGGTTTAGGGTTTACTGGTTACCTATTACCATGGGACAACAAAGCATTTTTCGCTACACAAGTTGGACTGGAAATTGCTGAAAGTGTACCATTTATAGGAACTGAGATTAAAACACTTCTAGCTGGTGATCCTACGATTGTTGGTGCACAGACCCTGACCAGATTCTTTGCGATTCATGTATTCTTCTTACCTGCTGTCTTATTCGGTTTATTAGCAGCACACTTTATCATGATTCGTCGTCAAGGAATCAGCGGACCACTATAAGTTTTATTTAGTGAATACAAAAAGGAGGGAACACTGTGCAAAAAGGTAAAGGTATGAAGTTTGTTGGCGATTCCCGTATTAAAGTGGGACCAAAGCAAACCATTCCAAAAGACTATTCAGAATATCCTGGTAGGACAGAACCGTTTTGGCCAAACTTTCTATTAAAAGAATGGTTAGTAGGTGCTGTATTCCTAATTGGTTTTCTATGCTTGGTTGCTGCTCACCCATCTCCTTTAGAGATTAAAGCAGACCCAAATACATCTGGTTATATTCCGTTGCCTGACTGGTATTTCTTATTCTTATATGAATTGTTGAAATATGAGTTTGCGGCTGCAGAATATGTGGTAATTGGTACGATTGGTATTCCAGGACTAGCTTTCGGTGCACTATTGTTAGCACCTTTCCTAGATAGCAAGCCTGGCCGTCGTCCAACACAGCGACCAATTGCAGTTATTCTTATGCTATTAGCGGTTGTTTCCGTTTTCTGGTTAACGTATGAATCTGCTTCTGCAGTTAACTGGGAAGAGCGTGCAGAATACTCTGTGTCAAATATGACTGAAGTTGAAGTAGACAAAGATCATGCAGGTTATGAAGTATATGCAAATAACTGTATGAGCTGTCACGGTGACAGTTTGCAAGGTGTCCCTGGAATGGCTCCAGATCTAGTGGACCTTCCTTACGATGCTGCTGCAATTAAAGATATTGCACAGAACGGTATCGGTGAGATGCCTGCTGACATGTTTACTGGTTCAGATGAAGAATTAAACCAACTAGCTGACTTTATCATGACAGCTTCCGGTGGTGAAGCTGCGGAAGGAGAAGGAGAAGGTTCCGACTCTGAAGATAGCAGCGAAGGTGAAGATTCCGCTGAATAATAATGTGATATAATTTATTGAATGTAGACCGGCAAAATCGATTAACTGATTTTGTCGGTTTTTTTCACATGAACATACAAGAAAGTGCGGGTTGAAGATTATATGTTGAACTACTTATTAATGAACCGAACGTTTCTTATACTCTTATTAATCATCAACATCTTAGGAACGATCTATGGTTATATTTGGTATGGTTGGCAGCTAGAAATAACACCACCAATCTTTATCCCATTTGTTCCTGATTCTCCTACAGCATCTCTGTTTTTTGTTATTGTTCTAATTGGCTTCTTGCTAGGTCGAAATTTTAAGTACATAGAAGCTTTAGCTATGCTGACTTTATTTAAATACGGCGTGTGGGCTGTTGTAATGAATGGTTTGACGTTCATTCAATTGTCATCGATATCCCCAACAGGAATGATGTTGGTGCTTTCACATGGAGCTATGGCTGTTCAAGGTCTCCTCTATGCAAAGTTTTATCGAATCGAAATGAAACATTTAGTTGTTGCAGCGATATGGACGTTACACAATGATGTCATTGATTATGTGTATGGCATGATGCCTATCTATCATCAATTAACTGATTCGATAAATCACGTTGGGTATTTTACTTTTTGGTTAAGTATCCTTTCAATATGGCTTGTCTACCGCTATGGCATTAAATCCCCTCGTTCTAAGTTAACCCTCTAAGCGCATAAGATGAGTAAAGCCTTTATAGAGGGGTTGAGCTGAGTGGGTTATAATTGGCATCTTATTGGTTCTTTTTTCGTCATGAGCAGAACACCAAGTTGGAGTCATTTCTTGTTAATCGTAGCCGTTATTTTTACCATTGTAATCAGTTCATTAATTTATGTTTCATGGAGAAAATACAAACAGACGCAAGAAAGCAAAAATGTTGAAAACGACGATGAATTTGACTAAAATTGACCTATAGAGAAAGAAAAATATAGGAGGAACGACCATGACAATCGGATCAATGTTAATTTACTTTGGAATATTGCTCTTACTACCCTTATGGGCAAGTAGTCGAGTGAAGAAAACATATCAAAAGTATTCAAAAATCCACAATTCTTCTGGCATGACTGGGAGAGATGTCGCTTTAAAGATTTTGCAAGATAACGGCTTGTATGATGTACGTGTTGAGGAAACGAAGGGTTTTCTATCTGATCACTATGATCCACGACAAAAAGTGGTTCGTTTATCATCAGACAACTATCATCGCCCTTCACAAGCTGCTGCAGCCATTGCAGCTCACGAGGTAGGACATGCTATCCAACATGCGCAAGATTACGCATTCCTGCGGTTTAGAACAGCTTTAGTCCCAATGGCAAGTTTGGGTTCTAATATGGCGTACTTTTTAATTCTAGGTGGAATTTTTCTGCAAGCAAATGGACTTTATTTAGCTGGAATTTTCCTAATGACTTTTGCTGTACTGTTTCAATTGGTTACATTACCTGTTGAATTCGATGCATCTAATCGTGCAATGAATCAACTTGTATCTACAGGTGTCGTGACAAGTAGTGAGCACCGCGAAACGAAGAAAGTATTGAATGCCGCAGCTTTAACATATGTTGCTGCAGCAGCAGTAGCAGTTATGGAGCTTCTACGTTTTGTATTGTTATATTTGAACAGTAATAACTAAGCGTTTGATCAAAGAAAATAAATCATCATAAAAGGCATACTAGAAAAAAGATTCTAGTATGCCTTTATTTTATGGAGACACAAATGCAGAAGAGAACTAATATTATCTTACGATTCAAACTCAAATTATAAATAAATGCCTGAATGAGAACGCGGTACGCATCTTCATTCAGATATTGAAATCATTAATCAATCGGATTCTTATTTTCATCCAATGTGAATCCTTCTCCGAGAACATCGTGGACAGTCATCATGGAAACGAAGGCATGTGGGTCAACTTCGTTAATTAAATTTTTCAATCGAATGATCTCGTTTCGTCCGACAACACAGTAAATAACTCGTTTAGCTTCACCTGTGTAACTTCCACTTCCATGTAAGAGTGTCACGCCACGGTCCATTTCCTTCAATATCTTATTTGCAATCGCTTGTTGGTGGTCTGATACAATCAATGCACCTCTTGCAGCATAAGCACCATCCACCATGAAATCAATGACTCGAGCTGCGATAAATACAGCAACTAACGTATACATCCCTTCAATTTCATTCAAATAAAAAATCACTGATGCAACAATAACGACCGCATCGAATAAAAACATTGTACGGCCCATACCCCAGCCAACATATTTATTGACTAGCCGGGCAATGATGTCGACACCACCAGTTGTACCTCCATAGCGGAAAATAATTCCCAAACCTACACCAATAAAGGAACCGGCAAACAATGCCGCCAACGTCATATCGTTTTGTAGTGAGAAACCGTACGGGAAGATTTGAAAAATCCATAGAAATACAGAAACCATGACTGTGCCGATTACCGTATAAATAAACGTCGATAGGCCTAACAAACGCCATCCTACGAAAAATACGGGAACATTTAAAACAAGGTTCATGATTGCAGGATCCCAAGAAAATAGAAAGTATAAAAGCAGTGTGATCCCGGTAAATCCACCTTCTGTTAAATTGTTCGCCATGTTGAAATTGACGACTCCAAATGAAAAGATTGCAGAACCAATAATAATAAATAATATATTCTTCATTTTAATCGGAATTTTCATTTAACCACTCCAGACATATCTCCAGAATATTATAGACAAATAAATTAGATTCATCAAACAAAGTTTAATGATTTGTCAAAATTCGTCTGTTTAGCTAACATATGATTAGATGTTTTCATGAAGGAGACGTTAAATCGTGGAAAAGCAATCAGTAACATTAAAAGAAACACAAGAGCGCGTAGATCGGTTTATCCGACAATTTGAAGAGGGGTATTTTTCTCCACTTTCTATGATGGCTCGATTTACTGAAGAGATGGGGGAGCTTGCACGAGAGATTAATCATTATTATGGAGAAAAACCAAAAAAATCTACGGAAAAAGAAAAATCGATTGAAGATGAGCTTGGTGATGTTTATTTTGTGTTGGTGACATTAGCGAATTCACTTGGCATTGAGCTCGATGAAGCGTTCGATCGAAGTATGTCAAAAATAGAACATAGAGATCAAAACCGTTGGACGAAGAAGGAGAATCAACATGAATAAAACCATTAATATGATTGTTGCCGGCCCTCGCGGTAAAATGGGCCGAGAAGCTTTAGCATTAATAGAACGCACGGAGCATTTTCGCCTAGTCGGTTGTATCGACCGAAAAAACGACGGAATGAATCTTCGCGATTTGGAAGGCATGCCTGCATTTGATGCACCAATATTTACAGATGCGACGGAAGCATTCGATCAAGTGAATGCAGACGTTTTAATTGAACTTACGAACCCTCATGCTGGGTACCATCATGCGAAGCAAGCGCTGATCCACCATGTGCGACCGGTTGTCGGTACGTCTGGTTTTTCAACGGATCAATTGCAAGAACTTGAAGAATTAAGTGCTTCAAATGCAACAGGTATTGTGATCGCACCGAATTTCGCAATTGGTGCCATTTTAATGATGCGGTTTGCGAAAGAGGCTGCTAAATACTTTCCGGATGTAGAAATCATTGAAAAACACCATGACAATAAATTAGATGCTCCTTCTGGAACAGCAGTCAAAACAGCTCAACTGATTCAAGAAGTAAGAGAAAAGCATAAACAAGGCCATCCAGATGAAATAGAAACGATTGAAGGGGCTAGAGGGGCAGATGTAGATGGAATGAAAATTCACAGCATGCGACTACCAGGATTTATTGCCCAACAAGAAGTTGTGTTTGGAATGAGCGGACAAACATTAACGATTAACCATAATTCAGCAGATAGAGCATCATTTATGAGTGGTGTTGAATTTGCGGTCAATGAAGTTATGAATCGTGAAGATTTCGTTTATGGACTTGAAAACTTAATGGAATAGGTTGTGAAATAATGAAAATCGCATTAATTGCACATGACAAGCGAAAAAGGAATTTACTCAATTTCGTCACAGCTTACAAAGATATTTTTAATGATTATGAATTATTTGCTACAGGTACAACAGGAAAAATGATTCAAGAAGAGGTTGGGTTGGATGTTCATCGATTTCAATCGGGGCCATTAGGTGGTGATCAGCAAATCGGTGCAAAAATTGCAGCGAATGATTTAGACTTAGTGGTTTTCTTTAGAGACCCATTGACAGCTCAACCACATGAACCAGATGTTACTGCATTACTAAGATTATGTGATGTTTATCGAATCCCTCTCGCCACCAACGAAGCGTCAGCTGAAATTATGGTTCGCGGCATTCAAAGCGGGTGGCTTGATTGGAGAAACGTCAAGGAGTCAACATCTTTATATGATGAATAAGAAAATAGGTATCGTTTGCTATCCAACAGTCGGGGGATCTGGGGTGGTAGCAACCGAATTAGGTATGCATCTATCTGACCGGGATTATGAGATTCATTTTATTTCACAAACCATGCCCTTTCGTTTAAAACGGCTAGACCCTAATATCTTCTTCCATGAAGTTGAAATTGCAAATTATCCAGTATTCAAACACCCGCCTTATGACTTATCTTTGGCGAGTAAAATAGCGGAGGTCATCGACCGTGAACAGTTAGATATCATTCATGCTCACTATGCAATGCCACATGCAATATGCGCTCTTTTAGCTAAACAAATGGCGAAAAAAGATGTGCGTGTCATTACAACCTTGCATGGAACAGATATTACGGTACTTGGTATTGATCCAAGTCTAACGAATTTAATTCGTTTCGGGATTGAAGAGTCAGATGCTGTCACGGCTGTTTCCTATAGTTTAAGGGACCAAACGAAAGAATTACTAAATATACAAAAAGACATTGAAGTCGTTCATAACTTTATTGAATCTGATAAAATAGACGAACCAACTGATAAAAAAGAATTAAAAAGAAAATTATCCATTCAGCCAGCTGAAAAAGTAATGATTCATATTTCCAACTTTCGCAAAGTGAAAAGAGTTCAAGATGTCATTCATGTTTTTCATCGAGTTCAACAAACAGTAAATACAAAACTTCTTTTAGTAGGCGATGGCCCTGAATATGGTGATGCTTATCAACTCGTTCAAAATCTAGGATTACAAGATCAAGTCATCTTTATGGGTAGGCAGGACAACATACATGACTTATTCGCAATTAGTGATCTAAATTTGTTAGTCTCTGAGAAAGAAAGTTTCGGCTTAGTACTTTTGGAAGCTATGGTAGCTGGAGTACCGTCAATTGGTTCGAATACAGGCGGGATTCCTGAGGTGATTAAAGATGGTGAAACAGGCTATATTTGTGAAGTTGGCGATATTGAAGCGATGAGCAAAAGAGCCATTCACCTTTTGACACAAGAGTCTGAATGGAAACGACAATCGACTCTTTCCAAAGAAAGAGTGAGAGAGTGCTTTGATGCTGAACAAATCATTAAACGTTATGAAAATCTTTATTATGAAGTATAGAAGGCGGTAGATTCCATGATCGGTAAACCATTCGATCAGGCGGCACCTATTATACATACACTCAACAAACACGGATATGAGTGTTTTTTTGTCGGTGGATCCGTACGTGACTTCCAATTAAAGCGTACAATCGGTGATGTTGATCTCGCAACTGACGCAGATCCACACACTGTTCAACAATTATTTAAAAGAACGATTCCTGTTGGCATCGAACACGGAACAATATTAGTTCTTTTGAATGATAATTCGTATGAAGTAACGACTTACCGGACAGAAGGGGAGTATAAAGACCACCGTCATCCAGAGCAAGTGTTTTTTGTAGATAGCATAGAAGAAGACTTAAGTCGAAGAGATTTTACGATTAATGCTATAGCTATGGATCTAGATGGTAATATTATCGATCCGTTTAATGGTCTGCAGGATTTAAAGTCAAAACGCATTCAGACCGTTAGACATGCACAAGATCGATTTAACGAAGATGCACTTCGGATGTTGCGGGCCATTCGCTTCTCCAGTCAATTGGAATTCTTCATTGATGACGAAGTAGTTACGGCTATAAAAGAAAACCGTTCACTATTAGACGCAATCTCTGTAGAACGAATTACAGTGGAACTGACGAAGATGTTCGGCGGAAACGGTGTCGTTCGAGCATTGGAATATTTAAAAGAAACCAACCTTTATCAACAGTTACCGATATTTCGAGAGAATGAAGAAGTTTTTTCGCAAGTTTATAAACGACTTCGTGAACCAATAAGCGATCAAGCCGTCTTAATCGCGTATTTACATTTGATGGAACCATCGATATCGATATCAACATGGTGTAAAGCGTATAAGCTCTCTAACGCAGTCAAACGAAAAGCGACTATTATTCATGAAGCTTTTGATCAACATCAAACAACGGGACTAACGAATGATCTGTTGTATCAATTGACGTTTGACCATATACCATCATGGAACGAATACATTCGCTTAGCTGAAGGTAAGTCCTATGATTTAAGTGAACTTTATTCGATGTTCGAACAGTTGCCTATTAAGCAAAAAAGCGACTTGGCAATTAACGGATCTGACTTGATCCGTTTATTTCCTGGACGAAAAAAAGGAAAATGGATCAGCGATTATCTCAGTGAGTTGGAATACCAAGTGTTGCGCCAGGAGTTGCCGAATCAAAAAGATGAAATCGAAAGGCAAGTGAAAACATGGAATCAAACCGAACAAAACTAATTGAGTTACTTTCAAATTATTCCGATCGATATATATCAGGTGAACGATTATCTGAGCAACTCGGTATATCTAGGTCAGCGATATGGAAACACATGAATGAGCTGAAAAAAGATGGCTATCAAATAGAAGCCGTAAGAAACAAAGGATACCGTATTATCGGATTCCCTGATGAATTATCAGCTTCTTCTATACAGTGGGGCCTATCAACAAAATGGCTTGGTAAAAACTTGATTCACCGTAAATCAATCGACTCGACTCAATTTTTAGGACACGATCTAGCGAGAGAGGACGCACCGCACGGTACCGTCATTATCGCTGATCATCAAACAAAGGGTCGTGGCAGGCTAAAACGATCATGGCATTCTGAAGACAAGCACGGATTATGGTTTACGGTCATTTTACGTCCAACATCTTTGGAACCGAAAGACGCTACACAATTAACCTTGGTTGCAGCTGTTGCGCTAGTTGAAGCGTTTCGTCAATTAGGTCTAGAAGTGAAAATCAAATGGCCGAATGATGTTTTTTCAAGAAGACTTAAACTGACGGGTATTTTGACCGAAATGCAAGCTGAACAAGATCAAATTGAGTACATATTACTTGGCATCGGAATGAACATTAATCAAGATCAGGATCAATTTCCGGAAGACCTTAGAGAAAAAGTGACTTCTTTAAAAATAGAAACAGGTAAGTCATACGATTTAACGCAAGTTTTCCACGAGGTTGCGCAGCGACTGGAAGAAAAGTATGATACATTTATAGAAGAAGGATTTGAACCGATTAAGAAAGAGTGGGAGCAACACGCGTATCGCTTAAATGAGTGGTTAACAATTAAAACAAAAGAAACGTTTCAAGCAAAATTTGTTGGAATTCAACACGATGGTGCGCTTCTTATTGAAGATGAATTGGGTAGGCAAACTGCCTTGTACTCGGCAGAAATTTATTGGTAAAGGAGTCTTTACTTATGAAAACAAGACGTACCTTTGAAAAGATGAAGCAGGAAAATAAAAAAATCACCATGTTAACTGCCTATGATTATCCATCTGCCAAAACAGCTGAGAATGCAGGTGTGGATATGATTTTAGTTGGAGATTCATTGGGAATGGTTGTTCTTGGCTACGATTCAACAATTCCAGTGACAGTCGATGATATGATTCATCATGGGAAAGCAGTCAAACGCGGGGCACCTAATACGTTTACCGTCGTTGATTTACCTTTTATGTCTTTTCATGTCTCTGAAGCGGAAGCAATGAAAAATGCTGCTCGAATCGTTCAAGAAACTGGAGCAGATGCAGTGAAACTCGAAGGGGGACAAGAGCTTGCCCCATTAATTCGTAAGCTGACACAAGCAGGTATTCCAGTCGTTGGACATATCGGCTTAACACCACAAACATTCCAGGTCTTAGGTGGCTATCGCGTTCAAGGTAAAACAACCGAAGAAGCAAGGCTATTAATTGAGAATGCCAATGCATTAAACGATGCGGGAGTTATTTCGATCGTTCTTGAATGTGTGCCTGCAAAACTTGCGACAAATATAACGAAAAACTCGAACGTTCCAACAATCGGTATTGGAGCAGGGAATGGAACTGATGGCCAAGTACTTGTCTACCACGATCTATTGCAATATGGCGTGGAGCGTCTCGCAAAGTTTGTTAAACCGCAAGCTAACTTAAATGAGAGTATCGATCAAGCAATTAGAACCTACATAAGTGAAGTAAAAACAACTGCATTTCCATCAGATGAGCATACATATGCCATCAACGATGATGTGCTTGATGGGTTATATGGTGGAGAAAAATGATACGTATAAACACCATTAAGCAAATGAGAGAAAAATCCAAGGAATTTCATCAAAATGGTCAATCGATAGGCTTCGTAGCCACAATGGGTTATTTACACGAAGGTCACTTACAGTTAGTCAATAACGCACGAAAGGAAAATGACATAGTTGTCGTTAGTATTTTCGTAAACCCATTACAATTCAATCAAACGAGTGATTTAACATCTTATCCGAAAGATTTAGAACGTGACGCTGAGCTTTTGGAAGCAGCTGGTGTGGATATCGTCTTTCATCCAACTGTCGAAGAGATGTACCCGAAACAAAGTGTTATTCAAATGAGTCTTCTCGCTAGGCAGGATGTTCTATGTGGTGCTAGTAGACCCGGTCATTTCGAAGGGGTTTTGAAGGTTTTATCTAAATTATTCATCATTATTCAACCGACAAAAACTTATTTTGGATTAAAAGACGCACAACAAGTAGCTGTTGTCGACGCACTAATTGAAGATCTAAATTATGATATTACACTTGTTCCAATTCCGACTGAACGTGAATCAGATGGATTAGCCATGAGTAGTCGAAACGTTAGACTATCTGCTGCCGAACGGAAAGAAGCGCCAAATATTTATCAAGCATTGAAAGCTGGTCAACACTTTATACAGTCGAATGAAAGCTGGTCACGTGATCAAGTAATCGATCACGTAAAACATAGACTACAAGAGCGAGTCAGTGCTGAAATTGATTATGTAGATTGTTTGACTTACCCAGATTTACTGCCTTTAATAAAAGAAAGTGATTCAATTATTATTGCAGTTGCAGTGCATTATAAAGAAGCCCGGCTTATTGATAATCTTATCCTTAATCAATCGGGTGAAGAAATCTACAGAGGTGAAGAGTAATCATGATCCGTACCATGATGAATGCGAAAATTCATAGAGCAACAGTAACTGAAGCGAACTTAAACTATGTTGGAAGTATAACGATAGATTCCACATTATTGAAGAAGGTAGGCATCTTGCCTCATGAAAAGGTGCAAATTGTCAATAATAACAATGGGGAGCGGATTGAAACCTATGTGATTTCCGGTGAACCAGACAGTGGTGTTATTTGTTTGAATGGAGCAGCAGCTCGTAAATTTCAACCAGGGGATCAAATCATCATTATTTCCTATGTCCAAATCGACGAAAAAGAATTAGGCGAACATCGCCCCTCAATCGCTATTTTGAATGAAAAAAACCAAATCGAACAGCAGCTTGAAGAGGAACCACCATTAACGATTTTATAACTCCCATTTCAAGTGGGAGTTTGTTTTGTCATCCTAACATTTATGGTGGAGAGGAGGAAAAAAATGACTCGATTTGTATCGGTCGATTTAGAAACGACAGGAAACTCAGTAAAAAACGGAGACGAAATTATCGAAATTGGCATTGTAGTTATTGAAGACGGCAAAATCGTCGATGAGTATGAAGCAAATATTAAACCGAATGGGTCAATTCCCCCATTTGTTTCGCAATTGACAGGTATTAGCGAAAGGGACTTAGTCGATGCACCGACTTTCAAAGAAGTAATTCCAGAAATCCTGCCTTTCTTTGATGACTGCTTTTTTATCGCACATCCGGTTCACTTTGATTATGAATTTTTAAATCAAAGCTTAGTAAAGGCCGGACACTCTCCGATTGCATGTGCAGTAATCGATACAGTAGAATTGTCACGTGTTTTTTTCCCATCAGCACCAGGTTATCGGCTTCAGGATTTGACTAATTATTTAAATATTGAGCATTTTAAGCCACATCGTGCGCTATCTGATGCATATGTAACAGCTCTTATCTTTTTGGAAATCATTCAAAAAATGAATGGACTACCACTAGAAACATTGCTTCAGTTGAAGCCGTTAATTAGTAATTTCCAAACAGATACAGAGTTTTTCTTCGATGACTTGATCGCTGAGAAACGACAACGCAGCGATTCAAATTATGCACTTGATTATCAATACGGTTTAGCAATTAAGCAAATACATGAGACCGACGTCATTAAAGACGTCCATTTTGATGATTTTAATCAATTTTTAAACGAAACGTTTTCAGAACCTTTATTCGAGAGTCGAGAAGGTCAGCAAGAAATTGCAAAAGAGATTTATGATGCCTTTCAAAAAAAGCAACACCGAGTGATCGAAGCACCATCAGGACTAGGTAAAACGTTAGCTTATTTATTGGCGGCTTATGCATATAGCCGTAAATATAATGTCCGTACGATCATCAGTACATACACTTTACAATTACAAAAACAAATTTTTAAATATAGCGAACGTTACCCGAACTTGTTCCCAGCTGGGAGTCTTGCTTTATTGAAGAGTCCAAGTAACTATTTACACGTGCGGAGGTTCAAGGCATTTTACGACCGTTCCATTAAAGATTCGGCAAATTTTGATATTACATTATCATTGGCAATTATTCTCGTTTGGTTAACAGAGACGGAGACAGGAGATGTAGAAGAGCTCCAACTTCCATCTCGAGGTCAGGATATTTGGAAATTGATTTCTTGTGATCATGATGATGAACCTACGGACAGATCTTCCTATTTCTTTTTCGCTAAAGAAAGAGCAAAAAAAGCAGCGATTGTTATCGTAAACCATGCATTTTTAACCGCTGACTTTAAAAAAGGAAGGAAAGCTATTCCACCGAGCAGGCAGATTATCGTCGATGAAGCTCATCATTTTGAAAATGTCACAAGGAATCAACTGTCGAATCAAATTGATTATATATCTACATTGCAATTGTTTCAGTCTCTCGCTCGTATTGGTATGAGCGAAGTCATTGAAACTGCAAAGATAAATGCAGACTCTTTCTTCAGATTAATTTATCAAGCGGTAGACTTTCTTCATTCACCAAAGGACCCTGTGTCTGATACGGGTAAGATACAACTATCGGTTGACGAAGAAGCTTTAGAAATGATTTTTAGCGGCGAAATTCGCGAACAATTGAATCAATTTTTGTTAAGCTGTGATCAGTTAAGAAATTCAATCTTAAAAAAATATTTAAAAACAGACCTTGAACGGTCGATTCAAACGAAAGCGAATCGACAGTTAGAGGAAATCATCGAATTTTTAACGACATTTTTCCAACAAGAAAAGAAAATGGTACGTTGGATTGAAATTGATCAACAAGGTGCGAAAAATGCAGCGTCATTAAATATTGAGCAACTAGATTTGAGTGAACAGTTAAGTAGTTGGTATGGACGATATACGAATAGCATTGTTTTTATGAGTTCTACTTTACAATTAAAGAATTCATTCCAACATTTTTTATTACAAATTGGTTTACCGGAAGATACACCTACATCCCTATATGCATTGCCAAGTGTATATACCAATCGTACAGAAGTGCTAATTCCAGCCGATTTTCCGAATATAACGGATGTGAGTGCAAAAACTTATGCTCAACACGTCGCTTCATTTGTCGACCGTTTCCATGCACAAACGAATAAAAAAATGCTCATATTATTTACGTCTTATCAATTATTAAAAGATACGTACGAACGTTTACAACCAACGTCTCGGACAGTGTCGATTTTCGCACAAGGGGTTCAATCAAGTAGTCGAGATAAATTGAAAAGACTATTTGAAGAAACAGATGACGGTGTATTGTTAGGGACGAACTCTTTTTGGGAAGGGGTAGACCTTTTAAATGATACCGAAAAGGTCATTTGTATAGCTCGGCTGCCATTTGAATCGCCTAATCATCCCGTATACCAGGCGAAGTGGAATGTAATGAAACAACAGAAAGAAAACCCTTTTGAGCAGTTGGCATTACCATTGGCAATCACCAGATTTCGCCAAGCTTTCGGTCGATTAATCCGGCATTCTGAAGATCGTGGATTAATGATTATTTTAGATAAACGTGTAATGAGTAAACGTTATGGAAAACAATTTATTCAATCACTCGGTGAAACACCAGTACTTTATGAAGATACGCAACAACTTATCGACCATGCAAAAAAATGGCTCTCATATGATAAAGACAATGACAAATGATAAGAAGGATGTCAGAAATCTTTATGGATAGGTGAAGCCATTGAAAATCATTCTTGCTCTATTAATCGGCATGACTTCTTTTCCGCTTTTTCAAACGGATCAGAACGATGAATTAATTTACTATCCGTTGAATGAAGGCAATATCGCCTTCCTGAAAGTAGACGAAACGGATATATACTTGTTCAATACGGGGCATGAGGTTGACCGTCAACAGATTCTTGATCAATTAGGCCGATGGAACGATTACAATATCCGAGGCATTATCATTACGAAAATTGATGAACATAATTGTGGGAATTTAACATTTTTGGCAAAAAAGTATTTAATTGACCAACTGATCCTACCAGGAAACTCACCGTCATGCACCATCGATCAAAAAGGTATCGAGGTAACCGATTTATCGAAAGAAAAATCAGTTCAACTCACAGATCATTACCAAGTAAAGCATTATCCTTCTAAACAGGGTAAAGCAGGAAACCTAGAGCTAAAACGGAGTAATTTTTCTGCCTATTGGTATGAAACTTCATCAGTCAAACACAACAGCGACCGTGCGACGATTGTGTATATTCCTTCGTATATTTATGAAAAGGACCTAGATATCAGTTTTTTGGATCAGTTGGATCCACGTGTCGCTGTGATTCAAGAAAAAGCTAAGAAAGAACAAATGAGATTACTGAATGATGTATTTTCGAAAGAGTGGATTGAGGCATTCTTTTTAACGAATAAACTATCTGTTCACATCGAACTAGGGAATAATCCTTATCGAATCTTCCTTGTCAGACGATAGCCGATGAAATTTGGATGAAAACAATGAAAAATTTTGTTGTTTACTGTTATAATGAACAGTGTGCTTAAAGTCTAAAGAAAAATGCAAGGTAGGTTCCACAGAATGCAAATTAAGAAAAGGTATATTGTCATCGGAATTGTTCTGTTGATTGTTTTGTCTTTGGTTGCTCTTTTCAGTATTTTGATGATTACATCTTATAATACAAAGGGTGATCATAACGATCACATTGAACAGGTAGCAGCGATTGCTCTTGAACACAGCCCAATTGAGTCAGTAGATGAATCATTTGAATTCAATGGTGAATCATCTTATTTTGTTTACTTAGGTGAAAATAACGAAGGTAAAGCTTATTATGTGTTCGTACCGAAAACAGAAAATGTAGATGATATAAAATTACTCGAACAAGAAGAAGGCTTAACAAAAGAAGAAATGCTCAATCAGTGGTCTTCTCAATGCACGAATTGTGAGCTCGTGTCTATATCACCCGGAATTATAAAAGGTCGATTCATTTGGGAAATCATCTATACAACAAGTGAGCAATATTACTTTCAAAATTTCTCCTTTAGTGACGGGGAAATTTATGATTCAATCTCGTTCCAAAGAAATTAACGAAATCGAAATGAAGGAGTGGTGTTACATATGGAATTAGCTGATCGCGTTCAAGCACTGACCCCATCAACAACTTTAGCTATTACATCGAAAGCGAAAGCATTAAAAGAAGAAGGTCATGATGTCATTGGCCTTGGAGCTGGAGAACCTGATTTCAACACACCGGAAGACATTTTAAATGTCGCCAAAAAAGCGATGGATGAAGGGAAAACAACTTATACGCCTGCTGGTGGAATCCCTGCTTTAAAACAAGCAATCATCAAGAAATTACAGGATGATCAGGGATTGTCGTATACGGAAGAGGAAATTATCGTAACGACTGGTGCCAAGCATGCTTTGTATAATCTGTTTCAAGTGTTACTGAACCGTGGTGACGAGGTCGTTATTCCTGTTCCTTATTGGGTCAGTTATCCAGAACAAGTGAAGTTAGCAGAAGGGCAGCCCGTCTATGTAAAAGCTTCAGAAGAAAATGATTTTAAAATTACACCAGAGCAGCTGGAAAATTCGATAACGGATTACACGAAGGCTGTTATTTTAAATTCGCCTTCAAACCCTACTGGTACTCTTTATACACAGGAAGAATTAAAGGCACTTGGAGAAGTTGCGCTTAAACATGATCTAATTATTGTTTCAGATGAAATCTATGAGAAGTTGATTTATGGATCTGACGAACATGTATCGATTGCACAGTTATCAGACGAATTAAAAGAAAATACCGTTGTCATTAATGGGGTTAGTAAGTCACATGCCATGACAGGTTGGCGTATTGGATATGCCGCTGGAAATCGACAAATTATTCAAGCGATGAGTAACTTGTCATCTCATTCGACATCCAATCCGACAACCATTTCGCAGTTTGCTGCAATTGGCGCATACTCGATGGATCAGCATAAACTCAATGAAATGAAAGATGCCTTCGAAGAACGACTGAACAAATTACATGAATGGATGTCTGAAATTCCTGGGATTTCATGCGTAAAGCCTAAAGGTGCATTTTATTTGTTCCCGAACATATCTGAAGTTGTAGCAAATTCACCTTTTGATTCAACGGATGAATGGGTGAAGCAATTGCTAGAGGAAGAAAAAGTGGCTGTCGTTCCTGGTTCTGGCTTTGGCTCGCCAGAAAATATCCGTCTTTCATACGCAACGTCACTGGAAAACTTAGAAGAAGCAGCTAAACGAATCGCTCGCTTTGTCAAAAAGCATTCGTTGAATTAAGGAGGAAGTAATTAATGAAAACAACAATCGCAGAAGTTGGCAAGCATGTAAATGAATCGGTAACGATTGGTGTCTGGCTTCATAATAAACGTTCTAGTGGAAAAATTGCATTTTTACAGCTCCGTGATGGAACAGGATTTATTCAAGGTGTTATTGTAAAGTCTGTTGTAGGTGAAGAATTATTCGAACAAGCGAAACATCTGAACCAAGAGAGTTCTCTTTATGTAACTGGTGAAGTTGTTAAGGACGACCGTAGCCCTCTTGGCTATGAACTACAAGTATCAGGCTTTGAGATCATTCAGGAAGCTCATGATTATCCAATTACACCAAAAGAACACGGACCTGAATTCTTAATGGATCATCGCCATCTATGGTTACGTTCCAAGAAACAACATGCCATTATGAAGATTAGAAATGAAATTATCCGTGCAACATACGAATTTTTCAATGATGAAGGCTTCGTCAAAATTGATCCGCCAATTTTAACGGGAGCTTCTGCAGAAGGAACGACGGAATTATTTCATACAAAATATTTTGATGAAGATGCCTACTTATCCCAAAGTGGCCAGCTTTACTTAGAAGCTGCTGCAATGGCATTAGGAAAAGTATTCTCATTCGGTCCGACATTCCGTGCAGAAAAATCTAAAACACGACGCCATTTAATTGAATTTTGGATGATTGAACCAGAAATGGCTTTCATGGACCATGATGATAGCTTAGTCATTCAAGAGAATTACGTACAGCACCTAGTTCAATCTGTTTTGAAAAATTGTGATATGGAATTAGATGTATTAGAACGAGATAAGGAACAATTAAAGAAAATAAAAGCGCCATTTCCTCGAATTACGTATGATGAGGCTATTGAATTCTTGAAAAAAGAAGGATTTGAAGATATTGATTGGGGCGATGATTTTGGTGCTCCACATGAGACAGCGATTGCGGAAGCACATGATCAACCAGTATTCATCACTCATTTCCCGACGGAAATTAAAGCGTTTTATATGCAACCAGATCCAACTAACGAGAAAGTCGCACTTTGTGCTGATTTGATTGCTCCTGAAGGATATGGTGAAATCATCGGTGGTTCTGAAAGAATATATGACTATGAATTAATGAAAAAACGCTATGAAGAACACGGGCTTGAAGGTCCTGCATATGAGTGGTATTTGCAGCTACGTGAATATGGAAGTGTTCCGCATTCCGGATTTGGACTTGGCTTAGAACGGACAGTAGCATGGATTTCTGGAACAGAACATATCCGTGAAACGATTCCATTCCCACGCTTGTTAAACCGACTGTATCCTTAAGAAAGTAGATGACTCAATTTATATTGGGTCATCTTTTTAAGATATCGTCATCTGTTTTTTATTCATATACTTTACGGTCTAATTCTTACTTTAAACACAATAAAAAATATGAACGACCTAGAAAAGAGGGATCGTTTTTGGATATACCATTTTCTTATCAAAAAATGATGATGCATCAAATTAGTGTACCGACTGAGTTAATACGCTCCTATCGAAAGCTTGATTTAGCGGAACAAGATGTCATTGTTATTTTGCAACTCATTACGTTACAGCAACAAGGCGATCTATTACCTTCATTTGATTTCATCTCCGAAAATATGCAACTATCACCACATGAAGTAGCTAATATTTTAAAAAAGCTAAAAAACAACGGTTATTTACGTATTGAACAAATAGAAGATGAGCAACGCATGGTACATGAATGGTACTCTCTAGAGCCTCTGTTCAACAAATTATATGAAGATACTTCCTCTACAAAAGACCAAGAAAAGAAGGAAGAGGGGAAACTGTTCGGGCTATTTGAGCAAGAATTCGGCCGTGCTCTTTCTCCAATAGAAATTGAAACTGTCAGCCACTGGCTTGACCAAGATCAATTTAAACCAGCATTAATTAAAGCAGCTCTACGAGAAGCAGTCTTAATGGGTAAAATGAACTTTCGCTATATTGATCGGATTTTAGCCGAATGGAAGAAGAGAGGTATACGAAGTTCTGCCGACATGAACCAAGCGAGAGAACCGATGCAAGAAAAACCAAAAGAAAAACGAGACACATCCGTCTATTACAATTGGTTAGAAGAGTAGGGGGGAATAAGCCTTGCTGAACAAAAAACAAATAAGAGTCGTTCTAGATACATTTGAGGATATGTTTCCGGATGCTGAGTGTGAATTGACTCATTCAAACGAATTTGAATTATTAATTGCTGTCGTTTTATCAGCACAAGCGACTGATGCACTCATTAATAAAGTAACGCCGGATTTATTCAAGAAGTATAAGTCACCGGAAGATTATTTAAATGTTCCGTTAGAGGAATTGGAAAACGATATCCGACGAATCGGTCTATTTAGAAGTAAAGCGAAAAATATACGTAAACTATCCGAAGATTTAATAGCGAAACATAATGGGGAAGTACCGAATGATTATGATCAATTAATTGGGTTAGCTGGTGTAGGTAGAAAAACGGCAAACGTCGTAATGTCTGTCGCTTTTGGCAAGCCAGCAATAGCCGTTGATACACATGTCGAACGAGTTTCAAAGCGTTTAGGCATTTGTCGATGGAAGGACTCTGTACTTGAAGTAGAAAAAACATTGATGCGTAAAATTCCAGAGGAAGAATGGAGCGATACACATCATCGAATGATTTTCTTTGGGCGCTATCATTGTAGAGCAAAGTCACCAAACTGTCCTGAGTGTCCTTTGTTGGAGCTTTGTAGGGAAGGGAAAAAGCGAATGAAGAAGAGGGAAGTCATTTCGAAAACGTAACTGAACTAAGCAATCGCCAGCTTCTTTTGAAAAGCTGGCTTTACATATGTTGATGACTTTAGATTAATGTTGAAGAATTGAAAATGAATGTTGAAACTCTGCTAATTAACGTTGAAGAAATGCATGGTAACCTTGAAGACATAAACTCAGGGAGTAGCACGTAAATAAACTATCAAAAAAAAGACATTGAGAGCGAAATCTCAATGTCTTTTTTAAATCTAATTATGCGGCGTTATCTTGATTTTCCGAAGGTTTATTGGTTGATGAAGAAGAGTCTGATGTATCATCTGATTCTTCTTCATTATCGGAATCATCACCAGAATCACTTCCAGTGGAGCCATCTCCACCAGTTCCACTTTGTTCTTCTTCGTCACCTTGACCTTCATCGTTTCCTTGGCCTTGGCCACCCGAGTCGTTGGCAGAATTATCGCCACCGTCATTATTGTTTCCAGTGTTATTATCGTCATTGTTACCATTTCCATTGTTACCATTTCCATTGTTGCCATTTCCGTCGTTGCCTTCATTTTCTTCTTCGTTATCTTCTTCGCTGTCTTCTTCTGATTCTTCCTCTTCTTCCTCAGGTTCTTCTTCCTCTTCTGCAGGAATCTCTACCGAGGTAGTGACAGGATCACTTTGGTTTTCACTATTATTGGCATCAATCGCAACGAGTTCAAACGAATAGGTAGACCCTGGTTCAATCTCATCGAATGTAAATTCTGTCTCAGAGGTCGTTGTAACAGATTGCATGTCACTACCATCTACAGAGACACTTAATTCAAATTCAACATCGATATCTCGATCAGAATCACCAAGTAATGGATGCTCCCAGAACAAGTTAACGAGTTGATCTTCTTCCTCATAAACTGCCTGGAAGTTGGATACAGGATCCATTTCAACATAAGTGTCAGATGTTTCAGTTGGTTCATGTCCTTTGACGAATAACTCTGTAACGATTTGGTCAGATGGTGTGTAATCACTAGCCAGTTTTGCTGGACGAGAACCTTTTTCGACCGCAACTTCTACGACAGAGCTCGGTCTTACAAAATCAGCTGTTTCGACGCCTTCAGACATGTGGTTCATCAATTGACTGAACAATCGTTGTGGAATTGATTTGTCCGGAATTGGACTCTCATCATCGTAACCACCCCACACAGAAATAGTAAAGTTCGTTGAATACCCAACCAACCAGGAATCACGGTCTTTATTCGTTGTACCTGTTTTCGCTGCAACAGGAATGTTTACATTGGTGTATCTTGCACCAGTACCGATTCTAGGTACATCCTTTAACATATCTGTAATCATATAAGCTGTGTAATCAGACATCGCTGCACGAGACTCTGGATTGATTTCAATTTCTTCTCCATCACTCATAACAACTTTTTTGACTGAGTGAGGCTCATTGTATATTCCTTCATTACCAAACGCTGCAAAAGCTCCAGCCATCTCCAGTGGGTTTGTATGCAAATCTCCACCGCCGATTGAATCAGAAGGAACGAGTGAGTCCGGCAATTCCATACCTAAACCTTCAGCAAACTCAGCTGCTTTTCCAGCTCCAACTTCATCAAACGCTTTATATGCTGTCGTATTATAGGATTGATACAAAGCTTCACGCATTGTCATCCAGCCATGATAACCTCGACCTGCGTTACTAATTGGCTCATCTTTACCTGGGAAAGATATTGGCTCATCATTCATTTGATGGTACGTTGACCATTTTAAATGTTCAATGGCAGGACCAAAGTCCAATATTGGTTTAATAGCAGAACCTGGCTGTCGCTTTGAATTCAATGCAAAGTTAAAGCCAGCCCCAATACCATCTTTTTTATTTCGGCCACCACCGATGGCAAGAATTTCACCTGTTTTCGTATCAATTGCAGCAATTCCAGCTTCCATTTCGTCATCAGGGAAGGTGACAGGTGACTCGTCACTTAACAAGTATTCGACTTGTTCCTGAGCAGAACGGTCGAGCGTCGTATGAATGGTTAGGCCAGATGCGAAGATATCGACATCATCACCTAATTCATCTTCCGTTTCACGTACGACTTGTTCGATGAATGAATCATAAGGTATTTCTGTTTCATAATCGTCTTGAATCATGTCAGCCACTTTGACTTGTTTTGCTTCTTCAGCTTGTGCTTCCGTAATTTTTCCATGATGAACCATTAAGTTGAGCACTGTATTTCGGCGTTCTTCCGCTAAATCTGGATTCTTGACTGGATCATAAGCAGAAGGGCGCTGTGGAATTCCAGCAAGTAATGCCGCTTCAGCAATCGTCAACTCTCCCAAGTCTTTTTTACCAAAATAAGCTTCGGAAGCTTTCGCAACACCATAAAGCCCATTTCCATAGTAGATTTTATTTAAGTACATCATTAAGATTTGTTGTTTTGAATATTCTTTTTCTAATTGAATCGCCAAGTATTGCTCTTGGACTTTTCGTTTAATTTTTTTATCTTTCGTTAAAAAGGCATTTTTGACCACTTGTTGCGTAATCGTACTTCCGCCTTGTGAACCGAAGCCGTCGGTAATGTTCGCAAGTACCGCAGCGGCTGTACGTCTGAAATCAATTCCACTATGATCCCAAAATCGCACATCCTCAGTAGCCAAGACAGCGTCTTCCATTAATGGAGACAAATCTTCATAGGTAATCTTACGTCGTTTTTCGGCACCTAATTCGGCTACAAATTCACCGTTTCGATCAACTATTGTTGTCGAGAGTGGATCTTCTAATTGTTCCGCATCCAAGCTTGGTGCATCGCTAATGAATGAGATTGCGACCGCGACAACAACCACAGTACCTAGCAAACCGACAATCAATAAGCTGATGAATAATTTTTTCCAACTAAATTTTTTCTTCTTTTTATTTTGTTGTTTCTTAGCCTTTCGACTTTTTGTTTCTTGACTCATAATCAATCTCCTCCGTTAATGTATACCTTCTCGATGACTTTGATGTAGTCAACCTTTGCTTGTAATCTAAAAGGAATTTCAAAACCGTTATCTTTTATAAAGTTATAGGGAAGGGATTTACGTTTCCCATCAAATTCTGTGTCCCATGCCCGTATAAATGGACGTATTGGCAACAGAAAAGTTTCATTTAATGGTTTAAATCGGATAATGAAAAAACAAATACCCCCATGTTGATCGACTCGTCGCATATGTTCTACTTGGTGTTCATGAATATTAGAGAATGGCAAAGACGTCTTATTATTCGTTTCTTTTGCTTCAAAGTCAACATATCTGCCTTTATACAATCCATTGAAGTCTGTCGTTGAAGGCCTACGATAATAGGCTTCTTTAATGGTTGCTGCACTACGTTTCGGATAGTCGACTTGTACGACTTGAATAGGTGTTGGTTTTTTATGAATGACAGCAATATTTGTTTCTAAATAAAACTTATTCGTTTCGACAATTTCATTTTCGAGGGTCATCCCGCGATTCCCGTATGTATTCAATACGTTTTTTGAGCGATTGATTGCCGATGGATTGGTGGCTTTTTTTCCATTTGGATAATTCATCATTACCTTCCTTTCATGAAAGCCTTATTTCATTGTATCAGAACTATGATTGCTGTTATTTAACAATATCGTTAAATCTTATTTTATCAAACGTGTGTTTTCTATCCATTTTACCAAACAATAGAGTAGCTTCCTAATGCGACCATTGTAATATATCAAATCCAATGTTTTTGTTCAGGCTCCTTTGTACATACTGTATAAAAAACACATAAAGGAAGAGATACATGGTTCAGCTATGGATTCACTATATCAAGGAGCAAACAGAAAAACACAATATCGATAATGTATCTAGAACAAAAGCCTACTTGGACTTTTACGAGCGTAACCCGAATATACAGTGGGCATTTTTGGCGAGCTTTGTTTCTCGGAATGCAGGATGGAATATGACAGACTTATCTACGGAAACATACCAAAATCTATTGTCAAAGCGCGAATTGAAATCCCTTTATTTAACTTATGAAAGTGCGAATTGGTATATCTTCCAAGATGCTTATCCTCAATTACTCATTTATCAGCTTTCCGTAGAACAAAGAAGACCGATGTTTTTTCTATTGAAACACTTTCATGTCTCGGCTTTCATGGAAAAGATGTGGTATGAATTTTATAAGAAAAAAGATTTGAATCAACTATTATATGCCCAAATCATTAATGAGCAAAACTTAATTCAGCACCCGATTATTGAGAATGAACCTTATCAAAAGAAGGTGTTCCGCCGCATTCCATATCATCTCCAATCGATTTTTCATATGAATGCCGTGCTATTACCGACATTAAAAGGCGACCTTTACGGCGACTTTGTTCCACGTTTCAAACAAGTGACAAAGCGCATCCAATTCGGAAAGAAAATTGCTTCCATATTATTCGATTCGAATCACTACCCATTATTCAAGGCTTTTGCAGATCAAATTGAAGTAACAGGGAGCAGAACAGAGTACGAGCAATTCTTAAACGAAAAGTGTATTGAGACGCCAACGCTAGATCAAGCTTTCGCTAATACAAAACATCAGTTAATAGAAAGACGGACGGATTGGCATGACCAGAAAAGAGTTCAAAAACGCTGGTTCAAAGATGTCTCAACAAAAGAAATCAAAACAATCGGCGAACAATTTTATGCCAAGCGAGCTGCATTGGAAAATTTGACGAATACAATCGAAAAGGCGAAGGATGCCTTTGCAGAGAAAAAGTAGTTCAACAGATTCTTTGTCGGTATTTTTCTAGTTTTGTCAGGCTTGAAGGAGTTTCTTATGATGGCGTGTAATCGTATAGCTAAGCGAATACAAAGGAGGACGCCAATGATGAAAAAACCGATTATTAAAGAAGACCACGTTCGAAAGGAATTACTATTAAAATCACTAGGGCGATTGGAAAAAGAGTTGACGATATTAGAAAACCGTTTCTTTTCAAAACCACAAGTCAAAAAATAGATGAATCATTGGCGCGATAGACTTTTTCATGGTACATTATCATCACTGGTAGGTGAGATCATGGAAGAATTTATCGCGTTCACAAAAGATCTAAAAGAAAATTTACTCGAGAACTTACTTCATCAATATTCGGAAGGTAGAAAGTTTAATCGCAAAGACTATGATGACTTTGCTATTGTTAAAAAAGAAACTTATCCGCTTTTCGAACAAATTGAAAAGTGGGAGACAGATGCGCATGAACTCGTTCACAAACTCCCGATTTTTCCAAATCAAATTACAAATACCAAAGATAACCTCGAGATTATGATTTTACATAGTTATTTTCATGACGTTAGAAGAAAGAGGTTCATGGAGCTATATCATTCGGTTTTATACAATTTCGATTTGGTATTAAATCATTTTGACGCTCAGTAATTTTGAGCATAAAATTTATGAGAAGGGAGAAACGAAATGAAACGAGATCAATTAATGGACCTAGCTAAAGAAATGTTGGACAAAGCTTATGTTCCTTACTCAAAGTTCCCAGTTGGTGCAGCTGTCGTAACAAAAAACGGCAAAGTATACCAAGGGTGTAATATCGAGAATGCTGCTTATCCAGTTAGCTGTTGCGCAGAGCGAGTAGCGATTTTCAAAGCTGTTTCAGAAGGTGAGAGAGATTTCGAACAACTTGCTGTCATCGCAAACACCGACCGACCTGTCGCGCCGTGTGGCTCATGTAGGCAAGTAATGGCTGAATTCTTTTCACCGGATACGCCAATCCATATGGCGAATCGAACTGGTGACATTGAAGAAACGATACTTGAACGTTTATTGCCTTATTCATTTAATACTACAGACCTCGAATCAGGTCAAAGTAAAAAATAGATAGAATTATGTCAAATGAGCTAGAGAAATCTAGCTCATTTTTTGATATACTGATATTATGACGATGAATGCAATTACCATAACAGGTTATAAACCATACGAATTGAATATCCGAGATGACAAAGATGAGAAAATTCTCGTTGTTAAAGAAGCCATTAAACGCTCACTTTTGCGCTTTCTGGATGAGGGTGTTGAATGGGTACTTCTTTCTGGACAACCAGGAGTGGAAACATGGGCATTTGATCTCATTCAAGAACTAAAAGAAACATATACCATTCATGTAGCGATTGTTCCACCGTTTACGGAACAAGAGAAGGTATGGAAAGAGCCCGTTCAGGAAAAATATTATCAAATGATTAAGCAGGCTGATTTTTATCAACCTTTAATGAACAAACCATACGAGCACCCTCGGCAATATGTCATCAAGGATAAATGGTTTATCGAAAAAACTGACGCTTGTATCCTCGTTTATGAAGAGGAATACGGGGGTTCACCGAAATATTTTGAGGATTTGGCAAGAACATACCAACAAAATCATATGTATGAAATGGATGTTATTTCTTCTTTTATATTAGAAGATGTAGCTAGAGAGATGAATGAGTTATAGATTGTGGAGGTGAATGGAAAATGAGAGGAATTAATTTAACGTCACAGGAAATACTGGATAAAGAATTTAAAACAACAATGCGAGGCTACAACCAAGACGAAGTGGACGAGTTCTTAGATGTTGTCATTCAAGATTATGAACAGTTCCAAAAAGAAATTTCGCGTCTGAAAGAAGAAGTGAGCCGACTGACACAAGCGAGCTCAACAAACGCACAAACTGGCTCAATGCCACGTTCCCAAGTGAATGCTGATGTGCTACAACGTTTGTCGAACCTTGAAAAAGCTGTGTTCGGTAAAAAATACTAAGACTACCAAGGATGAATTTCCAGCAAATTACTTATACTGGCCCTTCTTACTATGTTATAATAGACGTACTAAACTAAATAAGATAAATGCTCAAGTAACCGCTCGTACATGTTTGCGAGAGGAAAGTCCATGCTCACACAAGCTGAGATGCTTGTAGTGTTCGTGCTTGACGAAACAATAAGTCAAGGCAGCGAATGATCGCTGACGGCAGGGTTTCGACCTACGTCCTCAACGGATATGGTCCATAACCCTTTAAAGTGCCACAGAGACGAGCTTGATTGGAAACAATCAAGGTGGAACGCGGTAAACCCCTCGAGTGAGAAACCCAAAATAAGGTAGGGGCGCTCTATTGCAGGGAATTCAACCTAGCATAGAGGCAAACTTGTTAGACAAGTTTGCAGATAGATGGTTACACCGGAGTACGAGGCTGACCACCGTTTGCAGTACAAAGGAACAGAACATGGCTTATGTAGCATTTATCGGTCAATTTTTTAATACATAGAGTTGGAGCCCTCGAAGGGAATGAATACTTTTGAAAGACAATGTAACATTGATTGCTACAGCAGCAATGGGGCTCGAAGGTCTTGTCAAAGAAGAAATTAAACAACTAGGATATGTAAACATTCAAACGGAAAATGGCCGTGTCATATTTGAATCCGATTTAGCAGGAATCGCCCGATCGAACATTTGGTTGCGAACTGCCGATCGTATTAAAATTATGATAGGGCAATTTTCCGCTTTTTCGTTTGAAGAACTCTTTGACCAGACATTTGAGCTACCATGGCATGAATGGATTGAAGAAGAAGGATTTATACATGTTGTAGGTAAATCGCACAAATCAAAACTCTATTCGGTACCGGATAGTCAACGAATTGTTAAAAAAGCAATTGTGAAAAAAATTCAAGAACGAAAGAAGATCTATACCGCATTACCTGAAACAGGACCCCGGTATAAAGTGGAAGTTTCTATTTTGAAGGACGAAGTCACTTTATCGCTGGATGCCTCTGGAGCTGGATTGCATAAGAGAGGCTACCGCATAGACCAAGTGGAAGCACCTCTTAAAGAAACATTGGCGGCCGCTTTAATTCAATTGACGAATTGGCGACCGGATCGGACGTTTGTCGACCCATTCGCCGGATCTGGAACAATTCCGATAGAAGCTGCTTTAATCGGTCAAAATATCGCCCCTGGATTTAATCGCAGCTTTGCCGCTGAAGAATGGAATACACTACCACAAGATATTTGGGAGCGGGCTTTGGAAGAAGCTGAGGACTTAGCCAATTATGATCAACCATTGGACATTCAAGGCAGTGATTTAGACCCGAAAGCCATTCAAATTTCCGAGCAGAATGCATTAGAAGCTGGACTAGGAGATTTAATTCAGTTTAAACAAATGCGGGTAGAGGATTTTAAACCTAGAACTGAAGGTGGTTACTTGATCGGAAATCCGCCTTATGGTGACCGGATTGGTGAGAAGAAGGAAGTAGAGAAAATGTACCAATCCATAGGGAATATTATGCATGATCATCCGACCTGGAGTGTTTATCTATTAACTTCGAACGAAAATTTTGAACAGTTATACGGCAAAAAAGCGACGAAGAAAAGAAAACTATTTAATGGATTTATTCGAACGGATTATTATCAATATTTTGGACGAAAACCAAAGTAGGAAGCAGGTGCTTAAACAATGGAATTCACAAAAAAAGAACAATCATTTTTGGATGAATATAAAAAGATTTCACATTACATGGAAGCCAGCAAATTAATTGCTTGGGACCTTCGAACAAAAGCACCTAGAAAAGGCATTAAACAACGTTCCGAAACATTATCTTATTTGTCAGAAAGGCTTCATCAATTACAGACGTCCGATCGAATGAAAGAATTCATTGATGAACTACGCCTTTCTGAAAATCCTTATATCCGACGATCGATTGAGCTCGTTCAACGTGAATATGATTTTCATCATAAAATACCTGTCGAAGAATTCAAAGCGTTCGTTCAATTCACTTCTGAATCCGAATCGGTTTGGCAAGAAGCAAAGGAAAAAGACGACTATTCTATGTTTCAGCCTTATTTAGAAAAAATCGTCGATTATAATATTCTGTTTGCGGATTATTGGGGTTATGAAGGCCATATTTATAATGCACATTTAAAACATTATGAACCGGGCATGACTGTCGATACGTTAGATGGTGTGTTTCCGAAGCTACAAAAAGATTTATCTCGTCTAATTGAACAAGTGAAAGCTTCATCTTTCAAACCACAGATCGATCAAATTACCGTTCAATTCCCGAAAGAAAAGCAAGAGGCATTTGCCTTACATGTACTGGATCAAATGGGGTATGATTTCGAAGCAGGAAGATTGGATGAAACTGTTCACCCTTTTGCGATTGGAATCAATCCGCAAGACGTTCGGGTGACGACAAATTATGATGAATTGGATTTCCGGACAGCTGTATTCGGAACCATTCATGAAGGCGGACACGCTTTGTATGAGCAGGGATTTGATCCTAAGCTTTACGGATTACCGGTTTGCTCAGCAACTTCAATGGGAATACATGAATCACAATCATTATTTTGGGAAAACTTTATTGGAAGAAGTAAAGCATTTTGGAACACGAATTACTCGACGTTTTTAACGTATGCTCCTGAATCTTTTAAAAACCTTACACCAAAAGAGTTTTATCGAGCAATTAATGAAGTGAAACCATCGTTTATTCGAATTGAAGCAGATGAAATGACTTACGCATTACATATTATGCTTCGATATGAAATTGAAAAAGGCTTACTGAATGGTGATTTAAACGTAAAAGATTTACCAGGCATTTGGAATGAGAAAATGAAAGATTACTTAGGAACAGAACCATCCACAGCTCGTGAAGGCGTGTTACAAGACATTCATTGGGCTGGTGGAGACTTTGGCTATTTTCCTTCTTATGCATTGGGTTATATGTATGGAGCCCAGTTTAAACATACACTTGAAAAAGAAGTAAATATAGAACAAGCAATCGAACAAAATGAACTCAAAAAGATCAAAGAATGGTTAAATAAACATATTCACAAGCATGGCAGCATGAAAGAACCTCTCGATTTACTGAAAGACGTAACAGGAGAAGGGTTAAACCATCAATATCTTGTCGAATACTTAACAAACAAGTATTCAGATATCTATGGAATTTCTCTTTCTTAAATCAGTCATGAAATGAAGGAGGAACACCAAAATGGCTATGATTCATTCGATTGGTACAGCTGTTCCCGAACAGCAATTAACACAAGAGGATGCAAAAAACTTTATTAGTTCCTTTGTATCAGATCGGCGATTACGTCGTTTTTTAAACGTGTTTGACCAAGCGGATATCAGTAAACGCCATTTCGTTGTTCATCCTTCTTTTTTTAAAAAACGAAGATCGTTTCAAGAACGGAACAAATTATACGAAGAACACGGAGTTCAACTTGCTTATGAAGCCGTAACCAACTGTATGAACAACCAAAGACAGATACAGCTAGCTGATATTGATGCAATCATAACGGTCAATAGTACAGGCATTTTAACACCCACCTTAGACGCTGAGCTCATCAACCGGTTAGATTTGAACAACCGGATTACACGCCTTCCTTTATTTGGATTAGGTTGTGCAGGTGGCGCCAGTGGGCTGTCTCGTGCGTACGATTATTTGAAAGCGTATCCAACTAAATCGGTTTTATTAGTTGCTACCGAATTGGCGAGTGTCGCTTTTCATCCAGATGACTTAACACCTAAAGATATTGTCGGTGCAGCTATATTTTCAGATGGAGCGGGAGCTGTATTACTGTTGGGAGCGAATCACCCTTCTATTGAAGGCAGCTTACAGTTTCAATTGACCGCCTCCAGTTCGAGAATAAAGAAAAACTCTATGGATCTTATGGGATGGGATGTAAAGGATGATGGGTTTCACGTCATCTTTTCCCGTGAAATACCCGAACTTGTGAATACATTTTGGAAAGACCACTTAGATGATTTTCTTTCTGGTAACAGCGTTGAATTAAGGGATATCAATCAGATGATCGCTCATCCGGGCGGTAAAAAAATACTTAAAAATATTGAAGAACTGCTATATGAACATCAAAATGTTCTACTTTCTTCAACCATTCTACAGCAATACGGAAATATGTCTTCAGCAACCGTCCTTTTTGTATTGGAAGCATTTTTGAATGAAGAAACCTCCAAAAAAGAAGGTAAGAACCTAGTGACCGCATTAGGACCGGGGTTCTCATCTGAAATGCTTTTATTGGAGCGTATAAAATGATTTATCTCGGAATCTGGTTTTATCTCATTCTACAACGACTTCTTGAGTTACGACACGCCAAGTCGAATGAAAAATATCAGAAAGCACAAGGTGCGATAGAGATACAAGATCCTTATTATAAACTGATCGTATGGGTACACACGCTGTTCTTCCTGGCTTTGCTTATTGAAGCGTATAACCACCATCAACTGCAAGCTACTTTATCTGTCATATGGTTTATATGTTTTATCTTGTTACAGCTTTTGCGTTTTTGGTTACTGCAAACGATGGGGCGATTCTGGAATACAAAAGTCATTGTACTGCCTGGCGCAAAACTAGTAAATAAAGGGCTTTTTTGCGTAGTGAAGCATCCTAATTATTGGATTGTGTTCTTTGAATTTATCGTCATTTCATTATTATTTCATGCTTATTGGTCAGCAATTATATTCCCTATCTTACACATTGGACTAATGTCTAAACGAATTCCAATGGAGAACAGAGCTCTAGAAAAATATAACGAGGGAAGGGGAGGATGGTAATGTTTATTTCAGTTGATGAGGCTTATCAAAAATGGAAAGACTCAACCGTCCAGTTTGTAGACTGCCGCTTCGACTTACAAGACCCATCTAAAGGAGAATCAGATTATCGTGCAGCTCATATACCCGGTGCAATTTATTTCAATTTAGATAGTGACCTCAGTGATCCAGTACATGAGCATCGAGTCGGAGGCAGACATCCACTTCCAGAGTGGGGTGCATTTGCTCAAAAATTAGGTGATCGAGGAATTGACAGGAATACCGAAGTCATTATTTATGATGATAACCATGCATTTGCTTCTCGAATGTATTGGATGCTAATGGCAATGGGTCATTCAAGCATTTTCATATTAAATGGGGGTTTCCCGGCATGGAAGTATCGTGATTTTCCTACTGAAAAAGGTACGGTTGAAAAAACACCTGTTGAATACGGAGAATTTCAAGTGAACGAAAAGTTGATGGCCGATCAAAATGAAGTGAAGCAGAAGTTAACAAATGAAGATGTGATTTTAATTGATTCACGAAACGCGGAAAGATATAAAGGAAAAGTTGAACCAATTGATCATAAAGCAGGGCATATTCCAGGCGCTCTGAATTATGATTGGTCACAACTTTTTGAAGAAGGTCAATTAAAAAGCCAGCCGGATATTGAAAAACATTTCCAAGGGATCGACCAAAATAAAGAAGTCATCGTTTACTGCGGTTCTGGTGTAACAGCAACACCGAACGTCTTAGCCTTACAGCAAGCGGGTTATACCAATGTAAAGCTTTATCCAGGAAGTTTCAGTGACTGGATTTCTAACGATGAAAATCCAGTCGATAAAGAAGTATAAGATTAATCAATATAAAAAAGGATGACTACCCGTCAAACTGACTTGTAGCATCCTTTTTTCATTATTGTTTATGGATTTTTTTAGCCAAATACATAAACGGCGTGTCCAGCGCTGAAACAAGAAATTTAATGACATAAGTTGAGATGAAGATTGAGAGCCACACACTGATATCCGTCGTAAGAAAGTGCCAAAATGCAATAACCGAGAAGATTGTCGTATCAATCAACTGACTGATCATTGTACTTAAGTTATTACGTACCCATAAAAATTTCGTTCCTGCAAATTTTTCCTTCAGCTTCGCGAAGATAACGACATCAATGTTTTGACTGACGATATATGCCAGTAAACTGCCGACCGCCACTTGTGGAACAAGATTGAAAATATCAGAAAGTGCTTCATGGGCAACATCTGATTCATGTGGTTGAAATAGCAAGGCAAATTGCATAACAATGGTCATCGTAACCAATGTATAAAAACCTAACCATACTGCTTTCCGTGCTTCAGCTTTACCGTATTTTTCGTTAATGATGTCTGTTGCGAGAAAGATCGTCCCATAAAGGATATTACCTAATGTCGCGATTACACCAAATAATTCAACCGTTTTTAACACTTGCATATTTGCGAGTACAGTTGACATACCTATCCAGACAATCAAACCGTTTTTTCCAAAAATACGGTAGATCAATATGACCATCAAAAAATTGGTCAATGCAAAAATTAACCATAATAATTCGTTTGACATTCAAATCACTCCTTAGTTTTGATTGCGCAGGATTTTGCGAACTGCGTTTAAAGACAACTTTAAGCATAATAAAAATTCAGGAAATAAACAATAGCTAATTCATAAGTTTTATGTTTTACACAAAAAGAAAACTGGCCAAACCTACAACAGGCTTGACCAGTATATATTTTTGTTTATTATTTTTTAGTTACGTTAGCTGCTTGTGGTCCGCGGTCGCCTTCCACAATCTCAAATTCAACGTCTTGACCTTCATCCAATGTTTTGAATCCTTCTTCTTGAATTGCAGAGTAGTGTACGAATACATCGTCTCCACCTTCAACTTGAATGAATCCATAACCTTTTTCAGCATTAAACCATTTTACTACGCCGTTTTCCATTAAATAAATCCTCCTAAAAACTTTCACCTGATGGTGTGTGATATTCACAATAATCATGTAAAGTGACTCATTCGTTCGCAAGATTAATGATTCACCATCTGAAATCCATCAAATCCTTGCCAGAAAAGCCTAAAACCTTCACATCTTTATTGCACTTCCAGTATACTGAATAGTCAGTTTAGCGTCAAGCAATAGCATTATAGCCATAAATCAACGCAGAAAAAGAAGTAAGCAAGAGTTGTATGCACAATAAAGGATCATCCAATTCAAAAGATGAACCGGTGATCCTTTGTATTGCTAACGAACCGATTTAGCACCGAGATACCGCGATTTCCAATAGTTATTTTCTAAATGACTGATCGTGACGCCCGATGAAGCACCTGCATGAATAAACTTCCCGTTACCAAGATAAATGCCGGCATGTGATGGTCCTGGCTGATATGTTTCAAAAAACACTAAATCACCAATGCTCGGTTGAACGACGGATTGTGAGGAATTCCAAATGGCACTGACTGTTCTTGGCAGTGAAATCCCATGCTGTTTATATACATATTGTAAAAATCCACTACAATCAAATCCTGTAGGTGTTTCACCACCCCACACATAAGGTGTTCCAATATAAGTTTGAGCTGTTGCCATAACGGAAGCATGGCTCGCTTGCGTTTGCGTCGTTTTTACTTTTGTAACGGATTGTTCTTTCTTCTTTGGTGAAGAACTCAGTTGTGTCACTTGCTGCCTGTTGGTCGACCTATTGGGAGATTCTACTTGCTGAACAGTCGGTTCAGGTGTACGCATTGTATCCAGTGCCAAATCGAAGCCTTCGATGTTCCCATAACTGGCCAACGCTTCTCTTGTTTTCACTCCGGCAATTCCATCAATCGTAAATTCATAATAACCGAAGTATTTCAGAGCTCGTTGAACGTTCTTAACCCGATTGGACTGTTCACCATATGTTATTTTTTCAGCGTGGCGCCGAATAGATTCGTGATGATGTTGATCCATTTCATCTTCCAAAGCAAGAATAGTTTCATCATTCACTTCACCGCTAACCTCAAGAGCGTGTTCTGATTGAAAGCTCTTTACAGCATGCTCAGTCAAAATATTATAGTTCGGTGTAAACTCGCCTTGATAATGTCTAAGTACTTTTAATTTTCGTTGCAATTCAACAACCGCTTGTTCATGGTCTCCATACTTTAATTGTTTCAGCTCTGATAACTGTTCTTTCGTCTGAGCGTCAACGGGCACATGAAGGATGAGGGGTGAACTGATGGCCAAACTTCCAGCAACGGTTCCCAACAACATTGGTCTTCCTCTTTTTTTGCGTAACATCTTTTCATCACCCTTTGCACTTTGATATTACAACTTTTATGAATGGGCTAGAATATTTATTCGAATATTACTCATTTGTTATATGATTGTCATATTAAAATTATTAACCTCTGCGGATTTTCTCTACCATCCATGTGCAATGTTAGGTACAATATGAATAAGAAACAGGTAGGGAGGCATGTGCGTTGAATAAAAATGAGCAAGCTTATTTAAATTTATGCAAGCAAGTAATGGAAAATGGCTCTGATCGAGATGATCGAACAAAAACAGGTACTAGGTCGATCTTCGGTTATCAAATGCGCTTTGATCTAAAAGAAAACTTTCCATTATTGACAACTAAGAAGGTGCCTCTTCGGTTAATTGTCAGTGAATTGCTTTGGTTTATTAAAGGTGATACAAATATTCGATATTTATTGGAACATAACAACAACATATGGAACGAATGGGCGTTTAAGTCCTGGGTGGAAAGTGATGAATATGACGGACCAGACATGACGGATTTCGGTATCCGGTCACAGAAGGACGGCGTGTTTAAAAAACAGTATGAAGAACAGTTAGCAATCTTCAAAGAAAACATTTTAACGGATGATGCATTTGCTCGTCGCTTTGGTGAGCTAGGAGACGTATATGGAAAACAGTGGCGAGACTGGCGTGGACCGGCGGATGAAACAGTCGATCAACTAAAGCAAGTGATTGAACAAATTAAACAGAACCCTCAATCAAGAAGGTTAATTGTTTCTGCATGGAATCCAATCGATGTGCCATCAATGGCTTTACCGCCTTGTCATACATTATTTCAGTTCTATGTAGATGATGGAAAACTCTCTTGTCAGCTCTACCAAAGAAGTGGCGATGTTTTCCTTGGCATCCCATTTAATATTGCAAGTTACGCGTTATTGACTCACCTTGTCGCGCATGAATGTAACCTTGAGGTCGGTGAATTTATTCATACAATTGGAGATGCTCATATTTACCATAACCATTTCGAACAAGTGAAAACGCTGCTTTCCCGTACGCCAAAAGCGGGACCAACGTTGGCTTTAAATCAAGATAAACAACATATTTTCGATTTTGATGTAGAGGATATTCAAATTAAGGACTATCAACCACACCCACCAATTAAAGCACCTGTCGCTGTTTAAGGAGTGATTACAACATGTATTCATTAATGGTTGCATTTGATGAAAATCAGGTCATTGGCTATCAAAATGGTATGCCATGGCATCTACCGAACGATCTAAAATATTTCAAAAAAGTGACTACTGGCAAACCAATCGTAATGGGACGAAAGACGTTTGAGTCCATTGGTAGACCCTTACCGAATAGAGAGAATATTATTATGACAAGGGATGAAAA
Organism: Allobacillus salarius; assembly: GCF_007559425.1. GTDB lineage: Bacteria > Bacillota > Bacilli > Bacillales > Alkalibacillaceae > Allobacillus > Allobacillus salarius. The sequence continues at coordinate 29,984 of NZ_VMHE01000001.1, read as the reverse complement.
CTACCAACAAGAAGGATGTACTATCATTCATTCATGGGACGAGCTTGAACGATTTAATGATCATGATGAAATCATTATCATTGGTGGAGCACAGCTATTCGAGAAGGCAATTGACTTTGTTGACCGAATGTATGTCACAATCATCCATGAAACATTTGAAGGAGATACCTATTTCCCAAAAGTCAATTGGAATCACTGGGAGGAAGTGTCCAATCAAAAAGGTATTGTTGATGAAAAAAATAAACACGAACATGATTTTTATGTATACGAACGAAAATAAACCATGAATATTTTGTAAAAAATGAAGCTTATGTTTGCAATATTTCCCCAAATCGGTGAAAATAAGAAGGTAACAGATGAAGAAATGGCAGGTGTAAGCCGTGCATATAGGGATTCCAGGATTGATATTAATTGTATTGATTCTACTTGTATTGTTTGGTCCCAAAAAGCTGCCTGAGTTAGGTAAAGCATTTGGACAAACATTGAAGGAATTCAAAAATTCCACAAAAAATGAAAAAGAAGATGAAAAGGACCATCATCGTTAATTAAAATAAACTAATTTATCATCGCGAGGTGAACGCTATGTCACTTGGAGGAATTGGTATTCCTGGCTTGATTTTAATTCTGATTGTTGCGTTGTTGGTATTTGGACCTTCCAAGCTTCCGGAGATCGGTAAAGCCTTCGGTAGTACCTTGAAAGAATTCAAAAAAGCAACAAACGATTTAGTGAATGATGATTCTTCATCAAAAGATCAAAAAGATACGAATCAAAAAGATCAATTATAAGTTGGGAACTGGAAGGTGTAAGGAACCCCTTACATCTTCTTTTGTTCATAAAACTTTTTTTATCAGGTCGAAATTGTAAGCTTTGTCGTTAGAAGGGTGAAAGATATGGCAAAAAACACACAAACTATTCCAGATGATATGCATTGGACAAGTCATCTAGGGGAATTGAGAAAAAGATTATTCATTTCTCTAGGTGTATTCATTGTTTTTTTTGGTCTCGGATTCTATTTCGCAAAAGATATCTATTTTTATGTTGAAGGTGATGTACCCTTTCAGCTCACAATTTTGAGCCCATTTGAAATTATTTGGGTCTACATTATGATTGCTACGATGGCAGGACTGATGATCACCTTGCCTTTTTTTGGTTTGCAATTATGGTTATTCATAAGTCCAGGGTTGACGAAAAAGGAACGTAAAGTGAGCTTGATGTACATTCCAGCAATGTTCCTTTTATTCGTATTAGGTTTAGCGTTTGGGTTCTTTTTTATTAAAGATTTAATCTTGCATTTTCTATTGGATTTAAGTGAAGGCGTCGTGCAAGAGATGTACACAGCCAAAAACTACTTTAAATTCATAATGCAAACAACAATCCCTTTTGCTCTCTTTTTTGAAGTACCTTTAATTGCTATGTTTCTGACGAGTTTAGGTATTTTAGATCCACAAGTAATGAAGAAGACAAGGAAGTATGCTTATTTAATTCTTGTTATTCTAGGGGCAATGTTATCTCCCCCAGATTTCGTGTTACAGTTACTTGTTGCTGGGCCGCTAATTTTGTTATATGAGATTGCGATATTCATGTCCGGTATCGTTTATCGAAGAAGAATGAAACATTTGAAAGCACTTTATACAGATACTGATGAATAACGTAGGTGAGTAGAATTGAGAAGTTTTTATCATTTTGCCATGAGCTATCGAGGGATCCGGAACCGGCATGATCAGCATAAACAACTGGCTGATTGGATGTTCCATGAACATGATTTTCCAAAGCAAACAACCAGTTACGCAGAGCTAACAGATTACCTTGAATTCAATAGCCCTTTTCCAGAAGCACTATCCGTATTCGACGAAATGTGGTCGGAATACTTAAATTACGAGAATTACTAACGAAGAGCTGTACGCAGAGTCATGAGGTTTGACTAGCTGGGTACAGCTTTTCATTTAAAACAATATTGCTGACGAGAGTAACAAATATCTTGAAACAACACCTGACTATCGTCTAGGATAATAGTAAGGAATAGAGAAGAGGTGAAGGGATGTCCAATCATTTTGTCATGCAATGGAAAATCATTACGGGTGGTCAAGAACGGCGAATCTCTGATGATAACGATTTATTTGAAATAACCTTTGATGGATATCAAATATTTCCAATGGAAGAACCAATTGATATTCAACGCTCCCTTGATTCAGACCAGATTGGCTCTGCAAAAGTTGTCAAATTATCCTTTTCAAAAGGGTTGACCATTTGCCAATATCAATTAATTTCATTGTATAGCGTCAATTAATGACATTATCCTTTCATAATTATGTCGAAAGTATATGTTTCCTGCGGTTTCCCAGGAAATAATAAGGGGAAATATTATGCACATCACAACCGATTGGAATGAGCAGTTAGCTAATGAATTCAACCAAACGTATTTCCAACAATTAATCCAAGAAGTACAGCACGCATATGAGAAAGAATCCGTTTTTCCAGCCAAAGAGGACTTATTCCGAGCGTTCAATGAAACATCTTTTGACCAAACGAAAGTGGTTATCATCGGGCAAGATCCTTACCATGGTGTTAATCAAGCAAACGGATTAAGTTTCTCTGTAGCAAAAGGACAACCGATTCCACCATCACTACGAAACATTTTTAAAGAATTGAGTGACGACATGCAAATAGCCGAACCAACTCATGGTGACTTAACGAGTTGGGCAAATCAAGGAGTTCTTTTGCTGAATTCAGTTTTGACCGTACGGAATGGTGAGGCGTTCTCACACCGACATCTAGGTTGGGAACAATTCACAGACCAGGTCATCGAGAAGATTAGTAAGGATAAAGAAAATGTTGTGTTTATTTTATGGGGAAAGCATGCATTAAAAAAAGGACAAACCATTAATCCGTTTAAACATCTTGTGATCCATTCTGCACATCCAAGTCCTTTATCCGCATATAGAGGTTTCTTTGGAAGCAAACCATTCTCTAAAGCAAATCAGTATTTAGTCGAGAAGAATAAAAATCCAATCGATTGGCGATTATCATAAAATCGCCCATACGTGATAGCTGTCCCACTCGTAGACTATAAGTAGTAGTTTATGAGGAGGTTTTCTTTATGTACCCATTTGGTTTTTATCAACAGCCGCCGGCACAGAAACCACCATTTTTACAACAAGCACTCAATTATTTGCCTATTAAGACACAGGGAGTACCACCATCCCCGATGTCGCAAAACGTAGGCTTGCCAACTTATGCACAGACAGGTAGTCTTGTAAATTCAATTACGAAAGTCCATAAAGGGTTGCAAATTGTTCAACAGGTTTTACCGATTTGGAAACAATACGCACCACTAATTAAAAACGCACCGATGTTAATTGATATGGCTAAAATCATGTTAACGGAAGAGTTAGGGGATCAGGTAGAAGACTCAGAAGCCGAAGAGAATGAAGATGAAGATTATACTTATTCCGCTGAGTCTGATGATCAGCCGCTACAAAAACAAACAGATGTGGTCGAACCTAAGAGTGAGATTGACGGAATTCCAGGACCTAAACTATATATTTAGCTATTCAGAAAGGAGTCAATTATGGAACAACAATTTAAGAAGGCAACATTTGCAGGGGGATGCTTCTGGTGTATGGTCGAACCATTTGATCGGAGACCAGGAATAGAGAAAATCGTTTCTGGCTACACAGGCGGATCTGTGGAGAATCCAACTTATCAAGAAGTGTCTTCAGAAACGACGGGTCACCTTGAAGCAGTCCAAATCACATACAACCCAAATATTTTCCCTTATGATCAATTGTTGGAAATCTACTGGCAACAAATTGATCCAACGGATGCAGAAGGTCAGTTTGCCGATCGAGGGGAGTCTTATAAGCCTGCGATTTTTTATCATGATGATGAACAGAGACAATTAGCCGAGCAATCAAAACAAAAAATGGAAGAGAGTAATAAATTCAATCAACCAATTGTCGTTGAGATTCGTCCAGCAGAAACCTTTTATGAAGCTGAAGAAGAACACCAAGATTATTACAAAAAAAATTCGTTTCATTATCAACTTTATAAAAAGGGATCAGGAAGAAAGCAATTTATCGAGTCCAACTGGAAAAACAAAGATAAAGAAGAACTTCGTAACCGTCTGAATGAAATGCAATACACAGTCACACAAGAAGACGGCACTGAACCACCTTATAAAAACGAATATTGGGATCATGAAGAAGAGGGAATCTATGTAGATATCGTGAGTGGAGAACCACTATTTTCTTCGACAGATAAGTATGATGCTAATTGTGGTTGGCCAAGCTTTACAAAACCGATTGCGCCATTGAATGAAGAGTTGGATACTTCATTTGGTATGCGCAGAGTAGAAGTGCGTAGTGGACATGCTGACTCACACCTTGGCCATGTATTCAATGACGGACCTCAAGACCAAGGCGGAATGAGATATTGCATCAATTCTGCAGCATTACGATTTATTCCAAAAGAAGATTTAGAAAAAGAAGGATATGGAAAGTATAAACAGTTATTTAACTAAGCTCTAAAATCTAATCAAACGTTTGATTGAAAAGAGGTAGAAAAGAAGATGATTCACAAAACATGGAACGATAATCAAACACTTAAAGAAATTACGTGTGTTAATACAGATGCGGAAAAGTTTACCGTTACTGAATGTCTTACTGTAGGGAAGACGTATCAGGTCAAAAATGAAACGGAAGAATTTTATTTTGTGATTGATGATACAGGTAAAATGGGCGGATTCTACAAAAACTATTTTGAAGAATAAACTGTTTAGCATAAAAAAGAGAGTTACACAAACTACTGTAGTCATTCTTTGTGAATGAACAACAGTGGGGTGTACTCTCTTTTTTAATGATTATATATAATAATTCGCCAAGAAAATTCCTAACATATCTTCATAAATATCATCAAATTGACTGATGGGTAGAGGATTGACACCTTTACCTAATTCAATCGTATAACCTGGTCTTCGAAAATCTTGAATAAACCAATCTTTATAGCCTGCATGGCTATCAACATATCGAATCGGTGTGTACGAACTGACTCGTTGATACTCTAATACGATCTGTTCCGCTTCAGGTGGCTCAAAACCTTCATATCCCCAAAAAATGACTTCACCCTGTGTATGAAGCGCAAGAACTCGGTCAAATTGCTCTGCAAGCGCGAGATTGTATAAAGCTAATGCTTCTGGTTCGGTTAACGGACCGTAACCGGGAAAGTTTCGTGGTTGAGGTGTTTTAGGCTTTCGTTGTTGCTCGATCATCCAACCTGCAGGATACTGATTGTTCAAGTCAACCCCTCTAATATTGGCCTTCCATGTACGAAAGTCTGTGCTTCCATTATTAATTTCAATCACTTGATCACGAATTTCTTGATCGTTCGGTAATTGGCCATTTACTAAATCGACACCATCAGGATTTACTAATGGGACAATTGAAAGGCGTACATCTCTAAAAAATGCATTCATATCAATCCCCCGAATGGGCTCTTGATCAACCATTGCATGTGCATAATCTTCTATGAATGCCATAATCACATTTGTCGTAATCGACTCATTTGCATGAAAGGATCCATTGATATGCACAAGCTTATTTCCTGTCCCGATATGCAGCTCATAAATCGGCTTACCTAAAACGGACTCCCCAATCGTTTGAAGTTCCATAAAAGGATAACGTGAGATGAGCAACATCAACTCATCTTCAACACGGTCGGATGTATATGATTTGTGCACATCTGTAATTCGTTGTTCTGTTAACTCGGGAATGCGCACGGTTTGACCGACTTCAAGTTCTCTCGGATCGACCTGGTTACTAATTAATAATTGATCCAGAGGCACATCATACTCTATCCCTATTCGATAAAGCGTATCACCTGATTGGATGATATGAGTAGTTGTTTCATAACCAGGTATTTTTACAACTTGACCTGGAATCAACTGATCAGGTTCTAAAAAGCGGTTGGATTTCACTAATAAATCCAGTGAAATGCCAAACGTTTGTGAAAGACGGAAAAACGTCATTTCAGGTTGAACAATAATTTCCAAAAATATCCCTCCAAATGTATGATCAATCCTTGGGTGATTGAACGGGTAAATAATAAGCCAACCTATAAAAAAGCCCAATGAACTGATATAGAATATGCGACCGATGGAGGACTGTTGCAACTTTAACGAAAAGTACATATAATTTTCATGGAGAGGGTTTATTTCTGTTTGGTGGTTGTTTAAAATAGTGGTAGGATAAAGATATATATGAATAAGGAGGAATTATTGTGGCATTTGTCATTACATCACCGTGTAAAGATGAAAGAGCGGGTGAATGCGTTGAAGTATGTCCTGTAGACTGTATTGAAGAAGGTAAGGACATGTTCTATATAGATCCGGATATTTGTATCGACTGTGGAGCTTGTGAAGCTGTTTGCCCAGTTGAAGCTATTTATCATGAGGATGAAGTTCCTGCGGAAGAAACTGAATACATCGAGCTAAACAGAAGGTTCTTCCAAGAGTAGTAACCCATTGAAACAAAGCAAGAGGCTGGATGTTTATTCAGCCTCTTTTTAGTGTATAAATTCAGCAAGAAATCTTTCATTAAAAACATACATAGGGGAATCCATATGATTTATACAGATAACTTCCGAAAATCAGAACAATATTTTTCAATTGTCCGGTGGCTCATGTTTATCGGAGTAACTTTTCTTGTTTACTATTCAACATATCTTGATTACCTCAAATCACAAGAGGATTTATTTTTATACTTCATTGGATTCGCTTTCGCTTATACAATAGTCATCCAAGTCATTTTGTGGATCAAGCCATTATTCCACAAGTTCCATCGCGTATTTGCTGTCGTTTCAGTCGGCATGGATTTAGTCGCCATATTGTGGTTAGTTCTAATCACTGGTGGCGTTAATAGTCTATTTTCGCCTTTTTTGCTGCTTGTCATTATTCACGGTCTCATATACTGGCGCCTCATCGGGTTTCTTTTCATCTTTGGATTGATCTTCATTGGATTTACAGGCATCTGGATCTTTCAAGAGCAATATACGGACGGATGGCACTTATGGGTATACGGTTTTCATATGATTTTTCTAGCGTTAGTAGGAATTTCATTATTCATCGTCACAAAGCAACGGAAACCGGAACCACGTGAGATTCACTATTTTGATGATGCGGTCGTTAAAGATCCTCTAACTGGTTTGTATAATCACCGTTCTTTTCACAATACTACGGAAAAGCTCGTACAGAACGAATGGAAGTTTGCACTTATTTTAATTGATATAGATGAATTTGATCATCTTAATCAGAAATATGGTTACATTATTGGTGACCACATTTTAACTGCATTTGGTCATACACTTAGACATTCCATTTCACGCAATGACGGCTACTGCTTCCGTTACGGTGGCGAGGATTTTGCTGTTCTAGCTTTTTCAACGGATTTACAAGAAATCCAAAAAGCCATCACATTCTGGAATAATGACTTTAACACGAACCTCGAATCGATAAAAGAACTTGAAGGTGAACAGGTTACACTCAGCTACGGTATCGCAATCAATGAGAAAGACGATACGAAAGAAGACCTGTTAAACCGAGCAACGAACCATTTGCGACTTGCTAAGCAAAAAGGTAAGAACCAAATTGTGCATGATTAAAAGCTGAAACAATCTAGAAAAACGACAAGACTAGGGAGATCGAGAAAATGAGTAATCAAGTAATGAACAAATCAAACACGATTAATTTCGATCCATTATTAAAAATATTGTCAGAGAATGAATACAATGAACTGAACGATAAAGTGATTGACTTGTATGAAAAGTGGCAGAAGAAGGAAGTGACCATTGGATTTACCGGCCATTTTTCCGCTGGTAAATCTTCGATGGTTAATGCCCTTTTAGGTGAAACAATCTTACCTTCAAGTCCGATCCCAACGAGTGCGAATATTGTAGAGATTAGGGCAGGAGAAGATAAGGCTGTTTATCAATTGAATGATGGTACATATACAGAAGATGACCATGTTAATGAGCAACGAATTAAACAGCTATCTAAAAATGGCGACATCGTCCAGTCCGTTCAAATTTATAAACAAAATGACTTTTTGCGTGACCAAGTGACGATTATGGACACTCCAGGTATTGACTCTTCGGACGACGCCGAGTTTGACTGTACGTTAAATCAAATTCATTTAATTGATTTATTTATTTATGTAATGGATTACAATCATGTGCTGTCTGAAGTGAACTTTCGATTTTTAAAAGAGTTGGAACGACGAGAAGTTCCTTATATGATCGTGATTAACCAAATCGATAAACATCGCGAGAAAGAGTTGCTGTTTGATTCATATAAACAACGATTAAGAGTCACCTATGAAGAATGGAGCTTGTATCCAGAAGCTATGTTTTTTACTTCCTTGAAGGATACAGAATCTCCATTGAATCAATTTCATGTATTTAAAGATACGTTACAACAGCGAATGGTGGAATTACCGAATCAGTTAGATTCAAAAATAAAACGAGAGTTAGACTTAATCATCGAACAGTGGGAAAGCGACCATTCAGGAAACACGGGGCAAGAACAATTGTTGAACCGTTTAGAGTTGATTGAAGAACAGAAAGAAAACATCCAACACAAAATAACTACTGTTAAACAGTCGCTTCAGAAAGAGTTGGATGCCATTTTATCTAATGCTTATTTAATGACCTTTGAAACACGAGAGTTAGCAAAGGAATACTTAATTTCTCAGCAACAGAACTTTAAAGTCGGTGGTCTTTTTGCTAAGAAAAAGACCGAAGCAGCAAAACAAGAAAGAATGGATCAATTTTTACATCAATTAAACAGCCGTATTCAATCGGAAATGGTGTGGGCTGTGCGTTCCCAATTAGAAGAGAATGTACGTGAGCTTACGAATGAAAAGGAACTTCTACAGCAAGTTCAAGAAATTTCGTTTCAAGCAGACCAAGAGTTAATTCAAAGTAACGTAAACCCGTCTGCCCAAGTTACGGGTGATTACGTATTGATTTATACGAAAGCGTTACACCAATCGATTCAGCAACAATTGATTCAAAAGTTTCTTCCATTGATCGAATCCATTAGTGAAAAGAAGTCATCTGAATTCGATCGTCAACTAGATGAGCTTGTTCAGGAACAGAATTCGATCCGTGCAGAGACCAATCAAGATTTTGTCAAAGAAATCAAACAAGTGATCACTCAATTACGGAGTCAGTTGTTTGAACCGAATGATACGCAACAGACTAATGAGGAAACAAACAAGGCGTGGCAAGAAAAGGTGAGTCACCGGAAGAAGAAAAGTCTTGAAAAACTCGTTCAGGCAGCAGATAATCATCAAACGGACGAAACAAATACTCCGAATGAACCATTCATGAAAGAAATTTCCAATCAATCATTGGATTATACGCAAATTGAATCTGATACGGAGGCAATCATTCACCAAGCTGAACAACTGCCTATTATCGAGCAACTGACAACGAAGTTAAAAACTCGTTTTAAACAGGTGCAAGAAAAAGAATATACGGTTGCACTATTCGGAGCTTTCAGTGCGGGTAAGTCATCGTTTGCCAATGTTATGCTCGGGGATTCATTATTACCAGTTTCACCTAACCCGACAACTGCGGCTATTAATAAAATCAGACCAGTGTCGAATGATCATGAGCACGGAAAAGTTATCGTACGTTTTAAATCGGATGAAATGCTTCAAGAACAATTACAACAAATCCTTGAACCATATACACGGAAGAAGTTTACGAGTATTCCAGAGATCACGAAATATTTAAAAAAAGAATGGGATACATTAAGAACTTACTTTGAACGAACGGAAGCTTCTTTTATTGATGCGTATTTAAAAGGAATTCAACAAGCGAAAACATGGCTTAGTCAAACAAAAGAAGAAACATTAAATACCTTTTCAGACTATGTCACAAAAGAACATATATCTTGTTTTGTCCAAGAAGTCGAGATCTTCTATGATTGTGCATTGACAAAAGAAGGAATCACTCTCGTAGATACACCCGGAGCGGATTCAATTCATGCAAGACATACGAATGTTTCACTTCAATATATAAGACAAGCGGATGTTATTTTATATGTCAATTATTATAACCATGCTTTTTCACGTGCTGACCGTGAATTTTTGAGACAACTAGGTCGACTTAGTCAGACAATCACTGCCGGGAAAATGTTTTTCGTATTAAATGCAGCCGATTTAGCGGATTCAGAACAAGAATTAAATGACGTTAAAAACTATTTGAAATCCCAGCTAAAACAATACGGAATTGGACAACCAGCAATATTCCCAATCTCCAGTAAAGAGCTTTTGACAGAACAACCAGCCGAATTTGCTGTTCAACAACTAGATCAACTTCAAACAGTTTTTTATCAGTTTATGGATTTGGGTGCGAAAGGAATTGTCTTTCAAAACCTTATTGGTGAACTATCTCATTTACAACAATTCATTGCTGAAACGATTCGGGAAGCAAGTTTGACTGAATCCGAAAAGCAAGCAACATTGTCGAAAGGATTAAATGAAAGAAATGAACTTGAATCGAAGCTCGCTAGCTATGATAGCGGTGTATTAGAAAACCAGCTCACGCAAGAAGCCACTGAACTAACCCACTATTTAGCGGAGCGAATCGATATCCAGTCCATTGAATGGTTGAAGGCAACGATTAATCCAGCAGTGATTCAATCTAATGGCAAAAAAGGAAAAGAAGAGCTAGCCAGTGCATTACAACAAACTATTCAATTCATTCGACAAAAATTAACGAAAGAATGGTATGAAATTGACATTTTACTGGATGATCAAATGAATCGGATCAAAAATCAGTTAATTGATGTATTCAATGAATTTATTGAAATAAGTTTTCCGCATGAAAAGTTATTTTTCGAAACGGAAGATTATACCGGTACAGAATTACCAGCTTTCACATTTCAAATGACGGATGATGAAAAGAAATCATTCTTGAAATACTTTAAAAACAAAAAGGACTTTTTTGAAAGAGATGCCCGAAACGAATTATTTGAAGAAATGACCCAGTGGATCGGTAATAAAAAAACAGAAGTCATTCAACAGTTTAATGAGAAATTACACAGTTCTTTCGTGAAAAAGCTACACGAAACAAAAGAGCGATTGATCAACGAAACGTTGGAAAACATCGACTTAGAACGGAAACATAAACAATTAATCTTTGAAAGTCAGGAAGTCATCTCATCATTAGAACAGCTACAAACCAATCTAAATGAAGTTCTTGCTGAGCATCAGTCCATGTAATTTGTAATCGACAAAAATTATCTTTTAATTTATAATAATCTTAATCTATCAAAGCTAGTAGAGTTTATCTACTAGCTTTTCATATTCTAGGGGGGTACATATGGCTAAGCAAAGCTTCATTCAAGCAGACGATTTGTTTCATATTTCGTCAGTTTCCGATCCACAATTCTCACCAGATGGAAACGAAGCGCTTTTCATCCGAACGGAGATAGATCAAGAAAAAAATACGTATGTCTCAAACTTGTATCATTGGGATCGAGCAACAAATGAGATCAATGCTTGGACTCATGGTAAAGATAGAGTCTCCGGTATCCAGTGGGGACCTAACGGAGAACATTTTCTATTTTTATCAACACGAAATGAAAAGAATCAAGTGTATTTGATGTCCAAAAATGGGGGAGAAGCAAAGCAGATTACCGAAGAAGAGAAAGGGGTAAATTCTGCGATTTTTTCACCTGATGGAAAAAAAGTAATTTATCATGTGTCTGCAAGTAAGGAAAACGACCAAGATGATGATGAGAAAAAAGATGAGAAAGATGAAAAAGATTTTCCGAAGCCTAAAGTCATTGAACGGATGAAATATAAAGCAGATGGTGTTGGGTTGTTAGAAGAAAGCTATCAACAAGTAAAACTACTTGATATTGATAGTGAAGAAGTGAATACATTGTTAAGTGGCCATCAAAACTTCAGTGTCATGGAATGGATGCCTGATGGTCAATCATTTTTCTATGTTACGGATGAAGAGAAAGACCAAGATTTTAACTTTAATATGAATCTTTATCGTTATGACATAGAAAGTAAACAATCCACTTTAATCGAAACAGAAGAGGGATATGTCGCTGGTTTACGTGTTTCGCCAAATGGAAAACAATTACTATTTGTGGAAATGGGACGAACTTACGAAAATGCAACACACACGGAACTATATCATTATGACTTAGAAACAGGGATTAAAACTTGCTTGACGGAAGGACTCGATGCACCTGTCGGAGATTTTGTCGTGGCTGATATTCAACAGCAACCTGTCTTGCAGTTAATTGTATGGGCTAGCGATCGCGACTTTTATTTTCCTGTTTCAACACAAGGAAACATCGTTCTTTATTATGGCAATGTCGATGGTGAGTTGTATCCAGCTTTACAAGATGACTTCCATATTTATGGGTTTGATGTGAATGGAGAAAACCAACAAGCATTATTAACGATTAGTACGCCTACAAGTCCAAGCGAGCTTTATTCTTTGGATATTCCAACGGGGAAGTTAGATCAAGTCACTCACTTTCACGATGCTTTTCTAGAAAAAACGACGGTCGTTGAACCTGAAGCCATTTCCTATACAAGTAAAGATGATTGGACCATTCACGGTTGGTTTATGAAACCGGCCGGCTACGAAGAGGGTAAAAAATACCCGATGATCGTCAATATTCATGGTGGGCCACACGCGTTTTACGCCAATACATTTTTCCATGAAATGCAATTATTAGCTGCGAAAGGCTATGCAGTCCTCTATGTAAACCCACGCGGAAGCCATAGTTATAGCCAAGAATTCGTCGATGCAGTACGAGGTGATTATGGAAATGGTGACTATGAAGATATTATGAATGGTGTCGATTATATTACGAATCAATATGATTGGATTGATCAAAATCGATTAGGCGTAACTGGTGGCAGTTATGGTGGTTTCATGACAAACTGGATTGTTGGTCATACAAATCGGTTTAAAGCAGCCGTTACACAGAGAAGTATATCCAACTGGATTAGTTTCCGCGGCGTCAGTGATATCGGTTACTATTTCAGCGATTGGCAAATCCAAGCTGAATTTTCGGATGTAGAAAAACTATGGAAACACTCACCGATCGCTTATGTCGATCAAATGGAAACTCCATTATTGATCATTCATAACGAAAATGATTTTCGTTGTCCAATCGAGCAAGCAGAACAATTGTTTATCGCTTTAAAATATCGTCAGCAAAAAACGAAATTTGTTCGTTTTCCTGAAGCTGACCATAATTTATCACGAACAGGGAAGCCCAACTTGCGTCTGGAAAGATTAAATCATATTGTCGGTTGGTTTGATGAACACTTAAAATAAACAAATGCAGCATTCCCGATCATTTCGAGAATGCTGCTTTTTTAGTTCCAGTTTTGATTGATAAATTCATCTCGACCAGATTTTTCACGATCTTTTAAATAATGTTCTTCGTTCTTTTTATAGAAGTATTGATGTCCTTCTTCAGCAGGATAAAAAGTGGTGGCTTCCAAAATCTCTGTAACAATCGGTTGACTAAATCGACCAGATTGTTCTAGATTACGTTTCGATTGTTCCGCCAAGTATTTTTGCTCTTCGTTCTGATAAAAGATCGCTGTACGATACTGGGGGCCACGATCATGAAACTGACCACCTGGATCTTGCGGATCAATTTGTTTCCAATAAAGGTCTAGAATAAATTCATACGAAATTTTGCTTGCATCAAACACAATTTCAACAGCTTCATAATGACCTGAGTTTCCTTCTTTCACTTGCTCGTATGTAGGATTTTCTACATGTCCGCCCGTATAACCAGAGGTGACAGAATAAACACCATCCCATTGATCAAATGGTTTTACCATACACCAAAAACATCCGCCGGCGAACACGGCTTTTTCTTTTTGCTCATCCATCTAGTAGCACTCCTTCCGTAACAATACTAAATTATAGCAGTTGAAAGGGCTTCGCAAAATAAAAAAGCCTTGAGTGCTCATGCACACCCAAGACTGATTCGTCATAATTTCCTTTTTCCTGTAATCAATTGAAAGACAAAAACAATTCCTGCGACAATTAATAATAAATGAATAAGACCACCAGCGACATCTAGTACAAAACCAATTAACCAGATCGCAAGTATAATTCCTACAATCCACCAAAGCATCTTCTTCACCTCATCATTCTTTTTGTTTATTAATAAAGTACCCTAGAGAGACCATATTCAAACTTCAGTCCTATCGAAATGTTTAATATTTGTTATAATGAAAATAAGTAAGAAAAAATAGGGGATGATGAGATGAAAGAAAAGTTACAAGCGTTGGTTAATAAAATGAATGAAGATCCAAGTGGATTAGATCATTTGTCCGCTACCTATAATTTTATATTAAACGATGGCGAAGCGTACTCTGTTGAATTTTTTGAACGTGGTGCCGAACTGAGCACAGAAGCAACTGAAAAGGCAAAATGTAGCTTACGACTGAAAGAAGAGAATTTACATAAATTAATCGATGGGCAACTGAATGCCACTTCAGCTTTTATGATGGGAAAAATAAAAGTCGATGGGAATATCGGCCTTGCGTTAAAGCTACAAAATGTACTGAATAATTATCGCTAACGTTTCAAGGTGAATGGGCGACTCAAGAAGTAAGGAGGTCAATAATGAAAAGAACGATTGTTTTATTTTTGACAATAATATTATTTTTGACAGCATGTACTGGGGAAGAGACGCAATATCCAAACCCAAACGAAACAGCTGATGCTTATATAGAGAAGTGGATGGAACATGACTTTGAAGAATTATACAAAAGCTATGTAAGTGAAGATACAAAGACAACTTTCTCTCATGAAGATTTCGTTGAGCGATATAATCATTTATACGAAGCTCTATCTGTTGATCAAGTTACTATCGAACGAACTGAACCGGTAGAAGAGCTGAAAAATGAAGATCTTGAAACAATGACGGAATATGACGTACCAATTCAAATATCATTCAACACATTAGCGGGACAAATTCAATATGAAAATACATTACAATTGACACGCCCGTTGAACGAAGACAAAGAAGATGAAAAAAGTGAAGAGGATCGTTGGTTTGTTGAATGGGATCCTTCATTCATCATGCCTGGCATGCAGGCAGAAGACGAGGTCCGATACCAAACGACACCGGCATCTCGCGGAGAAATATTGGACCGAAATGGCAATCTCATTGCCGCGAATGGTGAAGTGTATGAAGTAGGCGTAACACCTATGGATTTCAATGAAAATTCTCTTTCAGAATTAGCGAACATCTTGAATGTATCATCTTCGTCCATTAAAGAGAAATATACACAAAGTTGGGTCGATGAAAATCATTTTGTACCCGTAAAGAAATTTATGTTAGATGATGAAGAAATCGTGGAAAATGCCGTTGCGATTTCCGGTGTATCATCTCGTGTTGTTGTTGACCGGGTCTATCCATACAAGGACGTATTAGGGCACTTAACAGGATACATCGGACAAGTAACCGCTGAAGATTTGGAAGAGCTTGAAGGAAAAGGTTATTCATCAAGTGATATTGTTGGGAAAAGAGGACTGGAACAGTTATATGAAGATCAACTACGTGGTATAAACGGTGTTGAGCTTTATATCGAAAAACCAGATGGGTCCAAAACACCGATCGCTGTGCAGGAAGCAAAAGATGGTGAGGATATAACGGTTACCATTGATGCAGAACTTCAATCAAAATTATATTCGGTTTTGAAAGAAGAGAAGGGAACGGCTACAACAGTCGATCCAAAGACAGGAGAAGTAACGAGTTTAGTGAGTATGCCTAGTTTTGATCCAAATCGATTCGTTCACGGAATCACTGACGAAGAATACAGCAAGTTATCCGAAGACGCCAATCAGCCACTCATTAATCGTTTCTCTTCTACTTATTCACCTGGTTCAACCATGAAACTTTTAACGACGATTGCGGGATTAAATGCAGGAACACTTGATCCAAACGAGGCATTGAAAATAGAAGAGAAGCGCTGGCAAAAAGACGATTCTTGGGGTGATTTTAAAGTAACTCGTGTCAGCACAAATCATACCAATGTCGACTTGGAAACAGGGTTTAAACATTCTGATAACATTTACTTTGCTATGCAAGGATTAAAAATGGGTGGCGAAACATTCCGTAAAGAACTAGAATCATTAGGTTTTGCAGAGTCCATTCCATTTGCTTATCCAATGGCTACGTCGCAAATATCCAATAGCGGGGAATTTGGTTCTGAAGGTCAGTTGGCTGATTCTGCTTACGGTCAAGGAGAGGTTTTGATTAATATTGTTCACCTGTCATCCATTTATGGTGGGATTGCAAATGAAGGAAACGTCCAAAAGCCACTGTTGCTCAAATCAGAGTCCCCAGAGGTTTGGCTCAGTGAAATCACTACTGGCGAAAACATCGAACGCCTACAAGGTTTATTGAGAAAAGTTGTAACGGAAGGAACAGCAAAAGCTGCCGAAATCGATGGTAGAGAGATTGCTGGGAAAACAGGAACAGCTGAGTTAAAAGCTAGCCATGAGGATGAAAATGATGAGCAAAATGGTTTATTCATTTCATATGATCAAAATCAACCTGATTTTGTTTTAGGAATTCTCTTGGAAGGCGTGCAAGATAAAGGCGGAAGCGGATATGCCGTTAAAAAAGCAAAAATGTTTTATGAGAAAATGAGTCAATAATTTACAAAAGACTGTAAGGAGGCAATCGCTTCCTTACAGTCTTTTTGTGTTTAGTAACCTAATTCATTTAATAGTTCAATCAGTAAATCTGGTCGATCGGTCGTAATGCCATCAGCGCCTTTTTCAATTAATCTTCGCATATCTTTCGGATCATTAACTGTCCAATAGTGAAGGTTCATGCCTATTCGCTTTGCTCCTGTAACGATAGATTCTGTTGTTAGATCGAAACCACTTTCTGCTTGGGGAATTTGTATAGCCTCTACTTGTGGGCGATAAAAATTTTTAAGAAAAAACTTGTTGAAGATAACAAACTTCGTCACTTCATCTCTGCCACCTGACGTTACGACTCCAGGACCTGCCTGAGTTCGAAATCGATCGACTACTTCTTGGTCAAATGATCCGATAAGTACTTGTTCCCGCATTTCATATGTATTAATTAAATGAACTAATCTCTTAATAATAGAATCTATTTGATTGTCAGGGTTTGTATTTTTAATTTCTAATACAAAACGCATATTTGGAAACCGTTGAAATAATTCTTCGATGGTTATCAGCTGAATCCCTTGACCACGGTAAAGATGTTTTCCGTTTTTTTCAAAATAATAACCAGCATCCAATTGCTTCAATTCCTCTAACGTATAATCCACAACTCTACCAGTACCGTCTGTCGTTCGATCAACTGTCGGATCATGGATGGCAATTAAATACCCATCTTTGGATATATGTATATCTGTCTCAAGCACATCCGCTCCAAGTTCTGTTGCATGCTCAAAGGCGATCATCGTGTTAGAAGGCCTTAAATGCTCTCCACCTTGATGCGCAATAACTAATGGCTTGTCCCCATTTTCAAAGAAAGGGTGAGCTTTAACGTGATGAATTGGTAGGACATTCAAGAATATGTAGATTGCACCTAAAATCAACAATAATGTACTTAATGTTTTAAATGGATTGCGTTTTTCTTTTTCCAACTTGATATCCTCCTTAAAATTTAAAAAGCATATATTGTATGTCGATGTATACATTCGCCGAACAATGTTGAAAAAACACTAATAATGTTTAGTCGGCATTCTGGCAGGTAATATGTTAAATGAAACATTATTTTACGATAAAGGAGAGTGGGAAATTGGATAACGTTACAAATTCACTTGAGTCGATGTTAGACAAAATAATCCAAGCAATTCCGAATGTCATCTATGCACTATTACTTCTATTGTTAGCTTGGATTATCGCTAAAGGTGTTAAAGCCCTCATTACAAAGGTTTTTGTTAAAATGGGCTTTCACAAGGCAATTAGCAAAGCACCAATTATACAAAACAAAGAACAGGGAGAAGATATTCTCAATATTATCGGTAACATCGTTTACTACCTCATATTCATCCTATTCTTACCATCAATTCTTAATGCATTAGGGATGGATTCTGTATCCAAGCCGATAACAAACATGATGGATCAAATGCTATCCTTCATTCCGGACTTGATTGGGGCAGCAATCATTCTCGTATTAGGTGTATTTATTGCCAGACTTATTAAAGATTTAGTATTCAACTTCCTTCAAAGCCTACACATCGATGGTTGGTATCAAAAGTTAAATCCTGACTCACCAGGTGAGGCACCTAATCAATATGCCTTATCTAACGTATTGGCGAATGTCGTATACGTTCTAGTGTTGATTCCAGTCATTACAATGGCATTAGATGCTTTAAATATTAAGTCCATTACAGAACCAGCAACAGAAGTCTTAAATACCGTTCTAAATATGATTCCGAACATCTTTGTTGCAATTATACTAGTCGTATTAGGCTATTACATTGCGAAATTCGTCGGAAACCTACTATTTAGTGTACTCAAAGGGGCAGGCATCGACAGAATCTATCAAGCTGTTGGTGTAAGTGAAACTCAAGAGCCTTCCTTCGATTTATCAAGAGTACTCACAAACGTAGTTAAATTCATCATTGTTTTATTCTTTACCGTTGAGGCATTAAACGTTCTACAGTTAGAGGTACTGAATAACATTGGTAGTGCAATTCTTGTGTATCTACCACTATTAATAAGTGCACTATTGATCTTAGGTATTGGTTTCTTTATCGCAAACCTTTTAGACAAATGGATTCGTCGATACACTGGAAGCAAGGCTTCTGCGACAATCATTAAATATGTAGTCATTGTATTCGCTGTATTTATGACACTTGATCAGCTGAAATTTGCGACATCCATCGTGAACTTAGGCTTCTTATTAATCCTAGGTGGTTTAATGACTGCATTTGCAATTTCCTTTGGTATTGGCGGTAGAGAATTTGCCAAAAACCAATTAAGTAAAGCTGAAAAGAAATTAAATAAAGAGACACATCAAAATGAACCTGGTTCCAAAGATGAACCACCAACATTATAAACTAAAAAATCCGTCCACATAGTAGCCCAATAGGGCAGTGGACGGTTTTTTATGGTTAATATACATATTTTCAAACACAAGATTTAATGTTCTTTAATAAGGTTGCCACTTCACTTTTTTCGCCTGCTCCAATCGTTTAGATACTGAATCCCAACAAACAACGTTCCACCAATTGTCTACATATTCATCGCGTTTATTTTTGTACTGTAGATAATAAGCATGTTCCCATACATCTAACACAAGTAACGGAATGACATCCCACTGCGTTAGGACTTGATGTTTTTCTGATTGTAAGATCTCTAACCGGTGCGAACGGGGAGACCAAACAAGAATTGCCCATCCAACACCTTCCACATTTTTAGCCGCTTCAGAAAAGTGTTTTTTAAATGATTCAAAGCTATGGAAAGATTGTTTGATCCACTTCATTAATTCTCCTTTAGGTTTTCCGCCACCTTTCGGATTCATAATGTCCCAGAAAATCGTATGCAAATAGTGACCTGCTCCATGAAAAGCGGCTTCTCGTTCCCAATGCTTAATCAGTTCATAATCATCATTCCTTCTTGCTTTCTTCATCTCTTTTTCAGCTTTATTCAACCCATCAACATAGCCTTGATGATGCTTTTGATGATGTAGCTTCATGATTTCACTATCGATATATGGTTCCAAAGCATCGTAAGGATAGGGGAGGGGAGGAAGTTTATGCTCTCCTATAGGTACGATCTCTGACGTTTCTTCCGAAGATTTCTTTGAATTCGATTTCTTTTCCACCTTAGATTTCTGTTCATTTTTCTTGGAATTTGAATGCAGGATTGATCGATATCCATTATATAGAGCAGATGCTTCTTTCTGTAGGTCATTCATTAAATCTTTGTACAGTGCTTGTGGGGTGTTTTTATAATAATTCACATCAGTCATTAGCTTGTTAAGCTGCTTCTGAATGGTTGGGAGAGTTTCGTTATCGAAAACGATACTCGGATTTTTATCCAACTTATGCATTGTATGCTGAAATTGTTCGAGCCACTTTTCCATATCTTCTACATATTGATAAAGCGAGTTGCGTTCATCCATAATTCATACCTCCTTATGTCATCGTTTTATTGTATGTATGACATAGGTAAATGGTTATTAGGAGAACAATCACTCCTATTATGTAGGAACAGGAGCGATTGCCCATAATTATTTATTATCCCGATCCTCATCGTCAATGAGTGGGTCAATTTCTTCTGATACCTCTGTTTGTAAATTGTATCGCCCAGGATTTACGTTGTTTTCTTCTTCTATTTGTGTTTGAACCGAACTGTGAAAGAACGCTTCAAACAAAGTAACTCCAATCGCAGATAGTAAACTTGCCGTAAATAAGTTACTGTCAAACGCGAATGCATCCACTAAAAAGTAAACCAATCCAAAGCTCATTACAAAGTCAACAACCGATGCAACAATATTATTCGTCCGAGGCAATATAACCAAATCACCAATTAAGTAAGAGGCAATGGAAAGAATTAATGTGACCCAGACTACATTCATGAAATTCACGCCGAAAATGACGTTAAGAATGATATATAGTAAAACTAACATCGCAACAAATTTACTTAGAATTAAACTAAAATGACTCATGTAGCTAACCTCTTTTCAATGATTTACCTATAGCTTTTGAAATTTAAGAGAAGTTATTCTTTCCAGATGTTTGATTAGAAGTTACTTTAGTTGATCAGGAGATTGCGGTGTATAGGTATTTTGTTTCATTTCATCAAATATATTTGACGTTTGTTGAAGGTTATTTCGATTTTGTTGAACTTGCAAACCTGTATATAGACTCATTAATTCCTTAAATTCTCCTACAGTCAATGGTCTTGCATCCGGATACAATTCATAGCCGAGCTGTCCATTCGGTTCAAGTGTCGCTGTTTTCACATCACTAAGCCGATTGATTCCTTGTTGACGCAATCGCATTTCCAATTGATCAACAGTAAAACGTAATTTTTTCATATTTTTCGTTTTTAATTCACCTTGCTCAATTACAATTTTTGATTTACCTGTTATGAAATTTTCCATAAAATTAAATTTAACTTGTAAATACTCCATAATGATTAACGCCAATATAAACATTGATGCTGCCAATAATGTACGCCAAACACTTGATTCAACAATAGGTTGAATTATGATTGAACCAATTGAAATCATGACAACTGTTTGAGCGAGTGACATTTGTGATATGGATTTTCTGCCGGCAAAACGCAACAAAAATAATCCTGCAACAACCATCAGAAGCGATTCCCAAACAACAACCATTCAACCACCTACTTTTCTATTCTTGTATATATTTTGGATGTACAAGCGCATCTTATACCAATTGAATTAGATAGTAATAATCTTAATTTTCTTATTAAGCAATTGCACAATATGTTTTGATTCCTTATACTTTTAGTAAGATGAAAACGACAAAAATCGATAATGTTTAGGAGCTTTTTGATGAATATACTGAAAAACATCTTATTATTCATGATCACTTCCTTGTTATTTTATAGTAGTCCTATTTATGCAGACGAAGATGAGGTTGAATTATATAGTGAATCAGCGATTTTAATGGATGCCAAC
Source organism: Allobacillus salarius (assembly GCF_007559425.1). Taxonomy (GTDB): domain Bacteria; phylum Bacillota; class Bacilli; order Bacillales; family Alkalibacillaceae; genus Allobacillus; species Allobacillus salarius. The sequence goes on along the minus strand of NZ_VMHE01000001.1, from coordinate 8,274 downwards.
TCTGGTGTTATTCTTTATGAAAAGCAAAAAGATAAAGAAATGTACCCGGCGAGCATTACCAAAATCATTAGTGGATTACTGGCGATTAAAGAAGGCAATTTAGACGACATCGTCACCGTTAGTCAAAATGCACGAGAAGCAGAAGGGACACGTGTTTATTTAGAGGAAGGGGAAGAGGTAACATTAAAAAAGCTTGTCCAAGGATTGCTCATTAATTCTGGAAATGATGCTGGAATTGCTATCGCTGAACATCTCGATGGATCAGAGGAAGCTTTTGCTAAACGAATGACTGATTTTGTTCGAAATGAAGTAGGAGTTACCAATACTACGTTCAAAAACCCTCATGGACTACCGGACCCTGACCATGTAACAACAGCTTATGATATGGCATTAATTACTGCTTATGCAATGGAGAATCAAACATTCCGGGAAATTGTTGGAACAAGGGAATTAAAGTGGGTAGGTGAAAGTTGGGATACAACACTACGAAACCATCACCAACTCGTTTTACAACGAGACGACGTGACAGGTGTGAAAAACGGGTACACAGATGATGCTGGATTTACTCTGTCAACAACCGCTGAGGATGATGGAATTGAGTTAGTCATAGTCACACTTAATGCGGAACATCCTAGACACGCTTATATGGATACCGAGCGATTAATTGAATATGGATATCAATATCAAACAGAAACAATTTCATCCGGTGAGGAATTCACAGATGAAGAAGGTGAGCAGTACGTTTTAGATGAAGCACTCACTTTTACCGTAAAAAAGGGACAAGATTGGACAACCGAGATTGCGACAGACGGGCTTTTATCAATTAGAAATGAAGCTGATGAATCCATTTTTGAATATCAATTTCCAACAGAGGAAATCACAACTGATGATAAACCAGTTTACGGTTCAACAGCAGGAGGGAAGGCCAACCCGAATCCAAAAGATTCTGACGGTCCCGGATTATTGCGAATCATTATGTACACTTTACTCTTTAGCAGCATTCTGATCATTGCTAGTTTGTTTTTTATACGATTTAAAAAGAAAAGAACAATTAAGCAAGAACAAACCCCAATCGTTATCGAAACGTATAAAGATCATCGTCCTTGGCGGAAAAATTGGTGAGTGGAGAAGGCATGGGTTTTAATCGGTTAGTACATCTCGTTAAACGGTTATAGGTCGTTAAAAACAATAACGATTTTGTCATAATAACTTAATATCCTAAATCGTTATTTCTAATTCTGAACGGGAAAATTAGAAGTAACATCACATAAATGAGGTGAAGGATTATGGCAAATAACAATCCAACTGTTCATACAGTGCCAAATGGAAGTGAGTGGAAAAACGTTCAGAACGGAAAGACGATAGATCTTTATGATACAAAAGGGTTAGCAGTTGACGCAGGACGTGAGAAAGCCCGAAAAGATGAGACTGAACACGTCATTCATAATCGTAATGGTGAAATTAGCGATTCAAACAGCTATGGAAACGATCCATTTCCACCTAGAGGGTAGTAACAAGATTATCCAGCCTAATAAATGACAAGCACATGGACTCCTATAAATAAATAGGAGTCCTATCTTATTAAAAATAGCGAATGAGACAAGAAATACTTTTGCCAGATTTTATTTGATGTTATGATAAAAGAAGTTAGGACAAATATACGTCATTTCAGCAAGGTAGGTGTAACAAAATGGGATTTAGTCAAATTGGTATACCAGGATTAATTTTGATTGTCATTTTATTATTAGTTATATTTGGACCGAAAAAGTTACCTGAATTCGGCAAAGCGGCCGGTCAAACGTTGAAAGAATTCAAGAAGTCCACGAATGATTTAATGAGTGAACATGATAAAGATGAAAAAGGTGAAACAGAAGAAGAACAGTCCACTAAGAATGTCGAACAAAAAACAGACAACCATTCATAAAATAGACTTTGATCATACAAAGCGAGTATATAGGCTACCTAATTACAATTTTACCATTATTGCAAAAAGAGAGCGGGGATTTTAATTTCTGCTCTCTTTTTTGTGTTTGTTAATATTTACCATATAAGATAGAATAAAAAATACAAATCATTTTTTTGGGGGGGACTATATGGTTAAAAAGATTCTTATGGGGGTTGTTTTGGTTATATCTTCTATTGGATTCATTGTTGCACTTATACTAGGGATTTTATTTCTATTGGAGTTCGAGTACCATACATTTTAATCATCGCAGGGGAGGTATTAAATGTTTAAGGGATTAGCAAGGTTCGTCGCTGTTTTTTTATCAGTCATAGCCATAGCAGGGGGATTGGTTTTTGGTGCGTTTTTATGGATAGATTCACAGGAAGAACCGACAGGAAGTGTTTCTGCTGATTCGCAAGAGGATTCGCAGGTCTCCGATCGTGTAGAGGAAAAAGATGAACAAGTTGAAGTTTTGAAAGAGGAATCGATTAAACAGAATGATGATATGAAAAAAGATGACAAACCGTTCTCGAATATTTATGAGTGGGATGATGATACAGTTCAAACACTTATTCATCGTATGAGCCATCAAAAAGTGAAGGCGGATGAGAAAAGAGGATTTATCCTCATGACTGATGAAAAAATCAATACGTTGTTGGAAAAAATCGAATATCAAGGACTAGAACATGAAGATACTTATAGAGAGATTTTAGAGGAATGGAAACAGGGAGATTTTTCAAACGTAGTTGAACATCATAATACGATATGGGAGTTACAGGATGGAAAAGTAGGAAAAGCTCATGGGAGATTAAGTGAACACGAAGAGCAGGCATATATTAGTGCTTATGCGAATCCACCGATGGAAAAAGGAAAAGGAAAATCATTTTTGAATGCTGATGAATTTATGCTTTATATTGATTCAACTTCAAGTAAAATGATGAGCGATTCCGAGTATGATTCAATTGATGATTTTATCGCACAAGCGAAAAAGGATGTTGATAGAGGTATCGGTGCTGATTATGAAACACAGATAGAGATAGGCAACCACATCGCTCGATATGGGGTGCATTTCTTCTCATCGACTGGCGAACAGATTCGAGTATATTTGAAAGGGTTAGTGAGAGAGGCAATGCCGTTTCATGAAGATTCGGAGCGTTTATCTGATGAAGAACGAAAGAAAGAATTTAGAGAGTTATATGAGTTAGTAAATAAATATGATGAATATTAATCTTTTAATATTACCGGATTTGCAAGATTGGAGATCCTTATATGAAGATGTTGCGATGTTAGTTAATGCGCAAAAGGAAGGTATGAGTCAGAAAGTTTTAATGAGATAGATCTTGAGAAACAGCATGATAATAACTTAACGACGATAAAAGGACAGTTTAGTTCGCTGTCCTTAATAACTCTCAATTTTAGTTTACATAATATATATTATCGGAAGTTAACGTTTAAATGAATAAAAGCAGCCATTTCCTAAGTTTCCCTTAATCACTATCTCTTTTTATATGTTTCTTTCTTAGAATTTCCGTAACCGAAATCCCGATTACAATGTAAAACACCATTAGCCATAATTTTGTATTTTCTTCCATAGGTATGTCTGTTAAAAATAATACAGCAGCTACTATTACACCAATCACAAAAAATGAACCTCGGTATATCCCTTTTTTCATTTTAAAACCTCCTTTTGAAGTTTTCGGATCGAAGTTCAACCCGTCTACTTCGAAGTAAAAAAGAAACTCTCACACATTAATTCAACCGACTTCGACATTCATCTGAGTTCGTTCTGCAATAAATTCATATACATACGTATTTGACAAATATTCATTAATCAGCAAAGATATAAGTAATAAAATTCAGATAATTGAGGTGATTGTATGCTAACGATTAATTGGTTTGATTTTATTACGCCGACAACGCCCTTTGCATCTATCATTTTCGGTCTCGTATTCACGTTGATCATTGGTTTGCTCGTTTGGTTGGATACGAAAGAAATGAAAATGACGTCTATAGTCATTGCTAGTTCTTTAATGGTTGTATTTACTGGCGTATTTTTATTGAATGCAATCGGATTCTATGGATAAACCTCCTCCCCCTCTCGATGAGTCTTTCCTTCTCAACATTGCACATCTAAGTTATAATTAATTTATATTCAGAATATTCAACACTGTAATTCAGGAGGGGTTTTGTGACAAAAGCAGTTTGGAATCCAAGTTCAGATTATGTAAAAAACACACGCTTATACCGTTTTATGCAGCGGTTTGATCATGAGAACTATGATGAGTTTTTTCGTGAAAGCATACAAGATATCGGACGATTTTGGGGCGAAGTTGACCTTGAGTTAAACTTGCAATGGTTTGAGCCTTATCAAAGTGTCTTAAATCTTGAAAACGGTACCAAATACCCGAAGTGGTTCGACGGCGGCAAAATGAATGTTGCTTATAACGCCCTTGATCGCTTTGCAAATGATGTAGAAACGCAAAATAATCAAGCAATTATTTGGGAAGGCGATAATGGAGAAGTGATCACGTATACGTATAAAGATCTTCAAGACCAAGTGAATCAAGTTGCCAACGGATTGGTCGCTCAAGGTGCTAAATTTGGAGATCGATTTACAATATTTATGCCGATGATTCCGGAAACGGTCATTGCGATGCTCGCCATTTCAAAAATTGGCGCTATCTTTTGTCCTGCATTTTCCGGCTATAAGTCTGAAGCGATTGCTACAAGAATCAATGCAGCTCAGGCAAGGTATTTAATCACTGCCGACGGCTTTCATCGTGGTGGTAAACAAATCAATTTAAAAGATGAAGCTGATCAAGCAGTAGCCGACTCCCCTTCCATTGAGAAGGTCTTTGTCGTACGCCGAACAAATGAAGAAGTTTCGAGGGATGCGGACAGAGATGTTGATTGGGAGCAATTAAAAACGTTAGATACTCATTTCGAAAGTGTTCATACAAATGGTGATGACCCTTATATGATCATTTTCACTTCTGGTACAACGGGTAAACCAAAAGGAACATTGCATACACATCATGGATTCCCAGTTAAGGCAGCATTTGATGCGGGCGTCATGATGGATGTCACTGAACAAGATAATATTTTCTGGTATACGGATATGGGCTGGATGATGGGTCCTTTCTTAGTCTATGGTGGGCTAATGAATGGAGCGACCATCACTGTTTTCGAAGGTACGCCTACTTATCCAGAACCTAGTCGGATTTGGGAATTAGTTGAAAAGCATCAAGTGACTCATTTAGGAATCTCTCCTACTTTAATTCGTACGTTAATGACAATGGACGAATCGTATGCGACAAAGCATGATTTATCAACCTTAAAAATGGTCGGATCGACAGGTGAACCTTGGAATGACGAGCCATGGATGTGGCTATTTGAAAAGGTTCTAAATCGTAAAGTGCCGATTATCAACTACTCAGGTGGTACGGAAATTTCCGGAGGTATCTTGACGAATGTACTCGTAAAACCAATCGCTCCGATAGCTTTTAATGCTGCTGTTCCTGGCATGGACGTAGATATTTATGATGAAAATGGCCAATCGGTAAAAAATGAAGTCGGTGAATTGGTCATTAAACAACCGTGGGTAGGTATGACGAAAGGGTTTTATCAAGATAATGAACGCTATGAAAATACCTATTGGAATCGTTACCCTGATACATGGTGTCATGGCGATTGGGTCATTTACGATGAAGAAGGATTTTATACGATTACTGGGCGCTCTGATGACACGTTGAATGTTGCTGGTAAAAGAATCGGTCCAGCTGAATTAGAGTCCATTTATGTCGAACATGAAGCTGTTGTCGAAGCCGGTGTAATCGGTGTCCCACATGAGGTGAAAGGTGAATCTCCTGTTGCCTTCGTCGTTATTAAAGATCAAAACAAACCTGAAAGCGAATTGATTGAAGAGCTAACAAACCATGCCATTAATCGGTTGGGTAAAGCGATAGCACCACGTGAAGTATATATCGTTGAGGATTTACCAAAAACACGCAATGCGAAAGTGATGCGTCGAGCGATTCGAACAGCATATCTTGGCGAAGATGCGGGTGACTTATCTGCTTTGGAAAATCCTGAATCAGTCAATCAAATTCGAAATTTAAATACAGTAAAATAAAAGTTAAAGTCCACGATTAAGTGGGCTTTTCCAGTGTAGGTGATAAAAAATGAATCAACAGAAACGATTAAGAGACTACGGGATTACGATTGGACAGATGGAACCAGGGAAAAAGAATGCGATTACAGACGTAAAAGGTGTACGAGTAGGTCATTCGACAATCGATGAAGGAGCTATTCAAACAGGAGTAACGTCCATCCTTCCCCATTCCGGAAATCTATTTCAGGAAAAAGTCATTGGTGCATCTCATGTGATTAATGGGTTCGGAAAAACAATGGGACTAACCCAGTTAGATGAGCTTGGCACAATCGAAACTCCAATCCTACTGACAAACACTTTAAGCGCCGGACTAACTGCGAATTATTTAATTGATTATATGCTTGAATCAAATCCCGAAATTGGCCGCACGACCGGAACGATCAATCCGATTGTCGGTGAATGCAATGACATGATCTTAAATGATATCCGCCAGAAAGCGATATCGAGACAAGACGTTTTCGATGCAATCGACAATGCAAAAGATTACGTTGAAGAAGGTGCTGTAGGTGCTGGTAGAGGAATGGTTTGTTATTCCTTAAAAGGTGGTATTGGCACATCATCAAGAAAATTATACATTGGAGAAAATCAATACACATTAGGTATCTTAGTTTTATCAAACTTCGGCACTCTAACTGATTTGACGATTGATGGCCGGCCGATTGGAATAGAATTAGAAAAACATATAAATGCTTCAAAGTCACCTGACAAAGGTTCTATTATGATTGTTCTAGCAACAGATCTTCCGTTGCTCGATCGACAGCTGAAGCGTATTCTAAAGCGAACGGTTACGGGTCTCGCCAGAACGGGTTCAATCATTGGTCATGGAAGCGGTGATATTGCAATCGGCTTTTCGACAGCAACAACAGTACCCCATTCTTCAGCTCATGAACCATTATCCTTTTCGTTCATCCATGAAGAATTGCTAGAAGATGCTTTTCGAGCTGCCGGCGAAGCTACGGAAGAAGCTATATTAAACTCATTAATCACAGCTGACACCGTAACAGGCAGAGAAGGGAACACACGTTACGGAATCATTGATCTTTTAAATAAATATGGAATGAACTTATAATGAAAGACAGTTTATTGATCTAAATCCAGTGGTTGTCCGCCCTCGATTGTACCTTTTTCGTACCCTTCTTGAAACCAGGTACGTCGTTGTTCGGCTGTTCCATGTGTGAAACTATCGGGGACGACATACCCTTGGGTCCGTTTTTGGATCGTGTCATCTCCAACAGCAGAAGCTGCGTTCAATGCCTCTTGAATGTCTCCTTGTTCCAAATAACCTAAATCTTCAACATGATGCGCCCAAACACCAGCATAATAGTCCGCTTGTAGTTCGAATCGAACGGAATACTCATTGAATTTATTTTGACTTAGTTCCTGTCGTAATTGATTTAATTTTTTACTTTTACCAAGCAATGTTTGTACGTGGTGACCAACTTCATGCGCGACAACATATGCCATTGCAAAATCACCCGATGCATTGAAGTCAGTTTTTAGCTGGTTATAGAAACTTAGGTCAATATATAGCTTTTGATCACCAGGACAATAAAACGGGCCTACTGCAGAGCTCGAAAATCCACAGGCTGTTTGAACTGCCTCCGTATACAGTACTAATGTCGGCTCCTTATAAGTCATGCCATTTTCTTCGAATCGTTCAGACCAGACTGCTTCTGTATCATTTAACACAACGGAAACGAAATCTGCAAGTTCTTCATCTTCTTTTGATTCAGTATATGGCACGGTTGTAGATTGCTGTTCTCCTTGTATGCCTAGCAGTTGCTCTAATATCATCATCGGATTCCCTGTAATGAGAGCAAATACTACTATAATAATGAGACCTGCTCCACCTAACCCTGCAATACCTTTACGAGATACCTTTTGACCGCGACGATCTTCTACATTGCTACTCTGCTTCCTTCCTCGCCATTTCACTTGTAAATCCCTCGCTTTTCTATGTTCTGTTAATCACTTCCCTTTTATATAATTAGATATTCCTCAACATATATCCATTTATATTAAGACGTCGAACATATTCAGCGGAGCAAAAATTAAAGTATGTAAAAAATACGATTATTGAATAAATCGAGTAGGAGGAGGTAGTTAACCTCCGACCTCTCACACCACCGTACGTACGGTTCCGTATACGGCGGTTCAA